>NZ_JADBRS010000001.1:0-723445 GCF_014930775.1 Enterobacter cloacae complex sp. P38RS
TGGTAAAGGAAAGGCCCTGGAGATACCCCACAGCCCCGAAAAAGGGCCAGTCAGAGTCTTAACTGACTGGCATTAGGCCTCGAGGCCCGCTTTTTTGATGCGCGTGGTTAGTTCAGACGCACCGGCATACCGGAACGGTTCTGAATCGCCTGGTCGACGATGGTGGTTTCCACGTCTGGCTGAGAGGTCACGGCCTGCACCGCGCTGTTCAGCGTAATCGGCACGATCTCGTTGTTGTTGATCTGGTCTTCGCTGGTTGACAGCGGGTTGTGCACTTCGATGTAGCGGCTGCCGTCTGGCTCAGACGTCGCTTTCACCGGTTCGTTGATGAACTGCACGCGCGTACCGACCGGCACGTTTTCGAACAGGAACTTGATGTCGTCGTTACGCAGGCGCACGCAGCCGTGGCTCACGCGCAGGCCGATACCGAAGTTGGCGTTGGTGCCGTGGATGGCGTACAGACGACCAATGTACAGCGCGTACAGGCCCATCGGGTTATCCGGGCCGGCTGGCACAACGGCTGGCAGCGGCTCGCCTGCAGCGATGTATTCCGCGTGCATTTTAGCCGTCGGCGTCCAGGTTGGGCCCGCTTTCTTACGTTCAACTTTGGTGGTCCAGTTCAGCGGGGTGTCTTTACCCAACTGGCCGATACCGATTGGCAGCACGATCACGGTGTTGGTGCCTTTCGGGTAGTAATACAGACGCATTTCGGCGCTGTTAATAACGATGCCTTCATGAACGGTATCCGGCAGGATCAGCTGCTGAGGAATATTCAGCACGGTACCCGCTTTCGGCAGATACGGGTCAACGCCCGGGTTGGCTTCCAGCATGTTGGACAGACCCAGCTGGTACTGCGCGGCGAAATACTCCAGCGGCTGAGAGTTACCCTCAGGCACCGTCACCACCTGGTTTTGACCCACCAGACGGCTTCCGTCTGTCGGCAGGGGATACGTCACCGCAGACGCGGTCTTACAAAAACCTACTACGGCTAACGCCGCCGCAAAAAGCGTTGTTAATTTCATGTTCATGTTGTGCGAGGTATCTAAGCCATTCAGGCGATGAGTTGATAAGTCTGAATCTGTGATGGGAGCGCATTATATGTGCATTCCCGCTAACAGGGAATTCAGATGTGTACGAAATCACATTTTTTTCGATTTTGTTAAAGTTTAGTGGATTGCCGCAACACGGGATCTCAATTCGGAATTGTGGCATAATGCCGTGTTTATCACACTTTTCGCAGGAATCTCTCCGTGTTAGTTACCAGCAACGTCACTATGCAGTTTGGCAGTAAGCCGCTGTTCGAAAACATTTCCGTCAAATTTGGCGGCGGCAACCGTTACGGCCTGATTGGTGCCAACGGTAGCGGAAAATCCACCTTTATGAAGATCCTCGGCGGCGATTTAGAGCCGACGCTGGGCAACGTGTCGCTCGATCCGAACGAGCGTATCGGTAAGCTGCGTCAGGATCAGTTCGCCTTCGAAGAGTTCACCGTGCTCGACACCGTGATCATGGGGCACGCGGAGCTGTGGGAAGTGAAGCAGGAGCGCGATCGTATCTACGGTCTCGCCGAAATGAGCGAAGAAGACGGCTATAAAGTGGCCGATCTGGAAACCCAGTACGGCGAAATGGATGGCTACTCTGCGGAAGCGCGTGCGGGCGAGCTGCTGCTGGGCGTGGGTATTCCGGTTGAACAGCATTACGGCCCGATGAGCGAAGTCGCGCCAGGCTGGAAGCTGCGCGTGCTGCTGGCGCAGGCGCTGTTCTCTAACCCGGACATCCTGCTGCTCGACGAACCAACGAACAACCTGGACATCGATACCATCCGCTGGCTGGAGCAGACGCTGAACGACCGCGACAGCACCATGATCATCATCTCGCACGACCGTCACTTCCTGAACATGGTCTGTACGCACATGGCGGATCTGGACTACGGCGAGCTGCGCGTGTATCCGGGCAACTACGACGAGTACATGACGGCGGCCACCCAGGCGCGCGAGCGTCTGCTGGCAGATAACGCCAAGAAGAAAGCGCAGATTGCGGACCTGCAGTCCTTCGTCAGCCGCTTCAGCGCCAACGCCTCTAAATCCCGTCAGGCAACCTCGCGTGCGCGTCAGATCGACAAAATCAAGCTGGAAGAGGTTAAAGCCTCCAGCCGTCAGAACCCGTTCATCCGCTTCGAGCAGGACAAGAAGCTGTTCCGTAACGCGCTGGAAGTGGAAGCCCTTACCAAAGGCTTTGATGAAGGCCCGCTGTTTAAAAACTTCAACCTGCTGCTGGAAGTGGGTGAGAAGATTGCCATTCTGGGCGCCAACGGCGTGGGTAAATCTACCCTGCTGAAAACCCTGGTGGGTGAACTGCAGCCGGACAACGGCACCGTGAAGTGGTCCGAGAACGCGCAGATTGGCTACTACGCGCAGGACCATGAGTACGAGTTCGAAAACGATTTGACCGTCTTCGACTGGATGAGCCAGTGGAAGCAGGAAGGTGACGACGAGCAGGCGGTGCGCAGCATTCTGGGGCGTCTGCTGTTCAGCCAGGACGACATCAAAAAGCCGGCCAAAGTGCTCTCCGGTGGTGAAAAAGGCCGCATGCTCTTCGGCAAGCTGATGATGGAAAAACCGAACATTCTGGTGATGGACGAACCGACCAACCACCTGGATATGGAATCTATCGAATCGCTGAACATGGCGCTGGAGATGTATCAGGGCACCCTGATCTTCGTCTCTCACGACCGTGAGTTCGTCAGCTCCCTGGCGACCCGCGTGATCGAAATTACGCCAGAGCGCGTGGTGGACTTCACCGGTAACTACGAAGATTACCTGCGCAGCAAAGGTATCGACGGCTAATTTCCCGTCGTCTTTCACGCTGCAGATGCGTTGGCTGCACCTGTTCACCCCGGTCACTTACTTATGTAAGCTCCCGGGGATTCACAGGTTTGCCGCCTTCCTGCAGCGCGAAATACTTAGGGAAAGGCGTCGTGCCTTTATCCCCTCTCCCCGTGGGAGAGGGTTAGGGTGAGAGCATCAGGCCGTACTACACCACCCACTCGCTCCCTTCAACCCCATTCACCCGCAGCGTACGTTTTTCCCCCGCCGGTAACGACACCTTCAGCGCCTTCCACGCCGGACGATAATCCCCGCGCGCGTTCACCTTCAGGTTGATGGTTGCGCCATCACACTCCATTTCCCATTCCACCCACAGCGCATTGCCCTTCTTATAGCCCCAGCTTTCACCGTCGTCTTCAAACAGCAGCCCCGTGGTTGTGCCGACGCCTTTAACTGGGAACAGCTTCAGCTCGCGGGTCGAATCTTTTTCAGCACTCACATGCGTGATGCGCTCGCTAAGCGGCAGACCGGCCCCGGCGCGCACCAGCAGCGGCAGTTTTTCCAGCGGCGCATCAAGGACGATGGATTGCCCGCCCGCATACCACGCGTGGGTGTAAAAATCGTACCAGCCCGTTTCGTTATCTGGCAGCCAGACGCGGCGCTCGCGCTGCCCGGCTTCGACGACGCTGGCGACCAGCAGGTCGCGGCCCAGCAGGAAGTCATCGCACTCTTCGAAGGTCTGCGCGTCGTGCTCGTGGTCGAGGAAGGTCGGGCGCAGCATCGGCTCGTCGTCGGCGTGCGCCTGCCAGAGCAGGGTGTAGAGATACGGCAGCAGGCGGTAGCGCAGCTCAATCGCGCCGCGAATGGCAGGCGTGACGCCCGGATACATCCACGGCTCGTTCACGGTGCGATCGTCATTCCAGGAATGGATGGTAAAGCGCGGGTGCATTACGCCGTTCTGCACCCAGCGCACGAACAGCTCGGCGTCCGGCTTGTCGCCGGAGAAACCGCCCACGTCGTGACCGACGTTGAATAATCCGGACAGGCTCATGCCCAGCCCCATGCGGATGTTATAGCGCAGCGTGTCCCAGTTAGTGCGGTTGTCGCCGCTCCAGGTCTGAACGTAGCGCTGCATCCCGGCGCAGCCGGAGCGGGAGATGAGATACGGACGCTTCTCCGGCGCAAAGCGCTGCTGCGCTTCCAGCGAGGCGCGCATCATCAGCAGTGGCATCACCGGGCGAATGTGCTTGATGGCGATCTCCTTGCCGAAGCCAAAGCAGCGGGCTTCCCCGTCCCACACTTCATACTCGTTGTTGTCGTTCCAGGTGGAGTCGATACCCATCTCCAGCAGCTGTGTGGTCACGCCGTTCTGCCACCACTGCACCGTCTGCGGGTTGGTAAAGTCGAGGTGCGAGCCTTCGTCATCCCAGAAGCTGGAGCGTTCAGGCGCGTCGGTTTCTGAATCACGGATGAACAGGCCGCTCTCCGCCACTTCACCGTAGCGCGGATGATCCTGCAGCAGGCACGGCTTGATGTTGGCCGCAAGCTTCAGTCCCGCGTCGTGGAAGGCCTGGCTCATCGCCTTCGGCTGCGGCACTTTGTCGTAGTTCCAGTTGAAGACGTAGCGCTTGCCGTTGATGGAGGTATAGCCGGACGAGAGCTGGAACGAATCGCACGGAATGGCGTGCTCTTCGCACAGGCGGATGAAGTTCATCAGCTGATTCTGCGCGTCCGGTGCGTCGGTGTAGTGCATGGTCGAGCCGCTGTAGCCCAGGCTCCACTTCGGCCCAAACAGCGTTTTCCCGGTCAGGCGCACGAAGGCTTTGGTGACGTCCAGTGCGCGCTTGCCGGTAAAGATGTAATAATCAATATCGCCCGCTTCCGCCTGCCAGCGGCGATAGGCGGTGTGATAGTTGTCGATCTCGTTGCCCAGATCCAGCCAGCAGCTGCTCAGGTTGTCGTAGAACAGGCCGTAGCTCACGTCATCGCGGCGGGTGAGGGTAAACGGAATGTGCTTATAAAGCGGATCGGTGCTGGCGGCGTTATAGCCCATGGCGTCCAGGTTGCGCATCTCGTAACGTTTGCCGTTGCGCTGCAGATCGCCCGCTTTCTCGCCCAGGCCGTAGAAACGCTCGTCCTTGCGGCGGCTGAGATAGTGCGCCACGCCGTCGCCGTGGGCGTCCAGCAGGTAGGCGCTGGTCGGGCGATCCTGGACCAGCGGCTGCCATTCGCCCGCATCATTACGGTAGTGCCACTCCAGCCACAGGGGCTGGTGGACGGTCACGCGCAGCTGCTCGGTTGCCACCGTCACTGCGTCATCCTGCTGCGTCAGGGTCCAGGCCGGGCAGGAGAAACCGCTCAAGTCGTCACGACGGCGGCCTTCCCACGGCACGTCTTGTTCCGGCGCGATGCTCCAGGTGCGGTCCAGCGCCAGCTCGCCTTTGCGTTTGATCAGCACGCGGAACAGGTTCTGTTCCAGCACGTACAGGCACAGGCGGTGCTGATTATCCACCAGCAGCTCCAGATGATTCGCAGACTGCTTATCAACGGTCCAGTTTTTCAGGGTTTTCATATGCAATACATCCACTATCAGGCGCGCTTGGCGCGACGTTCAGCAATAAATGCCACCAGGAAGAGAGCGCCAATCAGGTCAAAAAAGCCCATGGCAATAAAAAGCGGGTTGAAGCCGATTTTGTCGGCGGTCACCCCGATTAACAGGGAAAACAGGAAGCTGGCGATCCACGCCGCCGAGCCGCGCATGCCGTTGACGGTCGCCATCTGGCCCTTATCGAAGGACTCCACCACCAGCGCGCTCAGCATGCATGAGATAATCTGGTGCCCGAAGCCGCCGATGGAGATCAGCACGATGGTGATATACGGGTCGCGGGTCACGGCGACGATGGCCAGAGAAATCATCAGAAACGCGCCGGTGACGGAGCTTGCCACCACCGAGTTCACGCGGGAGTAGCCGAACCAGCGGGTGTACAGGCGCGTCAGGTAGCCGCTTGCCACGCTGCCGAGGTCGGCGGCGAGGAAGGGCAGCCAGGCAAACATCGCGATCTGCTTCAAATCCATGCCGTGCTCTTTGGCGAGGTACAGGGGCACCCAGAAGCTCAGCACCGCCCAGGCGGGTTCTGCCATAAAGGCCGGGATGGCGATACCGTAGAAACGTTTGTTTTTCGAGACGGTTTTCAGCGCGGTCAGGAAGGGCAGCTTGACCGGTGCGGGTTCGTTATCCTGCTTGATAAACGCCAGCTCGTCGCGGCTCAGGTTCGGGTGCTGTTCCGGGTTGTGGTAGAACGCCCACCACAGGATCACCCACAGCAGCGCCAGCACGCCGGTAAACATAAACGCCCCCTGCCAGCCGAACGACGCGTGAGCGAAGTAAATGATAGGCGGAGCCAGCATCGCGCCGATGGAGAAGCCCACGCCCGCCCAACCGGCGGCAACGGGACGCTCTGATTTCGGGAACCATTCGCCGATGGTTTTGGCATTCGCTGGCGTGGCGGCAGCTTCGGAAGCACCCATAAAGAAGCGCAGAATCGCCAGGTGCAGCCAGCTTCCGGCGCCCGCGTGGAAGATACACATCAGCGCCCAGATCCCGGCACAGACCATAAAGCCAATCTTCAGGCCGATAACGTCGATCAGCCAGCCGCACAGGGGCTGGAAAATGGTGTAGGCGATCTGAAACGCGCCGACTATCCAGGAGTACTGCTCGGTGGTGATCCCGAGGCTCTCTTTCAGTTCCGGGGCGAGGATCCCCAGTGAGTTACGGGTGATGTAGTTAACGGTGACGCCAAGTAAAAACAGCACCAGCACGTACCAGCGCAAATTCTTAATGACGCGACGGGTTTTGCTTGTCGCAACGGTGTTATTGATGTCCTGACTCATTTTACTCTCCACAAGACGGACGGTAAGGGGACGGAGGTTCAGATGTCACACAGATTGTTATGCCTTTGATTTCTATCCGCTTAGAATGCTTAAGTTGCTATACAACTAGTATGGAAGCTGTGTGACAAGTTCACCTTAGGGAAGAAAATGAGAGGGCAAAAGTGGATTTTGTGCAAAATTTCTCATAACTGACGTAAACCCTCTGGCATGATGGTCTTTATATCAGTTATTGCCTGATGAACACGCTATGAAAATTTTTTCATTTCGCAAATGGAGCCAGATCACAAAATGGACAAAAGGCTAAAAATCACCGAAATCGCCGCCCGTACCCAGCTCTCCATCAGTACGGTTTCCCGTGTGCTGGCAGGCAAAGCGAATACCAGCGAAAAGGCGCGGGCTAAGGTGCTGGCGTGCGCGCGGGAGCTGGGGGTAATGGACGGCATGGCGGCGGGGCGTCTGCTGCTTAACAGCCTTGTGGTTTTTGCCCCTCAGCGTGCCTTCGACGAGCGGTCCGACATCTTTTATTACCGCGTGATCCAGAGCGTGAGCAAAGGGCTTGCCTCGCACGAGGTTCGGCTGCGCTACTGCGCGCTGGAGGAGAACGACAGCGACGCCCAGATTTTTCTGGCACGCATGAACGAGCCGGATACCCAGGCGGCCATTCTGCTCGGTATCGACGATCCGCATATCCACGATCTGGCGGTGGATGTGGGGAAACTCTGCATGCTGATTAACTGCCGGGACCGCCGCATGCGCCTGCCTGCCGTTGCCCCGGATCACCGTGCTATTGGCGAGCGGGCGGCGGAGTACCTGTTCGAGATGGGGCACCGCGAGGTGATGAACGTGCTGTGCCTGCGTCGCTACACCATGGAGCTGCGCCTGGCGGGTATCCGCGACGCGTGGCATGCCCATAATCTCAGGTTTAACGACAGGCGCGACCTGTTGGTGGTGCCAAGCTTCAGCGCCAGAGAGACGGAGCAACTGGTGAGCGAGTGGCTTAACCAACAGAAGGGAAAAGACCTGCCGACGGCGTTCCTGGTAGGCGGGGACTTTATGGCGGCAGGCACCATCAGCGCGCTGCAAAATCACGGTCTGCGCGTGCCGCAGGACGTCTCGGTGATGAGCATTGACGGCTTTAATCTGGCGGCGATTCAGGATGTGCCCTTAACGGCGGTGCATGTTCCCCGCGACGAGCTGGGAACGGAAGCGGTGCATATGCTCCAGCAGCGGCTGATGCGCCCGGATGCCCCGGTAGGAACATTGCTGCTGAACGGTACGCTGGCCGTGCGGGAATCGGTACGGCGGATACGTCAGGGGAAACGACGCACCGCCGTGGAGCGGGAAGGGCTGTACGACAGTTAAGCCATGCCCAGCGCGCGCTTGCCGTGGATATTGAGATCGTTCACGGTAAAACGGTCCTGCCAGCTTTTTTCATAATCCTCGCGCGGGAAGTCTCCTGGCGACGCGCCGGTTTCCAGCGCTTCCTTGACCTTTTTCGCATAGGCGAGGTTCTTCTCGCACATTGGCGCGGCGGGGATGTACATCACGTTGCCCCAGCCCTGCTGATTTTCCACCGGCGCGACGGAGTGGATCACGTCGCAGTGCCACCACACGGAATCGCCCGCCTCCAGCGCTGGAATACTGGTCAATGCTTCGACAAGCAGCGGGTGCCACTTCTCGGAAATCGGCAGCACGCGCCCCGGCGCCACGCCGCAGAGTTCGTCTTCCGGCACGTCGTCCAGCAGAGGACGCAGCAGAATGTAGGCCATTGCTTCCGGGATCGGCACCACGTGCAGCAGCCCTTGGCCGGGGATCATGTCCGACAGCGCCGTCCAGCCCTGGAAGGTGCGGAACACCGAGCACTTGGTGGTGTTATCCACGGTGTACTCTTCCACTTCGGTACGGTGTGCGGCGTTCCACGGATCGTATTTCTCGACGTTGCCGTCAAACACGCGGGCAAACACCTGCTGGTAAGCCGGCAGCAGCCAGCGCTCCAGCGCGCCGGAATCGGTATGCGCCCCCAGCCCTTTGGAGGTGGTTCCCGGCGGACGGCGGCGAATGCGGTCCGGGTAAATCACGCTCACGTCAGGGTCGAACCACTGCTTGCCGTTGCTCTCGAATGTCCATAAACGGTTCAGGAACGACTGCACCTGCGCCATCGCTTCACTCTGGCGCGCCTGCATTTGTGCCTGGGACCAGTAGATCGGGTAAATCTCCGGGCGGGAGGCGGTTAAGGTGCCGAAGAAGTTGTCGCCCGGCCCTTTGTACACCTCGTCAAACTTGTTCAGATCGAGGTAGTCGAGCATCGACCGATCCCACGCCAGCGCCTGCTCGCGGGGGAAGTGACCTTTAATCACCGCGCAGCCGCGGCGCTTAACGGCCTCGCGCTGAGCGTCGGTAATCGTGCCGTTTTTCACATCTGCAAACGGAATCACCGGCCAGACGGATTCGCCTTTATTTTTCAGGGCGTTGATCTCCGCCACGCGGGTGGCGATTTTATCGCTGAGCTTGTCAAACACCGCCTGCACGTCGCCGATCTGCGCGCGTAACTCACGTTTTAACTGACGGATTGCCGCTTTATGGTCCGCTGGCAAGGTTTCACTGGTAAAGGTCATAACTGCCTCGCATCTTTCATTCGAAAGTAAAAATATCTACAAGTGATACTTTAAGTTAAAAATAAGTTAATGCAAGTTTAAAAACTTGACGCAAGCCACAGGACGGAAAAAGAGTGAGAGGCCGGAGCGGGGCTCCGGCGAGGAAAGGATCAGACGTCGAAAGGAGAGTGGTTGTCGAGCACGGCCTGAATGACGTTCAGCGCGCCCTGATGGTTGTTATCGTCGGTGCTGTAGCGGCTAATGTCTTTAATGCTCTGCGCCGCGTTGCCCATCGCAAAAGCGTATTTCACCAGCTTCAGCATTTCCGCGTCGTTGCCGCTGTCGCCAATGCCGACGCACTCCTGCGGGGAGATTTTCCAGCGTTTCAGCAGGCGGCTAATGCCGTTGGCCTTGTGCAGGCCGGGGATAATCAAATCGACAAAACCGAAACCGCTGGTGACCGGCTTCATGATGCCGTCCAGGGAGACGTGCAGTTTATCGACCAGGTTCGGGATATCGCTGTCCGGCAGGTTCAGGGAGAACTTAAACAGCACGTCGTCGATTTCGCGGTAATCGCTGATGCGTTTTAAGCGGTGATAGTGCTTTGACATCAGCGCCACGAAGGCGTCCGGGGCTTTGTCGCTGACGTAGGCGCTCTCCAGACCGCAGGCTACAAAGTTCAGCCCTTCGTCTTTCAGCAGTTCGCCAATAACGATCTGCGACTCATGGCGGGTCAGCTCGCCGTGGAAAACCTGTTCGCCGTGGTCAAACACCAGCGCGCCGTTCTCCGCCACGAAGGAGATCTGCTCTTTCAGTTCGGGGAAGAAGGAGATGAGCTGGTAATACTGGTTGCCGCTGGCGACAACGAATTCAATATCGCGGGATTTAAGCTGCTCAAACTGTGCCTGGAAGCGGTCACGATCGTACTGCTTGGCATCATCAAGGAAAGTTCCGTCCATATCGGTGACGATAACTTTAACGGTCATACTGTGCTCCTGGGTCACTGCGTTTTGAAACATTCTAATAACAAGGTGACGGGGAGCACAAATTTAATTTCGAATGAAAGTCAGAAAGCCGGGTGGCGGCTTCGCCTTACCCGGCCTACGGGGAGATGCTGTAGGCCCGGTAAGCGCAGCGCCACCGGGCGTTTTCTTACAGCGTATGCTCAGTACGGGCGATAATATCGTCCTGCGCATCCGGCGACAGGGCGGTGAAGAACGCCGAGTAACCCGCCACGCGCACTACCAGGTCGCGGTACTGGTCCGGGTGCTTCTTCGCTTCCAGCAGCGTTTCGCGGGAGACAATGTTGTACTGAATATGCCAGCCCTTGTGCACCTCGAAGAAGGTACGCAGCAGTACCATCAGCTTCTGGCGATCGCTGTCGTTTTCCAGCGTCGACGGGTTCAGCTTCTGGTTAAGCAGCACGCCGCCAAGAATCGCTTCCGTCGGCAGTTTACCCACGGAGCCAATCACCGCCGTCGGGCCGAGGTGGTCCGTACCGGAGGCCGGGCTAGCCCCTTCTGCCAGCGGGGTGTGGGCCTTACGTCCGTCCGGCGTGGCCATCGTTGCCGCGCCGAACGGAACGTTAGCGGAGATAGACGACGTGCCCGCGTAGTAGTTACCGCCAATCGGGCCGCGGCCGTAGCGCGGGTTGTGGTACTGCTTCAGCTCCTCAATGTAGGTTTCGTAAGCACGGGTCAGCAGCATGTCCACGCTGTCGTCATCGTTGCCGTACTTCGGCGCGCCGTTGATCAGGCGCTGGCGCAGCTGCTCGTGGGTCAGCCCGTCGAAGTCATCCGCCAGCGCCGCCGCCAGCTGCTGCTGACCGATAGCGCCCTGCTCAAAGACCAGCTTTTTCACCGCCGCCAGGCTGTTGCCGAGGTTGGCGATACCCACCTGCAGGCCGGAGACCCAGTCATACTTCGCGCCGCCCTGCTTAATGCTTTTCGCGCGTTCGATGCAGTCGTCCACCAGCGCCGAGCAGAGAATGTCGTGGACGTTCTCTTCCAGCATGGTATCCACCACGTACTCGATCTCGATGGATTTGCGGGTGTAGTAGCGGATCTGGGTATCCCACGCCGCCATCACCTCCTCGAAGTTATCGAAGTTGCCGGCAGAGAGCGCTTTTTCCTGCGGCAGGAACACCTTGCCGCTGGTGGCGTCGCGGCCGCCTTCCAGCGCGGCGAGCATCACGCGGGCAAAGTTGATAAAGCTCATGCCGGTGCAGCGGTAACCCCACTTGCCGCCCACCGCGGTTTCGATACAGCCGATGGCCGCGTAGTCATACGCATCGTCGCGCTCCACGCCAAGCTTGATAAATTCCGGGATCACGATTTCATCGTTGTTAAATGCGGGCATCCCGAAGCCGCAGCGGATCACCTGCACGCAGGCGTCGAGGAAGTCGTTGCTCATGCCCGCGTGATAGCGCACGCTCAGGTTCGGCTGGGTAGAGCGCAGACGGCCGCAGGACTCCAGGATCGCGTAGGAGAGCGGGTTCACCGCGTCCATCGGCTCGCCGTTAACCAGCTTCTGACCACCAATAGTGACGTTCTGGTACAGCGGGCTACCGGCAGAGGCTTTGGAGTGCGAGCCGGAGCGGATCTTGTTCACTTCCAGCAGCTTCAGCCAGCAGCTGTGCAGCAGCTCGATGGCGTGCTCGCGATCCAGGCTCTGGTCCAGCTCCACGTCGCGGCGATAGTACGGATAGAGATACTGGTCCATACGGGCGAAGGAGACGGAGTGGCCGTTGGACTCAATCTGCAGGATCAGCTGAATGAAGTAGCACAGCTGCAGCGCCTGCCAGAAGGTTTTTGGCGGCTCGTGGGCAATCACGTCGCAGTTTTCCGCCATCGCCAGCAGCTCGTCGCGGCGGCTTTCGCGGGTTTCCGTAGACGCCATCTCACGCGCCAGGTCGGCGAAGCGTTTGATGTGCAGGCTGACGGCTTCCAGCACGATATCAATTGCTTTCAGGAACTGATCGCCGTGCAGGTCTTCCAGCACCGTCAGGTTGATGCGCGAGCGGCGCTCGTCCACTTTGGCGCGCAGGCCGTCGAGACCTTTCTTCAGCACCAGCGGGAAGTTTACCGCCAGGTGCGCGTCGCCGGAGGTCATGTTGCCTTCGGCTTTGATGATGCCGGTTTCCAGCAGGCCTTTCTGCTCGTCGGTGAACATGCCGTAGCAGCGGTCCTGCACCGTCTGGCCGCGCCACCACGGGCAGATTTCATGCAGCACACGCTTGTTTTCTTCACTCACCGCGAAGCCCGCACCAGGACGGTCCGCCAGATCGTCAATCTCTTTCTCAATCCAGGAGACGGTATATTCCGGGAAGATCGGCGCGGCGCGCACTTCGCTTGCCTGGTTGCCGATAATCAGCTCGTCGTGCTTGATCCAGATGGTGCGTTCCGCCAGGTGATGTGCCAGCGCCAGGGCGCGACGCACCGGGATCGGCTTGTCCATGTGCTGCTGGTACATTTCGGTGTAATGCTGCGCGCGCTCGGTACAGACCGGCGGCTTGACGATATGCACCAGCGCCATTTTATGCGCTTTAATACGTTCGCTGAGGGTGTTGAGATTCAGGGTGGTCATAGGTTTATCCTCGTAAGGTCGCGGTTAACCCTTTCTGGCAGGCGTACTGCTGCGCGAAATCCAGCAGGGCAGGGTTATCCAGCGGTTTGTCAGGGGCAGAGTAGGGTTGGCCGAGCAGGGTGTATTTGTTCATGCCCAGCGTGTGATACGGCAAAAAATGAATATCATCGACGCCGAGTTCGTCGGCGGCGAAGTTGGTAATGGCTGTGATGGAAGCTTCATCGGCGTTAAAGCCCTGGATCAGCGGCACGCGGATGGTGATCTTTTTCCCGGCAGCGGCGAGGCGCTTCAGGTTGTCCAGGATCCGTTTGGCCGAACCGTCGGTCCACTGTTTGAACACCGCTCCGTCGACGTGCTTAAGGTCGGCAAGGAACAGATCGACGTACGGTAATGACGGCTCGATATAGTGCCACGGCACGTGAAGGCAGGTTTCGACGGCGGTGTGGATACCCTGTTCGTGGCTGGCCTTGAACAGGGCGTGCGCCAGCTCCGGGTTCATAAACGGCTCGCCGCCGGAGAGGGTGATCCCGCCGCCGCTGCGGTCATAAAAGGGTTTGTCGCGCAGCACGGTGGTCATGATCTCGTCCACCTGCTTCTCTTCACCGCAGACGGTAAGCGCCTGCGTTGGACAGCAGTCGGTGAGGGCATTAAGCGTCTCTTCACTCAGCTTTTCGCGGTGGATGACCAGGCCATTGAGCGCGCGTTCGATACAGCCCGGTGCCGCCAGCTGGCACAGGTCGCAGCCTTCCAGACACAGGCGCGCGTCAAACAGCACGTCCCGGCTGCGCGAGCGGCTTTCCGGGTTCTGACACCAGCGACAGCCCAGCGAGCAGCCTTTCATGAACACCACGGTTCGAATACCGGGGCCGTCGTGGGTGGAGTAACGCTGAATATTGAAGATCATATTTTTGCCCTCAAGTTGCATATGAAGATTAAATGACTTTCGAATGAAAGTTATCTTGATGCAGGTCAACTCTTGAGCAGGTTTTGTCGTGATAGGGTAAGTGCAGGCTAATTTTGAGGGTGACATCATGGAACTTTATCTCGACACATCTGACGTTGCGGCAGTCAAAAAGCTGGCGCGTATCTTCCCGCTGGCGGGCGTGACCACCAACCCAAGCATTGTGGCGGCAGGAAAAACGCCGCTCGACGAGCTGCTGCCCGCGCTGCACGACGCGCTGGGCGGTAAGGGCCGTCTGTTTGCGCAGGTAATGGCTACCACCGCCGAAGGGATGGTGGAAGACGCGCGCAAGCTGCGCGCTATCATTAACGACCTGGTGGTGAAGGTGCCGGTGACCGCAGAAGGGCTGGCGGCCATTAAGATGCTGAAAGCGGAAGGGATCCCGACGCTGGGCACGGCGGTGTACGGCGCCGCGCAGGGGATGCTGTCCGCCCTGGCCGGAGCTGAGTATGTGGCCCCTTACGTTAACCGCGTGGACGCGCAGGGCGGGGACGGGATCCAGACCGTGATTGAACTGCAGCAGCTGTTGGCGCTGCACGCGCCGCAGTCAAAGGTGCTGGCCGCGAGCTTTAAAACCCCGCGTCAGGCGCTGGACTGCCTGCTGGCAGGGTGCGAGTCCATCACGCTGCCGCTGGACGTCGCGCAGCAGTTTATTACTTCCCCTGCGGTGGATGCGGCGATTGTGAAGTTTGAGCAGGACTGGCAGGGAGCGTTTGGACGGACGTCTATCTGACGGGTGCGGCCTGATGCCCTCGCCCCAACCCTCTCCCACAGGGAGAGGGAGCAAACACTAAAACGGCAACCTGAAGGTTGCCGTTTGCTTTAACCTCCGCAAACCTCACACCCCGGATTGCGCATCAGCTTCATCTCGCGGAACTGACAGGTCATCGCGTCATACATCACGATTTTCCCCGCGGCAGGCGTGCCGTAGTGCGCCAGCACTTTGATCGCTTCCATTGCCTGCAATGAGCCAATCACGCCGACGAGTGGCGCCATCACGCCCGCCTCGACGCAGGTCAGCGCATTCTCGCCAAACAGACGGCTCAGGCAGCGGTAGCAGGGTTCACCATCCGCGTACGTGAAGACGCTGATTTGCCCCTCCATGCGGATCGCCGCGCCGGAGACCAGCGGGATTTTGTGGGCAAAACAGCCCGCGTTCAGCTGGTTACGGACGGCGACGTTATCGGTGCAGTCGAGCACCAGATCGTGCTGCGCAATCTGCGCGAACAGCGCGTCGTCATCCAGCATCGCGTCAATCAGGGTGAACTGAACGTTGGGGTTGATGCGCGCCAGCGCCGTGCGGGCAGAGTCCACTTTCGGCTGGCCAACCGTCGCGTCGCTGTGCAGCGTCTGGCGCTGCAGGTTGGACACCGAGACGGTATCGAAATCCAACAGCGTCATCCTGCCCACGCCCGCCGCCGCAAGATACTGCGCGGCGGCGCAGCCCAGCCCGCCGAGACCGACGACCAGCACATTGGCTGCCTTAAGCGCTTCCTGGCCCTCAAAGTCAAACCCGCGCAGCACGATCTGGCGGTTGTAGCGCATCATCTCCTGGTCGCTCAGCTCCACCGTCATGTCAGCCTCCGAACAGGTGGTTAAAGCGCTCAACCTCAACCCATTCGCCGGCTTCCACGTTGCCGCGCTCGCGCTCCAGCACGATGAAGCAGTTACCCAGACTGAAGGAGCTGAAAATGTGCGAGCCCTGATGTCCGGTGGTGCTCACTTCGAGCTCACCGTCCGCGCCGCGGACCAGAATGCCGCGCTGGAAATCGAGACGACCCGGCGATTTTTTCAGCCGCGTAGCGGCACGCACGCGCAGGCGTTCCGGCAGCGGGCTGGCTTTGTTGCCGGAAAGCTTCGCCAGCAGCGGGATCGCCAGCTGGTAGAAGGTGAGTGCCGCAGAGACCGGGTTACCCGGCAGGCCGCAGAACCAGCTGTGCGGAAGCTTGCCAAACGCGAACGGTTTGCCCGGCTTAATCGCCAGCTTCCAGAAGGCGATTTCGCCCAGCTCTTCAAGCAGGGTTTTAGTGTAATCCGCTTCGCCCACGGAGACGCCGCCGGAGCTGATGACCACGTCGGCGGATTTGTCCGCCTCGATAAACGCCGCGCGCAGTTTTTCCGGGTCGTCTGGAATAATGCCGAGGTTAATCACCTCGCAGCCCAGCTGTTCCAGCATCAGGTGTACCGCCAGGCGGTTGGTGTCATAAATCTGGCCGTCCTGCAGCGGCTGGCCCGGAAGCTGCAGCTCGTCGCCGGTGGAGAAGACCGCCACGCGCACCTTGCGGACAACGTCAACTTCGGCGATGCCGAGCGACGCCAGCACCGGCAGTTCACCTACCGTCAATTTCTGCCCGGCGGCAAAAACGGTCGCGCCGAGGGTGATGTCTTCGCCCGTGCGGCGGATGTTCTGGCCCGCTTTAACGTTCGCGGTAAAACGCACCCCGCCGTCGGTCTGCTCGGTCTCTTCCTGCATCACCACGGCATCGCAGCCCTGCGGAACCGGCGCGCCGGTCATAATGCGCACGCAGGTGCCCGCAGGCCATTCGCCGCCAAACGGCTGGCCCGCAAAGGCTTTACCCGCCACCGGCAGGGCGTTACCCGTCTGGAGATCCGCCAGGCGCACCGCGTAACCGTCCATCGCGGAGTTATCGAACCCCGGCACGTTCATCGGCGAGACGATATCGCGCGCGGCAATACGACCAAAACAGCGCACAAGCGGCAGCGTCTCAACGTCATGCAGCGGAGAAATACGGTCAAGCATCTGCGAGAGTGCCGTCTCAAGCGGCATCAGTCCGGCGGTAAAATCCATGGTGGGCTCCTGCGGAGTAACAACGAAAGCGCTCATTATGGCAGAAAAGTGCGGCTAACTGTATGACCCGATGGGTGTACGCTTTACATCACTGTTGCGTCTTTCTATATTCAAAAATCATCTGAAGTTTCATCGACGATAATGATATTTATAGAAAAAGCCGCGAATCAGGCTAACGGGTGATGCGAATGGTTAATGCGGTAATCGCAATTCATGGCGGCGCAGGGGCAATCACCCGTGCACAGCTCAGTCCCGAGCAGGAAAAGCGCTACATTGACGCGCTGTACGCCATTGTGGAAACGGGCCAGAAAATGCTGGAAGCGGGCGAGAGCGCGCTGGATGTGGTCACCGAGGCGGTGCGCCTGCTGGAAGAGTGTCCGCTCTTTAATGCCGGAATAGGTTCGGTTTTTACCCGGGATGAAACCCACGAGCTGGACGCCTGCGTGATGGACGGCGTCACCCTGAAGGCGGGCGCCGTGGCGGGCGTGAGCCATCTGCGAAATCCGGTGCTGGCGGCGCGTCTGGTGATGGAGGAGAGCCCGCACGTTCTGCTGGCGGGCGCCGGGGCGGAAAAATTTGCCTTTGAGCACGGAATAGAACCGGTATCGCCGGATCTGTTTTCCACGGAAGAACGCTATCAGCAGCTGCTGGAAGCCCGTACGGCGGGCATAACGCAGCTTGACCATACTGCGCCGCTGGATGAAACCACCAAAATGGGCACGGTTGGCGCGGTGGCGCTCGATAAAGCCGGTAACCTCGCGGCGGCGACGTCAACGGGCGGCATGACCAACAAGCTGCCGGGACGCGTCGGCGACAGCCCGCTGCCCGGCGCGGGCTGCTATGCCAATAACGCCACGGCGGCGGTGTCGTGTACCGGCACCGGGGAAGTGTTTATTCGCGCCCTCGCGGCCTACGACATCACCGCGCTGATGGATTACGGCGGGTTAAGCCTGAGCGAGGCCTGCGAGCGCGTGGTGATGGAAAAATTACCTGCCCTGGGCGGCGTCGGCGGGCTGATTGCGGTCGATCGTGAGGGCAACGTGGCCCTGCCGTTCAACAGCGAAGGCATGTACCGCGCCTGGGGTTATGCCGGTGATGAGCCGAGCACGGGCATCTATCGTGAATAAGGGGGCAGCGCGTGCCGCACACTGAAGAACTGGACAACCGCGAGGTGCTGGCTGTCCATCAGCTGAATATTGCGTTTCAGGAAGAGCGGCAGTTCATCCCCGCAGTACAGAATTTATCGTTCTCGCTCAGGCGCGGCGAGACGCTGGCGATTGTTGGCGAGTCCGGCTCCGGTAAATCGGTCACCGCGCTGGCGCTGATGCGCCTGCTGGAACAGACGGGCGGGCAAATCAGCAGCGAGAAAATGCTCCTGCGCCGCCGTAACCGTCAGGTCATCGATTTAAACGAGCTGAGCGGCGCGCAGATGCAGGACGTGCGCGGGGCGGATATCGCGATGATATTCCAGGAGCCGATGACCTCGCTCAACCCGGTGTTCCCGGTCGGGGAACAAATTGCCGAGTCCATCCGGCTGCATCAGGGGCTGAGCGGCGATGAGGCGCTCAAAGAGGCCCGACGGATGCTGGAGCTGGTGCGCATTCCGGAGGCGCAGGCCATTCTGGGGCGCTACCCGCATCAGCTTTCCGGCGGCATGCGCCAGCGGGTGATGATTGCCATGGCGCTCTCGTGCCGTCCGGCGGTGCTGATCGCCGATGAGCCGACGACGGCGCTGGACGTGACGATTCAGGCGCAGATCCTGCAGCTCATCAAAGTGCTGCAGCAGGAGATGGAGATGGGGGTGATTTTCATCACCCACGATATGGGCGTGGTGGCTGACATCGCCGATCGGGTGCTGGTGATGCACAAGGGCAATGCTGTGGAAACCGGTGCGGTCGAGCAGATTTTCCATGCCCCCGAGCATCCTTACACCAAAGCGCTGCTGGCGGCGGTGCCGCGGCTTGGAGCGATGAACGGCAGCGATTTGCCGCGTCGTTTTCCTCTGATTTCCCTGGAGGCGACAGAGCCGCAGGAGGATGAAGGCGAGCAGGACACCGTGGTGTCGGGCAAACCGATACTCGAAGTGCGCAATCTGGTGACCCGCTTTCCGCTGCGCAGCGGAATTTTCAACCGCCTGAAGCGCGAAGTGCATGCAGTGGAAAACGTCAGTTTCGATCTCTGGCCGGGTGAAACGCTGGCGCTGGTAGGAGAGTCCGGCTGCGGGAAATCCACCACCGGGCGAGCGCTGCTCAGGCTTGTGGAGACCCAGGAGGGGACGATAACCTTTAACGGTGAACGTATCGACACTCTGCCAGATAATAAATTACAGGCGATACGGCGAGATATTCAGTTTATCTTCCAGGATCCGTATGCCTCTCTCGACCCGCGCCATACGGTAGGGTACTCAATTATGGAGCCGCTGCGGGTGCATAACCTGCTCGACGGCGAGGCGGCGCAGCGTCGCGTGGCCTGGCTGCTGGAGCGCGTTGGCCTGAAGCCGGAACACGCCTGGCGTTATCCGCACGAGTTTTCCGGCGGGCAGCGGCAGCGTATCTGCATCGCCCGCGCGCTGGCGCTGAACCCGAAGGTGGTGATTGCGGATGAGTCCGTCTCGGCGCTGGATGTCTCGATCCGGGCGCAAATTATCAACTTACTGCTGGATTTACAGCGGGATATGGGCATTGCCTTCCTGTTTATCTCGCACGATATGGCGGTGGTAGAGCGTATCAGCAACCGCGTGGCGGTGATGTTTATGGGGCAGATCGTGGAGATTGGCCCGCGAAGGGCGGTGTTTGAGAACCCGCAGCACCCCTACACCCGCAAGCTTATTGCGGCGGTCCCGGTTGCCGATCCCGCGCACCGCCACGGCCAGCGCGTGCTGCTGCAGGATGAGATGCCGAGCAACATTCGTAAACGCGGCGAAGCCGTGGAGCGCGTCACGCTGCGTGAGGTTGGTCCGGGCCACTTCGTGGCTCCGCCGCGCCAGGACAATGCCTTCTCACGGTTATAACTTACAACAGGCAGGAGAACACAATGGTTACATTTGTAGCGCGTAAATGGTTGTTAGCCGCGAGCGTGACGGCAGCCCTGGCCGCTGCCCCCGCGTTCGCCGCCAAAGACGTGGTGGTTGCCGTAGGCTCCAATTTCACCACGCTCGATCCGTACGACGCCAACGACACGCTCTCCCAGGCGGTGGCGAAATCATTCTATCAGGGGCTTTTTGGTCTCGACAGAGAGATGAAGCTGAAAAATGTGCTGGCGGAGGGGTACACCGTATCCGACGACGGGCTGGTCTATACCATCAAGCTCCGTTCCGGCGTGAAGTTCCAGGACGGGACTGATTTCAATGCGGAGGCGGTAAAGGTCAACCTCGACCGTGCCAGCAATCCTCAAAACAGCCTGAAGCGCTATAACCTGTATAAAAATATCGCCAGCACCGAGGTAGTCGACCCGGCAACGGTAAAAATCACCCTGAAAGAGCCATTCTCCGCGTTTATCAATATTCTGGCGCATCCGGCGACGGCGATGATCTCGCCCGCCGCGCTGAAAAAGTACGGTAAAGAGATCGGCTTCCACCCGGTGGGAACCGGGCCGTACGAGCTGCTCACCTGGAACCAGACCGATTTTGTGAAGGTGAAAAAATTCGCGGGATACTGGCAGCAGGGTCTGCCGAAGCTGGACACCATCACCTGGCGTCCGGTGGTGGATAACAACTCCCGCGCGGCAATGCTGCAAACCGGCGAGGCGCAGTTTGCCTTCCCCATCCCGTATGAGCAGGCCGCCATTCTGCAGAAAAACAGCAAGCTGGAGCTGGTTGCCAGCCCGTCTATCATGCAGCGCTACATCAGCATGAACGTCACGCAGAAGCCCTTTGATAACCCGAAGGTGCGTGAAGCCATCAACTATGCCATTAACCGTCAGGCGCTGGTGAAGGTCGCTTTTGCGGGTTATGCCACCCCGGCCACCGGCGTGCTGCCGCCGTCTATCGCGTATGCGCAAAGCTATCAGCCGTGGCCGTACGATCCGGCTAAAGCGCGCGAGCTGCTGAAAGAGGCGGGTTTCCCGAACGGCTTCAGCACCACGCTGTGGTCGTCGCATAACCACAGTACCGCGCAGAAGGTGCTGCAGTTTACCCAGCAGCAGTTGGCGCAGGTGGGGATTAAGGCGCAGGTGACCGCGATGGATGCCGGGCAGCGTGCGGCAGAAGTGGAGGGGAAAGGGCAGAAAGAGAGCGGCGTGCGGATGTTCTACACCGGCTGGACGGCCTCGACCGGTGAAGCCGACTGGGCGCTGTCGCCGCTGTTCGCCTCGCAGAACTGGCCGCCAACCCTGTTCAACACCGCGTTTTACAGCAATCCGCAGGTGGACAAAGACCTGGCCGATGCCCTGAAAACCACCAAACCGGAAGAGAAAGCCCGCCTCTACAAGGACGCGCAGGACATTATCTGGAAAGAGTCGCCGTGGGTACCGCTGGTGGTGGAGAAACTGGTCTCAGCCCATAACAAAGCGCTGACCGGGTTCTACATCATGCCGGACACCGGCTTTAGCTTTGACGATGCGGATTTAAAATAAACCTCATGCTGAATTATGTTTGTAAACGTCTGCTGGGGCTTATCCCGACGCTACTGATAGTGGCGGTGCTGGTGTTTTTGTTTGTCCACATGCTGCCGGGCGATCCGGCGCGTCTGGTAGCCGGGCCCGAAGCGGATGCCACCGTCATTGAGCTGGTTCGTAAACAGCTGGGCCTCAACCAGCCGCTGTATATGCAGTTTCTGCACTATATGTGCAACGTTCTGCAGGGCGACTTTGGTATCTCGATGGTGTCGAGGCGTCCGGTGTCGGAGGAGATTGCCAGCCGCTTTATGCCCACGTTCTGGCTAACGATTGCCAGCATGAGCTGGGCGGTGGCGTTTGGGCTGGGCGCGGGGATTATTGCGGCCGTCTGGCGTAACCGCTGGCCGGACAAGCTCGGCATGGCCCTGGCGGTGACCGGCATCTCCTTCCCGGCATTCGCGCTGGGGATGCTGCTGATGCAAATCTTCTCCGTCGAGCTGGGCTGGCTGCCGACCGTCGGGGCCGATACCTGGAAGCATTACATTCTGCCCTCCATGACGCTGGGCGCTGCCGTTTCGGCGGTGATGGCCCGCTTTACCCGTGCCTCGTTCGTGGACGTGCTGAGCGAAGATTATATTCGCACCGCGCGGGCGAAAGGAGTCAGCGAGAAGTGGGTCATTCTCAAGCACGGGTTCCGCAATGCGATGATCCCGGTGGTGACGATGATGGGGCTACAGTTTGGTTTCGTGCTGGGTGGCTCTATCGTCGTGGAAAAGGTCTTCAACTGGCCGGGGCTGGGGCGCCTGCTGGTCGATTCCGTCGAGATGCGCGACTACCCGGTGATTCAGGCAGAAGTCCTGCTTTTCTCGCTGGAGTTTATTCTTATCAACTTAGTGGTGGACGTGCTCTACGCCGCCATTAACCCGGCCATCAGGTATAAGTAAGATGCGATTGTTGAACTGGCGGCGTCAGGCCGTTTTGAACGCGATGCCGGGGCTGAAACCGGAGCATGTCCGCACCCCGTGGTCCGAATTCTGGCGACGTTTTCGCCGTCAGCCGGTCGCAATGGCGGCGGGGCTGTTCGTGCTGGTGCTGATTGCCGTGGCGATCGTTGCGCCGTGGGTAGCGCCGTTTGATGCGGAAAACTACTTTGACTACGACCGTCTGAACGACGGCCCCTCAATGCTGCACTGGTTCGGCGTGGACTCGCTTGGCCGCGATATCTTCAGCCGCGTGCTGGTGGGGGCGCAAATTTCTCTCGCCGCCGGGGTAGTCGCGGTGCTGATCGGCGCGGCTATCGGTACCGTGCTGGGGCTCGTCGCCGGGTATTATGAAGGCTGGTGGGACCGCATCATCATGCGCATCTGCGACGTGCTGTTTGCCTTTCCCGGCATTCTGCTGGCGATTGCCGTTGTCGCCATTATGGGCAGCGGTATGGCCAACGTCATCATTGCGGTTGCGGTGTTTTCGATTCCGGCCTTTGCCCGCCTGGTGCGCGGCAACACGCTGGTGCTGAAACAGCAGACGTTTATTGAATCCGCCCGCAGCATGGGAGCCAGCGATACCACCATTCTGTTCAGCCATATTCTGCCCGGGACGGTGTCGTCCATCGTGGTCTATTTCACCATGCGTATCGGCGTGTCGATTATTTCGGCGGCCAGCCTGTCGTTTCTGGGGTTAGGGGCACAGCCGCCGACGCCGGAGTGGGGCGCGATGCTGAACGAGGCGAGGGCCGATATGGTGATTGCGCCACACGTGGCGATCTTCCCGAGCCTGGCGATTTTCCTGACCGTGCTGGCGTTTAACCTGCTGGGGGATGGGCTGCGCGACGCGCTGGATCCGAGGATAAAGGGGTAGTGCAGTGAAATGTGCCGGGTGGCGGCTACGCCTTACCCGGCCTGTAAAAGATGTGCAGTGAGATTAAACCCGGCTACCCCACAGGTCATACTCGTCCGCGTTTTCAACTTTGACGCGAATAATATCACCCGGCTTAACGTTGGTTTCGCCGTTCAGGTACACCGCGCCGTCGATTTCAGGGGCGTCCGCCATGCTGCGGCCAATCGCGCCTTCTTCGTCTACTTCGTCGATGATAACCATGATCTCACGGCCTACTTTCTCCTGCAGACGTTCAGCAGAAATCTGCTGCTGCAGCTGCATGAAGCGGTTCCAGCGCTCCTCTTTCACCTCTTCCGGCACCTGATCCGCCAGCTCGTTGGCGGTTGCGCCTTCCACCGGGCTGTATTTGAAGCAGCCGACACGGTCCAGGCGCGCTTCCTTCAGGAAGTCGAGCAGCATCTGGAAGTCTTCTTCGGTTTCACCCGGGAAGCCGACGATAAAGGTGGAGCGCAGGGTTAGATCCGGGCAGATCTCACGCCACTGCTTGATGCGCGCCAGCTGGCGGTCAACGGAGCCAGGGCGTTTCATCAGCTTAAGGATACGCGGGCTGGCGTGCTGCAGCGGGATATCCAGGTACGGCAGGATTTTGCCTTCCGCCATCAGCGGGATCACATCGTCAACGTGCGGGTACGGGTAGACGTAGTGCAGACGTGTCCAGATACCGAGCTTAGCCAGCTGCTCGCACAGGCCCACCATGCTGGTTTTCACCGGCTCGCCGTTGTGGAAACCGGAGCGGTGTTTGACGTCCACGCCATAAGCTGAGGTGTCCTGGGAAATCACCAGCAGCTCCTTCACGCCCGCATCAGCCAGACGTTTCGCTTCCGCCAGCACTTCGCCAATCGGACGGCTCACCAGATCGCCACGCATGGACGGGATGATGCAGAAGGTGCAGCGATGGTTGCAGCCTTCAGAAATTTTCAGGTAGGCGTAATGACGCGGCGTCAGCTTCACGCCCTGTTCCGGCACCAGGCTCAGGAACGGGTTGTGCTTTGGTTTTGGCACGTAGTGATGAACATGTTCCAGCACCTGCTCGTAGCTGTGCGGGCCGGTGATCTCCAGCACCTTCGGGTGCACTTCGCGGATTTGGTCCACTTTCGCGCCCAGGCAGCCGGTCACGATCACTTTGCCGTTTTCGGTCAGCGCTTCACCGATCGCTTCCAGTGACTCCTGCACCGCGCTGTCGATAAAGCCGCAGGTGTTAACGATCACCATATCGGCGTTGTCGTAGCTTGGCACCACGTCATAGCCCTCGGTGCGCAGTTCGGTCAGGATGCGTTCTGAATCCACCAGGTTTTTCGGGCAGCCCAGGGAGACGAAGCCGATTTTCGGCTGGTGCGTAACATTGCTCATAGGTTAAAAATTCATCAATTATGGAGTTATCAGGGCGGGATTTTACAGCGTATCGCGGGGGATTTATACACTCTTTGCAAGGCGGATGCGCCAGGCCGAGGTTGTAACATTGTAAATAATGTTAATCAGTTAAGAATAATTGATCTCAGGCATTAAACTGTACAAAAAATGACCTTATTCTGAATGTGCAACATGGCTGACAGAGGAGGAAATAGCATGTCCGTTGACAGACTGAAACGCGATCTGCTTAACAAGCTGATCAACGCCCGAATCGACCTGGCCGCCTATCTGCAGCTCAGGAAGGCAAAGGGCTATATGTCAGTCAGCGAAAGCGAACATCTGCGTGATAATCTGTTTGAACTGTGTAATTTCATGCGTGAAAAAGCACCGACCCTGAAGGCGGAATACGATGAATGCGAGCTGATGGCGCTGCGTCGCGCCGCTGAGGTGCTCTCCATTGCAGGGGTATGTTTAATGAACGGACGCCACGACTGCCCGACTTTTATCGCTGTTAACGCGGAGAAGCTTGAAAACTGCCTGACAACGCTCTCTCTTTGCATCATGTGTCTTAACAAGCACGAGACGCTTGCACAGCACTGAGTTCGGGGGGAGGCAACTCCCCCCATCTGATTAAGCTTTTGTAAAAGTGGTAACGCGCCCGGAGGTAATGGCTAATCTTTATGCCATATGCCGAAAAAGGAGCGCTTTATGCCTCGATCCTCGTTGATTTTCCTGCCTGCATTGTTCATTCCGTTTTCGCTTCTTGCTGCGCCAGAGGCGGTAAAGGTTGAGGTGCTGCAAAACCGACTCGATCACCCCTGGTCGATGGCGTTCCTGCCGGGTAATGACGGTTTACTGGTCACTCTTAAGGGCGGGCAGCTCAAGCACTGGCAGGCCGGGAAAGGACTTTCCGATCCCATTGTCGGCGTGCCGAAGGTGTGGGCGAACGGCCAGGGAGGACTGCTGGACGTGGTGCTGGCGCCTGATTTTGAAAAGTCGCGCCGCGTCTGGCTGAGCTACGCCGAAGCCGGGCGTGACGGCAAGGCCGGAACGGCGGTGGGCTATGGCCGCCTGAGCGACGATCTTTCCCGCATCGAGGGATTCCAGGTAGTGTTCCGCCAGATGCCGAAACTCTCAACCGGTAACCATTTTGGTGGGCGACTGGTGTTCGACGGCAAAGGGTATCTCTTTATTGGACTCGGCGAGAACAACCAGCGCCCGACGGCGCAGGATCTGGACAAGCTGCAGGGTAAGGTGGTGCGCCTCACCGAAGACGGTAAAGTGCCGCCGGATAACCCCTTTGTGAATACCCCCGGTGCGCGACCCGAAATCTGGTCTTACGGCATTCGTAACCCGCAGGGGATGGCGATGAACCCGTGGAGCGACACGCTGTGGCTGAACGAGCACGGCCCGCGCGGCGGGGATGAAATCAACATCCCGGAGAAGGGCAAAAATTACGGCTGGCCGCTGGCAACGCACGGCATTAACTACAGCGGGCTGAAAATCCCGGAAGCCAAAGGCGAGCACGTTGAGGGAGCCGAAAAGCCGCTGTTTGTCTGGAAAGTGTCGCCCGCGGTCAGCGGCATGGCGTTCTATAATAGCGACGTGTTCCCGCAGTGGAAAAACAAGCTGTTTATTGGGGCGCTGAAGGAAAAGGACGTTATCGTGCTGAGCGTGGACGGCAATAAAGTGACGGAGGACGGGCGGATCCTGGGCGACCGGGAGCAGCGTATTCGCGATGTGCGAGTGGGGCCGGATGGCTATCTGTATGTCCTGACTGACGAAACGGACGGGCAGCTGTTAAAAGTCAGCCCGTCCGGTGCGTAATCAGGTGACCGGGATCATCACCACGTTACGGTACGCCGGGCGCTCGCTAAGCTGCTTAAGCCAGCGGTCAAGGTTCGGGCGCGGCGTCCATTTCAGACCGAGGTTAGTCAGGTTCCAGACGAACGGCGCTACGGCAATGTCCCCCACGCCGAACGTATCGCCGGAGAACCAGGCGTGCTTCGCCAGCTCATCGTCCATCATCGCAAACAGGTTTTCGCAGGCATCCTGCGCGGCATGAATGGCGGGGTAGTCGCGCTCGGCTTCAGGGGTTCTCACCAGCCCCATCAGGATCACGCGGTGAACGGGAGAGAGCGTCTGATTTGCCCAGTCCATCCACTTCTCACCCTGCGCGCGCTGCGCCGGGTTTTCAACCCACAGGCGGCCAAGACCGTACTGGGCGGCGAGGTAACGCACAATGGTGTTGGACTCCCAAAGGGTTGCGTCTGTTTCGTCATCGCGCAGCAGCGGCACCAGGCCGTTCGGGTTCATCGCCAGATAGTCGGCCTCTTTGTTCACGCCGAACGACATGCCAGCCATGATTTGGTTAAACGGTAAATCCAGTTCCTCCAGCGTCCAGAGCACTTTCTTCACGTTGGTCGAATTATTCCTGCCCCACAGCGTAATCATATTTACTCCTGATGAGTGTGAATCCGGGTCGGCTTTTTGCCATGGTGAGATAAACCTAACAATTACGCAACAGAAGACAAAAAAATCGCCTGAATCAAAGCGTAAATGAATGTTATTGCATAAACTTTAATAACTTTACCCTCGTTGGGTTTCTTTAACCGTTTTAGTGCGCTATTACTCATCGCTTCTTGCGACACGGTGATGTGACGTAATTTTTGAATGGACACTCGGGTGGCATTTATGACGCGAAAAATGACTTCTCTGCGCAGCCTGGCGGCAGGCTCTGCGCTCCTTTTCCTGTTTGCACCAACACTCTACGCGGCTGAACAGGCTGCGCCCGAAGCGCCGCCTGTGGACGCGCGCGCCTGGATACTGATGGACTATTCCAGCGGTAAGGTGCTGGCGGAAGGCAATGCGGATGAGAAACTCGATCCGGCCAGCCTGACCAAAATCATGACCAGCTATGTGGTCGGGCAGGCGTTAAAAGCGGGCAAGATCAAGCTGGACGATATGGTCACCATCGGGAAGGATGCCTGGGCGACCGGCAACCCGGCGCTGCGGGGCTCGTCGGTGATGTTCCTGAAGCCAGGCGATCAGGTCTCCGTCTCCGATCTGAACAAAGGGGTAATCATTCAGTCGGGAAATGATGCGTGTATCGCGCTGGCCGACTACGTTGCCGGCAGTCAGGATTCTTTCATTGGTTTGATGAATGGCTATGCGCAAAAGCTCGGCTTAACCAACACCACCTTCAAAACGGTCCACGGCCTGGATGCGCCGGGACAGTTCAGTACCGCGCGCGACATGGCGCTGCTGGGAAAAGCGCTGATCCACGACGTGCCGGATGAATACGCCATCCACAAAGAGAAAGAGTTTACCTTCAACAAAATTCGCCAGCCGAACCGCAACCGCCTGCTGTGGAGCAGCAACGTTAACGTGGACGGAATGAAGACCGGCACTACGGCCGGCGCGGGCTACAACCTGGTGGCCTCCGCGACGCAGGGCGACATGCGCCTGATCTCGGTGGTGCTGGGCACCAAAACCGACCGCATCCGCTTTAACGAGTCAGAAAAACTGCTGACCTGGGGCTTCCGCTTCTATGAAACCGTGACGCCGATTAAACCGGATGCCACGTTCGTCAGCCAGCGCGTCTGGTTTGGTGACAAGAGCGAGGTGAATCTGGGGGCGGGTGAGGCCGGTTCCGTGACCATTCCACGTGGTCAGCTGAAAAACCTGAAAGCAAGCTATACCCTGACTGACCCGCAGCTCACCGCGCCGCTGAAAAAAGGCCAGGTGGTTGGGACGATTGATTTCCAGCTAAACGGTAAGTCGATTGAACAGCGTCCGCTGATTGTGATGGAAGCGGTGGAAGAGGGCGGCTTCTTCAGCCGGATGTGGGATTTCGTGTTGATGAAATTCCATAGCTGGTTTGGCAGCTGGTTTAGTTAAGTTTTATGCCGGGTGGCGCTGCGCTTACCCGGCCTACGTTTTTTCTCCCTCTCCCTGTGGGAGAGGGCCGGGGTGAGGGCATCAGACCGCACCCCGTTTAATACATCAACTTCACCTGCTGCGCCTTCGCGTGGGCCACAATCTCGTCGTCCGGCCGGCAATCGCTGACGATGGCGTCAAACTGCGCCAGCTCGCCCATTCTTGCCGAACGCACCTTGCCAAACTTGCTGTGATCGACCACCAGCACATGATACTGCGCGGCATTTAACGCCCAGTTCTTCACCGGCAGCTCCTCCAGATTAAAGCAGGTTGCACCCTGGCGCACGTTCACGCCTGCGGCAGAATAAAACGCGATGTCCGGGCATAAATTGCTAAGCGTGTCCTGCAGGTTAAGCGGCTTAAAGATGGCGTTGCTGGCGTGAAACTCGCCGCCGCAGAGGATCACCCGGCACTCGGGTTTCTCCTGAAGCGCCAGAAAGGTGTTCAGGGAGTAGCACACGGCGGTAAAGGGAATACTGCTGTCAATGGCTTCGATAATCCACGGCGTAGTGGTGCCGCAGTCAAAAAACAGCGTCTGGTGCGGCTGAACCAGCGTGGCCGCAAGGCGCGCGGCTTTGCGCTTCTCTTCAACCAGACGCGTCTTCTGGTCGCTGATCAGATAATGGCTGGCGCTGCGCGGCTCAAGGACGATGTACCCGCCCAGCAGTACCACGGGGGCGCTGTCGCTGTTCAGATCGCGACGAATGGTCATCTCTGAGACGCCGAGGAGGTTGGCGGCTTCCTTCAGATGCAGCTTATCGCTGCGCTTCAGCGCCTGCAGCAGCTGAGCAATGCGGTCATCGCGTCGTGTTTCCATAGTTCCTCGGGATAAAAAAGTGAGCCCCCGCAGGGCGGGGGCTCAGTGTAACCTGTCCGGTTGGGATTAGTCACGTATCCAGCCCTTACGGATCGGGATGGCAAAAATGGCGCGATAGAGCGAAGAGAGCCCGCGGTAGAGCGCCTCACCGAAGAGATTCCACAGGATAGCCGCGCTCACGCAGCCAATCAGCCCCACCAGGAAACCACCCACCATATCCAGCGGCCAGTGGACGCCAAGATAGACGCGCGACCAGGCGATAGCCACAGCGGCCACCATCAGCACCGCACCCGACCACAGGCGATGCCAGAACAGGAAAGCCAGCGCGAAGGTGAAGATCACCGTACCGTGATCGCTCGGGAAAGAGTCATCCGGCGCGTGGTGCAGGAAGGTGTAGCCAATGCGATCGACAAAAGGACGATCGTGCGGGAACGCGTGGCCGAGAAGATAGCTGACCAGCACGCTTACCCCGAGCGCCATCGCGACTTTGATCACCAGCTGGCGCTGTGCCTTAACCTGGCTGCGCGGCCCCCACAGCCAGAGAATGGCAGCCAGCGCAGGCACGATGCTGATAAGGTCTTTCGCCAGAAAGGTGGCAAAATCAATCATCCACTCTGGCGAGGCCGGGGTGGCGTTGATCAGATAAAACAGCTGATAATTCAGATTCTCTAGCATAGCGTAATCACTCTTTTGCAAACCGGGTGGAAACCAGCCCGTAGACCGCCACCTGGGAAAACCAGACCCACCACCCGGCCCACAGGTTGTGAGAGAAAAAATGTGCCCCGCGCATCACCTGGCCGAAGCCCATCGCCAGACCCAGAACCGCGCCAAGGACCACAAAGCTCCAGGCGAGACGCGGACGCTCGCGCCAGAAGGCAAAAAACAGCCCCATCACCATAAAGCCGCTGGAAGAATGGCCACCCGGGAAGCAGCGGCCCGGGCCGCTGTCTGCCGGAACGGCGCTGAACAGGGGGTAAGACACGGCCTTACCGCCATATTCCACCAGATCCCACGGGCAGCTGTGGTGGCTGATGCTTTTCAGCACGCCAACCACCAGCGCGCCAAGCCCCATCAGCAGCGCGGCTGTGACAAGCCTTGCGTTACGTTTGTAAGCGCCGTAAAGCAGCGCCCCGGCGCCTAAGGCAATCGCAATGTACTTCGCCAGACGATGATTCAGCAGATCCAGCAGGTGGTCTTTCTGCAGCGGGAAAGTCTGTGTCGCCGCGTCATACCAGAAGCCGGTGATCCATCTGTCGAGCGCTTCATCGCGCGATAGCCACGTAAACACCACGGCAAGGGCTAACAGCACCAAAAGCTGATAACCATAAAAGCGGGACGGTAAGCGGTAAAGCTGTTTTGTCTTATTAGTCTGTAAGTTAGACAATTCTGAACGGCTGGAAGTGAGTGCCATAATTAGGGATCATCGACGAGTAATCGCGCTATCATAAATCTGTCAACTTAAGGAAACCTTAAACGAAGACGATATGTGCTTTATTTCTGTTTCTCCTCGATAAATCACTATCTCGGATTACGGCATTTCATTAAACTCGTCGCGATTTTGTCATTATAAAGAGATTGCATGTTAAACCGTTCTTCTTCTGGTTCACGTCTGGGTCGTCAGGCGTTGCTTTTCCCTCTGTGTCTGGTGCTCTACGAATTCTCTACCTATATCGGCAACGATATGATCCAGCCCGGTATGCTGGCCGTTGTGGAGCAGTACAACGCGGGAATCGAGTGGGTGCCGACCTCCATGACCGCCTATCTGGCTGGCGGCATGTTTTTGCAGTGGCTGTTAGGCCCGCTGTCGGATCGTATTGGCCGCCGTCCGGTGATGCTGACAGGCGTGGTGTGGTTTATCGTTACCTGCCTCGCCACGCTGCTGGCGCAAAACATTGAACAATTTACCCTGTTGCGTTTCCTGCAGGGGGTGAGCCTGTGCTTTATCGGTGCCGTGGGGTATGCAGCCATCCAGGAGTCGTTTGAGGAGGCGGTGTGTATCAAAATTACCGCGCTGATGGCGAACGTGGCGCTGATCGCCCCCTTACTCGGGCCGCTGGTGGGAGCCGCGTGGGTGCATGTGGCCCCCTGGGAAGGGATGTTTGTGCTTTTTGCCGTTCTCGCCGCCATCGCCTTCTTTGGCCTGCACCGTGCGATGCCGGAAACGGCCACCCGTCTGGGCGAAAAACTCTCGCTGAAAGAGCTGGGCCGGGATTACAAAGCCGTGTTGCAAAATGGCCGCTTTGTGGCGGGGGCGCTGGCGACCGGATTCGTTAGCCTGCCTCTGCTGGCGTGGATCGCGCAGTCACCGGTGATTATCATCAGCGGTGAAAAGCTCAGCAGCTACGAGTACGGCCTGCTGCAGGTGCCGATCTTTGGCGCGTTGATTATCGGTAACCTGGTGCTGGCCCGTCTGACGTCTCGCCGCACCGTGCGTTCACTGATTATCATGGGCGGCTGGCCGATTGCGGCAGGGCTGATTCTGGCTGCGGTAGCGACCGTCGCGTCATCCCACGCCTACCTGTGGATGACGGCGGGGCTGAGCATTTATGCCTTCGGAATTGGCGTGGCGAACGCTGGCCTGGTGCGCCTGACCCTGTTTGCGAGCGAGATGAGTAAAGGTACGGTCTCTGCGGCGATGGGCATGCTGCAGATGCTGATTTTTACCGTCGGTATCGAGGTGAGCAAGCACGCTTACGCGCTGGGCGGCAACGGGTTGTTCAGCCTGTTTAACCTCGCCAACGGCGCGCTGTGGGTTGGCCTGATGGTGGTGTTCCTGAAGGACAAACGCGTCGGAAACGCCCTGCAACCATAATCTTTTTTCCCTCTCCCCTTTGGGGAGAGGGCCAGGTGAAGGGCGAGGCCGCCAGACCGCACGCGGTCAATTAAACGGTGCCTCCCCGTTCATTACCTTCTCAATCACGTTTAAAACGCCTTCCTCGTTATTATGCGGTGCTTCAAAGCGCGCCTCCGCTTTAATATGCGGTTTGGCATTTGCCATCGCAAAGCTGAACCCGGACTGACGCAGCATCTCCACGTCGTTGCCGCTGTCACCAAAGGCCACCACTTCGCTGTCCTCGATGCCCCAGCGCGTTTGCAGGATCCGCAGGCCGTTGGCTTTATGCACGCCGGGGATAATCAGGTCAATGCTGCCGTGACCGGTGGTGACGGGCACCATAATGTCACTCAGCTTTTCATGCAGCAGCGCCTGAATGTGCGGAATTTCGTCATCGGAAACGTTGAGCCCGAACTTGAAGAAGATGTCGTTCAGGCTGTTGAAATCCTGCACCCTTTCGAGACGGTGATAATATTTTGACGCGATATCAATGAAGGCATCGTCATAGGCCTTAAGCGTGTAGGCGCTGCCTTTCCCGCAGGCGATAATCTCAATGCCGGGAACATCGTTTAAGACGGTGGCCACGGTGTTGAAATGCGCTTTTGTCAGCTCGCCGTTGAACACATCTTCCCCGGCATCGACCACCCAGCCGCCGTTTTCGGCAACAAAGGCAATTTCATGGGCGATCTCCGGGAAGAAGGAGATCAGCTGGTAATACTGGTTGCCACTCGCGACCACAAAGCGAATGCCTTGCTCCTTCATGCGCGCATACTGCGCCAGAAAGCGCGGGCGGTTATAGGTCTTGGCATCACTCAGGAATGTGCCATCCATGTCGACGGCGATCAGTTTAACGCTCATATCCCTTCTCCATTGACGTTTGTTCCGTTTCCGGCTTTGCCACCGCGCGCGCCACCAGCGCCGCGATGATAACCAACCCTAACACCACCAGCATGGCGCTGCGCAGCCCGTAGTGCTCACCGAGGAAACCGAGCAGCGGCGGCCCGACCAGGAAGGCGAGGTAGCCCGTGGTCGCCACCACGCTGACGCGGGTCGGGGCATCCGGGCCGGTGTCGCTGGCGGCCGAAATAGTCAGCGGGAAGCCGAGCGACGCGCCCAGACCCCAGAGGATCACCGAGACCCCGGCAATCCAGTCCACGTCCACAAAGACGATCATCGCGATACCCAGGCCGCCGAGCAGGGCGCTGGCGCGCACTACCGCCACGCGGCTGTAGCGATCGATAAACCAGCCGCCGGTGAAGCGCCCGACGGTCATCCCCAGCGTAAACCCGGCGTAAATCAGCGAGCCGGAGGTCGGACTAAAGCCGTGGCCGTCCACCATCAGCAGCGGCAGCCAGTCGTTGGCAGAACCTTCCGCGAAGGCCATCGCCAGCACCACCACGCCGATGAGCATCAGCTGGAAATCGCGGTAGAAGGGCAGCCCTTTTTCCGTCGACTGCTGTTCTTCAGCGGAATTCTTGCCGGTACCGTTCGGGATCGCCCGAATGCCGGTCAGGATCGGAATGATGCATACCAGCGCCGCCAGCAGGATATGCAGATTCGCGCTCATGCCAAAGGCCGTCAGCGCCATCCCCACGCCCGCGCCAGCGAGCGTGCCGAGGCTGTAAAAGCCGTGCATCATGGGCAGCACGGTTTTGTTCATCTCGCGCTCGACCGCCGCCCCTTCAACGTTAATCGCAACCTCTGCCGAGCCGAAGCTGCCGCCAAATACCGTCAGCCCCAGGGCAAACAGCACCGGCGAAGCAAACCACAGCGCCACGCTTAGCACGATCATCCCAATTACCGCGAAGCACATGGTGGTGCGGATCACCGCCCGCGTGCCAAAGCGCTTCACCAGCCACGCGGAGCAGAGGATGCCGCTCATGGAGCCTATCGACAGGCCGAACAGCACGATGCCCATCTCCGCGGTAGAGACGGACAAAATATCGCGAATGGCGGGCGTACGTGTGGCCCAGGAGGCCATCAGCAGACCGGGAATAAAGAAGAACATAAACAATGCCCACATGCGTAGTCGCAGGGCGTTGCGGGAAGAGGTCAGCGTCATTGGGGTAGCACCAGAAGTACAACAGTAGCGACAACACTAGCAAGTTTGTGTACATTTGTACACAAACCAGGTGAGGGATTTATGAGCAGACCACCGAACGATCCGCATCGACGTGAAAAAATTCTCCAGGCGACGCTGGATACCATTGCCGAACACGGGATTCACGCCGTTACGCACCGTAAAATCGCCAGCTGCGCGGGCGTGCCGCTGGGGTCGATGACCTACTATTTCGACGGCATGGAGCCGCTGCTGGAGGAGGCCTTCACGTGGTTTACGCGGCAGATGTCACAGCAGTACCGGGATTTCTTCGCGGGCGTCACCGGGCCGGAGATGGCGTGTGAATCCATCACCACCCTGATCCACAGCTCGCAGGTGACCACGCCGCACAACATGGCGCTGATGTATCAGCTTTACGCCTTTATGCACCGAAGCGCGGCGCTCAAAACGGTGATGCAGGACTGGATGAAAATGAGCCAGACCACGCTGGAGCAGTGGTTCGACCCGGTCACCACCCGCGCGCTGGATGCCTTCATCGAAGGGATGACGCTGCACTATGTGACTGACCGAGAGCCATTAAGCCGGGAGGAAATTCGGGCGATGGTGGGGAGAATTGCGGGCGAGGGGAACCCTTAAGCATCACTCGCCCTGCCTGTTTTACCTGCGTTCGATTTTTTTCCCGCTGGCGTCCACGACGGCTTCGCCATCCTCTTTCGTAAACGCGCCTTTCTGCGCGTCCGGCAGGATGTCGAGGACGACTTCAGACGGGCGGCACAGGCGGGTGCCCAGCGGCGTGACCACAATCGGACGGTTAATCAGGATCGGGTGTTGCAGCATAAACTCGATAAGCTGGTCGTCGCTGAAGATATCTTCAGCAAGGCCGAGTTGTTCATAGGGCTCCACGTTTTTGCGCAGCAGATCCCGCACCGAAATCCCCATATCGGCAATCAGGGTGGTCAGCTTATCGCGCGACGGCGGGGTTTCCAGATAGAGGATAATCTCCGGCTCCGTGCCGCTGTTGCGGATCATCTCCAGCGTATTGCGCGAGGTGCCGCAGGCTGGGTTGTGGTAGATGGTGATGTGGCTCATATCAGTGGCTCATTACAGTGTGAAGGAGAGACGTAGCGCCAGCGCGGCGAGCGTCACAAACAGGACCGGCAGCGTCATGATGATGCCCGTCCGGAAATAGTAGCCCCAGGTAATCGTCATGTTTTTTCGCGCCAGCACGTGGAGCCAGAGCAGGGTGGCGAGGCTGCCGATAGGCGTGATTTTCGGCCCCAGATCGCAGCCAATCACGTTGGCGTAAATCATCGCGTCCTTGAGCAATCCCGTCGCCGTACTGCCCTCAATGGAGAGCGCGCCAATCAGCACCGTGGGCATATTGTTCATTATGGATGACAGGAACGCGGTGATGAACCCGGTTCCCAGCGTGGTGGCCCACAGTCCGTGTCCGGCCAGGCTATTCAGCACGCCAGTGAGATAATCCGTCAGCCCGGCATTGCGCAGGCCATACACCACCAGATACATCCCGAGCGAGAAAATAACAATTTGCCAGGGTGCGCCGCGCAGCACTTTTCCGGTGTTTATTGCATGTCCCCGTTTTGCGACAGCGAATAAAATCAGCGCGCCGACGGTGGCGATGGCGCTGACCGGAATGCCGAGAGGTTCAAGCACAAAGAAGCCAACGAGCAGAAGCAGCAGCACGATCCAGCCCGTTCTGAACGTCGGGAGATCGTGAATGGCCCGCGCGGGCTCCTGAAGTTTCGCCAGGTCATATTCCGGGGGAATTTCCTTGCGGAAGAAGAGATGCAGCATCACCAGCGTTGCGACAATCGCGGCGATATCAACGGGGATCATCACCGAGGCGTATTCGCTGAACCCCAGCTTAAAGAAGTCTGCCGACACGATGTTGACCAGGTTGGAGACAATCAGCGGCAGGCTGGCGGTATCGGCGATAAAACCTGCCGCCATCACAAACGCCAGCGTGGCCTGCTTGCTGAACCCCAGCGCCAGCAGCATGGCGATGACGATAGGCGTCAGGATCAGCGCCGCGCCGTCATTGGCAAACAGCGCCGCCACGGCCGCACCCAGCAGCACGATATAAGTAAACAGCAATCGCCCACGACCGTTTCCCCAGCGGGCAACGTGCAGCGCCGCCCATTCGAAAAAGCCGGACTCATCCAGCAGCAGGCTGATAATGATGACGGCGATAAACGTCGCCGTGGCGTTCCAGACGATATTCCAGACCACAGGTATATCGTTAATGTGAATTACCCCGCTGGCCAGCGCCAGCACGGCGCCAATGGTCGCGCTCCAGCCGATACTGAGCCCTTTGGGCTGCCAGATGACCAGTACCAGCGTAAACAGAAAAATTGCCCCTGCCAGAAACATCGCTTACTCCGTTATATCTGATTTCATGAATATGTTTTGATTAGCATGAGCCCGGGAGTCGGTTTTTCAGCTTCATGCGCGTCTCTTCCCGCAGGCAGTTCCAGCTGGTGTCGATAACGGCTGCCGCCCATGCCGGCATGTTGGGAGAGAGACGGTAATGGACCCATTTGCCCTCGCGACGATCGATAACCAGCCCGGACTCGCGCAGCAAGGCCATGTGGCGGGAGACTTTCGGCTGAGATTCGGCGGTGGCGGCGCAGAGATCGCAGACGCACAATTCTCCCGTTTCGCGAAGCAGCATGACGATGGCGAGTCGCGTTTCGTCGGAGAGGATTTTGAAGAGCTGGAGCGGGTGGAGCATGGGTGTTCCTGAGGGTAGATTAAATCATATTCGTTTAATCATATATGTTTTGGTGGGAAGAGAGAAGGTCAGATTACAGAAAGGGGAATTTCAGGCAACAAAAAACCCATCAACCTTGAACCAAAACGGCGGGGTTGATGGGCTCCACAAATTGGGGACATCAAAGAAAAGCAGTGGCACTAGTTATGACTGCCCCCTGCTAAAAAAGTTCTGCGCGTTACAAAAATTTTTTCATTACGCGCAAACTTAGGAGTTATCCGAGTCCCGGCCAGATGATGATAATCAGCGTACCCGCCAGCGTCAGCAGTACGTTCGCGATAGCATAGGTGCCTGCATACCCCAGCGCCGGGATGTTGCTGCGCGCGGTATCGCTGATGATTTCCATCGCCGGGGCACAGGTACGCGCCCCCATCATTGCCCCGAACAGCAGGGCGCGGTTCATACGCAGCACGTAGGCGCCGAACAGGAAGCAGATCACTACCGGTACCAGGCTGACGATAAGGCCGGAAACCAGCATCTGCCAGCCGACGGCGCCCAGGCTGTGGCCGATGCCGCTGCCCGCGCTCAGGCCGACGCCCGCCATAAACACCATCAGACCGAACTCTTTCACCATGTTCAGCGCGCCCTGCGGAATGTAGCCGAAGGTCGGATGGTTGGCTCGCAGGAAGCCCAGCATGATCCCGGCGAACAGCAGACCGGCGGCGTTACCGATGCCGAAGCTGAAGTTGCTGAACTGGAAGGTGATCATCCCGATCATCAGGCCAACGATGAAGAAGGCGCAGAAGGCCAGCAGGTCGGTGACCTGGCTGTGAATAGAGATAAAGCCGATGCGGTCGGCAACGGTTTTTACGCGTCGCGCGTCGCCGCTGACCTGCAGCACGTCGCCTTTGTTGAGCACAACGTTGTCGTCGATAGGCATCTCAATCTGGCTGCGGATCACGCGGTTGAGGAAGCAGCCGTGGTCGGTCAGCTTCAGCTGCGCCAGGCGGCGGCCCACGGCGTTATGGTTTTTCACCACGATCTCTTCGGTGACGATGCGCATGTCGAGCAGGTCGCGGTCGAACACCTCTTTGCCGTTACGGAAGCTCGGGTCGAGACGGGCGTGCGCGTCCGGGTAACCCACCAGCGCGATGTCGTCGCCCATCTGCAGCACCGCGTCGCCGTCCGGGTTCGCCAGAATGCCGTTGCGGCGGATACGTTCGATGTAGCAGCCCGTCTGGCGGTAAATTCCCAGTTCGCGAAGATTTTTGCCGTCTGCCCATGCCACCAGCTCCGGCCCGACGCGGTAGGCGCGGATAACCGGGAGATAGACTTTACGTTTGGAATCGGTATCCAGGCCGCGCTCGCGGGCGATTTGCTGGGCGCTGGTCTGCAGATCCTGGTGCTGCAGTTTTGGCAGGTAGCGCGCGCCAACGATCAGGCTCACCAGACCAATCAGATAGGTCAGGGCGTAGCCCAGACTCAGATGGTCGAGGGCGGTAGAGAGCTGCGCGCCCGCCATGCCGGAATGCCGCAGCGTATCACCGGCGCCCACGAGCACGGGGGTTGACGTCATAGAGCCGGCCAGCATACCGGCCGTAAGCCCGATATCCCAGCCAAACAGTTTGCCCAGTCCTAACGCGATCAGCAGCGCGCTGCCGACCATCACCAGCGCCAGCATCAGATAATTTTTGCCGTCGCGGAAGAAAATTGAAAAAAAGTTAGGTCCCGCTTCTACGCCAACGCAAAAAATAAACAGCATAAAACCTAAGTTCAGCGCGTCCGTGTTAATGCTGAAGTGCTGCTGGCCTAATAATAAGGAGACGACTAAAACGCCAATGGAATTACCGAGTTGAACCGAACCCAGGCGCAATTTACCCAGGCAAAGACCCAGCGCCAGTACCACAAATAATAACAGGATGTAATTCCCATTTAACAAGTCTGCGACGTTTATATTCACGGAGGCTAACTTCTTGTTTACCAGTAAGTTGTTGAATGAAAGGACTTTTTGGGCTACTGTTTTCTGGATCAGGGAAAAGCGCTAACGCTCCCTGTTTCCTGCTTTATTCCCTAAAACATTAGCTGGCGTGTAGTTTAATCGCATTAGCTACTGACAGCTACTGATTATCGCATCACCCTGTGCGTACTTTGGCATGGATTGCCGCACTGCTTTATCTGACTGGGCGTCTACCCGACGAATGTGTATTTGATAGAGATAAGTCAGGAGGATAGTTTGAATATGAAACGAAACTGGGCGGGGGTGATCAGCTGTTTTTTGCTGTTCACGGTCGTGTGCATGTCGCTCGCATTTAATGTAAAGGGCGCGTTCAGGGCGTCCGGGCATCCTGAGCTGGGGTTGCTCTTCTTCACGTTGCCGGGGGCTGCCGCCAGTTTTCTCTCCCGTCAAGGGGAGGTGGTGAAGCCGCTGTTGGGCGCCATGCTCGCTGCACCGCTGTGTCTGCTGATGATGCGCCTGATGTATATTTCAACGCGGAGTTTCTGGCAGGAGCTGGCGTGGTTGCTGAGCGGCGTATTCTGGTGCGCGCTTGGCGCGCTGTGCTACCTGTTTGTGCGCAGCCTGGTTCAGCACCGACGGCACCGCAAATAAAAACGCCCTCAGGGTGAGGGCGTCTCTTTATTACTGCTCGGCAAACAGGCCCAGATGCTCTTTAGCGTAGGCCTCAAAGTCGGTGCAACCGCCGATGTGTTTCTGATCGAGGAAGATCTGCGGCACGGTTTCAACCGGCTTACCGACGGTTTTTTCCAGGTCGGCTTTGGTGATGCCTTCCGCGTGGATGTCCACATAGCGGAAGTTGAAGTCATCGCGCTCTTCGGTCAGTTTCTCAGCCAGCTCTTTCGCGCGCACACAGTAAGGGCACCCTGGACGACCAAAAATTACTGCAAACATTTCTCTCTCCTCAAAAAACAAGCCTGACGGCGAATGACACGTATAGTGCCCCATAACCCGCCGTCATTAAAGAAGGTTTCGCCTGTCGTTATAATATCTATGAGCTATGTTTCGCCAATTACACCGCGCACATCATTGCCTATACTGGCTGCCATACGTATTAAGCAAGACTAAAGAGAGACAAGATGACGCCAACCATAGACCTGCTCCAGTCCCACCGCTCCATTCGCCACTTTACCGATGAGCCGATTACCGAGGCGCAGCGTAATGCGATTATCGACAGCGCAAGAGCCACCTCCAGCTCCAGCTTTTTGCAGTGCAGTTCGATTATCCGCATTACCGATAAAGCCATGCGTGAACAGCTGGTGACGCTCACCGGCGGGCAGAAGCATGTGGCTCAGGCAGCCGAGTTCTGGGTGTTCTGCGCCGACTTTAACCGCCACCTGCAGATCTGCCCTGAGGCGGAACTTGGGCTGGCCGAACAGCTGCTGCTGGGCGTGGTGGATACCGCGCTGATGGCGCAAAACGCCTTTACGGCCGCGGAGTCGCTGGGGTTAGGCGGTGTCTATATCGGCGGCCTGCGTAACAACATTCAAAGCGTGACCGACCTGCTGAAGCTGCCAAAACACGTGCTGCCGCTGTTTGGCCTGTGCCTCGGCTGGCCGGCGGACAACCCGGATCTCAAGCCGCGCATTCCTGCCGCGATGCTGGTGCATGAAAACCATTACCAGCCGGTCGATCAGGATGTCCTGAATCACTACGACGAAGAGCTGGCGAACTACTACATGACGCGCGGCAGCAATAACCGTCGCGACACCTGGACGGACCATATTCGCCGCACCATCATCAAAGAAAACCGCCCGTTTATTCTTGAGTATCTGCACAAGCAGGGCTGGGCAACGCGATAGTCCATTCCTCCTGCGCCTGCCTGCGTATATGATATGCAGGCTTTTTCCATGTCTTCAGAGAGGTGCAGGGTGAAAATTGCCATATTGTCCCGGGACGGAACGCTCTATTCATGTAAGCGCCTGCGAGAAGCGGCGGCGAAACGCGGGCATCAGGTTGAGATCCTCGACCCGATGTCCTGCTATATGAACATCGACCCCGCCGCCTCGTCGATTCACTACAAAGGCCGCAAGCTGCCGCACTTCGATGCGGTGATCCCCCGCATCGGCTCCCAGATTACCTACTACGGCACCGCCGCGCTGCGCCAGTTCGAGATGCTGGGCAGCTATCCGCTCAACGAATCCGTCGCCATTTCCCGCGCCCGCGATAAGCTGCGCTCCCTGCAGCTCCTCGCCCGACAGGGGATCGATCTCCCCGTCACGGGCATTGCCCATTCACCGGACGACACCAGCGATCTGATCGATATGGTGGGCGGCGCGCCGCTGGTGATCAAGCTGGTGGAAGGCACGCAGGGTATTGGCGTGGTGTTAGCGGAAACGCGTCAGGCGGCGGAGAGCGTGATCGACGCCTTTCGCGGGCTGAATGCGCACATTCTGGTGCAGGAGTACATTGAAGAGGCGAAAGGGCGCGACATTCGCTGTTTCGTGGTGGGGAACGAGGTCGTGGCGGCCATCGAGCGCCAGGCCAAAGAGGGCGACTTCCGCTCTAACCTTCACCGCGGCGGCGTTGCGCGGGTAGCCGATATTAGCGAACGCGAACGGGAAATAGCCGTGAAAGCGGCGCAAACCCTGGGGCTGGACGTAGCGGGCGTGGACCTTCTGCGCGCGACGCGCGGGCCGCTGGTGATGGAGGTGAACGCCTCCCCGGGGCTGGAAGGTGTGGAAAAAACCACAGGGGTCGATATTGCAGGTAAAATGATCTCATGGATCGAGCGTCATGCCACGCCGGGTTACTGTCTGAAAACGGGCGGTTAAATGGATTACCGGGCGCTTTTTGAGTACCCTATGCGAAGTTTTTACTAAAGAGGCTGCACAGCGATGGATTTACAGGTCGTACCTACACTGGATACGTTACGTCAATGGCTTGATGATGCCGGGATCACCTTCTTCGAATGTGATTCCTGCCAGGCGCTGCATCTGCCTCATATGCAGAATTTCGACGGCATTTTCGATGCCAAAATCGATCTGATTAACGACGTGATCCTTTTTTCCGCGCTGGCCGAAGTGAAGCCTTCTGCGCTGCTGGCGCTGGCCTCCGATCTCTCGGCTATCAACGCCAGTTCTTTGACGGTGAAAGCATTTCTCGATATACAGGACGATAATCTGCCAAAACTGGTCGTTTGCCAGTCTTTATTCTCCGGGGCAGGGCTGTCGTTCAAGCAGTTCGCCTGGTTTATGCGCCTGAGCGAAGAGCAAATTTCCATGGTTATGATGGAAGCCAATGCACATCATCTGCTGTATAGCGCGGAAGACGATGCTGAGAATAATGATGCATCTCCCAATTTTCTTCACTAAGCCTGTCTGACTTTTGCGCAGTCGCTGCCATAGCGGCTGCAGAAGGCCATTTTTTCTGCTGCCTTTAACCTTTCTTTAAAGAATTTTTCACCTCCCTCAAGGCCATTTCGGCTTATCACGTAGACTTAACCTGCATAAAAAATTGATAAAAGGCGTTTTTTCGTCTGGGCTATAGCCGGAGACACGGGCTACAGTTATTCTTGCGATGCTTAAAAAAGCGAGCGGATCCTGCCGGGTAAAGAGGTTTCTTTTTATTTTGAGCAGAGCGACAAACTATGCATGATTTTTGCATATATCCAGATTGCACAGTTTAGTTCGTTTGTTAACGAGCTTTCAGAAGGAATAACACTATGATCGCCTTGAATAAAAAATGGTTATCGGGTCTGGTTGCGGGTGCTCTGATGGCCGTCTCTGCCGGCACGCTCGCTGCGGAACAAAAAACGCTGCACGTATACAACTGGTCTGACTATATTGCGCCGGACACGGTCGCTAATTTTGAAAAAGAGACCGGCATTAAAGTGGTCTATGACGTTTTCGATTCCAACGAAGTGCTGGAAGGAAAGCTGATGGCAGGCAGCACCGGTTTTGACCTGGTCGTACCTTCCGCAAGCTTCCTGGAGCGTCAGTTGACGGCGGGCGTCTTCCAGCCGCTGGACAAGAGCAAGTTATCGAACTGGAAAAACCTCGATCCGGAAGTGCTGAAGCTGGTGGCGAAGCACGACCCTGACAACAAATACGCCATGCCTTACCTGTGGGCGACCACCGGTATCGGCTACAACGTGGATAAAGTCAAAGCCGCGCTGGGCCCGGACGTTAAGCTGGACAGCTGGGACGTGGTGCTGAAGCCGGAAAACCTTGAGAAGCTGAAAAGCTGCGGCGTCTCCTTCCTCGATGCGCCGGAAGAGATTTTCGCCACCGTGCTGAACTACCTGGGCAAAGACCCGAACAGCAATAAAGCCGATGATTACACCGGCCCGGCGACCGATCTGCTGCTGAAGCTGCGTCCAAACATTCGCTACTTCCACTCGTCACAGTACATCAACGACCTGGCGAACGGCGACATCTGCGTGGCGATCGGCTGGGCAGGGGACGTGTGGCAGGCGGCGAACCGCGCGAAAGAGGCGAAAAACGGCGTGAATGTGTCCTACTTCATTCCGAAAGAGGGGGCGCTGGCCTTCTTTGACGTCTTCGCCATGCCTGCTGACGCGAAAAACAAAGAGGAAGCCTACCAGTTCCTGAATTACCTGATGCGTCCTGAGGTGATCGCCCACATCAGCGACCACGTTTACTACGCCAACGGTAACAAGGCCTCCGTGCCGCTGGTGAGCGAAGCGATCCGCAGTAACCCGGCAATCTATCCGCCAGCGGACGTGTTCGCCAAGCTCTTCACCCTGAAAGTTCAGGATCCAAAAATTGACCGCGTGCGTACCCGCGCGTGGACCAAGGTGAAAAGCGGTAAATAACCCTTTGTCACAGGCCGGGCGAGCGAAGCACCCCCGGCAACAGGCGCACCGTTCTGGTGCGCCTGCACCATGATTTGATCTCTACCGGAGAACACCCCGTGAATGACGCGATCCCCCGCCCGCAGGCGAAAGTCCGTAAAGCGCTGACCCCGCTTCTTGAAATTCGTAACCTCACCAAATCTTTCGATGGCCAGCATGCCGTGGACGACGTCAGCCTGACTATCTATAAAGGCGAAATATTCGCGCTACTGGGCGCATCGGGCTGCGGTAAATCGACCCTGCTGCGTATGCTGGCCGGTTTTGAACAGCCTACCGCCGGGCAAATCATGCTCGATGGTGTGGATCTCTCCAGCGTGCCGCCGTATCAGCGCCCGATTAACATGATGTTCCAGTCCTACGCGCTGTTTCCGCACATGACGGTGGAGCAAAACATCGCCTTTGGCCTGAAGCAGGACAAGCTGCCGAAAGCCGAAATCACCGCGCGCGTGGCCGAAATGCTGAGCCTGGTGCATATGCAGGAGTTCGCGAAGCGGAAGCCGCACCAGCTTTCCGGCGGCCAGCGTCAGCGCGTGGCGCTGGCGAGAAGCCTGGCGAAACGCCCGAAACTGCTGCTGCTCGACGAGCCGATGGGCGCCCTGGATAAAAAGCTGCGCGACCGTATGCAGCTCGAAGTGGTCGATATCCTCGAGCGCGTGGGGGTGACCTGCGTGATGGTCACCCATGACCAGGAAGAGGCCATGACCATGGCCGGGCGTATCGCGATCATGAACCGCGGGAAGTTCGTGCAGATTGGCGAGCCGGAAGAGATTTACGAGCATCCGACCACCCGCTACAGCGCGGAGTTCATCGGCTCGGTCAACGTTTTTGAAGGGCTGCTGAAGGATCGTCAGGAGGATGGTCTGGTCATCGAATCGCCGGGGCTGCAGCATCCGCTTAAGGTCGATCCTGACAGCTCGGTGGTGGATAACGTGCCGGTCTACGTGGCGCTGCGCCCGGAGAAGATCATGCTCTGTGACGATCCGCCTGCCGATGGCTATAACTTTGCCGTCGGGGAAGTGGTGCACATTGCCTATCTGGGCGATCTCTCCATTTACCACGTGCGCCTGAAAAGCGGACAGATGCTCAGCGCGCAGCTACAGAACGAACATCGCTACCGCAAGGGGCAGCCGACCTGGGGCGACGAAGTGCGCCTGTGCTGGGACGCGGACAGCTGCGTCGTGCTGACGGTATAAGGAGCGATCATGAGCACACATGAACCTCCAGCCCGCGTCAAAAAACCGGGCGGCGTTGCCCACTGGCTGACGCGCCTTAAGATGAACCACGGCCGCAAGCTGGTAATCGCCATGCCTTACGTGTGGCTGATCCTGCTGTTCCTGCTGCCGTTCCTGATCGTCTTTAAGATCAGCCTGGCGGAGATGGCGCGGGCGATCCCGCCGTATACCGATCTGTGGGAGTGGGCCGACGGGCAGCTGACGCTGACGCTGAATCTGGGCAACTTCCTCCAGCTCACCGAGGATCCGCTCTATTTCGAAGCCTATCTGCAGTCTCTGCAGGTGGCGGCGATCTCGACGCTCTGCTGTCTGGTGATGGGCTACCCGCTGGCGTGGGCCGTGGCGCACAGCAAGCCGTCAACGCGCAACATCCTGCTGCTGCTGGTGATCCTGCCGTCGTGGACATCGTTTCTGATACGCGTTTACGCGTGGATGGGGATCCTGAAAAACAACGGGGTGCTGAATAATTTTCTGATGTGGCTTGGGGTTATCGATCAGCCGCTGACCATCCTGCACACCAACCTTGCGGTCTATATCGGAATTGTCTATGCCTATCTGCCGTTTATGGTGTTGCCGATTTACACCGCCCTGACGCGGATTGACTACTCGCTGGTGGAAGCCTCGCTCGATCTCGGCGCGCGTCCGCTGAAGACCTTCTTCAGCGTGATTGTCCCGCTGACCAAAGGTGGAATCATTGCCGGGTCGATGCTGGTGTTTATTCCGGCGGTCGGGGAGTTTGTGATCCCGGAACTGCTCGGCGGGCCGGACAGCATCATGATTGGCCGCGTGCTGTGGCAGGAGTTCTTCAATAACCGCGACTGGCCGGTGGCGTCGGCGGTGGCGATTATCATGCTCCTGCTGCTGATCGTCCCGATCATGTGGTTCCATAAGCATCAGCAGAAACAGATGGGAGATCGCGGATGAACAACTTACCGGTAGTACGCTCCCCGTGGCGCATTCTGATCCTCGTTATCGGCTTCACCTTCCTGTATGCGCCGATGCTGATGCTGGTGATCTACTCGTTCAACAGCTCTAAGCTGGTGACGGTCTGGGCGGGCTGGTCGACGCGCTGGTACAGCGAGCTGTTCCACGACGACGCAATGATGAGCGCGGTGGGGCTGAGCCTGACCATTGCCGCGCTGGCGGCCACGATGGCCTGCGTTCTGGGCACCATCGCCGCGCTGGTGATGGTGCGCTTCGGGCGTTTTCGCGGCTCAAACGGTTTCGCCTTTATGATCACTGCCCCGCTGGTGATGCCGGACGTCATTACCGGCCTGTCGCTGCTGCTGCTGTTCGTGGCCCTGGCGCACGCCATCGGCTGGCCGGCGGATCGCGGCATGCTCACCATCTGGCTGGCGCACGTCACCTTCTGTACCGCGTATGTGGCGGTGGTGATCTCCTCGCGCCTGCGCGAGCTGGACCGCTCCATTGAAGAGGCGGCGATGGATCTCGGCGCCACGCCGCTAAAGGTCTTTTTCATCATTACCCTGCCGATGATTATGCCGGCGGTGATCTCCGGCTGGCTGCTGGCGTTCACGCTCTCCCTCGACGATCTGGTTATCGCCAGCTTTGTCTCAGGGCCGGGCGCGACGACGCTGCCGATGCTGGTCTTCTCCAGCGTGCGCATGGGGGTGAACCCGGAGATCAATGCTCTGGCCTCTATCATCCTCGGCGTGGTCGGAATTGTCGGATTTATCGCCTGGTATTTGATGGCGCGCGCGGAAAAACAGCGCGTGCGCGATATCCAGCGTGCAAGACGCGGCTGAAGGATTTAAAATTTCCGGTGATGTGCCGCGCATGACGCGGCACTGTTTTTCAGGGAAGTAAAACATTGGGATTAGTAAAAAAATCACGTATTACGCACGCCCGTCCTAACGTTCCTGCGCTGGTTCAGGTGGCGGCGCTCGCCATTATTATGATCCGCTGCCTGGACGTGCTGATGATTTTGAATACGCTGGGCGTGCGCGGCATCGGGGAATTCATTCACCGCAGCGTGCAGACGTGGAATCTGACGCTGGTCTTTTTAAGCAGCCTGGTGCTGGTGTTTATCGAGATCTACTGCGCGTTTTCGCTGGTCAAAGGGCGAAACTGGGCGCGCTGGGTCTATCTGCTCACGCAGGTGACCGCCGCCAGCTATCTGTGGGCCGCCTCGCTGGGCTATGGCTATCCTGAGCTGTTCAGCATTCCGGGTGAGTCGCGACGTGAGATTTTCCATGCGCTGGTCATGCAAAAACTGCCGGATATGCTGGTGCTTTGCCTGCTTTTCGTTCCGGCGTCCAGTCGGCGGTTCTTCCGCCTGCAATAATGTGTATAATCGCAGCCCTCGTTTTCCTTAAGGTTTTCATATGCAGTGCGCACTCTATGACGCCGGACGCTGCCGCTCCTGTCAGTGGATAGAACAGCCGGTCTCTCAACAACTCACCGCCAAAATGGCCGACCTGCAACAGCTGCTGGCAGCGCACGCGGTGGGCGAGTGGTGCGCACCCGTCAGCGGCCCGGAGCAGGGCTTTCGTAACAAAGCCAAAATGGTGGTCAGCGGCAGCGTTGAAAAACCGCTGCTGGGGATGCTGCACCGCGACGGCACGCCGGAAGACTTAACCGACTGCCCGCTCTATCCCGCCTCGTTTGAGCCGGTCTTTGCCGCACTGAAACCGTTTATCGCTCGCGCGGGGTTAACGCCTTACAACGTTGCCCGCAGGCGCGGCGAGCTGAAGTACCTTCTCCTGACGGAAAGCCAGATCGACGGCGGCATGATGCTGCGCTTCGTGCTGCGTTCGGAAGCCAAGCTGGAGCAGCTGCGCGCGGCGCTGCCGTGGCTGCAGGAACAGCTTCCTCAGTTAAAGGTGATTACCGCAAACATTCAGCCGGTGCATATGGCGATCATGGAAGGGGAGAAAGAGGTTTTCTTCACCGACCAGCACGCGCTGGCGGAGAGCTTCAACGGCGTGCCGCTGTGGATCCGCCCGCAAAGCTTCTTCCAGACCAACCCGACCGTGGCAAGTAGCCTGTACGCCACCGCCCGCGACTGGGTGCGCGCGTTAAACATCCATCATATGTGGGACCTGTTCTGCGGCGTGGGCGGTTTTGGCCTGCACTGCGCCACGCCCGAGATGCAGCTCACCGGCATTGAGATCTCCGCCGAAGCGATTGCCTGCGCAAAGCAGTCCGCCGCCGAGTTGGGGTTAACCAATCTGCACTTTCAGGCGCTGGACTCCACGCAGTTCGCGACCGGTCAGGGCAACGTGCCGGAGCTGGTGCTGGTTAATCCGCCGCGTCGTGGGATTGGCAAATCCCTGTGCGACTACCTGAGCCAGATGGCGCCGGAATACATCGTCTATTCAAGCTGTAACGCACAGACCATGGCGAAAGATATCGCTAATCTGCCGGGCTACCGCATTGAACGCGTGCAGCTTTTCGATATGTTCCCGCATACCGCGCATTATGAAGTCCTGACGTTGCTCGTGAAATCTTAAACAAAATGTGAACTCTGCCCGCCCATAAAATCAGGTAAGCTTACGTCATAAGAGATGAATAAAGGCTTACCCATGAAGCAGATCCTGCTGGTGGAAGACGACCACGATATCGCGGCGCTTCTGCGGCTCAACTTAGAAGACGAAGGCTACGCCATCACCCACGAGCCCGACGGGGGCAACGCCCTGCAGCGCCTTGAAAAACAGCCGTGGGATGCGGTGATCCTCGACCTGATGCTGCCCAACGTTGACGGCCTGGAGATCTGCCGCCGCATCCGCCAGATGACCCGCTACCTGCCGGTGATCATCATCAGCGCCCGCAGCAGCGAAACCGACCGCATCACCGGGCTGGAAACCGGCGCCGATGATTATCTGGCAAAACCCTTTTCAGTGCAGGAACTGATTGCCCGCATCAAAGCGCTGTTCCGCCGCCAGCAGGCGATGGGGCAGGCGCAGGCTGACGGGCAAATTCAGGCCCACGGCCTGACGATCGATCCCCTGGCGCGCAGCGTGCTGCTTCACGGCCAGGTGGTGGATCTCACCCCGCGCGAATTCGAACTGCTGTACTTCTTCGCCCGCCATCCCGGCGAGGTGTTTTCCCGTCTGGCGCTGCTGGAGCAGGTGTGGGGCTATCAGCACGAAGGCTACGAGCACACCGTCAACACCCATATCAACCGCCTGCGCATCAAGATTGAGAAGGACGCCGCCGAGCCGGAGATAATTCGCACCGTCTGGGGCAAGGGTTACAAATTTGCGGAGCCAAACCATGATGCGCCGCTTTAGCCTGAGCCAGCGACTGACGCTGCTGTTTGTCCTGCTGATGATGCTCTGTGCTACCGTCGCCTGCGCGGTACAGCTCTACAGCAGTATGCAGTACGGCAACGCGATGGTGCAGCGGTTGTCGGGCGGCCTGGCGCAGCAGATCGTCCAGCGGGAACCGATTCTGGACGCGCAGGGCAGGGTTGACCGCACCGCGCTGAAGCCGCTGTTCGACCGGCTGATGACCTTCAACCCGAGCGTTGAACTGTACGTTATCTCGCCGGACGGCGATATCCTGGCCGATGCCGCACCGCCGGGCCATATTCAGCGGCAAAAAATCGACCTGGCACCGGTTCAGACCTTCCTGAGCGGTACCGCCATACCGGTACTGGGCGACGATCCGCGCAGTCAAAATAAAAAAGTGTTCAGCGCCACGCCGCTGCGGCAGGACGGCGAGCTTAAGGGCTACCTGTACATTATTTTGCAGGGCGAGGAGTCGAACGCGCTGGCGGAAATGGCCTGGCATAAGGCGCTCTGGAGCACGGTGCTCTGGTCATTGCTGTGGGTCGCGCTGTTTGGCCTGCTGGCGGGACTGCTGGTCTGGTACTGGGTGACGCGTCCGGTTAAGCGCCTGACGGAAGAGGTCACCGGCCTGGAGCAGGACAGCATTAGCGCAATCAGGCTGCTCGCAGCACAGCCGCCGGATGCCGCGGCCAATGACGAAGTGGCGCTCCTGCGCAACAGTTTCATCGAGCTGGCGCGGAAAATTACCCGCCAGTGGGACCAGCTGGCCGACAGCGATCGCCAGCGCCGGGAGTTTATCGCCAACATTTCGCACGATCTTCGCACGCCGCTGACCTCGCTGCTGGGCTATCTTGAAACCCTGTCGCTCAAATCCGCCACCCTGACGCCGCAGGAGCACCAGCAGTATCTCGCCACCGCGCTGCGTCAGGGACAAAAGGTACGACATCTTTCCCAGCAGCTTTTCGAGCTGGCGCGCCTTGAGCACGGCGGCATTAAGCCGCAGCGCGAGCGTTTCGCGATGGGAGAGCTGATTTCCGACGTGGCGCAGAAGTTTGAGCTTACCGCCCGCACGCGCGAGGTGAATCTGCATATTGACGTGCCGGGCCCCTTGCCGCTGGTCAATGCCGATGTGTCGATGATCGAGCGCGTGGTGACCAACCTGCTCGATAACGCGATGCGTCATACGCCCACTGGCGGGGAAATTCGTCTGGCGGTGTGGCAGGAGAATGAACGGCTTCAGGTCGAAGTGGCAGACTCCGGAACGGGCGTGGATGCCGCGCTGCGCGACGATCTGTTCCAGCGGCCTTCGGCGCTGAATACCCAGGCATCGCGGGAGAACCGCGGCGGGTTAGGGCTGTTAATCGTTAAGCGAATGCTGGAGCTGCACGGCGGCGGGATCAGGCTGATGGAGTCCGTGAGCGGGGCGCGGTTCAGGTTCTTTGTGCCGCTGTGAGAAATTGCCGGGTGGCGCTGCGCTTACCCGGCCTACAGACTACCCCCGTAGGCCAGACCACCCGGCAAAAAGAGATTACTGCGGGAACCACTGCTCGCTGATTTTCTGGTACGTGCCGTCTGCTTTAATCGCCTTCAGCGCGCCGTTCAGTTTTTCCAGCAGGGCTTTGTTATCCGGACGTACCGCGATGCCGAGGCCCGTGCCGAAGTACTGCGGATCGGTCACTTTTTCCGTTGCCGTACCCAGCTGCGGGTTGGTTTTCAGCCATTCGTTTACCACGGCGGTGTCGCCGAAGACGCCATCGATACGGCCGTTTTTCAGGTCGATAATCGCGTTCTGGTAGCTGTCATAGGCGACGGTTTTCACTTCAGGATGTTTGTCCTGCAGGTATTTCTGGTGCGTGGTGCCATTTTCCATCCCGATGCGTTTGCCTTTCAGCTCGTCAAAGGACTTATAAGCCCCTTTCTTCGCAATCACCACCGCCGAGTTGGCGTAGTACGGGTCGGTGAACGCGACCTGCTTGCTGCGCTCCGGCGTGATGTCCATCCCGGAGATCACCGCATCGTATTTCTTGAATTTCAGCGACGGGATCAGGCTGTCGAAGGCATGGTTGGTAAAGGTGCAGTCGGCCTGCATCTGCTTGCACAGGGCTTTCGCCAGGTCGATATCGAAACCGACGATCTGATTGCTGGCATCCAGCGATTCAAACGGCGGATAGGTGGCCGAAACGCCAAAATTGATTTTATCAGCAGCGGATGCGCCAGCGGCGAAGGTGGCGAGTAGTGCGGCCAGAACTAACTTTTTCATTGTAATGCTCCCGTCTGTCTATCTTGTCATTATGCGCCGTGTCTGCGGCATGGATGTACAATGCCAGTTAATGAATTTATATGCAATAAATATGAGTAAATATTGTATATGGTATAAAAAAAAGCGGATAAGCCATCGGGTTATCCGCTCTGGTAATTACGTTTTATGCACTCGCGTGATTAATTTCTGCGCTCAAACGCTAACGCTTTACGCTCAATCAGTCGCATCATCAGCGTCAGCAGACCGTTCACCACCAGATAGACCACGCCAGCCGCGCCGAACACCATCACGTCATAGGTGCGCCCGTAAAGCAGCTGCCCGTGACCCATCACTTCCATCAGGGTGATGGTGTAGGCCAGTGAGGTACTTTTGAACACCAGCACCACTTCGTTGGAGTAAGAGGAGAGCGCGCGCTTGAAGGCGTACGGCAGCAGGATCGCCAGCGTGTCTTTTTTGCTCATGCCCAGCGCCCCGCAGGACTGCCATTGTCCTTCCGGGATGGCACGGATCGCCCCGTAAAACAGCTGGGTGGTATAGGCCGCGCTGTTCAGCGAAAGGGCAATCAGAGCGCAGAGCCACGGCTCAGAGAGCAGGTGCCAGATAACCGGATACGCCTGCAGTGACGGGAACTGGCCCGGACCGTAGTAAATCAGGAAGATCTGCACCAGCAGCGGCGTACCGGTAAACAGGGTGATGTAGCCGCGCACGATCCACACCAGCACCGGCGTTTTCAGCGTCAGGATGATGGTGAAGATGAGCGCCAGGATCAGCGCCACAATGATGGACGCCACGGTCAGCGTCAGGCTGGTGTGCAGCCCTTTCATCAGCTCCGGGAAATATTCAAGCATCAGCCTGGTCTCCGTTCAAAGCGCGTCGCACGCAGGTCAATACGCTTGAGGATGTACTGACTGAGCAGCGTGATTACCAGGTAGATAGCCGCCGCCACAATGTACCAGGTAAATGGCTCCTGAGTACGGGTGGCGATGCTTTTGGTTTGCAGCATCAAATCGTTCACGCTGATCAGGCTCACCAGCGCGGTATCTTTCAGCAATACCAGCCACTGGTTGCCCAGGCCCGGCAGGGCGTGGCGCCACATCTGCGGCATCACCAGACGGAAGAAGATCGCTGCTTTCGACATGCCCAGCGCCTGACCGGATTCCCACTGCCCCTGCGGTACCGCTTTCAGCGCACCGCGCAGGGTTTGCGACGCGTACGCGGAGTAGAGCAGGGATAGGGCAATCACGCCGCAGAGGAACGGGCTGACGTCAAAGTTGTCAATCTGCATCTGCACCGGTATCTGCGCAAAGCCGAGATTCATCGTGAAGCCGTCCGACAGCGTGAGCAGCAGCTGTGAGGAGCCGAAATAGATGAACAGGACCACCAGAATTTCCGGTAGCCCACGCAGTACGGTGACCAGCGCGGAGCCCGCCCAGGCGACGGGGAACCATTTTGCTGATTCCCACACCGCAAAGAACATTGCCAGCACCAGGCCGATAATCAGTGCGCAAACGGCAAGGCCGACGGTCATCCCGGCGGCGCTTGCTAAAGGAAAAATTTCATTCATCAGGAATTACTTCTGGAACCATTTTTTGTAGATGGTTTCGTAGGTGCCGTCTTTCTTCACTTTTTCCAGCGCAGCGTTGAATTTCTGCTGCAGCTCGGTGTTGCCCTGACGAACGGCAATCCCCAGACCGGTACCGAAGTAGTCCTTATCGGTCACTTTGTCGCCCACTGGCGCCAGTTTGTCGTTGGCTTTCAGCCACTCGGTCACGACAGCGGTATCACCAAATACCCCGTCGATACGGCCATTCTGCAGATCCAGCTTCGCGTTCTGGTAGCTGTCGTACGGAACGGTGGTGATTTCCGGATGTTTATCCATGATGAACTTCTGGTGCGTGGTGCCGTTCTGCACGCCGACTTTCTTGCCTTTCAGCTGATCGACAGAGGTGAATTTACCTTTCTGACCAATAAACAGGGCGGAGTTGTCGTAGTAAGGGGTGGTGAACAGCACCTGCTTTTCGCGCTCAGGAGTGATGTCCATACCTGCCATGACGGCGTCAATACGGCGGAACTTCAGGCTTGGGATCAGGCTGTCGAACGCCTGATTGCTGAAGGTACAGGTTGCGTCGATCTCTTTACACAGGGCGTTTGCCAGGTCTACGTCGAAGCCAACAATTTTGTTGTTCGCATCAATGGACTCAAACGGAGGGTAGGAGGCTTCCGTGGCGAAACGAATGGTCTGGGCTGCGGTAGCGGAAAGGGTAACGCCAGCAAGCAGCACGGCAAGTAATACTTTTTTCATTATATTTCCCCTGACACAATCAATGAGATAAATAGTTTTTGAAGGCATCGGTTTGCGGGTTCGCGAAGCAGCTCGCGTCACCTTGCTCAACGATATACCCGTTTTCCATGTAGACCACACGGCTGGCGGTTTTACGCGCCACTTCCACTTCGTGGGTAACAATGACCTGCGTAATATTGGTTTCCGCCAGTTCGCGAATGATGCTGACGATCTGGGCGGTGATTTCCGGGTCCAGCGCCGCGGTCGGCTCATCAAACAGCAGTACCGCGGGCTCCATCATCAGCGCGCGGGCAATCGCCACGCGCTGCTGCTGACCCCCAGAGAGGTGCAGCGGATAGCGGTCGCTGTAGGGCTTAAGGCGCAGACGCTCCAGCAGCTTTTCAGCACGCGCGATGGCCTGATCTTTGCTTAACCCCAGCACGCGGCACGGGGCTTCAATCAGGTTTTGCAGCACCGTCAGGTGCGGCCAGAGATTGTATTGCTGGAAGACCATGCCGACGTTTTGACGCAGTTCGCGTATAGCTTTATCTGACGGGGTTTTCGCGAAATCAAAATGGTTACCGGCGATAGCCAGCGTACCGGAACGGGGCATTTCAAGCAGATTAAGGACGCGCAGAAGGGAGCTTTTGCCTGCACCGCTTGGGCCAAGTAAAACCAGCGTTTCGCCTTCCGGGCAGTTCAGCGTGATGTCAAACAGCGCCTGGTGTGCGCCGTAGAAGCAGTTAATGCCGTTTAGTTTAATACTCATCGGGGCAGTCTTTACTCATCCAGGCAATCTATAGCAATTGAGGCCGCAGATAGTACCGTTGACAGAATAGTTATGCAATATTTCTGCGTTAAAAGTTAAATATAACCCGCATTTCCTCTTAAACATAGCACAAAATAGCGAACGGCAAGGTCGGCGAGTATAAATGTCGGCATTCCGCGTGAAATGCCGGACATTTTACGGGGGTAACATTTTTATCACTAATGATCTAGCGGTTCTCAATCGACTGGCGCAGCGTGCCGGCCGGGGCATGAACGCTGCCGCCGATATAGCGCACATCGTCCACCGCCCAGCACTGGCCTTCACGGATCATCAGCACTTCGTCCTGCCAGGTTTGGGTTCCCTGGGTCAGCTTCACGCGCAGCGGAATGTTCCGCGCATCGGTGTTCGGGATGGTTGACGCGCTGGCCACCTCGGCGCTGTCCGGCAGCGTAGTGCGGCTGGAGAACGGATCGGATTTCAGCAGGGCGTTATGCTGCGGATCGCGAGTGGCATCGTTGAGCAGTTTTGCAAGATTATCGCTCAGGTACGGGCGCAGGGCGGTGAGATCATTTCCGCGATGCTGAATGCGGTAATCATAGAACTGTTGCGCCACGGTATCCGGGCCGCCGTCTATGCAGGGGCCGCTGCGGGTACCGATATCCTTAAAGGCTGGCGTGACCGTGGTAGTACAGGCGCTGAGCACCAGCGCGCAGGGCACTAAAAGTGTTAAAGCAGAGTAGCGCATGTTGATTTCCTTATTTATTAACTATCCTTTCAATCATAGCGTAACGAACCGATAATGCTGTTGCTAACGCATTGAACGCTAAAGAAGGAGAGAAAGTATGCAGTTTTCAACAACGCCAACCCTGGAAGGACAGACCATTACCGAGTATTGCGGCGTGGTCACCGGCGAAGCGATTCTGGGCGCGAACATTTTCCGGGATTTCTTTGCCGGGATTCGTGACATCGTCGGTGGACGCTCCGGCGCGTACGAAAAAGAGCTGCGTAAAGCGCGCGAAATTGCGTTTAAGGAGCTGGGCGAGCAGGCCAAAGCGCTGGGCGCGGATGCCGTTGTAGGAATCGATATTGATTATGAAACCGTCGGCAAAGATTCGAGCATGCTGATGGTGAGCGTAAGCGGCACGGCGGTGAAAACCCGTCGATGAAGCGCTCGCTTTCAACGCTCCTGCTGGCGATGTTGCTGGCAGGATGCGCCCAGGAAAAAGGCATTGTTGATAAAGGTGCCTACGAGCTGGATACCCGCCATCAGGCGCAGGCGGCCTACCCGCGCATAAAGGTGCTGGTGATCCACTACACCGCCGACGACTTCGACACCTCGCTGGCCACGCTGACGGACAAAAACGTCAGCTCGCATTATCTCATCCCTGCGAAGCCGCCGACGCCGGACGGGAAGCCGCGCATCTGGCAGCTGGTGCCGGAGAGCGAACTGGCCTGGCATGCGGGCATCAGCTTCTGGCGCGGCACCAACCGGATCAACGACACGTCTGTCGGCATTGAGCTGGAGAACCGCGGCTGGCAGAAGCGCGACGGTGTGAAAGTTTTCGCCCCGTTTGAGCCCGCGCAAATCGCGGCGCTTATCCCGCTGGCGAAAGACATTATCGCCCGGTACGACATTAAACCGCAGAACGTGGTGGCGCATGCTGATATCGCGCCCCAGCGTAAGGACGATCCCGGCCCGCTGTTTCCCTGGCAGGCGCTGGCGAAGCAGGGGATTGGGGCCTGGCCCGATGCCGGGCGCGTGAACTTCTATATCAATGGTCGTCCGCGCTATCAGGAGGTAGATCGTGCAGCCCTGCTCGATCTGCTGATGCGCTATGGCTATGAGGTGCCGGACAACGCCACGGATCAGCAGCAGCAACGCGTTATCACCGCCTTTCAGATGCACTATCGCCCGCAGGTATGGAACGGCGTCGCGGATGTGGAAACGATGGCCATTGCAGAAGCCCTTTTAGAGAAATACGGGCAGGGGTAAACCTTCGGTTTGCGCCCGAATGCGCGTTTTCCCCTTATTTGTGCTTGAGATTAATCTTAAGTACAAACTCAATTCATTTTTAGTAAATTGACTTAAAATTATCCGGATTTAAGATAGACACATAGCTTGCTAAGTAAATCAAAAAATATTGCTGGCGGCAGGCGTTCTTATTTTCTCCTTGAGCCTTTCATCAGGAAAAGATTGTTGGTTTTCGGTTTTAATGCCGCGGCCATGCTATGTCTAATAAATCTAATCTTAAATGGGTATAACAATGTTAAGCATTTACGGTAAAAAATTACGTCCACAACCTGAAATGGAAGCCATTATTTCTGCCACAGAAGGTTTTGAAGAGAAAACCTTAAAGAAATGGCAGAAAATTTCCACGGCTGACTCTCAGTATATTCATATTATCGTCAGCGGCGAAGTCGAATTCCGTCGTGAATCAGACGAACTCTGCATGTTTACCGTCACCGGACAGTGCGTGTTTGGCCTGTCCGCTATTTTCTATCAGTCAGCCCATATGTACGGCCTGGTCCGCGCAAACACCGTGGTACGCAGCATCAAAAAAGAGGCCTTCGCGCAGCTTATGACCGAGAAAAACCTGTGGCCTGAATTGACCAAAGTGCTCTCCTGGTACATCTGCCTGCTGAGCAAACGCGATGATGTTCTGGTCGCCCGTAGCGCCTATTCTGTGGTCCGCGAATTCCTCTACGAAATTAATGAGCTGATTGTTCACCAACAGCGCGATATTAATATCTATGACTATATTCAGGAATATACCAACCTGGCCCGCAGTACCATTATTAAAATCCTCTCCGACCTGAAAAAAGGTCAATATATTGTGGTGGAGAAAGGTCGTCTGCTTAACCTCACCACGCTGCCTGAAAAATATTAACTACTCCAGCCGGTCTCCTTTTTTACTCAAAGGAGACTGGACGTGATCGTTATGCAACAAACTGCTTTGCGATTGATCCTGCGTTTCGTCAACCGGCGGCGCGGGAATTTTGCCTTGAGAATAATCCTGCTCTTGTTCTTTTAACGCCTGCTTAAACAATTCGGCTAACGAAGCATCTTCACTACCCGACGACGCGGTGGCGTTTTCGTGCGCCTCGGTTCCCGGCAGGGTATCGCGCGAGGTATCGTGCCCGACATCCTGCGGCACGGTGCTGTCAGGGGCCTGTTGCCAGTCAGCATCATCGGTGCTTATCGGCAGATCCTGCATGGGCGGCATCTCTTCCCGTACCGGCGCCGGTTTAGGATGCGGATGCGGGAACGGTTTACTCACGTACACATAATGCATATCGGAAAGCTGCGTTTCCGGTTTAGCGACGCTCGCTTTTACCGGTTCAGGCGCCGGGTGGCGCAAATTCCAGTAAATATGCGCGTACAGCCCTGCCATGGCCAGGGCGCACAAACCCAATACCCATAAAAAGGTATGACCGCAAATTTTTCTCAGGCTGGGGAGGCGGTACGAAAACCAGACCGCCTCTCCGGTGGTGTAGCTGCGCTGAGCCGCAAGACAGATGGTAGACATTAGGAATGCTTCTCCTGCGTGTTGGCGTCCGGTGTGGCATGCGTGGCCTGAATCAACACGCTCGGCGTGGTATGGGTTTCACGCATTAACTGCATCAGCGTATCTTCCCCTGGAATACCATCCACATGCAGATGCATTTTTTGCTGGAACTCGCGGGTGCGTTTCATCATCTCAGCCGTCCAGGTCTGAGCATGGGTTTCAGGCTGGCCAAGAGCCAGACTCAGCGCCTGATCCAGCCAGCCCATGTCTTTCGCATCGCTGGCGGCGCTGATGGCATCTTTGCCTTCCGGCGTCAGGCGATGCAGCTGGGTAAAGTTACCGGTGGCATGCTGGTTAAACCAGCTGCGGCTCACCTGCCAGGTGCGGTTATTCATCAGCAGATCCATCGAGTCATCGCCTACGCGGGCGACAACAGCGTAGTTAAGATGGTTACCGGTTTTGAGTTCACTGACCCACGGATAACCCTCCTGTGCCAGCGTATCCGGTGACGCGTTACCCTGTTTACACATCAGATTGACCTTCCCGGCGTTCTGACACAGCGCATCATCCGCGGAGGCGTCATACCCCCACATCAGGTACAGCTGATGCATCGCATCCGGCTGATTAACCACTTCATTGTCGATAACCGGCACGACAGGCGCGTCGGCTTTTGACTTCTGCTGTTTCCAGCTCGCCGGTACGGGAAGCTGAATCGGCAGTTTTGCATTGATTGAGGCGGTTAAATACCATCCGCAGGCGGCGAACAGAACCGAGGCGAACAATCCCACGGTCGCCAGGCGCTTACCGTGTTTTTTTGCCGGGAGGATCTCGCCTGCCGCCAGGCGTAAATGACGCGGGCTGACCTGCGCTGCACGTTCGGTCCAGGCCGCGAGCATTGACAGGTGCGCCAGTTCATTCAGTTTGCTGATGTTGCCTTTGGTCAGCGCGTGCATCTTGCGCACGCGCGCCGGGGTTAGCGGCGAATTCTCGCACCCGTGTTCTTCACACTGCGCCTGCACATAGCTGAGAAATTCCCGGCAGGTCAGGGGACGCAATGTATGACGGGTATGGGCATATTCGCGAAGTTCAGATGGGTGTAAGAGGGCGGCTTCCTGATCCGCGCTGCCCATCAGCACGATGGACAGACGGAACTCCAGCTCCTGAGCACGCGTAAGCAACATCCCCAGCACCTCACGGCAGGTCTCCTTCATCGCTTCCGCGTGACGGATGACCAGGGTTTTGCTGCGGTTTTTTCCGCCCTGCCACTGATGCAGCACGGCATCCACCGCCTGAATGCGGCTCTTGCTCTCTTTCGTTCCCGGGTTGAGCTTGTACAGCAGGCTACTGGCACTCAGCTTAGGAAACGCGTTGATGGCAATGGCGCCAGGAAGGCTGGCCTTCAGCGCATCGCTGAAGTGGCCCAGCAGCGGTGCGTCGTTACAAAAGAGCCCGATAATTCCCGCCACCTGGCTTTTCTCTTTCAGCAGGTTGAATACGTCCTGATGATAAGGCACCAGAAAATCGCCGGAGAAACCCGTGATTGTTCTGAATGGCGGTTGTTTAAATTTAAAGTGGCTCTGATACATAACGACTTACCGTCTCTGATTAGGAATAGCAACAGGACGAGAAAGTAAAGCAACGCCACAGGGTGGTCAATTTGCGCACAGGGTAAAAATATCCAGTTGCAATGACCTAACATCCCGATTTTATTTGGTCAATAGTTTTTTTTATTAAAGTTAATGGCGAAGTCGATGGTCGTATTTACGGCAGTTAATTACTATTTTTCACACATATTGGCGCAGCCCGACGCTGCTTATTTCCGCTTTGCTAAAGGCCAGATGAAAAATGAGGTTCTCATTTCTGTCACGGTGGATAACGCCTTGTATTATGTTTGTGCTGTTAATTTTTTGCGGCCAGCAAGGCTATCTGACGTTTAAAGATTATAAAAAAGTTACGAATAAGTTGGCTAAATCTGATGAACAGCCGCTGAAAAATCGTCGTGAAGAAAAGACATTTACTCTGTTCACGGCTGCGGTGCGTCAGGATAACTTACCGGCTGCCGCGAAAGCCCCGCTGGCAGCGGAAATTGAAGGAATTGTCAGCAGTGACGATGCCTGGCTCTCCTTTGCGGTGATTAAAACCCCGGCAGGCCAGCGCAGCTATCGCGAAGGCGAGCCGCTGACCGGTTTTAACGATGCCTTTATTCAGGAAATTAACAAAGACAATGTGGTGGTTAATTATGAAGGTGCTACGCAGGTACTGGCATTAAATAAGCCTGACTATTTTAAGGGCGGCGTTGACAGCGGCCCGGTAACCAAATCGACGAAAGATGCAGGCGCGGAAAGCGTGCATCTGGATGATTATCTGGTGTTAAAACCGGTAATCGAAAAAGGCCAACTGGAAGGCTACAACATCAATCCAAGGAATGCCTCAGCGTTCTTCAGCCATTCCGGGCTGGAAAAGGGCGACGTGGCTGTGAAAGTCAACTCTGTCGATATGACCGATGAAGCAAAGGCAAAAAGTATTATTGCCAACTGGTCGAAAATGAAAGAAGCGGAGGTCGTCGTCAGACGTCACGCTCACCTTGAAAATATTCGGGTTAATGTTCTAAACAATTAACAAGTGTACAGACATGAAGAAATTTCCTTGGGCGTGCGTGGCGCTGACCGCATTGTCGTTATATTCCAGTTCGCTGCTTGCAGCCAACTTTAGCGCGAGCTTTAAAAATACCGATATCCGCGAGTTTATCGATACGGTAGGCCGCAATCTTAACAAAACCATTCTCGTCGACCCGTCCGTTCAGGGTACGGTGTCGGTGAGAACCTATAACGTGCTGACGGAAGATGAGTATTACCAGTTCTTCCTGAGCGTGCTGGACCTGTACGGTCTGTCGGTGATCCCGATGGACAACGGCATGGTCAAAGTGGTGCGCTCAAGCGTAGCCCGCACCGCCGGGGCCCCGCTGGCCGACAGCAAAAATCCGGGCAAAGGCGATGAGATCATCACCCGCGTCGTGCGCATGGAAAACGTGCCGGTGCGTGAGCTGGCCCCGCTGCTGCGCCAGCTGAACGATGCCACCGGTATCGGTAACGTGGTGCATTTTGAGCCGTCGAACGTCCTGCTGTTAACCGGGAAAGCCTCGGTGGTGAACCGCCTGGTGGATCTGGTGCAGCGCGTCGACAGAGACGGCATTCAGCGTCGCGAAATCGTACCGCTGCGCTTTGCGTCCGCCAAAGAGCTCTCCGACATGTTGAACAACCTCAACAACGAAGAGCAGAAGGGGCAGAACGCGCCGCAGCTCGCCACCAAGGTGGTAGCGGATGACGAGACCAACAGCCTGGTGATCAGCGGTTCGGAAGATGCGCGCATGCGCACCCGTTCCCTGATCCATCAGCTGGATCGCGAGCAGAACAACGAGGGGAATACCCGCGTCTTCTACCTCAAATACGCCAGCGCCACCAAAGTGGTTCCGGTGCTGACCGGTATTGGCGAGCAGCTGAAAGACAAGGCGGGTGCGCCGAAGTCGAAAACCGCCACGTCGGCCAGCGATCTGAATATTAGCGCCGACGAGTCAACGAACTCGCTGGTGATCACCGCGCAGCCTAACGTGATGAACTCCCTGGAGAAGGTGATCGACAAGCTCGACATTCGCCGTCCGCAGGTACTGGTGGAAGCGATCATTGCTGAAGTGCAGGACGGTAACGGCCTGGATCTCGGCGTGCAGTGGACCAGCAAGCACGGCGGCGTGCAGTTCGGCTCAACCGGCCTGCCTATCAGCCAGATTAAAAACGGCACCATGAAGGGGGCAAGCTTCACTGGCCTGGCGACCGGTTTCTTCAACGGCGACTTCGGCGCCCTGATGACCGCGCTCTCCACCGACGGTAAAAACGACATTCTCTCCACGCCGAGCGTGGTCACGCTGGATAACAAAGAAGCGTCGTTTAACGTGGGCCAGGACGTGCCGGTCCTTGCCGGTTCGCAGACCACCAGCGGCGACAACGTCTTTAACTCCGTTGAGCGTAAGACCGTCGGTACCAAGCTGAAAATTGTGCCGCAGATTAACGACGGTGACATGATCCACCTGAAGATTGAGCAGGAAGTTTCCAGCGTTGACAACAGCGCGACGGAAGACGCCAGCCTCGGCCCAACCTTCAACACTCGCACCATCAATAACGAAGTGATGGTCCACAGTGGCCAGACGGTGGTGCTCGGCGGCCTGATGGAAAACGTCACCAAGCAGTCGGTTTCCAAAGTGCCGCTGCTCGGCGATATCCCGCTGGTGGGCCAGCTGTTCCGCTACACCTCGCAGGACACGTCGAAACGCAACCTGATGGTGTTTATCCATACCACCGTCCTGCGTGACGACGACAACTACAGCGCCGCGTCGAAAGAGAAATATGACCAGATCCGCGTTCGCCAGATGCAGCGCGTGGAGGAGAAAAAGCTCGGCATTATTGAGCCAGCGGATAACGCCATTCTGCCCGCGTTTCCGTCTGCCGACACTAAGACGGCCACCCATGCCGCACCGGTGAAAACCAGCGCGACACGCAATCCGTTTAAAGAGTAAGGCGGAGGGGCAACGTGGACGAACTGAGTAAAACACTGTGTAGCAGCAGCTACGCAAAAGATAACGGCGTTTTATTTTATAACAATGACGTCTATATCCGTGATGACACCCCGGCATTTGCACTGCTGGAAGTGCGCCGGGTGCTGGGACGCGCGTTCGTCCCGGTCACCCTCACGCCGGAAGCGTTTGACGAGATGCTGGCCAAAATCTGGCAGCAGAGCAGCGGCGTCTCGCAGCAGCTGGTGGACGATATGGACGCCGATATCGACCTGATGGCGTTAACCGAGGAGATCCCGGATAACGAAGATCTGCTCGATAACGACGAAAACTCGCCGGTAATCCGCCTGATCAACGCCATTCTCGGCGAGGCGGTGAAGGACGGCGCGTCGGATATTCATATCGAAACCTTCGAGCGCACGCTGAGCATTCGCTTCCGCGTTGACGGCGTGCTGCGCCCGGTGCTGCAGCCGGCGCGCAAGCTCGCGCCGCTGCTGGTATCGCGCATCAAGGTCATGTCAAAACTCGACATCGCCGAGAAGCGCCTGCCGCAGGATGGCCGTATCTCCCTGCGCATTGGCCGCAAGGCGATCGACGTGCGCGTCTCGACCATTCCGTCCCAGTACGGCGAGCGCGTGGTGATGCGTCTGCTCGATAAAAGCAATCTTAAGCCTGACATCAACAAGCTGGGCCTGATTGATGAAGAGCTGGAGAAGCTGAAAGGGCTGATTGACCGCCCGCACGGCATTATCCTGGTCACCGGGCCGACAGGCTCCGGTAAAAGTACCACCCTGTACGCCATTCTTTCGGCGCTGAACGGTCACGAACGCAACATTCTGACCGTAGAAGACCCGATTGAATACGAGCTGGAAGGGGTGGGACAGACGCAGGTTAACCCGCGCGTGGACATGACCTTTGCCCGAGGGCTGCGCGCCATTCTGCGTCAGGACCCGGACGTGGTGATGATCGGGGAAATTCGTGACGGTGAGACCGCGCAAATTGCGGTGCAGGCGTCGCTTACCGGTCACCTGGTCATGTCTACGCTGCACACCAACAGCGCCGCAGGGGCGATAACCCGCCTGCGGGATATGGGGCTGGAGTCCTTTTTAATCGGTTCATCGTTGCTCGGTGTCATTGCCCAGCGTCTGGTGCGTCGGCTGTGTACGCACTGCCGGACCACCAGTCCGCTGGATGCCAATGAAAAAGCGCTGTTCAGCTTTATGGACGCGCCGCCAAAAGCAATCTACCGCGCGGTGGGCTGTGAACACTGCCGCCAGAGCGGCTATCAGGGCCGGGCCGGTATTCATGAGTTCCTGGTGGTGGACAGCACCATGCGCCGCGCCATTCATGAAGATAAGGACGAAATGTCCATCGAGACGCAGCTCTTTAAGCAGGCTTACAGCCTGCGTGAAAACGGGCTGCTGAAGGTGATTAGCGGCGTGACCTCGCTGGAAGAGGTGATGCGCGTCACCGCCGAGCGTGGGGGGGATGCGTAATGGCCTTCTACGCCTGGACCGCAACGGACGGCGCGGGGAAAACCCAGCGCGGCACGCTGCAGGCCGAGGGGCAAAAGCAGGTTCGCCAGTGGCTTCGCGAGCAAAAGCTGATGCCCGTCAGCATCAACGAAACCCGCGAGGCGGCGGCGTCCGGTAAAGCGAAAACCGGCGCAAAGCTCTCCACGCCGGTGCTGTCGATGTTTACCCGCCAGCTTTCGACGCTGGTCAACGCCGCGCTGCCGCTGGAAAGCGCCCTGAAGGCTATCTCGAAGCAGACGGAGGACAAAAAGCTGGCGGCGATGGTGGTGGAGATCCGCGAGAAAGTAGTGGAAGGCCACACGCTGTTCGACGCGTTTAGCCAGTTCCCGCGCACCTTCGACAAGCTCTACTGCACCCTGGTGATGGCCGGCGAAAAAACCGGCCACCTGGGCGACGTGCTGGAGAAGCTGGCGGAGTACAACGAGCAGCGCCAGAAGATGAAAAGCAAGCTGACGCAGGCGATGGTCTACCCGATTACCCTGACCGTGGTCGCCATCGCGGTCATCAGCATTCTGCTGGTGGCGGTGGTGCCGCAGGTGATCGAGCAGTTCACCCACATGAAGCAGCAGCTGCCGATCACCACCCGCACGCTGATTGCGGTGAGTGATTTTCTGCAGGCGTACGGGATCTACATCGTGGGGATCCTCGGCGGCGGGTTTGTCGGCTTTAAGACCTGGCTGAGAAACGCCAAAAACCGTTTTCGCTGGCACAGCTGGCTGGTGAACGGATCGCCGATCAAAAAGCTGGTGTGCGCCATCAACAGCGCCCGCTACATCCGTACCCTGAGCATTCTTCAGGCCAGCAGCGTGCCGCTGCTGGAGGGGATGTATATCGCGATGGACGGTATCGAAAACCTCTATGCCCGGCAGGTGCTGGAGCAGGCGGCGGATACCGTGCGCCAGGGGGCATCACTCTATGCCGCGCTGGAACAGGCGAAATTATTCCCGCCAACCATGCTGTATATGATTGCCTCCGGCGAAGAGAGCGGGGAATTAGGCAATTTAATGGACCGCGCGGCGGAAAACCAGGAATCGGCATTGCAGCATCGAATTACATTAACGCTGTCGGTATTTGAACCGGCGCTGGTGGTATCCATGGCGACGATTGTTTTATTCATCGTGCTGTCAATATTACAACCGCTTCTGCAACTTAATAATATGGTAGGTTAAATCATGGCTTTAAAACGTAAAAACCTGGCGCGTCAGGCGGGTTTCACCTTGCTCGAATTAATGGTGGTCATTGTTATTCTCGGCGTACTGGCGAGCATGGTGGTGCCAAACTTAATGGGCAATAAAGAAAAAGCAGATACGCAAAAAGCAACCAGCGATATTGTCGCGCTCGAAGGTTCGCTGGATATGTATAAGCTGGATAACCACCGCTACCCGACAACCGAGCAGGGCTTACAGGCGCTGGTAACCAAGCCTGAAATCGCGCCAATCCCGAACGGCTACCGTGCTGATGGCTATATCCGTCGCCTGCCGCAGGACCCGTGGGGCGGAGATTATATTCTGGTTAGCCCGGGCGAACACGGCGCGGTCGACGTATTCTCCGCCGGTCCGGACGGTGAAGCCAATACCGCCGATGATATTACGAACTGGTCTCTGGATAAGAAAGAGAAATAATGAATAAACAACGCGGCTTTACGTTGCTGGAAATTATTCTGGCGCTGGTGATATTTGCCAGCTGCGCCATGATGGTGGTGTCAACCATACCCTCACGCAGCGGTGCGGATATATTTGGCCAGCAATTAAAAGCCCTCGTTGATTATGGTTCAGACCGTGCGGTGATGGACGGAAATATCGTCGGGCTGGTCATCACGACGGATAATTATCAGCTGGTGACGCTCGATGATAAAAACGGCGAACGTCACTGGGTGCCGTTATCCGCCGGGCGTATTACCACCAAAGGCGATTTCCCGGAAGAGATGCACGTTTCGCTCTCGCCCCAGCGCCTTGCCGCCACGGTAAGCGCCGATCCGCAGGTGCTCTTTTTACCGGACGGCGAAATCAGCCGCTTCACGCTGACGCTGCAAAGCTATGACAAACAGCACCATTTCCGCGTGGTGTCGCAAGGCGCTGCGCCTGTATCGGTAGAGAACGATGGCTAACGGCAAAAAGCAAAAGGGGATGACGCTGCTGGAGGTGATGGTCGCGCTGGTGATCTTCTCCACCGCCGCGCTGGCGCTGATGAACTCCGTCTCCCTGAACGTGCGTTTCACTCACGGCCTGGCCGACACGCTGCAGGCCAGCTGGGTGGCGGAAAATCAGCTGGCGGAAGCGCAGCTCACGAAAACCGACTTCCCGGACGCCGAGGCGCAGGGGACGGAAATCATGGGCGGGCGCAGCTGGAACTGGCGCAAGCAGCGGGTGAAAACCGCCGACAACGGCTGGGCGAACGCCATTCGCGTCTACGCGGAAGGGGACGACAGCCAGCCGGTTATCGCTTTGCAGATCGTTCCGCCGGGAGAGAGCAAGTGAAAAAAACGCGACGCCAGCGCGGGTTTACCCTGCTGGAGATCATGATTGCCCTGACCATTTTCGCGGTGATCAGCACCCTGGCCTGGCAAATTCTGGACGGCGCAATGCGCACCAGTTCGGCAACCGACGCCAGCGCCGCGAAGCTCAATCAGCTGCAGCGGGCCTGGAATCTGATGGAGCGCGATTTCTACCAGCTGCAGGCGCGCGCCCCGCGTAACGAGCCGGATCTGTTTCGTCAGGTGGATGATGCGCTTGAGCTGACCACGCTGAATGGCGTGAGCGGAACGATCCAGCTGGAGCGTGTGCGCTGGCGCCTGGAAGATGGGCGTCTGTATCGCGACGTCTGGCCGGTGATTGATGGCCCGGTGGACGCGAAGCCCGATGAAGTGCCGATTGTCAGTGAGGTGAAATCGCTGCAGTGGCGTTTTTACCGTCAGGGCTGGCAGAAAAGCTGGAGCGACCCGGCGCATCTGCCGGATGGCGTGGAGCTGACGCTGACCATGGAAAATGGCGATACCTGGCGCTGGGTCTTTACGACCCCGGGCGATATGCCTGAAGCGGCGGCGCCAGCGCCCGCCGCTGCGCCAGAGACCGCACCTGCGCCGCTGCCGGCACCGGAAGCAAAATCATGAGTGCATTACGTAAACAGAAAGGGGTAGCGCTGCTGGTGGTGCTGATCCTGCTGGTCATGATGTCGGCGCTGGCCGCCAAAATTAGCCAGCAGTTCTGTCGCAATCTGCAGAAAACCCATTATCAGGTCAGCCAGCAGCAGTTGCGCTGGGCGATGCAGGCGCAGGAGAAGGTGGTGAAAGATCGCCTGCAGACCGACGCCACCGGTGAAAACAAGGCCCTGAACCTTGACGGCGACTGGCACCAGCCGCTGGAGACGCGGGGCGAAGATTACACGGTGGTCAGCCAGGTGGAAGACGCGCAGGACTGCTTTAACGTCAATAACCTGCTGGCCGCAGAGAAAATACCACAGGGGCAAAACGCGCCCGCCGTGCCGGAAAAACCGCGCAACGAGCAGATTGTCGAACAGATCCTGACGGAAAGTGGCATCAGCCACACTACGGCAGAAGAGGTGTATCAACAGCTGGTGGACTATCTCGATGGCGACGCGACGACGGTCAAAGACGGTGCAGAGAGCGATGCCTGGGCGGGCGTCGTGCCCGCCCGACAGCCCGCGAACCAGATGATGCGCACCATTGCTGAGATCAAACAGCTGCCCGCGTTCCCGGTAGCGGCATATCCGAAGGTGAGCAAGCTGCTCTGCGCGCTGCCGGACTCTGCCAGCAAGGTGGATGTGAACACCCTGAAACCGGAACAGGCCGCCTTACTGGCCGCCCTGTTCCCCGGAAAATTAACGGAAGATGATGCCGTTCGCCTGATTGATTCGCGTCCAGAAACCGGCTGGGAAAATATGGAAACCTTCAGCAAAGCGCTGGAGCAGACCTTCCCGCAGTTGAAAGACGATCTCCCGCAGGTGGCTGAGCTTCTCTCCATCAGCAGCCGGTATTTCCGCGTGAACTATACCGGCAATACCGATGAATTAACGCTTCGCGTGGTTAGCCAGCTTCAGGTCAATAACGAGGCCGGTGAGATCGTGACGTGGCAACGTCGTTACCGAATGATTGAATAAGAAAAGTAGATCGCTATGAAACAGGTACTTTTTGTTCGTCCCGATAACCGCGAGGGCGGGAAAATAATGGGGTGTGTCTCCGGCAGCCAGCAGGTTGAGACGCTGGAGAGCCTGGACGCGCTGGCGGACCACCCACTGGCGGCCCGTGTTTGTTTGCTGCTGCCCGCCAGCAGCATGATCTTCCGCCATTTTACGCTGCCGAAGAAAGTCGCCTCTCAGGCGACGGCATTCTCCTGGATGGCGGAAGAGACGCTGATTGGCGAGGTGGATAACCTCCACTGGACGGTGCTGAACAAAAAAGGCGCTGAGGTTGATGCGGTGGCGATAGACGCCGATCTGCTGCGCGGGTGGTTAAGCCGCTGTCAGGAGGCGGGGTTAAAAGTGATCCAGGTGCTGCCGGATGCCTGGCTACTGCCCGTGACGGCTGGCGGAAGTACTCTTGTCGCTCAGGACGACGGCTACTGGCTACGTTTATCACCGCATGTTGCCAGCGAAATGGAAGCGAGCCTGCTGCCGCTTCTGATGCAGAAGGCCGGAGAGGGGGAGGTGTGCTGTTACGGCGAAGCGCCTGCTGGTGTGGACGTCGACATTGCCCAGCCCTGGCAGCATCCGTTGGTGCTGATCCAGCCGCAGTGGCAGGCCTGTCGCGTGAATCTGCTTCACGGTGAATTCAGTCTTAAGGCCGGTAACGGGCGTGGCGCGAAAAGCATGAAAGCCGCAGTGGCGATTGCGGGCCTGCTGTCCGTTGGCCTGCTGCTGGGGCCGCGCGTTGCGATGGCCTGGATGCTGGTGCAGCAGGAAAACCAGATACAGGAGGAGATCCTCCAGGTGTATAAGCACCATTTCCCCAGCATGCGTCACCAGACCAATATCAAATATCACTTTGGTCAGAACGTCAAAAAACAGAGTAAGGGGATCTTCCTTCAGCTGGACGAGCTGGCGGCCGCCCGGCAGTCAGTGCCTGCGATGGAAATCGATCTGCTGGAATACGATGCGCAGCAAAACACGCTGACGCTGAGCGTCAGCGCGCAAAACCAGCCCGCGTTGCAGGCGTTTGTTAACCAGACCCGTGAGAATTTCGATTTTACCTTACAGCCTGTTTCAACCACCGAACCCTATACCGCCATGATCGCAGGGAAACATAAATGAAAGAGCGAATCGCGCAGCTGAAATCACGCTACCAGAACTACAGCGCCCGGGAGAAAGTTATTTTAAAACTCTGCATCGTTGCCCTGCTTGGGGCTGCGGTGTATTACGCAGGAGTCATCCCTTTGGATAATATGATTCAAAATAGTAAATCGACGCTTAAAAGACAAAAAGAGACGCTTAACTGGATGCGCAATGAAATTGATAAAAATCATCTTCAGGTTCAGTTAGTCAAAACGGATAATCCACGCACGGTGGTCGAGAAAAGCGCCAATGAAATTAACCTGTCGCTGACGGACGTGCGCCAGGAGGGACAAACTTTATCGTTCGTGGTTAATCGGGTAAATGTTTATGAATTAAAAAACTGGCTGCGCGAAATTAATCAGACCTCCGGCGTCAGATTGCAAAAAATAAACCTCACGCCGGTTGACCATCTCAGCGATGTAAAAGCGCAGGTGCAGTTCACCTGGGCAAAAAACGCATGAATACCTTCTCGCTGATCCGGGAGGCCTGCCCGGTTAGTTTTCCGATAATGAGTGCGATCCTGGGCGGGATTATGGGCAGTTTTCTTGGCGTTGTTGCCGAGCGCCTGCCGGGGATCGTGATGGATGAAGAGGGAAGCGGCAATCTGCTCTTTCCTGCCTCGCACTGTCCGGTGTGCCAGCACACGCTTGCTGCATGGGAAAATATCCCCCTGGTCAGCTGGCTGTTATTACGGGGACGCTGCCACCAGTGCGGCACGACCATCCCGCTGCGGTTATTTTTGATCGAACTTTTCTCGGCGCTGTTTTTTGGCGTTACGGCCTGGTGCATGCCGGACGTTCAGGGGTTGTTTGCGCTGTGGTTACTCGCGCTGTTTTTACTGCCACTGGCGATGATCGACTGGCAGTATCAGCTTCTCCCGGACTCCCTGACCCAGCCGCTGTTGTGGGCAGGTCTCTTACTCCATGCATTTGACCACAGATTGCCGTTGCAGGACGCGTTGTTCGGTGCGGTAGCAGGCTATCTGTCGCTCTGGCTGCTCTACTGGGCCTTTCGCCTGCTGACAGGGCGGGAAGGGCTGGGCTACGGCGATTTTAAGCTGCTGGCGGCCTTAGGCGCCTGGTGCGGTTGGCAGGCGCTGCCTTCAATTGAACTTGCCGCAGCGTTGAGCGGTATCGCGGGCTATTTCGCGTTAAATAATTTAAATAAAAATAACCTCACTATTTCTTTCGGACCCTATCTGTCATTTGCTGGAATAGTCGTGTTTATTGGACAGCAGTTTGCTTTCATATTTTAAATATACAGGTCAAGTTTTTTTATAAGTTTTTTTGACGGTGGAAGAGAAGGATGTCTCTTTGCGCTCAGTGTATCGTAAAAGATATAAGCTACACGGAATTTGGGCTTGTATCTTTTTATGGAGGAATACAACGCAGCAAGACGTTTATTGTCACGGTTTTCAGGTTGGTTAAATACGCATTACGCAAATAGACTCCATGCTCTCAAGGAAGACATGGATTATTACGTTACGAATAAATTTATCAGGAAATAAAAAATGAAATTTATGAAGCCTAAATATCTGGCGCTTTTTGTTGCAGCCGCAACAAGCTCAGTATTTGCAGCGGCGCCGGGTACACCGTCAATTACATCAGGCAATGATAAGTTTGCGCTGGTAGAGGTGGATCAGGCGGCACAGGACTACAACAACCTCATCAAAGTGCATAAAGATGGCGTTGACGTGAAGGTGGAGTGGAACGTCTGGAGCGGCGATGCCCCAACGTCTGCAAAAGTTTTGCTGGACGGCAAGACCGTCTGGACCGGTGCGGGTAGTGCCGCAGGCTCTGCGACCTTTAAAGTGAAGAAAGGCGGACGCTATCAGGAGCAGGTCGAGCTGTGTAACGACAGCGGCTGCACCAAGAGCGCCAGCAAGCTGATCATCGTGGCGGACACCGACGGTAGCCACCTGCTTCCTCTGAACACCCCGCTGCTGGAAAACAACAAAGCGTTCGCGCAGCACACCGATAAAGTGGTTGGCGCTTACTTCCCTGAGTGGGGCGTGTACGACCGTAACTTCTCGGCAGACAAAATTCCTGTCGCGAACATTAACCACCTGCTGTACGGCTTCATTCCAATCTGTGGCGGCGACGGCATTAACGACAGCGCCAAATCCTCCGGCGCGCTGGAGTCTCTGAAACGCGCCTGTCAGGGCCGCCAGGACTACACCGTGGCGATCCACGACCCGTGGGCTGCGCTGCAAAAACCTCAGCAGGGCGTAAGCAACTGGGACGACCCGTACAAAGGCAACTACGGCCAGCTGATGGCGATGAAAAAAGCCCATCCTGATCTGAAAATCCTGCCATCCGTAGGCGGCTGGACTCTGTCTGACCCGTTCTATCAGATGGATAACAAAGTGCTGCGCGACCGCTTCGTTGCGTCCGTTAAAGACTTCCTGACCACCTGGAAAGTGTTCGACGGTGTGGATATCGACTGGGAATTCCCGGGCGGCGGCGGTGAGAACGCCAAGCTGGGTAACCCGCAGACCGACAAAGCGACTTACACCGCGCTGATGCATGACCTGCGTCAGATGCTGAACGAGCTGTCTGCGGAAACTGGCCGTACCTACGAGCTGACCACGGCAATCGGTGCAGGTAAAGATAAGATCGAAGACGTGGACTACAACACCGCGCAGCAGTACATCGACCATATCTTCCTGATGAGCTACGACTTCTACGGTGCGTGGAGTAATACCGATTTGGGTCACCAGACCGCGCTGTACGGTGCGTCCTGGAAACCAGATACCAACTACACCACCGATAACGCAGTGAAAGAGATGCTGGCGCAGGGCGTTCAGCCTGGCAAGATCGTCGTCGGTGCGGGCATGTATGGCCGCGGCTGGACCGGCGTTCACGGTTACACGGGTGACAATCCATTCACCGGTACCGCGACGGGTCCAATCAAAGGGACATGGGAAAACGGTATTGTTGACTACCGTCAGATTGTAAACCAGATGCTGGGCAAACCAGGCTGGGAATACAAATACGACGAAGCAGCAGAAGCGCCGTACGTGTTCAACAAATCCACCGGTGAGCTGGTGACATACGATAACGCCCGTTCCGTCAATGCGAAAGGCAAATACGTGCTGAGCAAAAACCTGGGTGGTTTGTTCGCATGGTCTATCGAATCCGATAACGGCGATATCCTGAATGCCATGAACGAAAGCCTGCTGGGCGGCAGCTCTACGCCTGTTGAGCCGGTTGTAACCAACCATGCGCCGGTCGCTTCTGCAACCGACATGACGGTAACGGGCCCGGCGACTGTCACGCTCGACGGCTCAGCCTCCAGCGACCAGGACGGCGATGCGCTGACCTATAAATGGACGCAGGTTTCCGGCGCCACCGTGACCCTCGCGAACAGCACCAAAGCGAAAGCCAGCTTCAGCGTACCGGCCGTGACCAGCGATCAGAACCTGGTGTTCCGCCTGACCGTGACCGACGCGAAAGGGTTGAGCAACGCTATCGACGTACAGGTAGTGAACAAAGCGCCTAAGGCCAACCAGGCTCCGGTGATCAATGCCATGGAATCCGTTACCGTTGAATCCGGTGAAGCGATTTCTCTGCATGCACAAGCCTCCGATCCTGATGGCGATGCGCTGACCTACAGCTGGAGCGTACCGGCTGATATGAACGCAACGGGTACCGATACTGCTAACGTTCGCATCACTGCGCCAGAGGTGAACAATACCTCTTCTTACACGCTGAGCGTTGTTGTGACGGATGGTAAAACCAGCGTGCAGTCTAACGTGCAGGTGACTGTGAATCCAAAACCGGCTGACGTAACGCCACCGGCTGATGAGGTGACCCCTCCGGCTGACGATGTGACCCCACCAGCTGACGATGTGACCCCTCCGGCTGATGATGTGACTCCGCCATCTGACGAAGGTTCTGCAACCGGTAGCTGCGACGCGCCTGTCGATGCTAACGCCAGCAAATATGCTGCGTGGGATGCCAGCAAAATCTACAACAATGGCGATACCGTAAGCTTCGACCATCTGGTGTGGAAAGCGAAGTACTGGACGCAGGGCAACCAGCCTGGCTTCGGTGTGGATGCATGGGAACTGGTGAGCAACGTGAAGATGAACTGGCGTTCTGACCTGGTCTACAACGGCGGTGATACCACCACTTACCAGGGCAGCGTTTACCGTGCCAAATGGTGGACCCGTGGTGATAACCCGGCTAACAGCGATGTATGGGTAAAAGAAGGCGCAGCAACAGACTGCAAATAATCTAGCCCAATAAATGCTCCCCCCTTATTAGGGGGGGCAATTCAAACTTCATTTTACAGGATGTTGGCCAGGAGAAATAACCGAAAATGTCAGCAGGTAAAAATGAAAAAGTTCATCTTGTTATTATTGATAATAAGCCACGGCGCACTGGCAAACTGTTGGAATAACGCCGCGCACTATTATCATGTCGATCCTTATTTGCTGTACGCCATCGCTAACGTTGAATCGGGGATGAACCCGTATGCGGTAGGGCAAAATCATGATGGCACACGCGATGTCGGATTAATGCAAATAAACAGCTCACACTTTACGGAGCTTGAGAGAAAAGGCATTGATGAGTATCGGTTGATGGCCGAACCCTGTACCTCAATTATGGTGGGAGCGTCGATTCTCTCAAACATGATTAAGGTCTACGGTTATAACTGGGAAGCAGTAGGGGCTTATAACGCCGGATTAAAAAGAGAGAACTATCCGCAGCGTATGATGTATGCCCACAAAGTCTGGAAAAAATATCAGGAATTGAAATTAGCAGCGAGTTATTAACGTTTTTTATTTTTGAAGAATTCCTTTTGGTGTTCTTCGAAAAGTGAAAACAGCTGTCTGTGGTTTATTTATTAATGGATTAATACATAAACCGGGATTCTTTTTTTAATCTTAACGAAACAGGAATATTGAAATGAACAAAAGGACGTTACTGAGTGTACTTGTTGCTGGTGCTTGCGTTGCACCTTTTATGGCGCAGGCTGCCTCTTTGCAGGCGACCACCGGCGAGCCGTACACCATGAAAGCCAGCGATCTGGCGAAGAAAGAGCAGGAGCTCACTAACTTCCCGCTGATGACCTCCGTTAAAGAGACGATTCAGACCCTTGATAATGCGCAGGTCGAAATGATTGAGCCAGGCCGTGCGGCGAACCCGGACAACGTTAAGCGCGTGGAAGGGATCGTGAAGGCCAGCGACTGGGATTATCTCTTCCCGCTGCGCGCTCAGGCCTATACCTACAGCAACTTCCTGAAAGCCGTAGGTAAATTCCCGGCGCTGTGTAAGACCTATAACGACGGTCGCGACAGCGATGCGATTTGCCGCAAAGAGCTGGCCACCATGTTTGCCCACTTTGCCCAGGAAACCGGCGGCCACGAAAGCTGGCGTCCGGAAGCCGAGTGGCGTCAGGCGCTGGTCCACGTGCGTGAAATGGGCTGGAGCGAAGGGCAGAAGGGCGGCTATAACGGCGAATGTGACCCGAAAGTATGGCAGGGCCAGACCTGGCCGTGCGGTAAGGATAAAGACGGCGACTTCCTGAGCTACTTCGGTCGCGGCGCGAAGCAGCTGTCCTACAACTACAACTACGGTCCGTTCTCCGAAGCAATGTACGGCGACGTGCGTACCCTGCTGGATAAACCTGAGCTGGTGGCGGATACCTGGCTGAACCTGGCGAGCGCGATCTTCTTCTTCGCCTACCCGCAGCCGCCAAAACCAAGCATGCTGCAGGTTATCGACGGCACGTGGCAGCCGAACGATCATGATAAAGCCAACGGTCTGGTCCCTGGCTTCGGTGTGACCACCCAGATCATCAACGGCGGCGTAGAGTGCGGCGGCCCGACTGAAATTGCTCAGTCTCAGAACCGTATCAAGTACTACAAAGAGTTCGCGAACTACCTGAAAGTGCCTGTTCCGGCCAATGAAGTGCTGGGCTGCGCCAACATGAAGCAGTTCGACGAATACGGTGCCGGCGCCCTGAAGATCTACTGGGAGCAGGACTGGGGATGGAGCGCGGATACGCCAGACGGTAAGACCTACTCGTGCCAGCTGGTGGGCTACCAGACGCCGTTCAGCGCGTTCAAAGACGGCGACTATACCAAGTGCGTGCAGAAGTTCTATAACGTCAATATCGTGAACGATGACGGCTCTGCCGTAACGCCGGACGAAACCCCGGTAACGCCAGCGCCAACGCCTTCAGAAGATGAAACGCCGGCACCAGCTCCAGCGCCAACGCCGGATGAAACCCCGGCTGAACCTGTTGCGGTGAACCACGCGCCGGTTGCGCAGATTGCGGGTCCAATCGGTGCCGTTGAAGCGGGCGCACAGGTTTCTCTGAGCGCGGAAGGCTCTACCGACGCGGACGGCAACAAGCTGACCTACACCTGGCATTCTCAGGATGGCCAGACTGTGACCGGCGAAGATAAAGCGGTGGTGACCTTCAAGGCACCTGAGTCCGCAACGGCGCAGCAGATTGAAATCAGCCTGACCGTCAGCGATGGCGAGCTGAGCAATACCACCACTTACCTGCTGAACGTGAAAGCGAAAGCGGCAACGCCATCAGGTGACGAAGGTGCTTATCAGGCGTGGAGCGCGAACAGCAAGTACAACGCAGGTGATATCGTGAACAACCACGGTAAACTGTTCCAGTGCAAACCGTTCCCGTACAGCGGCTGGTGTAACAACTCCCCGGCATACTATGAACCAGGCGCAGGTCTGGCATGGGCTGATGCCTGGACGGCTCTGTAAAAGCAAACGGCAACCGAAAGGTTGCCGTTTTAGTATCTGCACTTTCCCCTCACCCTAACCCTCTCCCCGGAGGGGCGAGGAGATGTAGGCCCGGTAAGGCGAAGCCGCCACCGGGCAAAAAGGCTAGCGGTGCAACTTCCCGTGATCCCGTAACCACGCCGCCGTGCGCACAATGCCTTCATCCAGCGTCACAATCGGCTTATACCCCAGCTCAGTCTCCGCGCGCGTGATATCCAGCGTAAAATCAAAGTTAAGCTTCGATACGCCGTAGTGCGTCAGCGCGGGCTCTTTGGCGGATTTACTGCCAAAACGCTCCATGCTGCGGGCGATCATGTCCAGCATCGGGTAGGGCACGGAACGGATACGGCAGTCGATCTGCAGTTCATCAATCAGCCGCTGCACGATGCTGCGCAATGTGCACGGTTCACCGTTGGTGATGTTATAGGCGCGACCGGAGATAAGCTTATCGCAGTCCGGCTGGCTTGCCAGCCACATGGCGTGGACGGCATTTTCGTAATAGGTCATGTCCACCAGCGCATCGCCGCCGCGCGGCAGCAGCACGCTGCCGTAGTGGTGCATCATCTGCGCCAGACGCGGAATAAACACTTTGTCGTGCGGTCCGAAGAGGCTCTGCGGGCGCAGGACGGTAAAACGGGTATGCGGGTTTGACTGCGCCAGCAGGTCGATCACCTCTTCGCTGGCCGCCTTGCTGCGGGCAAACTCGCAGGCAAAGCGAGCAGGGCGGAAATCTTCCTGCACGTCGCGATGGTGGTGATAATCAAAATAGAGCGACGGGGAGGAGATATGGATAAAGTTACGCACGCCCCAGGCGACGGCCCATTCGCCCAGACGACGCGTGGCGCGCACGTTGGCGAGATCGAAGGCTTCCTGGGTTCCCCACGGGGAGGTAAAACTGGAGCAGTGCCACAGCGTGTCGATACCGGCGAGCATCACCTTCGCCTGCGAGGAGACCAGCTCCGTCAGGTCGGCATGGACGAACTCCGCGCCCATTTTTTGCAGCAGTTTCCCCATCGCTTCGTTGCGACCGGTGGCCCTGACGCTGATGCCCTTGTTGCGCAGAAATTCGACCGCATTTCGGCCTAAGCCGCTGGTCGCCCCGGTAACCAGTACCTTCATATCAATCCACTGTGTTGAAAAGAATTTCGTGCGCATTCTTTCGTGAATTACGATGTGTTGCAATGGGAAAGGTGAAAGAAAGAGGGTTTTATTAACTTATTTTCGTCTTTTGTTCTGCCAGTTGCGCAATGCGTTTTGCCATTCCCCGGAAGATAAACAGATGGGCGGGGATCATAAACAGCCAGTAGAACAGACCCGGCATCCCGTGTGGGTGCCACCAGGCGCGAACGTCCAGTTCCCGATGGTCGCCTTTGTCCTTGAGCGTAAAGCAGAGCCGCCCCAGCCCCGGCGCCTTCATGCCGAACAGTAGCGCCAGCTGTTTTTCCGGCTCGACGACGATCACCTTCCAGCTGTCGACCGCATCGCCTGGCGCAAGATACGGATGCGCCGGGCGGCCTTTCGCCAGCCGGTGACCGACCAGCAGATCCATCGCACCGCGCGTCTGCCAGAGGATATTGCCGAAGAAATAGCGCTCTTTGCCGCCGATCTGGTTCACCACCTCCCACAGCGCGTGAAGGCTGGCAGAGGTTTTTACCGTGCAGCCCGCCTGTTTCGGGTAATAGCCGTACTCGGGGCGCCAGCGGGCAAAGGCCTGCGCGTCGTAGCCCCAGTCGCTGGAGTTCACCAGCTTCTCTTCTTCTTTCAGCGTATGCCGCACCGCGTCGTCAAAGCGGATCAACGCCTGGGGGATTAATGCGCGCAGCGCGCGATCGTCCGCCAGCAGATCGTGCTTTAGCCCCTGGATCAGTGCTTTGGCAGTCGTCGGGGGAACCGAGGTGATCACATTCAAAAACCACACCGATATCCAGCGGGTCGGGAAGGGAATGGGGATCAGCCAGCGGCGGCGTCCGCTGACGCGCATGAAATGTTCGAACTGCTCCTGATAGCTCAGCACTTCCGGGCCTGCCGCCTCCAGCACGCGGTGTTGCTCTGCCGGGTGATCCAGCAGGGCCACCAGATAGTGGAGCAAATTCTCCAGCGCAATCGGCGTGGTGCGCGAGCGCACCCAGCGCGGCGGGGTCAGCACCGGCAGGTTGTAGACCATATCGCGCATTACTTCGAAGGCGGCGGAACCCGCGCCGACGATGATCCCGGCGCGCAGTTCGGTGACGGGAATATTCGCCCCGCGCAGCGTGTCTGCCGTCAGCTGGCGGGCGCGCAGATGGTCGGACTGCTCGTGTTCGGGTGCCTGGAGCGAGCTTAAAAAAATCACCTGCTTAACCGGGGTTTGCAGCAGGGCATCGCGGACGTTCATCGCCACCTGACGCTCGTGGGCGATAAAATCCCCGCCTTCGCCCATGCTGTGGACCAGGTAGTAAAGCGTGTCGACCCCTTCCAGCAGCGCGGGGAGTTCCTTCGGCCAGTTGAGATCGACGTTGTGACAGGTCACGCCAGGCAAACCAAGCTTTTGCAGGCGCTCGGTATTGCGTGCCGCTGCCCGCACCTGATGCCCCTGCTGGCTTAATGCAGTAGTGAGGTGCTGACCGATATATCCGCTGGCGCCAAGCACCAGAATACGTTGCGGCACGTGATACTCCTTAACCCTGTAAAAACGCCTGCCAGTGTTTTACCACGTCCGCCAGCTGTTCGCGGCTTACGTCGAGATGCATCACCAGGCGCACGACCGGGGAGGCGTTGATCAGCACGCCACGCGCTTTCATAAATTCACCCAGCGCAGCGGCGTGCTCGTCGCCCACGCGCACAAAAAGCATGTTGGTGTCGTGACGCATCACGTCCGCGCCGATCTCGCGCAGCTGCGTTGCCATCCACGCGGCGTTGTCATGATCGTCCTTGAGGCGCGCCAGGTTATTTTTTAATGCGTACAGTCCGGCAGCCGCCAGAATGCCCGCCTGACGCATGCCGCCGCCGGTCATTTTACGCCAGCGGTTGGCGCGCTTGATGTAGTCTGCGCTGCCGACCAGCAGCGAACCCACCGGCGTACCCAGCCCTTTTGAGAGGCAAATGGTGAACGAGTCGCAATATTGCGTTATCTCTTTTAGCTCGCAGCCGTACTCCACGACGGCGTTGAAAATGCGTGCGCCGTCGACGTGCAGGCCGAGGTTGCGCTCGCGAGTGAATTCCCACGCTGCTTTCAGGTATTCGCGCGGCAGCACTTTACCGTTGTGGGTGTTTTCGAGGCTGAGCAGCCTGGTGCGGGCGAAGTGAATATCGTCAGCTTTGATTTTTGCCGCGACTTTATCCAGCGGCAGGGTGCCGTCCGGCGCGGCGTCAATCGGCTGCGGCTGGATGCTGCCAAGCACCGCCGCGCCGCCAGCTTCGTACAGGTAGTTATGCGCACCCTGGCCGACGATATACTCTTCACCGCGCTCGCAGTGGCTGAGCAGCGCCACCAGGTTAGCCTGCGTGCCGGTCGGCAGGAACAGCGCGGCCTCCTTGCCGCTCAGCTCTGCCGCATAGCGCTGCAGTTCGTTGACCGTCGGGTCATCGCCGTAGACGTCGTCCCCGACCGGGGCGGCCATCATCTCTTCGAGCATGGCGCGGCTCGGGCGGGTAACGGTATCACTACGCAAATCAATCATTTCACATCCCTTTATTTTAAGAGGTCATGCGAAACGTTTTACCTGAGCCAGTTGGTTTTTGCCAGTTCGATCACTTCGTCACCGCGCCCGCTGATGATGGCGCGCAGCATGTAGAGGCTAAAACCTTTGGCCTGTTCCAGCTTGATCTGCGGCGGGATCGCCAGCTCTTCTTTGGCGACGACGACGTCAACCAGTACCGGACCGTCGATGGAGAAGGCGCGCTGCAGGGCTTCATCCACCTCTGAGGCTTTCTCCACGCGGATGCCGGTGATGCCGCACGCTTCGGCGATGCGGGCAAAGTTGGTGTCGTGCAGCTCGGTGCCATCCGTGAGATAGCCTCCTGCCTTCATCTCCATCGCCACGAAGCCCAGCACGCTGTTGTTAAAGACCACGATTTTCAGCGGAAGCTTCATCTGCACCACCGACAGGAAATCCCCCATCAGCATGCTGAACCCGCCGTCGCCGCACATCGCCACAACCTGACGCTCCGGTGCCGTCGCTTTTGCCCCCAGCGCCTGCGGCATGGCGTTGGCCATCGAGCCGTGGTTGAACGAGCCGAGCAGGCGACGTTTGCCGTTCATCTTCAGGTAGCGCGCCGCCCAGACGGTGGGCGTGCCGACGTCGCAGGTAAAAATAGCGTCGTCGTCCGCAAAATGGCTGATCTGCTGCGCCAGATACTGCGGATGAATGGCTTTGTCGCTCGGTTTGGCGAGATCGTCCAGCCCCTTGCGCGCGTCGCGGTAGTCGCCCAACGCCTTATCAAGGAATTTGCGGTCGGTTTTCTCTTCCAGCAGCGGCAGCAGGGCGGCAAGGGTGGATTTAATATCGCCCACCAGCGCCATATCGACCTTGCTGTGCGCGCCGATGCTGGCCGGGTTGATATCAATCTGAATGATTTTGGCATCCGTCGGATAGAACGCGCGGTACGGGAACTGGGTGCCGAGCAGGATCAGCGTGTCGGCGTTCATCATGGTGTGGAAGCCGCTGGAAAAACCGATCAGCCCGGTCATGCCCACATCGTACGGGTTATCGTATTCGACGTGCTCTTTGCCGCGCAGGGCGTGGACGATGGGCGCTTTGAGCTTACCGGCAAATTCCAGCAGCTCTTTATGCGCGCCCGCACAGCCGCTGCCGCACATCAGGGCGATGTTGCTGGAGTAGCGCAGCAGCTGCGCCAGCTTTTTCAGCTCCTCTTCGGCTGGCGTTACCACCGGCTGCGGAGCGTGATACCAGTGGGTGCTGGCCCCTTCAGGCGCAGCCTTGAGCGCCACGTCTCCCGGGATAACGACCACGGAAACGCCACGGTTTAGTACGGCTTTGCGCATGGCGATCGCCAGCACCTGCGGGATCTGCTCCGGGGATGAAACCAGCTCACAGTAGTGGCTGCATTCACGGAACAGCTCCTGCGGATGCGTCTCCTGAAAATAGCCGCTGCCGATTTCGGAAGAGGGGATATGGGCGGCAATCGCCAGCACCGGCACGTGGTTACGGTGACAGTCGAACAGGCCGTTGATCAGATGCAGGTTGCCAGGTCCGCACGAGCCTGCACACACGGCCAGTTCTCCTGTGAGCTGCGCTTCGGCACCGGCGGCGAAGGCAGCGACCTCCTCATGACGGGTCGGCATCCATTCGATGGTTTTCATCTTGTTCAGGCTGTCGCTAAGCCCGTTCAGGGAATCGCCGGTCACGCCCCAGATACGTTTTACGCCAGCCTGTTCGAGCGTTTTCGCTATATATGCAGCCACGGTTTGTTTCATGGTTGTCCGTCTCCTTTTTGTGATATCGCTTACAAGCTTAGAAGAAAGTCACTGTATTGCCCGTCAAATCCCCCCATTTAAAAGGTGCTTTTCATGCGCCACGCTTCGGCATAATCTGGTGATGTCTCAGTGAAAACAGGAATCATTTCAAATGGTTAAAACATTGTTAATTGCTGTTAATGAAAAGCTATCGTGCGACGATCTCGGCAAACTCTTGTTACGACTTGCCGTCGGTGGGCTGATGCTTTTTCACGGTTTGCATAAGCTGTTTGGTGGGGTGGGCTTTATCAGCGGCATGCTGGTAGAGAAAGGGCTGCCGGGATTTATTGCCTACGGCGTGTTGATTGGCGAAGTGGTGGCACCGATCCTGATTATTGTCGGGCTCTTTACGCGCCCGGCCGCGCTGGTGCTGGCGTTTACGATGATCGTGGCATGGCTGATGGTGGGAGTGGGTGAAACGTTCGCGCTCGATAAGGTTGGGGCATGGGCGATTGAAAGTCTGGTGTACTTCTTTGTTGGCTCGCTGGCGGTGGCGTGTTTAGGGGCAGGGCGGTTTGCGTTAGGGAAAGCGCCTGCGTGGCAATAAAGCTGGGTACTGAAAATATAAGGGTCTCTGGCCTCTTTTTATTGGTGGTTTTTAACTCTTTGATTTTATTAAGCGGAATTATTTGTGATGAAAAAGGGTTTAAGGGGTATTTTTTAGGGGAATTCTTTATCTGACAAGGTGATAGGTGTAGATTGTTCCAGTTCACTGCCGTACAGGCAGCATGCACAACGTAGGCCGGGTAAACGCAGTGCCACCCGGCAAAAAAGCCCGGTGGCGCTGACGCTTACCGGGCCTACGATCGAACGTTTATTGCTTATGCGAGGACCAAATCCCCCTGCGGATGGCACGAGCACGCCAGCACGTAACCCTCGGCAATTTCCGCGTCGGACAGCGTCATGGTGCTGGTGACGGTATATTCCCCGGAAACCACTTTCGTTTTACAGCAGCCGCACACGCCCGCACGGCAGGCCGCGACTACCGGCACCTTGTTGCTTTCCAGCGCTTCCAGCAGCGTGGTGCCCACGCGGCCAAAGAAGGTCTGTGCGGGCTGCAGTTTGGTGAACTGAATCCCGCTGGTTGCCGCTTCCGCCACCGGCGTGAAGAACTGCTCTTTGAAGAAGCGGGTCACGCCAAGCGCTCTAACTTCTTTCTCCACGATATCCATGTACGGCGCCGGGCCGCAGGTCATCACGGTACGGTTCGCAATGTCCGGCACGCTTTGCAGCAGCTCGCGGCTCAGGCGACCGGGCACAAAACCGTGGGTCGCGTTGTGTTCCGCCACCAGCGTCACCGGATAATCACGCCACTCCTCGGCAAAAATCACATCTTCCGGAGAGCGCACGCTGAAGATCGTCTGCACGTCGGCCTGCGGGCGGTTCTTCGCCAGCCAGCGGCGCATCGACATGATCGGCGTTACGCCGCAGCCCGCCGCCAGCAGCAGGAATTTATCGTCTGCCTTGTCGTCACAGGTGAAATCCCCCTGCGCGTCAGACAGCCAGATGTAATCCCCGCGCTTCACGTCACGGGTCAGCCACTGGGAGCCTGCACCGTCATCAATGCGGCGGATAGTGAGCGTAATGTACTCGCTCACGCCCGGCGTGGAGGAGATCGTATAGGCGCGAAGCGTGTCCGCCGAGTTGCGAACGCTGACCAGCGCATACTGGCCCGCACGGTACGGATAGTAGTCGTGGCAGAGCAGCGACAGCGTCCACACATCCGGCGTCTCCTGATGGATGTGATGAACCTGCATCCGCCACGGACATTGTGAGGTTGGCATGGTCATGAATCGCTCCTTACGCGCTCAGCAGTTGCTTCATATCATCTTCAACGTTGGTCACGGAACGCAGACCGAATTTCTCGTTCAGCACCGCCAGCAGGTCCGGCGTCAGGAAGCCTGGCGCGGTCGGGCCGGTTACGATGTTGGTCACGCCGAGAGAGAGCAGGGTGAGCAGGATGACAATCGCTTTCTGCTCAAACCAGGAGAGCACCAGCGACAGCGGCAGATCGTTGACGCCGCAGCCGAGTTTTTCCGCCAGCGTGACCGCCAGAATGATGGCCGAGTAAGCATCGTTGCACTGGCCTGCATCAATCAGGCGCGGCAGGCCTTCGATGTTGCCGAAGTCCAGCTTGTTGAAACGGTATTTACCGCACGCCAGGGTCAGGATCAGGCAATCATCCGGCACGCTGGTGGCGAAATCGGTGAAGTAGTTACGCTCGCCGCGCGCGCCGTCGCATCCCCCAACGAGGAAGATGTGGCGCAGCTTTTCACGGCTGACGAGGTCAATCAGAGAATCTGCCGCACCCAGCAGCGTTTCACGACCGAAGCCAACGGTGATCAGATGTTCGATTTCGCTGTACGGGAAGCCCGCCATCTGCTGCGCCTGCTCGATAACCGGACCGAAATCGTCGCCTTCAAGGTGGCTCACGCCCGGCCAGCCGACGATGCTGCGGGTCCAGATGCGGTCGTCATACGCGCCCACGGTAGGGTCGATGATGCAGTTTGAGGTCATCACGATAGGGCCAGGGAAGCGGGCGAACTCTACCTGCTGATTTTGCCAGCCGCTGCCGTAGTTACCCACCAGATGCTTGAACTTGCGCAGTTCCGGGTAGCCGTGGGCGGGCAGCATTTCGCCGTGGGTATAGACGTTAACGCCGGTGCCTTCGGTCTGCTTCAGCAGGTTGTAGAGATCTTTCAGGTCGTGGCCGGAAATCAGGATGCATTTGCCTTCGGTCGCTTTGACGTTGACCTGCGTCGGGGTCGGATGACCGTAAGTGCTGGTTTCACCGGCATCCAGAATGCTCATGACCTTGAAGTTCATCTGGCCGATTTCCATTGCGCACTCGAGCAGGGCGTTCATGTCGGAAGGCCAGGTGCCGAGCCACGCCATAATTTTGTGGTACTGGGCGTAAATGTCGTTATCTGACTTCCCGAGAACGTGCGCGTGTTCCATATAGGCCGCTGCACCTTTCAGGCCGTACAGGCACAGCAGACGCAGGCCAAGGATGTTCTCGCCAATCGCCGCTTTATCCTTATTAGGGGTAAATTCTGCGGCCTGGCGCTGTAGCTCGCCCAGGTCGTCGCTCACCAGCTGAAGCTCCGCCATTGGGTTGTCCACGCGGGCACTGGTATCGGCATTCAGGCACTGCGCTTTCAAAGCTTCGCGCAGGGCAATCGCTTCGCGGGCATAGCCGACGATGCGCGGAGAATCGAAGTTGACGTTAGTCAGCGTGGAGAAAAACGCGCGCGGCGCGAAGCTGTCGACGTAATGGTCGACGATGCCGTATTCACGGGCTTTGAAGGCCCAGGCGGAAAGACCATGCAGGGCGGCTATCAGCAGATCCTGCAGGTCTGATGTTTCTGCGGTTTTACCGCACATACCCTGCGCGTAAGAGCAGCCGTTGCCTGCCGGGGTACGGATGGTTTGTTCACATTGCACACAAAACATAATCACACCTGTAAAAGTTATATTTAATATACATGTTTAAGGGTATGCCTGTGCCAGAACGGTGAAAAGAGCTTTCTGCGACAAAATAGAGGGAGATTGATTTAGCGCAATTTTGGCGGCAGGAGCCCTACCGCCACAGAGGTATCAGGCAGAGAAAAACGCCATCAGGACGGGAACCAGCAGGCTCAAAATAAAGCCGTGAACGATGGCTGCGGGCACCATCTCCAGCCCGCCAGAACGCTGGAGGACCGGCAGGGTAAAGTCCATCGACGTGGCGCCGCACAGGCCCAGTGCCGTCGAGCGGCTGCGGCGAACCAGACCCGGGATCAGCATGATGGCAATCAGCTCTCGAGCCAGATCGTTAAAGAAGGCAGCGCTGCCGATCACCGGGCCGAAGGATTCGGTCAGCAGAATACCGGAGAGGGAGTACCAGCCAAACCCGGAGGCCATCGCCAGGCCGGTTTTCAGCGGCAGATCGAGAATAAAGGCATTAATCACGCCCGCGACCATTGAGCTGACGACAACCATAACGGCAACGATCATTCCCCGACGGTTCAGGACAATCTGTTTCAGCGTCATACCGTTATTTCGCAACTGAATACCAATCAGGAACAGCAGGAAGATCAGGGTATATTCGCTGGCGTCTGTCGCGTGCTGCAAAAATGTCCATCCGGTAAGGCCAAGAAGAAATCCAAGCACCACGACGCCGCAGAGCTTTAATGATTCCAGCGCCATTGCAATTCGGGAGGGAAGCTTTTCCTGGTGGTGATTATTTTTCCACGGAATAGTGCGTTCCAGCCACAGCAGGGCGGCAATATTGCACAGCAAAATAACCACCACGGTGACCGCAGAATAATGCAGGATGGAAAGTAAATTTGTCGCCAGATTATCCAGGAAGGCCAGGCTGATCCCCATAAAGAACAGAATGACGTAAACAATCCAGCTGAGAAAACGGTTAATAAGCTTTAAGGCCGATTCATGACGCAGCGGAATAAGATAGCCCACAATCAGGGGCAGCAGAATAATGAGGAGTCCTGAAAACATGAACAGCCGGTCCTTTTGAGTTTCTGTTAAGCGCCAGAGACACTACCCAATAAAGGCTGTCAGGTAAAGGAGCAATAAAAAAGCCGGGTGGCGGCTGCGCCTTACCCGGCTTGTGTCTATGTGGGGGTGCGGCCTGTTGACCTCACCCCGGCCCTCTCCCACGGGGAGAGGGAGGGAAAGATTAATCGCGTTTTTCCAGCAGAGAGCGGTACAGCACGCCGCCCAGAATACCGCCGACGATCGGCATCACCCAGAACAGCCACAGCTGCTCAAGCGCCCAGCCGCCCTGGAAAATGGCGACGGCGGTGCTGCGCGCCGGGTTAACGGAGGTGTTGGTCACCGGAATGGAGATCAGGTGGATCAGCGTCAGCGCCAGACCAATGGCGATGGGCGCGAAGCCTGCAGGCGCGTGTTTGTCGGTTGCACCGTGGATCACCAGCAGGAAGCCTGCGGTCAGTACAATTTCAATTACAATGGCAGAAAGCATGGAATAACCGCCCGGAGAGTGTTCGCCGAAGCCGTTAGAGGCGAAGCCGCTGGCCGCCGCGTCAAAGCCTGCTTTACCGCTGGCAATGACGTACAGCACGCCCGCCGCAATAATACCGCCAACCACCTGCGCCACGATGTAGCCAATAACCTCTTTCGCCGGGAAACGTCCGCCCGCCCATAAGCCTAATGTCACCGCCGGGTTAAAATGACCGCCGGAAATATGCCCCACGGCGAAAGCCATGGTTAATACGGTTAAGCCAAATGCCAGCGCGACGCCGACAAAACCAATACCTAATTCCGGGAATGCTGCTGCCAGAACGGCGCTACCGCAGCCACCAAATACCAGCCAGAATGTACCAAAGCATTCTGCTGCCAATTTTCTAAACATAACCACCTCAAAATAATTTTCCACGCGTTTTCCCGCGCGCGGGATATATCGCCATAAAGGGATGACGACTCAAAGAGCCCGTATTTTAAAAACCAACAACATCCCTTCGCCACTTAAATAAATTCGGTTAATTTGATTTAAGGCAATGTGATGTCAATCCTTGTTCAAATCAGCGGTAAATAGAGCATAGTTCAAATCCCGCAAGGGTGAATGTTCTGCTGTCGTGCCAGGGTTCCTGCCGCTATACTGCTGATAACTTAAAGGAAAAAGTGATCATTTCGCGGGGGATTTATGCTTCTCGAACGTGTGGAAATTGTCGGGTTTCGCGGTATTAACCGCCTGTCGCTGCAGCTGGAGCAGAACAACGTCCTGATCGGCGAGAACGCGTGGGGTAAGTCCAGCCTGCTGGATGCGCTGACGCTGCTGCTTTCACCCGAAGACAAGCTGTATCACTTCGCCCACGATGATTTCTGGTTCCCGCCCGGCGATATCGCGGGCCGCGAGAAGCACCTGCATATCATCCTGACGTTCCGTGAATCTGAACCCGGCCGTCACCGCGTGCGTCGCTTCCGCCCGCTGTCGCCCTGCTGGGTGCCCTGCGACGACGGTTTCCACCGGATTTTCTATCGGCTGGAAGGTGAGATGGCGGAAAACGAGGGGGTACTGACCCTGCGTGAATTCCTCGATGAGAAAGCCAACCCGATTCCGCTGGAGAATATCGACGATCTGGCGCGTCACCTTATCCGCCTGACGCCGGTGTTACGCCTGCGCGATGCGCGCTTTATGCGCCGTATTCGTAACGGCACCGTACCGAATATGCCGGAGGTGGAAGTCACCGCCCGCGAGCTGGATTTCCTGGCGCGAGAGCTGGTGTCGCGTCCGCAAAACCTCACCGATGGTCAAATTCGTCAGGGGCTGTCGGCGATGGTGCAACTGCTGGAGCACTATTTTTCCGAGCAGGGCACCTCGGAGTCGCGCCATCGTTTGATGCGCCGCCGTTCTCATGATGAACAGCGCAGCTGGCGCTATCTCGACATCATCAACCGGATGATCGACCGGCCCGGCGGGCGTACCCATCGGGTGATTTTGCTGGGGCTGTTTTCAACTCTTCTGCAGGCGAAGGGCACCGTGCGTCTTGACCGGGATGCCCGCCCGCTGCTGCTGGTGGAAGATCCGGAAACGCGCCTGCACCCCATCATGCTCTCCGTGGCGTGGCACCTGCTGAATCTGCTGCCGCTCCAGCGGATTACCACCACCAATTCCGGTGAGCTGCTATCGCTGACGCCGGTGGAGCACATCTGCCGTCTGGTGCGCGAGTCCTCCCGCGTATCCGCGTACCGCCTCGGGCCCGGCGGGATGAACGCCGAAGACGGGCGGCGAATCGCGTTTCATATACGCTTTAATCGCGCCTCGTCGCTCTTCGCCCGCTGCTGGCTGCTGGTGGAGGGGGAAACGGAGACCTGGGTCATCAACGAACTGGCGCGCCAGTGCGGCCACCATTTTGATGCCGAAGGTATTAAGGTGATCGAATTTGCCCAGTCGGGACTCAAGCCGCTGATAAAATTTGCCCGCCGAATGGGAATTGAATGGCATGTGCTGGTGGACGGCGACGAGGCGGGGAAAAAATATGCCTCAACCGTGCGCAGCCTGCTGAACAACGAGCGGGAAGAAGAACGGGACCATTTAACGATGCTGCCCGCGATGGACATGGAGCATTTTATGTACCGTCAGGGCTTTGACGACGTATTCCACCGCATTGCGATGGTGCCGGTCGACGTCCCGATGAACATGCGGCGCGTGATCGCCAAAGCTATTCACCGTTCGTCGAAACCGGACTTAGCCATTGAAGTGGCGACGGAAGCGGGAAGGCGGGGCGTAGAGGCGGTTCCGACCCTGCTGCGGAAAATGTTCTCCCGCGTGCTGTGGCTGGCACGCGGAAGGGCGGATTAACGTTCGGTCGCCTGTTTCACCTGCTGAATCAGACTATCCAGCAGCGCGTAGCGGCGACGGTATTCGGCGCGTTTTTTGCTCGCTATCTCTTCTACGGGTTTACGCGGCATGGCAAGCGGCAGCATAAAGTGGCCGCTCTCCTGTTTTTCCCCACCGAGGGAACTCCAGAAGCCGTCGTAATCGGCCAGCAGTTTTCCCTCTTTTTTCTTGCGGTAGCGCCAGCTGCGATAAATATGAGTGGCGTTACTGACGGCAACAATCTGCGCGACCGGGAATGCGGCGCCGAACGTCATGGCGGCTTCAACCAGCAGGCGTTTCGGGAACAGACCGTGGCAGGCCTTCGTCGCTTTCTGGATCAGCTCATGAGGAACATGCGCTTTCGCGCCCTGCAAACCGCCGATGAACAGCGTCGATTTTCCTTCAAACTGGCAGAGCGTAAAGGTTAGCTCCGCCAGCACCGTATTCTGAACGTCGCAGAAGGTGAGGGTGGCCTCTCCCTCTTTATCCAGAAACGCATCGGCACACAGGCGGACGGTAAATTGCTGTTCATCTTTCCCGGTTAAGGTCAGCAGTGTAGTCCCCTGCGTCGAAAGATAGCCCTTCAGGAGCGTGGTCGGGAGCTGGCGGCTCATGGCCTGATAGTGCCAGTTCAGGGATTCCAGCGCGTGCTGGCGATCCATCTTCACCGTCAGCCAGGGACGATGAAGCCGACACGGCAAACCGGGCTGCACCTGCAGCATCTGCATCAGACGCGGCTGCTTAGCGAGGTTTGTTAGCAGGCGAGAGGTGCTCACGGGCGTCGCCAGAGAACGCAGCATGAACTTACGGCGATAGGCGGGGTTCTGCCATGCAAGGCCGGGCGCGATCTTGCCGAACGCCAGGTTTTTGAAGAGCTGCCAGCCGGATGTCGGCTGCGTCAGGTTTGGAAGAGGTGTATCGACGATAGAAGACATGATAAATCCTGAGTCTTTTGGAATACCGCTATTTCAGCAGGGGAAATATCAACGTCTTGTAAACAAATTAGGGTGATTTCGGAGAACAGGGGTTTCGTTAAGGAGTCGTTTAGATAGAATCAACGTTTATTATTGCCAGAACATTTATTTGGAATATTTATGAACCTCAAGGGAAAACGCAGAACGCTGTTTCTGCTGCTGGCGCTGGTGATTGTAGCCGGTGGATTCTGGTTATGGCAGGTGCTTAACGCGCCTGTGCCGCAGTACCAGACGCTGATCGTTCGTCCGGGTGAACTGCAGCAAAATGTCCTTGCGACGGGCAAACTTGATGCGCTGCGCAAAGTTGACGTCGGCGCTCAGGTCAGCGGCCAGCTGAAAACGCTGTCGGTAGAGATTGGCGACAAGGTGAAAAAAGGCCAGCTGCTTGGCGTTATCGATCCCGAGCAGGCTGAGAACCAGATCCGCGAAGTGGAAGCGACGCTGATGGAGCTGCGCGCGCAGCGTGCGCAGGCGCAGGCAGAGCGTAACCTGGCGCAGGTGACGCTGACCCGCCAGCAGGCGCTGGCGAAAACCCAGGCTATCTCGAAACAGGATTTAGACACCGCCGCGACTGAACTGGCGGTGAAACAGGCGCAGATTGGCACGATCGACGCGCAAATCAAGCGTAATCAGGCCTCGCTGGATACGGCGAAAACCAATCTTGATTACACAAAGATCGTCGCGCCGATGGCCGGGGAAGTGACGCAAATTACCACGCTGCAGGGCCAGACGGTGATTGCCGCCCAGCAGGCGCCAAACATTCTGACGCTGGCGGACATGAGCACCATGCTGGTGAAGGCCCAGGTCTCCGAGGCGGACGTGATCCATCTTAAGCCGGGACAGAATGCCTGGTTTACCGTACTCGGCGATCCGCAGACCCGCTACGAAGGCGTGCTGAAAGACATTCTGCCGACGCCGGAAAAGGTTAACGACGCCATTTTCTACTATGCGCGTTTTGAAGTGCCAAACCCGAAGGGCGTGCTGCGCCTGGACATGACCGCGCAGGTGCACATCCAGCTGACCGGCGTGAAGAACGTGCTGACCGTTCCGCTCTCCGCGCTGGGTGAATCCGCCGGGGACAATCGCTACAAGGTGAAAGTGCTGCGCAACGGTGAAACGCGCGAGCGCGAGGTGGTGATTGGCGCGCGCAACGACACCGACGTGGTGGTGGAGAAAGGGCTGGAAGAGGGCGAGGAGGTTGTTATCAGCGAAAGCCTGCCCGGAGCCGCTAAATGACCGCGCTGCTTGAGCTGAAGCACATTCGTCGCAGCTATCCGTCCGGCGACGGCCCGGTAGAGGTGCTGAAAGGCATCTCCCTGAGCGTGGAGGCGGGCGAGATGGTAGCGATTGTCGGGGCATCGGGCTCCGGTAAATCGACGCTGATGAACATTCTCGGCTGTCTGGATAAACCCACCAGCGGTACGTACCGCGTGGCCGGGACGGACGTCTCGACGCTGGACGGCGACGCGCTGGCGAAGCTGCGCCGGGAACACTTTGGCTTTATCTTCCAGCGTTACCACTTGCTCTCTCACCTGAGCGCGGCGCAGAACGTGGAGGTTCCCGCGGTGTATGCGGGCGTTGAGCGGAAGAAACGCCTTGAGCGCGCGAAGGCGCTGTTAACGCGCCTGGGGCTGGCGGAGCGGGTGGAGTACCAGCCGTCGCAGCTGTCCGGCGGCCAGCAGCAGCGCGTGAGTATTGCCCGCGCGCTGATGAACGGCGGGCAGGTGATCCTCGCGGATGAACCGACCGGGGCGCTCGACAGCCGCTCCGGCGAAGAGGTGATGGCGATCCTGCACCAGCTGCGCGATCAGGGCCACACGGTGATTATCGTTACCCACGATCCGCAGGTGGCAAAGCAGGCCGAACGCATTATAGAGATCCACGACGGCGAGCTGGTGAGCAACCCACCGCCGCGTGAGTCCCGCGCGGCGGCACCGAAGGAAGCGCTGCCTGCGTCGACCGGCTGGGCGCAGTTCTCCAGCGGCTTTCGTGAAGCGCTGACCATGGCCTGGCTGGCGATGGCGGCCAACAAAATGCGCACCCTGCTGACCATGCTCGGCATCATTATCGGTATTGCCTCGGTGGTGTCGATTGTGGTGGTGGGCGACGCGGCCAAGCAGCTGGTGCTGGCGGATATCCGCGCCATCGGGACCAACACCATTGACGTTTATCCCGGCAAAGACTTCGGCGACGACGAGCCGCAGTATCAGCAGGCGCTCAAGTATGACGATCTGGCGGCGATTCAGAAGCAGCCGTGGGTGAACTCCGCCACGCCTGCGGTCTCGCAAAACCTGCGTCTGCGCTACGGCAACATCGACGTGGCGGCCAGCGCCAACGGCGTGAGCGGCGACTATTTCAACGTCTACGGCATGACCTTCAGCGAAGGCGCCACCTTCAACGCCGAACAGCTGGCGGGGAGGGCGCAGGTGGTGGTGCTGGACGCCAACTCGCGCAGGCAGCTTTTCCCCAATAAAGCGAACGTGGTGGGCGAAGTGATCCTCGTCGGCAACATGCCTGCCACGGTCATTGGCGTGGCGGAAGAGAAGCAGTCGATGTTCGGCAGCAGCAAGATCCTGCGCGTCTGGCTGCCGTATACCACCATCTCCGGGCGGATTATGGGCCAGTCGTGGCTTAACTCCATCACCGTGCGCGTAAAGGAGGGCTACGACAGCGCGCTGGCGGAACAGCAGCTGGAACGGCTGTTAACGTTGCGTCACGGGAAGAAGGATTTCTTCACCTGGAATATGGACGGCCTCTTGAAAACGGCGGAAAAGACCACACGTACTCTTCAGCTGTTCCTGACGCTGGTGGCGGTGATCTCGTTGGTCGTTGGCGGTATCGGGGTGATGAATATCATGCTGGTGTCGGTAACTGAACGCACCCGGGAGATTGGCATCCGCATGGCGGTTGGGGCCAGGGCCAGCGACGTGCTTCAGCAGTTTTTAATTGAAGCGGTGCTGGTATGCCTGGTGGGCGGCGCGATGGGCATTGCGCTCTCGATGATGATTGCCTTTGCGCTCCAGCTCTTTTTACCCGGCTGGGAGATTGGCTTCTCGCCGATGGCGATACTCACCGCGTTTTTGTGTTCCACCTTTACCGGGATTTTATTTGGCTGGCTGCCTGCGCGCAACGCGGCGCGGCTGGATCCGGTGGACGCGCTGGCTCGGGAATAACCCGAAAATAAAAATGCCAGCCGATCGGGCTGGCATTTTGACTGCGTGATGTACACAATAAAACAGAGAGCTATGCAACCGTTTCTGCTTCAACGGGTACGATTAGGCTTGCATGATTGCCTTTTGGTCCCTGGTGTACATCGAACCGGACGGACTGCCCGGCTTTGAGCGTCCTGTAACCATCCATCTGAATGGTGGAATAGTGAGCGAAGATATCTTCGCCGCCGCCTTCGGGGCAGATGAAGCCAAACCCCTTGGCGTTGTTGAACCACTTAACAGTACCCATTTCCATGCTTCGACATCCTTCGTAAATCTTATAAATTAAGATGGAATGAACCGGTGGTGGAGTGGGGGCTGTTCAAAACCTCGCCATCTCACGCTTGTACAATTTAGATAAACGAAAGACGTCGTCAAGCGTTTGGCGCTGGAGTTGGGACAATAATCAACCAAAGTTTGAAGCAGTTAACGCTATTGCAACAGTTTGTGACAGACATCGCGGATGACAGTAATAGATGATTGTTATCTAACATCTGAGGTAGATTCAAAGTGGTTATGCAAAATGGGTAAGACCAACGACTGGCTGGATTTTGACCAGCTGGCGGAAGATAAAGTGCGCGACGCGCTAAAACCGCCATCTATGTATAAAGTTATGTTAATGAACGATGATTACACGCCGATGGAATTTGTTATTGACGTGCTACAAAAGTTCTTTTCTTATGATGTAGAACGTGCAACGCAACTGATGCTTACCGTTCATTATCGTGGCAAAGCTATCTGCGGCATTTTTACCGCCGAAGTGGCGGAAACCAAAGTGGCGATGGTGAACGACTATGCGAGGGAGAACGAGCATCCGTTGCTGTGTACGCTGGAAAAGGCCTGATAAGGCATAAAATTGGGGGAGGTGCCTATGCTCAATCAAGAACTGGAACTCAGTTTAAACATGGCTTTCGCCAGAGCGCGTGAGCACCGACATGAGTTTATGACCGTCGAGCATTTACTGCTCGCACTGCTTAGCAACCCATCTGCCCGCGAAGCGCTGGAAGCCTGCTCCGTGGATCTGGTGGCGCTACGTCAGGAACTCGAAGCCTTCATCGAACAAACCACACCGGTGCTGCCAGCCAGTGAAGAAGAGCGCGACACGCAGCCGACGCTCAGCTTCCAGCGTGTGCTGCAGCGCGCGGTATTCCACGTCCAGTCTTCCGGACGTAGCGAAGTGACTGGCGCAAACGTCTTAGTCGCCATCTTCAGCGAGCAGGAGTCACAGGCTGCCTACCTGCTGCGCAAACACGAAGTCAGCCGCCTCGACGTGGTTAACTTTATTTCTCACGGAACGCGCAAAGACGAGCCTAACCAGGCATCGGATTCCAGCAATCAGGTCAATAACAATGAAGAGCAAGCAGGCGGGGAGGATCGTATGGAAAACTTCACCACCAACCTTAATCAGCTTGCTCGCGTTGGCGGCATCGATCCGCTGATCGGTCGCGATAAAGAGCTGGAGCGTGCGATCCAGGTGCTGTGCCGTCGCCGCAAGAACAACCCGCTGCTGGTGGGCGAGTCAGGCGTGGGTAAAACGGCGATTGCCGAAGGTCTTGCCTGGCGCATTGTGCAGGGCGACGTGCCGGAAGTGATTGCCGACTGCACCATCTACTCGCTGGATATTGGCTCGCTGCTGGCGGGCACTAAATACCGCGGTGATTTTGAAAAACGCTTCAAGGCGCTGTTAAAACAGCTGGAGCAGGACACCAACAGCATCCTGTTTATCGATGAGATCCACACCATCATCGGCGCAGGTGCGGCTTCCGGTGGCCAGGTGGATGCGGCAAACCTGATCAAACCGCTGCTTTCAAGCGGCAAGATCCGCGTGATGGGCTCCACGACGTACCAGGAGTTCAGCAACATTTTTGAGAAAGATCGCGCGCTGGCGCGTCGTTTCCAGAAAATCGACGTCACCGAGCCGTCGGTTGACGAAACGGTGCAGATCATCAACGGCCTGAAAACCAAGTACGAAGCGCACCACGACGTGCGTTACACCGCGAAAGCGGTGCGTGCGGCGGTGGAGCTGGCGGTGAAATACATCAACGACCGTCACCTGCCGGATAAGGCGATTGACGTGATTGATGAGGCCGGGGCGCGTGCGCGCCTGATGCCGGCCAGCAAGCGTAAGAAAACCGTGAACGTGGCGGATATCGAGTCCGTGGTCGCCCGCATCGCGCGTATTCCTGAGAAGAGCGTTTCTCAGAGCGACCGCGACACGCTGCGCACCCTCGGCAACCGCCTGAAAATGCTGGTCTTTGGTCAGGATAAAGCCATTGAGGCCTTAACCGAAGCGATCAAGATGGCCCGTGCCGGACTGGGGCATGAGCACAAGCCCGTTGGTTCCTTCCTGTTTGCCGGCCCGACCGGCGTGGGGAAAACCGAGGTGACGGTTCAGCTCTCCAAAGCGCTGGGCATTGAGCTGCTGCGCTTTGATATGTCCGAGTATATGGAGCGTCACACCGTCAGCCGTTTGATTGGTGCACCTCCGGGCTACGTGGGCTTTGACCAGGGCGGCCTGCTCACTGACGCGGTGATCAAGCATCCGCATGCGGTCCTGCTGCTCGATGAAATCGAGAAAGCGCACCCGGACGTGTTCAACATCCTGTTGCAGGTGATGGACAACGGGACGCTGACCGATAACAACGGGCGCAAGGCGGACTTCCGCAACGTGGTGCTGGTGATGACCACTAACGCCGGGGTACGTGAAACCGAGCGCAAATCCATCGGCCTGATCCACCAGGATAACAGCACCGATGCGATGGAGGAGATCAAGAAGATCTTCACGCCGGAGTTCCGTAACCGTCTGGACAACATTATCTGGTTCGATCATCTGTCTACCGAAGTGATCCATCAGGTGGTGGATAAGTTCATCGTCGAGCTGCAGGTTCAGCTGGATCAAAAAGGCGTCTCGCTGGAAGTGAGCCAGGAGGCCCGCAACTGGCTGGCCGAGAAAGGCTACGACCGCGCGATGGGGGCCCGTCCGATGGCGCGCGTGATTCAGGACAACCTGAAGAAACCGCTGGCGAACGAGCTGCTGTTTGGCTCGCTGGTAGACGGCGGCCAGGTGACCGTGGCGCTGGACCAGGCGAAGAACGAATTGACGTACGATTTCCAGAGTGCGGCGAAGCACAAGCCGGAAGCGGCTCACTGATTTCTTACGTAGGTCTAAAAACCGGGCTATAGCCCGGTTTTTTTATGCCTGCTTTTTTCCTTTCTCTGTGGCTGAGGGTTTCACACAAAATAGTGTATGCACTGAACAGTTCCCTCGCCCCTTTAGGGAGAGGGGTAGGGTGAGGGGAACAGGCCGCAGCGAAATTTTGCGAGGCGCTTTCCAGTTTTGTTCGACGTTGGTTGCTGGATAAATCCACAGTAATAAAATGGCGGCGCACCTGCAAAAATTAGGTGCCGGGATTGGCGTCCTGAAAGTGTGTGCACAGATAATCTTGCGTGCATAAAGGATCACATATGACTAATATTAATAGCTTCGCCCAACTCTACACCGAACTCTCCCTCAACCCCGATCTCCCAACCCTTGCAGAGCGCTGCCAACTGCTCACCGAAATCCTGCTGGATTGCAAATCACTTCCGCAAACGCAGCCCGTTTGCCGTTGTCTCGGAGCCTACCTGGAAGAGGTGAAATCCGGCCTTACAGAATCAATGCGTGATTTTCAGGTGGTGGAATTTGAGGAAGAAGCGGAACAACCGCGACAAAAAGAGTGGTTGCTTGAAGATACAGAAACGAAATGTGACTACTGCCGGGCGTTGAATCATGTGCTGCTGGTGTCGCATTTGGACCGTGATATGCTGCCGCACCTGACGGGATTACTTCATGACATGGCTCATTCTATGGCGGGGGATTTAATCGCTCCTGTACAACCATGGATGACAATACATCTTCCGAAGCAGCAACACTAACGCCATAAATAAAAAAGGCCGGGATTAACCCGACCTTTTATATATTCATCTGCCATTACAGGCGAAAAAATTAGCGACTACGGAAGACAATGCGGCCTTTGCTCAGGTCGTACGGGGTCAGTTCAACAGTCACTTTGTCGCCCGTCAAAATGCGGATGTAGTTTTTGCGCATTTTACCGGAGATGTGCGCAGTTACCACGTGACCGTTTTCCAGCTCTACGCGAAACATGGTATTAGGCAACGTATCAAGTACGGTACCCTGCATTTCAATATTGTCTTCTTTGGCCATCTAATCCTCTGGGGTATCACTACCAAGTTTTGAACCGGCAAGATAATGCCGAAATTCATCAATTAAGTAAAGAATTGCGCGATTAAAACGCAGCAAAACAGTTTCGGCGCATTGCCCAAGCGTCACGGTACAACCGAACAGGAAGCGCATTCGTAAAGGGGAGACAACAGGATAAACGTCAGGACGTTATCTGAAGCGAGGGTCCCAAACGGCGGCGGGGCAACAGGCAGAAGCTACTCTGCGGCATAATTATAACACCCTCACAAAAAATATGCGGAAAACATTTAAGCATTGGGCATAAAGAGCGTTCTGGGGATCCAGAAGTCGCGCGGGAGCTTCTCCTGACGGCAGGCGTCAAGATGCTCAATATACTGTCGTCGCGGGATGTCAACTGCACCGAGAGAGGCCGTGTGCTCGTTGAGCACCTGACAATCGATCAGGCGTCCGCCGCGCTGGGCAAAGGCCTCGCAGAAGACCAGCAGCGCGGTTTTCGAGGCGTTGACCGCACGGGAGAACATCGATTCGCCGCAAAACAGCGTCCCTTGCGCCACACCGTACATGCCGCCAACCAGTTCCCCCTTTTCCCAAACCTCAATGGAGTGGGCGTAGCCAAGCTCATGGAGCTGGTGGTAGGCGTTGACGATATCGCGAGTGATCCACGTCCCTTCATGGCGATCTTCGGCACAGCCTTCGATCACCTGCCCAAAGGCGTGATTCAGCGTGACGCGATACGGGGATTTTGCATGGAAACGCTTCATGCTGCGGCTCAGATGGAACTGCGCTGGCCACAGCACGGCGCGCGGGTCGGGAGACCACCATAAAATCGGGTCGCCGGGAGAAAACCACGGGAAGATGCCGCGCTGGTAGGCCATTAATAGCCGCGCAGGGCTAAGGTCACCGCCAAGGGCCAGCAGCCCGTTGGGCTCACGCAGCGCTCCCTCCGGCGAAGGAAACGCGATGTTATGACGAGAAAGCTGGACCAGGCGCATGACAGCAAAACTCCAGTACGCGAATGAGGACGCTACAAATATAGTCTACAGACGCTGTTTGAACTGGTAGTAGCGACCCTGTTTCGCCAACAGCTCTGCGTGACTACCTTGCTCAATAATGTGTCCGTTGTCCATCACAATTATCCGATCAAAACTTGCCAGCCCGCGCAGGCGGTGCGTCACCATCAGGACGGTTTTTCCTGCCATAACGTTTGCCAGTAAATCAAGGATTTGACTCTCGGTTGTCGCATCAAGCCCTTCTGTAGGTTCGTCGAGCAGCATCAGAGGTGCATCATGCAGCAGCGCGCGCGCAATGGCCAGACGGCGCAGCTCTCCGCCGGAAAGCTGACGACCGCCTTCTCCCTGCCAGCTGTTCAGTCCTTCGTCCTCAAGCAGCTTTTGCAGTCCGACCTGCTCCAGTACGGCGCGAAGATCATCGTCCGAAGCCTCTGGCGCGGCCAGCAGCAGGTTATCGCGCAGGGTGGCGCTAAACAGATGCACGCGCTGTGGAACAACGCTCACGGTCTTGCGCAGGGCCTGCTCGCTGAAATCAGTCAGCAACGTGTTATTAAAACGAATCTGACCGTGCTGTGGATCCCAGGCGCGCGTCAGCAGCTGCAGCAACGTCGACTTACCGCAGCCGGTACGGCCGAGGATCGCAATCCGCTGCCCTGCATTAACGGAAAGGTTGATACCTTCCAGCGCGTTCTGCGCCTGTTTGTCATAGGCGAAGGTCACGTTATCAAGCGTCAGCGCCACCTGCTCAGGCACGGTGGTTTGCCCGGCACTGAACGTGACTTCAGGCTCCTGTTCGGCAATCTGGGTGATGCGCAGGGCAGAGGCGATCACCTGTCCAAGATGCTGGAAAGCGCCCGTCACCGGGGCCAGAGCCTCAAATGCGGCCAGCGCGCAGAAAACAAAGAGGGCAATAAGAGGGCCTGGCTGGGTATTACCGCCAATGCCGCCTGATGCCAGCCATAGCATGGCGATCACCGCCACGCCGCCGATTAACACCATCAGCGCCTGCGAGAAGGCCGTCAGTTCCGACTGGCGGCGCTGGGCTTCATGCCAGTTCAGCTCCGTACTTTCCATTCGGGCACGGTAGCGCTTGCTGGCTCCAAAAATGGTCAGCTCCGCCTGGCCCTGAAGCCAGGAGGTCAGCTGCTGGCGGTAATCCCCGCGCAGCCGCGTCAGGTTTTCCCCGGTGGATTTTCCGGCGCGGTAAAAGAGCGGCGGCAGAATGATAAGCGTCAGCAGCATGATCCCGCCCAGCGTCAGCGCAACGGGAACATCCAGAACGGACAGCCCCAGCGTAACTACCACAATCACCACAAACGCGCCCACTATCGGGGAGATCACCCGCAGGTAAAGGTGGTCCAGCGTGTCGACATCCGCAACGACACGGTTCAGTAATTCGCCCTGGCGAAAACGCGCCAGCCCGGCAGGGGAGAGGGGAAGCAGTTTGCTGAAGGTGTAAATGCGCAGGTGCTGCAGGACGCGGAACGTCGCGTCGTGGCTGACCAGCCGCTCGAAATAGCGTCCGGCAGTACGGGTAATGGCGGTACCCCGCACGCCTGCCGCCGGCAGCATATAGTTGAAGCTATATAATCCGGCGAACCCGGCTACGGCGGAGGCCGACAGGAACCAGCCGGAAAGCGTGAGCAGGCCGATGCTGGCAAGCAGCGTGACAATCGCCAGCACGATCCCCAGCGTCAGCATCCACTTGTGGCGTTTATAGAGCGCAAGATAAGGCAGCAGAGCGCGCATCAGATGTCCTCCTGACGGTTCGCCAGCAGGGCGGCGAACGGCCCCTGCGCGGCAACAAGAGCGGCGTAATTGCCTTGCTCAACAATATGACCGTTTTCCATCACCCAGATCTCATCCCAGTCAGCAATGCCTTCCAACTGATGGGTAACCATAAGGGTGGTTTGCTGCAGGGAAGCGGCGCTCAGGGCCGCCATGACGCGCTGCTCGCTGTGTGAATCCAGGCTGGCAGCAGGCTCATCCAGCAGCATCAGCTGGCACGGGTTAAGCAGCGCACGGGCGACGGCCACGCGCTGTGCCTGGCCGACAGACAGCCCGGCAGACTGATCGCCTACCACGGTATCGACACCCTGCGGGAGCAGCGGCAGAAATTCACTGACCCACGCGCGGTCGAGAACGGACTGCAGTTCATCTTCACGAGCATCCGGGCGTGCCAGGAGCACGTTTTCGCGCAGCGTGGAAGCAGGTAGCTGAGGGTTTTGTCCGACCCAACTGAGCTGCTTACGCCAGGCGTCGGGATCGAGATTACGCAGTTCAGTTTTGTTTATCCGCAGCGAACCGGTGTAGGCCATAAAACCGGATAACGCATTCAGCAGAGAACTCTTCCCTGAACCACTGGTGCCGACCAGCACCACGCGTTTTCCGGCGGGCAGGCTAAAGTTCAGCGGGCCAGCCAGCACTTTTCCTTCCGGCGAGAGAATGCAGAAGTCGCTCGCGTCGACGGTTACCGGCTCTTTAGCGTTCAGCGCCACGTCACCGCGCTCTGGATGCGCCAGCGGCGTCTCCAGGAAGGTTTTCAGGCTGTCGGCCGCGCCAACGGCCTGCGCTTTGGCATGATAGAAGGTCCCCAGGTCGCGAAGCGGCTGGAAAAACTCCGGAGCCAGGATGAGCGCGAGGAAACCGGCAGAGAGGGTCACCGCAGTGCCGTAGTGGCCGAAATCCAGCGCGCCGAGATAGGAGAAACCGAAATAAACCGCCACGAGGGCAATCGACAGCGAGGTAAAGAATTCCAGCACGCCGGACGAGAGGAACGCCAGGCGTAACACTTCCATCGTGCGCTGGCGGAAGTCCTGTGATGCCAGGCGAATATTCTCGGTTTCCGCTTCACCGCGACCAAAAATACGCAGAGTTTCCATCCCGCGCAGACGATCGAGGAAATGTCCGCTCAGCCGGCCCAGCGCCAGGAAGTTGCGGCGGTTGGCATCAGCCGCACCCATGCCGACCATCGCCATAAACAGCGGGATCAGCGGGGCGGTCCCCAGCAGGATCAGCGCCGCCACCCAGTTAACCGGGAAGATGGCAATAACAATCAACAGCGGCACAAAAACCGCCAGCGCCATCTGCGGAAGATAGCGCGCGTAGTAATCGTGCATATCGTCGATCTGCTCAAGGATCAGCGTCGCCCAGCTTCCGGCCGGTTTACCCTGGATCCACGCGGGCCCGGCTTCCTGCAGGCGGTCGAGCACCTGACGACGGATCTCGTAGCGGATATGCTGTCCGGCGTGGAAGCCGACACGTTCACGCAGCCACACCACCCAGGCGCGCAGGACAAAAACCAGGATCAGAACAATAAAGGGCAGCAGGAGCGCTTCGCGGGGAATGTTCTCCATGATCATGTGATTAAGAATGCGGGCCAGCAGCCATGCCTGGGCAACAATCAACAGACCGCTAACGAACCCCAGAAGACGGGAGATCGTAAGCCAGCGGCGGGAAATAACGCTTTGCTGTTTCAGCCAGCGTGTTAACTCTTGTTGACGGGTTTTTTCCATTGCGTATTTTGCAGGTGACGTTATAAGAAATTAGACATCTGCATGTTACACGCGAGCAAAAATAAAGGCGACCTGTGGCCGCCTTTATTTACGTTTGTTACTGACTTGTAAAGATTATTTACCTTGTTCAGCCAGTCCATCGAGGTAGCGTTCAGCGTCCAGCGCGGCCATACAGCCGGTGCCCGCAGAGGTGATCGCCTGACGATAAATATGGTCCATCACGTCACCGGCAGCGAACACGCCCGGGATGCTGGTCTGGGTCGCGTTACCGTGAATGCCGGACTGCACTTTGATATAGCCGTTTTCCAGCTCCAGCTGGCCTTCGAAGATCGCGGTGTTCGGGCTGTGGCCGATTGCCACAAACAGGCCCGCCACTTCCAGCGTTTCGACGTTATCGGTGTTCTGGGTATCACGAATGCGCAGACCCGCAACGCCCATCTGATCGCCCGTGACTTCTTCCAGGGTACGGTTGGTGTGCAGCACGATGTTGCCGCTCGCCACTTTATCCATCAGGCGCTTAATAAGGATCTTCTCGGCGCGGAAGGTGTCACGACGGTGGATCAGATGCACCTCGGAGGCAATGTTCGCCAGGTACAGCGCTTCTTCCACCGCGGTGTTACCGCCGCCGATAACCGCCACTTTCTGGTTACGGTAGAAGAAACCGTCGCAGGTGGCACAGGCAGAGACGCCGCGGCCTTTGAACGCTTCTTCAGATGGCAGGCCGAGATAACGGGCAGAGGCGCCGGTGGCAATGATTAGCGCATCGCAGGTGTATTCACCGCTGTCACCCGTCAGGCGGAACGGACGGTTCTGCAAATCCACTTTATTAATGTGGTCGAACAGGATTTCGGTTTCGAATTTGGCGGCATGCTCGTGCATGCGTTCCATCAGCAGCGGCCCGGTCAGATCGTTCGGGTCGCCCGGCCAGTTTTCCACTTCCGTGGTGGTGGTCAACTGACCGCCTTTTTCCATGCCGGTGATCAGTACCGGCTGCAGGTTTGCGCGTGCAGCATAGACCGCCGCGGTATATCCCGCAGGTCCAGAACCAAGGATTAACAACTTACTGTGTTTGGTCGTGCCCATGAGATCCCCATTGTTGTTGGCAGGCAATGGGCTGGATTGTAGGGAATTTGTTGCCGTAAAAAAAGAGCACTGGGATTTTGCTTTCGATATATGTAATAGCTGCGCCCGATGAATCCAGTGCCGTTACGTCACGTTTTCTACTGAAAACCGCTCGTTTATAAAGCAGTAAAATGAGGATTAATACCCCCCCGTAATGAATATCCGGCATCTTGTACTAAAAAACGATGTTTTGCTTTGACAATCCCCTGCGCATTTGCGAAAACATTCAAGGAAGAAAAAAAACCGCGTTAACCGTATGCCGCATAGGCATGCACGTAAATGCCATTTTTACCGTGTCAGTGAAATCTACGCATGGCGTGGACAGACGCCATACGTGATGTCGGTGACAGCCTTCGGGCAGCGGTCTTCTTACCAACAGAACCCGAATCCGCATCGCGTCTAATACATAACCAGGCGATGTGATGACTAACGGGTACAGGCTCTGAACAGTGATGTGCACAGGGTCCAGGCAGGAGTAGGGAAGGAATACAGAGAGACAATAATAATGGTAGATAGCAAGAAGCGCCCTGGCAAAGATCTCGACCGTATCGATCGTAACATTCTTAATGAATTGCAAAAGGATGGGCGTATTTCCAACGTCGAGCTTTCAAAACGTGTGGGACTTTCCCCGACGCCGTGCCTTGAGCGTGTGCGCCGACTGGAAAGACAGGGTTTTATTCAGGGCTATACGGCTCTGCTGAACCCGCATTATCTGGATGCCTCACTTCTGGTATTTGTTGAGATTACTCTGAATCGTGGTGCGCCGGATGTGTTTGAGCAATTTAACGCCGCTGTACAAAAACTTGAAGAAATTCAAGAGTGTCATCTGGTGTCCGGTGATTTCGACTACCTGTTGAAAACCCGTGTGCCTGATATGTCCGCCTACCGTAAGCTGCTGGGGGAAACCCTGCTGCGTCTGCCAGGCGTGAACGACACCCGTACCTATGTGGTGATGGAAGAGGTCAAACAGAGCAATCGTCTGGTTATTAAGACGCGCTAACACGGAACAGGTGCAAAATCAGCGTAGTTTGATTACACTCCTGTTAATCCATACAGCAACAGTGCCGGGGAGTCCCGGCGCTGTTGTCCGTTTTAGCAAACAGGCAGGATATGCCTGATACCTGGAGAGCCTTTCTTGAGCCAGGAATACACTGAAGACAAAGAAGTCACACTATCGAAGCTAAGCAGCGGACGTCGTCTCCTCGAGGCTTTGCTGATCGTTATTGCCCTTTTTGCCGTCTGGCTGATGGCAGCCTTACTCAGTTTCAACCCCTCCGATCCCAGCTGGTCGCAAACCGCGTGGCATGAGCCTATCCATAATTTAGGTGGCGTACCCGGAGCCTGGCTTGCGGACACGCTCTTTTTCATTTTCGGTGTGATGGCCTACACCATTCCCGTCATAATCATTGGCGGATGCTGGTTTGCATGGCGTCATCGTCAGAACGATGATTACATCGACTATTTTGCGGTTTCCCTGCGCCTGATTGGCGCCCTGGCGCTGATCCTCACCTCCTGCGGGCTGGCGGCGATTAATGCCGATGATATCTGGTACTTCGCCTCCGGTGGGGTGATTGGCAGCCTGCTGAGCTCTGCGCTACAGCCGATGCTTCACAGCAGCGGCGGCACGCTGGCGCTGCTCTGCATCTGGGCGGCCGGGCTGACGCTGTTTACCGGCTGGTCATGGGTGAGCATTGCCGAGAAGATCGGCAGCTTTATTCTGACGATCCTGACCTTTGCGAGCAACCGTACCCGCCGCGACGACACGTGGGTCGATGAAGAAGAATATGAAGATGAGTACGAAGAGGAAGACGATGCGCCGGTGCAACGTCGTGAATCTCGTCGTGCCCGTATTCTGCGCGGTGCCCTGGCGCGTCGCCAGCGCGTTGCTGAAAAATTTGCCAACCCGCTTGGACGTAAAACCGATGCGGCGCTCTTCTCCGGTAAGCGTATGGATGAAGACGAGCAGGTGGAGTACCGCGCAGCGGGTAGTACAGTCGATCCTGATGATGTACTTTTCTCCGGCAACCGTGCGATGCCGGGGGATTTCGATGAATACGATCCGCTGCTTAACGGCCATACCGTTACCGCGCCGGTTGACGCGGCCGCAGCCGCAACGACAGCATCACAGGCGTATGCCGCGCCTGTCGAAGCCGTGATGCCATCCGCGCCGGTTCCGCCTCCGGAATCCGCTATTCAGCAGCCTCAGGTTGCCTGGCAGACCGCGCCGGGTGTCCACACGCCGGAGCCTGTTATCGCGCCGGAACCAGAGAGCTATATCCCCGTGCAGCAGGAGCAGTGGCAGCAGCCTTATCAGCCGCCGCAACCTGAGTATGAACAGCCGCACTATGAGCAGCCTGTGGCCCAGCCTTATCAGGAGTACGTGCCTGAACCGGTTGAACCTGTGCAGCCTTATGTCGAGCCTCAGCCTGAACCTGAGGTGGTGGAAGAGGTGAAACCGTCTCGTCCGCCAATGTACTATTTTGAAGAAGTTGAAGAACGCCGTGCTCGTGAGCGCGAACAGCTGGCGGCATGGTATCAGCCTGTGCCTGAACCGGTGCAGGAACCTGCGCCAAAAGCCCCGTCGGTTTCGGTTCCACCGGTCGACCCGACGCCTGCTGTTGCCCCCGTAGCGGAAAGCGTGAAGCAGGCTACCGCAGCCGCAGCGGCGGCGGCACCTGTCTTTAGCCTGGCAACGGGCGGTGCGTCGCGTCCGCAGGTGAAAGAGGGAATTGGTCCGCAACTGCCTCGCCCTAACCGCGTCCGCGTTCCAACTCGTCGTGAGCTTGCCTCCTATGGGATCAAGCTGCCTTCCCAGCGGATGGCCGAAGAGAAAGCGCGTGGAACGGACTACGAAGATGATGCTGATGAAATGCAGCAGGACGAGCTGGCGCGCCAGTTCGCCGCGCAGCAGAATCAGCGCTACGGTGAAGACTATCAGCATGATGAACCGATGCTGGAAGACGAAGATGACGCGGCTGAAGCCGAATTAGCGCGTCAGTTTGCGGCAACCCAGCAGCAGCGTTACTCAGGTGAACAGCCAGCTGGTGCGAACCCGTTCTCATTATCGGATTTCGAGTTTTCGCCGATGAAAGATCTGGTGGATGATGGCCCGAGCGAGCCACTGTTCACCCCGAGCGTGATGCCTGAAGCAGAGCCTGTGCGCCAGCAGCCAGCGCCGCAGGCACAGACTTACGCGCAGCCGCAGCAACCTGTTCAGCAGCCGTATGCGCAACCGCAGCAGCCACAACAGCAGCCGCCGCAGTACCAGCAGCCAGCACCGCAGCCGCAGGAGAGCCTGATTCACCCGCTGCTGATGCGTAACGGTGATAGCCGTCCGCTGCAGCGTCCGAGCACGCCGCTGCCGTCGCTGGATCTGCTGACGCCGCCACCGGCTGAAGTCGAGCCGGTTGATACGTTTGCCCTGGAGCAGATGGCCCGTCTGGTGGAAGCCCGTCTGGCAGACTTCCGCATCAAGGCGGACGTGGTGAACTACTCACCGGGCCCGGTGATCACCCGCTTCGAGCTGAACCTGGCGCCGGGCGTCAAAGCCGCGCGTATTTCTAACCTCTCCCGCGACCTGGCGCGTTCTCTGTCGACCGTGGCGGTACGTGTGGTGGAAGTGATTCCGGGTAAACCGTACGTTGGCCTTGAGCTGCCGAACAAGAAACGTCAGACCGTTTACCTGCGTGAAGTGCTGGATAACACCAAGTTCCGCGATAACCCATCTCCGCTGACCGTGGTGTTGGGTAAAGATATCGCCGGCGACCCGGTGGTGGCAGACCTCGCGAAAATGCCTCACCTGCTGGTAGCGGGTACCACCGGTTCCGGTAAATCGGTCGGCGTGAACGCCATGATCCTGAGCATGCTCTACAAAGCGCAGCCTGAAGACGTGCGTTTCATCATGATCGACCCGAAAATGCTCGAACTGTCGGTCTACGAAGGCATTCCGCACCTGCTGACGGAAGTGGTCACCGACATGAAGGACGCCGCCAACGCCCTGCGCTGGAGCGTCAATGAAATGGAGCGTCGCTACAAGCTGATGTCTGCGCTGGGCGTGCGTAACCTGGCCGGTTATAACGAGAAGATCGCCGAGGCGGCGCGCATGGGTCGTCCGATTCCGGACCCATACTGGAAGCCGGGTGACAGCATGGATGCCCAGCATCCTGTGCTGGAGAAACTGCCTTATATCGTCGTGCTGGTGGATGAATTCGCCGACCTGATGATGACCGTCGGGAAGAAAGTGGAAGAGCTGATCGCGCGTCTGGCACAGAAAGCGCGTGCGGCAGGTATTCACCTGGTGCTGGCGACCCAGCGTCCGTCCGTGGACGTTATCACCGGTCTGATTAAGGCGAATATTCCGACCCGTATTGCGTTTACCGTTTCGAGCAAAATCGACTCCCGTACCATTCTTGACCAGGGCGGCGCTGAGTCGCTGCTGGGAATGGGTGACATGCTGTACTCCGGCCCGAACTCCACCTCTCCAGTGCGCGTACACGGCGCGTTTGTTCGCGACCAGGAAGTACACGCCGTGGTGCAGGACTGGAAGGCGCGCGGACGTCCGCAGTACGTTGACGGCATTACCTCCGACAGCGAAAGCGAAGGCGGCGGTGGTGGCTTTGACGGCGGCGAAGAGCTGGATCCGTTATTCGACCAGGCGGTTAATTTCGTTACTGAAAAACGCAAAGCGTCCATCTCTGGCGTGCAGCGTCAGTTCCGCATCGGCTATAACCGCGCGGCGCGCATCATCGAGCAGATGGAAGCGCAGGGCATTGTGAGCGAGCAGGGGCACAACGGTAACCGTGAGGTGCTGGCTCCGCCGCCGTTTGATTAACCTTCAGCGATTGCAAAGAAGGGTAAATCAGCAAAAATTAAGCATATTCTTCTGTCGCCTGCCTTCGGGCAGGTCCAGAATAGAAACGGAAACCCCATTTCGGGAAGACGTATTTTAAGGAATAACAATGAAAAAAATCGCCATCGCCTGTGCATTACTCACCAGTTTTGTAGCCAGCAGCGTCTGGGCTGATGCAGCCAGCGACCTTAAAAGCCGACTGGATAAAGTAAGCAGCTTCCACGCCAGCTTCACGCAAAAAGTGACGGACGGCAGCGGCAACGCGGTGCAGGAAGGACAGGGTGATTTGTGGGTGAAACGCCCCAATCTGTTTAACTGGCACATGACCCAGCCGGATGAGAGCATCCTGGTTTCTGACGGTAAAACCCTGTGGTTCTTCAACCCGTTTGTTGAGCAGGCCACTGCGACCTGGCTGAAAGACGCGACCAGCAATACGCCGTTTATGCTGATCGCCCGCAACCAGACCAGCGACTGGCAGCAGTACAACATTAAACAGAATGGTGATGAGTTTGTCCTGACGCCGAAAGGCAGCAACGGCAATCTGAAGCAGTTCACCATCAACGTAAGCACCAACGGTACCATTAATCAGTTCGGCGCGGTTGAGCAGGACGATCAGCGCAGCAGCTACCAGCTTAAGTCTCAGCAAAACGGCGCCGTTGACGCATCGAAATTCACCTTTACCCCGCCGCAGGGCGTAACGGTGGACGACCAACGCAATAAGTAAGAGGCGTGAGTGAGCAACCTGTCGCTCGATTTTTCAGATAATGCGTTTCAACCTCTGGCCGCCCGTATGCGGCCAGAAAATTTAGCGCAGTACATCGGTCAGCAGCATCTGCTGGCTGCGGGGAAACCCTTGCCGCGCGCTATTGAGGCGGGGCATCTGCACTCCATGATCCTCTGGGGGCCGCCCGGCACCGGAAAAACCACGCTCGCTGAAGTGATCGCCCGCTATGCCAACGCGGACGTTGAGCGTATCTCGGCGGTAACGTCTGGCGTGAAGGAGATCCGCGAGGCGATCGAGCGCGCGCGTCAGAACCGCAATGCCGGACGCCGCACCATTCTCTTTGTCGATGAAGTCCACCGCTTCAACAAGAGCCAGCAGGATGCTTTCCTGCCGCACATTGAGGACGGGACGATCTTCTTCATCGGCGCCACCACCGAAAACCCGTCGTTTGAACTCAACTCGGCGCTGCTGTCCCGCGCCCGCGTCTACCTGCTTAAATCCCTGACCACGGAAGATATCGAAAAGGTTCTGACCCAGGCAATGGACGACAAAGCGCGGGGTTACGGTGGGCAGGATATCGTTCTGCCTGACGACACGCGACGTGCGATTGCGGAGCTGGTCAACGGCGATGCGCGCCGCGCGCTGAACACGCTCGAAATGATGGCCGATATGGCAGAAGTGGACGATGCGGGCAAGCGCGTATTGAAGCCTGAACTGCTCACGGAAATTGCCGGCGAGCGCAGCGCGCGTTTCGATAATAAAGGCGACCGTTTCTACGACCTGATCTCGGCGCTGCATAAGTCGGTGCGCGGCAGCGCGCCGGATGCTGCGCTCTACTGGTACGCACGTATCATTACCGCAGGTGGCGATCCGCTATACGTTGCGCGCCGCTGTCTGGCGATTGCGTCAGAAGATGTTGGCAATGCTGACCCACGCGCCATGCAGGTTGCGCTTTCAGCCTGGGACTGCTTCACCCGCGTAGGCCCGGCGGAAGGCGAACGCGCCATTGCGCAGGCGATTGTCTATCTGGCCTGCGCGCCGAAAAGCAATGCGGTCTATACCGCGTTCAAAGCGGCGATGTCGGATGCGCGCGAGCGCCCGGACTATGATGTGCCGGTTCATCTGCGCAATGCGCCAACCAAACTGATGAAAGAGATGGGTTACGGGCAGGAGTATCGCTACGCCCATGATGAGCCTAACGCCTACGCCGCCGGGGAGGAATATTTCCCGCAGGAGATGGCACAAACGCGCTATTATCATCCCACAAACAGAGGTCTTGAAGGCAAGATTGGTGAAAAGCTCACCTGGCTCGCCGGACAGGATCAAAATAGCCCTATAAAACGCTACCGTTAGTTCAATCGTTGCGGTAATGTTGGCAATTGTATCCTTGTGACCGCAGGCTGTGGTCACATTTCCTATTTTAATTCGATAAGCACAGGATAAGCATGCTCGATCCCAATCTGCTGCGTAATGAGCCAGACGCAGTCGCTGAAAAACTGGCACGCCGGGGCTTTAAGCTGGATGTAGATAAGCTGCGCGCTCTTGAAGAGCGTCGTAAAGTACTGCAGGTACAAACTGAAAATCTGCAGGCAGAGCGTAACTCTCGATCGAAATCCATTGGCCAGGCGAAAGCGCGCGGGGAAGATATTGAGCCATTACGCCTGGAAGTGAACAAGCTGGGTGAAGAGCTGGATCAGGCGAAAGCGGAGCTGGACGTTCTTCAGGCCGAAATTCGTGACATCGCTCTGGCTATCCCGAACATTCCTGACGAGAGCGTGCCTGTCGGCAAAGACGAGAACGACAACGTTGAAGTGAAGCGCTGGGGTACGCCTCGCGAGTTTGACTTCGAAGTGCGCGATCACGTGACGCTGGGCGAAATGCACGCGGGCCTGGACTTTGCCGCTGCGGTTAAGCTGACCGGCTCTCGCTTCGTAGTAATGAAAGGTCAGATTGCCCATCTGCACCGCGCCCTGGCGCAATTCATGCTGGATCTGCACACCGAGCAGCACGGCTACAGCGAAACCTATGTTCCGTATCTGGTTAACCACGATACGCTGTACGGTACGGGCCAGCTGCCGAAATTTGCCGGCGATCTGTTCCATACCCGTCCGCTGGATGAAGAAGCAGACAGCAGCAACTATGCGCTGATCCCAACCGCGGAAGTGCCGCTGACCAACCTCGTGCGTGATGAGATCATTGACGAAGACGATCTGCCAATCAAGCTGACGGCACACTCTCCGTGCTTCCGTTCAGAAGCCGGTTCTTACGGTCGCGACACCCGTGGTCTGATCCGTATGCACCAGTTCGACAAAGTCGAGATGGTGCAGATTGTCCGTCCGGAAGAATCTATGGACGCGCTGGAAGAGATGACTGGCCATGCGGAAAAAGTGCTGGAGCTGCTGGGCCTGCCGTATCGCCGCATGGCGCTGTGCACCGGTGACATGGGCTTTGGTGCCTGCAAAACCTTCGACCTGGAAGTCTGGGTGCCTGCACAGAACACCTACCGTGAAATCTCCTCCTGCTCTAACGTCTGGGATTTCCAGGCGCGCCGCATGCAGGCACGCTGCCGCAGCAAATCTGACAAGAAAACCCGTCTGGTGCATACCCTGAACGGTTCTGGTCTGGCTGTTGGCCGTACGCTGGTTGCCGTGCTGGAAAACTACCAGCAGGCAGATGGCCGCATCGAGATCCCTGAAGTGCTGCGTCCATACATGAAAGGACAGCAGTACATCGGCTAATTCTTTGCCTCACAACAAAAAAGCGCCTTCGGGCGCTTTTTTTATGCCTATGAATTGACACGACGCAATACCCCCTCCCTCTAAAGTAGTAATACTCCTCCGAATGAAAGTCAGCATAAGACGCTGATAACGAAGTAATTCGTTATTTACAAAACTATATAGCGGTTCGTGCCGCCTCTTTTTTCTTAGTGAGCAACCAAAGTGAGTCTCTATGAAAATCAAAGCGCCTGAAGCGTTAATGGCTGCCGAGGTCACTCGCCGTGGGTTGATGAAAACCACGGCAATAGGCGGCCTGGCTGTAGCCAGCAGCGCCTTCACGCTCCCTTTTACCCGGCTGGCGTCGGCGGCGGACGCACTATCCGCAGCCGCAGCTCCGGAAAAAGTGGTGTGGAGTGCGTGTACCGTAAACTGCGGTAGCCGTTGTCCGCTGCGTATGCATGTGGTGGATGGCGAAATTAAGTATGTCGAAACCGACAACACCGGGGACGATAACTACGAAGGGTTACACCAGGTTCGCGCCTGCCTGCGCGGTCGCTCCATGCGTCGCCGCGTCTACAACCCGGATCGTCTGAAATACCCAATGAAGCGTGTCGGTAAGCGTGGGGAAGGGAAGTTTGAGCGCATTAGCTGGGACGAAGCCTACGACATTATCGCCACCAACATGCAGCGCCTGATCAAAGAGTACGGCAACGAGTCCATCTACCTGAACTATGGCACCGGGACGCTGGGTGGCACGCTGACCCGCTCCTGGCCACCGGGTAAAACGCTGGTCGCGCGTCTGATGAACTGCTGCGGCGGTTATCTCAACCACTACGGCGACTACTCTTCCGCACAGATTGCCGCAGGTCTGAACTATACCTACGGCGGCTGGGCCGACGGCAACAGCCCGTCCGATATCGAAAACAGTAAGCTGGTCGTCCTGTTCGGTAACAACCCGGGCGAAACCCGCATGAGCGGCGGCGGGGTGACGTACTACCTCGAACAGGCCCGCGCCAAATCTAATGCCCGCATGATCATTATCGATCCGCGCTATACCGACACCGGTGCCGGGCGCGAAGATGAGTGGATCCCCATTCGTCCCGGTACCGATGCGGCACTGGTTTCCGCGCTGGCGTGGGTGATGATTACTGAAAACCTCGTCGATCAGCCGTTCCTTGATAAATACTGCGTCGGTTATGACGAGAAAACGCTGCCAGCCAGTGCCCCTGCCAATGGTCACTACAAGGCATATATTCTCGGCCAGGGCAGCGACGGCGTAGCGAAAACGCCGGAGTGGGCCTCCACCATCACCGGTATTCCGGTCGAGCGCATTGTTCAGCTGGCGCGTGAGATAGGTTCAGCTAAACCGGCCTACATCAGCCAGGGCTGGGGACCGCAGCGTCATGCGAATGGTGAAATCGCCACCCGCGCTATCTCCATGCTTTCAATTCTGACCGGCAACGTCGGCGTTCATGGCGGTAACACCGGCGCGCGCGAAGGTTCTTATGAAGTGCCGTTTGAGCGGATGCCGACGCTGGATAACCCGGTTCAGACCAGCATCTCCATGTTTATGTGGACTGACGCAATCGAGCGCGGTCCGGAAATGACCGCGCTGCGCGACGGCGTTCGGGGCAAAGACAAGCTGGATGTGCCGATCAAGATGATCTGGAACTACGCCGGCAACTGCCTTATCAACCAGCACTCGGAAATCAACCGCACCCATGAAATTCTGCAGGACGACAAGAAGTGCGAGATGATTGTGGTGATCGACTGCCACATGACCTCCTCGGCAAAATATGCCGATATTCTGCTGCCGGACTGCACCGCGTCTGAGCAGATGGATTTCGCGCTGGACGCTTCCTGCGGCAACATGTCCTACGTGATCTTTACCGACCAGGCCATCAAGCCGCGCTTCGAGTGCAAAACCATCTATGAGATGACCTCCGAACTGGCGAAGCGATTGGGCGTCGAACAGCAGTTTACCGAAGGGCGTACTCAGGAAGGGTGGATGCGCCATCTGCACGAGCTCTCTCGTAAAGCAATTCCCGATCTGCCGGACTTCGACACCTTCCGCAAGCAGGGCATGTACAAGCAGCGTGACCCGGAAGGGCATCACGTGGCGTATAAAGCGTTCCGTGAAGATCCGCAGGCGAATCCGCTGACCACGCCGTCGGGCAAAATCGAAATCTACTCCGAAGCGCTGGCAAAAATCGCGTCTACCTGGGAGCTGCCGGAAGGAGATGTTATCGATCCGCTGCCGATCTACACGCCGGGGTTCGAAAACTATAACGATCCGCTGACGGCGAAATTCCCGCTGCAGCTGACCGGTTTCCACTACAAGGCGCGCGTGCACTCCACCTACGGCAACGTTGACGTACTGAAGGCCGCCTGCCGCCAGGAGATGTGGATCAACCCGATGGATGCCAAAGCACGTGGTATCCGTAACGGGGATCGCGTGCGTATCTTTAACGGTCGCGGCGAGGTACACATTGAAGCCAAAGTGACACCGCGCATGATGCCTGGCGTAGTGGCACTGGGGGAAGGGGCCTGGTACAGCCCGGATGCCAACCGCATCGACCAGGCAGGCAGTATTAACGTCCTGACCACGCAGCATCCGTCGCCGCTGGCGAAAGGCAACCCGTCTCACACAAACCTTGTCCAGGTTGAAAAGGTTTAAGGAGTAACCGATGACAACCCAGTATGGATTTTTCATTGATTCCAGCCGTTGCACCGGGTGCAAAACCTGCGAGCTGGCCTGTAAAGATTATAAAGATCTCACCCCGGACGTGAGCTTCCGCCGCATTTACGAATACGCCGGGGGCGACTGGCAGGAAGATAACGGCGTCTGGCATCAGAACGTCTTTGCCTATTACCTGTCGATTGCCTGTAACCACTGTGAAGATCCGGCCTGCACCAAGGTGTGCCCGAGCGGGGCGATGCACAAGCGGGAGGACGGTTTTGTGGTGGTGGATGAAGATGTCTGCATCGGCTGTCGCTACTGCCATATGGCGTGCCCGTACGGCGCGCCGCAGTACAACGCCGCTAAAGGACATATGACCAAGTGCGACGGCTGCCACAGCCGCGTAGCGGACGGCAAAAAGCCAATCTGCGTCGAGTCCTGCCCGCTGCGCGCGCTGGATTTTGGTCCGATAGAAGAGCTGCGTCAGAAACACGGTCAGCTTGCCGCTGTGGCACCGCTGCCGTCCGCGCACTTCACGAAGCCGAGTATTGTCATTAAACCTAACGCCAACAGCCGTCCGACGGGTGACACCACCGGCTACCTGGCAAATCCGAAGGAGGTGTGAGATGGGAAGTGGATGGCATGAATGGCCGCTGATGATCTTCACGGTCTTTGGGCAGTGCGTAGTGGGCGGCTTTATTGTTCTGGCGCTGGCGCTGTTAAAAGGGAACCTCAATGCCGAACAGCAGCAGCGTTTAGTGTTGAGCATGTTTGGCCTGTGGGTGCTGATGGGGATTGGATTTATCGCCTCTACGCTGCACCTGGGCTCACCGATGCGCGCGTTCAACTCCCTGAACCGCGTGGGGGCGTCGTCGCTCAGTAACGAAATTGCCAGCGGGGCAATCTTCTTTGCCGTCGGCGGGCTGGGGTGGCTGCTGGCTGCGTTGAAAAAATTGCCTGCGGGCCTGCGCAGCCTGTGGCTGATCGTCACCATGGTACTGGGCGTGGTGTTCGTGTGGATGATGGTGCGCGTCTATAACACCATCGATACCGTTCCTACCTGGTACAGCGTCTGGACGCCGATGAGCTTCTTCCTGACGATGTTTATCGGCGGGCCGCTGCTGGGCTACCTGCTGCTGCGCGTGGCGGGGGTAAACGGTTGGGCAATGCGTCTGCTGCCAGCCGTTTCGCTGCTGGCGCTGGTGGTGAGCGCGATGGTCGCCCTGATGCAGGGGGCCGAGCTGGCAACCATTCACAACTCTATCCAGCAGGCTTCTGCGCTGGTGCCGGACTACGGTTCGCTGATGGCCTGGCGTGTGGTGTTGCTGGCAGCTGCGCTGGTGTGCTGGATCGGCCCTCAGCTTAAAGGTTATCAGCCTGCACTGCCGCTCCTGTCACTGGCTTTTGTGCTGGTGCTGGTAGGGGAGTTAATTGGTCGCGGTGTGTTTTACGGCCTGCATATGACGGTCGGTATGGCTATCGCCAGCTAATTTCATTTTTCGTTATAAAAAGCCGGGACATAGCGCCCGGCTTTTCTTTTTTTCATTCATGAAATTTTTCGACTGTCGTTTTGTTTTAATTTCGGTCATTAATAAATAAAAACAGATACATAATTAATATCTATAGCAGGCGCTGCATTAGCAGGATAAGTTTTTTAAATCGACAGGGAACATATTGTGCGAGCCGGTTAAATCTGTGGATTGACTTTGTTTTTGCCAGTGGCATGATGCGCACGAAATCTGAACTTCCTCACGGTTTTTAATCCATGACCACCTATACCCGGCCAGTGCTCCTGTTGCTCTGTGGCCTGCTTCTGTTGACCCTGGCGATCGCCGTGTTAAACACGCTCGTCCCGCTGTGGCTCGCCCATGAAAACTTACCGACCTGGCAGGTGGGTATGGTCAGCTCGTCCTTTTTTACCGGGAACCTGTTGGGCACATTATTAACCGGTAGCCTGATTAAGCGTTTTGGCTTTAATCGCAGCTATTATCTGGCCTCGCTGATTTTCGCTGCCGGGTGCGCCGGTCTGGGTCTGATGGTGGGCTTCTGGAGCTGGATGGCATGGCGCTTTATCGCCGGCGTCGGCTGCGCGATGATTTGGGTGGTGGTTGAAAGCGCGCTGATGTGTAGTGGTACCTCCCGCAACCGCGGACGTCTTCTGGCGGCCTATATGATGGTTTACTACGTCGGTACCGTTCTGGGTCAACTGATGGTCAGCAAACTGCCAACCGACCTGATGAGCGTACTGCCGTGGGTAACCGGCATGGTGCTGGCCGCGATCCTGCCGCTGCTCTTTACGCGCATTGTGAACCAGAACAGCGAACATCAGGAAGCGACCCACGTCTGGCCGATGTTGAGACTCCGTCAGGCGCGTCTGGGCGTAAACGGATGCATTATTTCGGGAATTGTACTGGGCTCGCTCTATGGCCTGATGCCGCTCTACCTGAATCATCAGGGCGTCAGCGATTCCGGAATTGGTTTCTGGATGGCGGTGATGGTCAGTGCGGGTATTGTGGGGCAATGGCCGATTGGCCGCCTGGCAGACCGTTTTGGTCGTCTGCTGGTGCTGCGCGTTCAGGTCTTCGTGGTGATCATGGGATGCCTTGCGATGCTCAGCAACGCCGCGATGGCGCCTGCACTGTTTATTCTCGGGGCCGCAGGATTCACGCTTTACCCGGTCGCGATGGCGTGGGCCTGTGAGAAAGTAGAACATCACCAGCTCGTGGCAATGAACCAGGCGCTATTATTAAGCTATACCATCGGTAGCCTGCTGGGACCGACATTTACCGCGATGCTGATGCAGAATTATTCCGACAATTTGCTGTTTATCATGATTGCCAGCGTGTCGTTTATTTATCTCCTGATGCTGCTGCGCAAAGCGGGCGAGCATCCAACCCCTGTGGCGCACGCCTGATTAAATAAAAGCCTGTCGATGACAGGCTTTTTTGTCCCTGTCACATATAAGACTTTTACACATTGTTTGTTTTCCCCGCCTGGCGATAATTCAAATGAGTTCTACCACAATAGGCAACAATCATGTCTATACGTCGTTTTTCCACTACCGCACTTGCCGTAGTGTTGTCTTTAACGTTTGCAACGGCTCCGGTCATGGCTAATCCTGGAAACGGGAATGGCGGTGGTCATGGAAACAGTGGCGGACAAGGTAATGGCGGCAATCATGGTAACGGGAATTCTGGTAATTCCGGTAACCATGGTAATAAGCAAAATAGCGGAAAGGAAAACCCTGGAAAATCGGATAAGAGCTTCAAAAACAGCAAAGATGTCGGTAATGACGTCGACGCTCGCGTGAGCTTCGATCATGCCCGCCACCTGGCCCTGAATTATGGCTTAACGGGCTATGAGTCTCTGCCTCCGGGGATTGCGAAAAACCTCGCACGCGGTAAACCGCTTCCTCCGGGCATTGCGAAGAAGACTGTGCCAGCCTCTATGCTCGGCCAGCTTCCTTCCTACCCGGGCTATGAATGGCGCGTGGTCGGGGACGACCTGGTCTTAATTGCGCTGAGTACGGCGATTGTGACCTCCGTAATTAACGGCGTCTTTAAATAGAATATAAAAAGGCCCGGTTCTTACCGGGCCTTCTCTTTAATACATGACCTTGTGGCCGTACTGCTCAAGAATACCTTTCACGCGTTCCATCGTCTCTTTTTTCGGCGGCTTCACCCCATCAAGCTTGTACTCTTCGCCCATCGCCACCCATTTATGTTTACCCAGTTCGTGATAGGGCAGAAGCTCAATTTTCTCGACGTTGCCCATGTCGCGGGTAAATTCACCCAGGCGATGCGCGGAGTCATCGTCATCTGACCAGCCGGGAACAACAACGTAGCGGATCCAGGTTTTGATGCCTTTATCGGCGATGTATTTGGCAAACTCCAGCGTACGGTGGTTAGAAACGCCAACCAGATTCTGGTGGATCTCATCGTTCATCTGTTTGAGATCGAGCATCACCAGATCGGTCACGTCGAGCAGTTCATCAATGACCGGATCGTAGCGGCGCACAAAGCCGTTGGTGTCGAGACAGGTATGAATGCCTTCTTTATGGCAGGCGCGGAACCAGTCGCGGACAAACTCAGCCTGAAGAATAGCTTCACCGCCGGACGCGGTCACGCCACCGCCGGATGCGTTCATAAAGTGGCGGTAGGTCACCACCTCTTTCATCAGATCTTCCACGGTGACTTCTTTACCGCCGTGCGTGTCCCAGGTGTCGCGGTTATGGCAGTACAGGCAGCGCATCAGGCAGCCCTGGAAAAAGGTAATAAAGCGGATCCCCGGGCCATCGACGGTGCCACAGGATTCAAAGGAGTGAATGCGACCAATAGTTGACATTGCGGTGATATCTCCGAATTTGGCCCATCCGGGGGCCTGTGTAGTTGCACAGCTCAAAGGCTATGTCGAGTCTGTTTTGGCTGTTATCCATAAAGTATAGATAGCGGACAAAAGAGACTGGTGAAGCGAGGGTGTTAAAAAGGCCCCACTTGCGTGGAGCCTTTATTGTACGCTTTTTAACGCGTGATTTCAGTCAATTCCACTTACATGGACTGAGTGAAAGTACGGGTGATAACGTCCTGCTGCTGTTCTTTCGTCAGGGAGTTAAAACGTACTGCGTAGCCAGATACGCGGATGGTCAGCTGAGGATATTTCTCAGGATGTTCCATCGCGTCGAGCAGCATTTCACGGTTCATTACGTTCACGTTCAGGTGCTGACCACCTTCGATGGACGCTTCGTGGTGGAAGTAACCATCCATCAGACCCGCGAGGTTAGTTTTACGCACTTCGTCGTCTTTACCCAGCGCGTTTGGCACGATAGAGAAGGTGTAAGAGATACCATCTTTCGCGTAAGCAAACGGCAGTTTAGCAACGGAGGTCAGAGAAGCTACAGCACCTTTCTGGTCACGACCGTGCATTGGGTTAGCACCTGGGCCAAATGGCGCGCCAGCACGACGACCGTCTGGGGTGTTACCGGTTTTCTTACCATACACAACGTTAGAGGTGATGGTCAGAACAGACTGAGTCGGGATAGCGTTACGGTAGGTAGTGAGTTTCTGAATTTTCTTCATGAAACGTTCTACCAGGTCAACCGCCATGTCATCAACGCGAGCGTCGTTGTTACCAAACTGCGGGTATTCGCCTTCTATTTCGAAGTCTACGGCCAGGCCGTCTTCGTCACGAATTGGTTTAACTTTCGCGTATTTGATTGCAGACAGGGAGTCAGCCGCAACGGACAGACCTGCGATACCACACGCCATGGTGCGGATAACATCACGGTCGTGCAGCGCCATCAGAGAGGCTTCGTAGCTGTACTTGTCGTGCATGTAGTGGATAACGTTCAGCGCGGTCACGTACTGCTTAGCCAGCCAGTCCATGAAGTGGTCCATGCGCTCCATGACTTCGTCATAGTTCAGCACGTCGCCTTTGATTGGCTCAGACTTAGGACCAACCTGCATTTTCAGTTTTTCATCAACGCCGCCGTTGATAGCGTACAGCATGGTTTTCGCCAGGTTTGCACGCGCACCGAAGAACTGCATTTGTTTACCAACAACCATTGGGCTTACGCAGCAAGCGATAGCGTAGTCGTCGTTGTTGAAGTCCGGACGCATCAGGTCATCGTTCTCGTACTGCAGAGAAGAGGTGTCGATGGACACTTTAGCGGCGAATTTCTTGAAGTTCAGAGGCAGTTTTTCAGACCACAGAACGGTGATGTTCGGCTCCGGAGAAGGACCCATGGTGTACAGGGTGTTCAGGAAGCGGAAGCTGTTTTTGGTAACCAGCGTACGACCGTCAACGCCCATACCACCGATAGATTCGGTTGCCCAGATTGGGTCACCAGAGAACAGTTCATCATATTCTGGGGTACGCAGGAAGCGAACCATACGCAGTTTCATGACCAGGTGGTCAATCATTTCCTGAGCGTCTTGCTCGGTGATTTTGCCTGCTTTCAGGTCACGTTCGATGTACGCATCCAGGAAGGTGGATACGCGGCCGAAGGACATTGCTGCACCGTTCTGAGACTTAACAGCGGCCAGGTAGCCGAAGTAGGTCCACTGAATAGCTTCCTGAGCGTTGGTCGCAGGACCAGAGATATCGCAGCCGTATTTAGCCGCCATCTCTTTGATCTGACCCAGCGCGCGGTGCTGTTCAGCAATTTCTTCACGCAGACGGATAGTCGCTTCCAGGTTTACGCCGTTTTCCAGGTCAGACTGCAGGGAAACGAACTGCGCGTATTTGTCTTTCATCAGGAAGTCGATACCGTACAGCGCAACGCGACGGTAGTCACCGATGATACGGCCACGGCCATAGGCATCTGGCAGACCAGTCAGAACGCCAGATTTACGGCAGTTCAGAATGTCTTTGGTATAAACATCGAATACGCCCTGGTTATGGGTTTTACGGTATTCGGTGAAGATTTTTTTCAGCATTGGGTCCAGCTCGCGGTTATACGCTTTGCAGGAACCTTCAACCATTTTGATACCACCGAACGGGATGATTGCGCGTTTCAGTGGTGCTTCAGTCTGCAGACCAACAATTTTCTCAAGGGCTTTGTTGATGTAGCCAGCATCGTGAGAAGTGATGGTGGATGCAACGGAGGTGTCAAAATCAACTGGCGCGTGAGTGCGGTTTTCCAGTTTAACGCCTTCCATTACGCTGTCCCACAGCTTGGTGGTCGCGTCAGTTGCGCCAGCCAGGAAGGATTCGTCACCTTCATACGGGGTATAGTTTTTCTGAATGAAGTCACGGACGTTGACTTCATTCTGCCAGTCACCTTTCGCAAAACCTTCCCAGGCTGTGGCTAACTTTTCATTAAGCTCGGACATGTAACACCTACCTTCTTAAGTGGATTTTTTATTTACTGCCTGAGACAACCATTAATGATGGTCGCCGCCACGCAGGTAAATGACCCAGTATGTCAACCCAACTAACAGACCCCCACCGATAATGTTCCCGATAGTGACGGGGATCAGGTTATCAGTAATGAAATTCATAATAGTCAGGTGAGAGAAACTTTCCGGGGATGAACCAACTGCGGTCCAGAACTCCGGGCTTGCAAAGTTGCGGATAACAATCCCCATCGGGATCATGAACATATTCGCAATACTGTGCTCGAAGCCGCTGGCAACAAACATCGCAACCGGCAGAACCATAATCATGGCTTTATCCATCAGGCTACGGCCAGAGTAGCTCATCCAGACCGCCAGGCAGACCATCAGGTTTGCGAGGATGCCGAGAGCAACGGCTTCGATAAATGTGTGATGCATTTTGTGGTCAGCGGTTTGCAGGACATTAAGCCCCCAGCCACCGTTGGCGGTCATATACTCGCCAGAGAGCCACATCAACAGAACAAAGAGCAGACAGCCAATCAGGTTACCAACGTAGACGTTAAGCCAGTTGCGCGCCAGTTGACCCCAGGTAATTCTTCCGCTGGCTTTCGCCACAACAATCAGCACCGTTGAGGTGAAGAGGTCGGCGCCGCAAATGACGCAGAGAATCAGACCCAGTGAGAAGCAAATGCCGCCAATCAGTTTGGCCATGCCGAAAGGCATTCCGGCAGTACCGGTGGTGGCGGTGATGTAGAAGACGAAAGCGATAGAGATGAACACACCTGCGGTGATCGCCAGATAGAACGTCTTCATCGGGTGTTTCGTTGCTTTATAGACACCCGCTTCTTCGGCAACTTTTGCCATCGCGGCGGGGAGTAAAAGATCAAAAGGGTTGTCAGCTTTCACACTAACTCTCTCTTTATTAAGTCGGCGACGAGATACTAACAAAGCATTATAGAAGAGAAATTGATATAGATCATATCTCGCCTGGCTTATAGGCCCGCAGTATGTATGGTTTTACAACAAATGCGGAGTAAGTAGTTGATTATCCGTATAAAAATAAATTTTAAAAGTTATGAAAAGAGTTGAATTTTTTCGTTCGGCCCCCTTCGAAACAGTTAATTAATATGGAGTATTTACCATAAAAAGTAACAATAAAGCCCAGGCAAATATTATTATATTTACCCGTGTTTAACTTTATTATTACAATCAACAATCATTGCCGAAGAGAATAAAAAACGGGGCAATGAAATTGCCCCGTAATATAGCCCAGACGATTGAATACGCCTACTGCCGTTAATGTTATATGCGCTTATTTTGACCAGTAAGCGGCTTTTGCTTTCTGCAGCTTTTCATAGGCCTTCAGCAGAGACTGATGCGCCGGGAAGGCTTTCAGATCGCTGTCAACCGCCTGCAGACCGTAGAACGGCTCTTCACCGCTCAGCGCCGCGCTGGCGGCTTCAACCGCTTCAGCACCGTACATACGTACGAAAGCGTTCAGGTACTGCAGTGGCTCGCGATCGTCTTCCTGTGCAAGCAGCAGCAGGGTTTGCAGGCAGCGGTAATAGTTGGTGCGCTCGGCGGAGAAGACCGACTGGTTAAACTCCATGGTCCATTCTGTCCAGGCCAGAGCCTGATCCAGATCGCCGCCCGCGAGGGCCAGCATCGCTTTCAGTTCACCGATGCGCAGCGTGTACCAGCCGTTGTCTTTCCCGGTCGCCAGACCCAGCAGCTCGCGCACGCGGGTAAAGTCATCGTGGCCTTCATCGTCCAGCTGGGCTATCAGGTTGAGATAATCTTCTTTTTCCCACTCGCTGCCCGGCAGGGAGAGTAGGGTTTCACGCAGGTGCGCGCCCATGCTGTTGTTTGCGAGCCACAGATCTTCCGCCGGGTAGATATCGGACATGCCAGGTACGATGATACGGCACGCGTAAACGCCCAGGTGTTCGTAGTCGGCAATGTAGACTTCCTGATCTTCGGCGTCGAAGATTGCCATCAATGTAGCGAACTCTTCTTCGGTGGTACCGGCAAAGCTCCAGTCCACGAACGGATAGTCCGCGTCCTGCTTGAACATATCCCAGGAAATCAAACCGCTGGAGTCGATGAAGTGGGTTTCGAGGTTGGTGTGCTCGGCTACTTCTTCATCGTCAAACGTTGGCGGGGTGAATACGTCGAGATCTTTCAGGCTACGGCCCTGCAGCAGCTCGGTCACGGTACGCTCCAGCGCCACGCCGAAGTCAGGGTGCGCACCGAAGGAGGCGAAGCAGGTTCCGTTAGTCGGGTTAAACAGCACGACGCAGATAACCGGATATTTACCGCCCAGCGAGCCGTCATACGCAAAGATTGGGAAACCTTCCGCTTCCAGTTTGGCGATGGATTCCACCACGCCCGGGTAGCGCGCCAGCACGTCCGCCGGGATCTCCGGCAGGCTGATGGATTCAGCGATGATACGGTTTTTAATGTGACGCTCGAACACTTCAGACAGGCCCTGCACGCGCGCTTCATTGCGGGTATTACCGGCGGACATACCGTTGGACACATACAGGTTGCCGACGATGTTCATCGGAATATACACGGTCTGCTCGTCAGACTGACGGGTGAACGGCAGGGCGCAGATCCCACGCTCTTCATTCCCAGATTGCAGATCGATCAGCATGCTGGCGGTCAGTTCGTTTTCCGGATCGTAGAAGGCACGCAGACGGCCATCCAGAATGCCTTCCGGCAGTTCATCGTCTTCGGTCAGCGGGAACCATTTTTCGTTCGGATAGTGAACGAAAGGGCCGTTGGCGATGGTTTCACCCAGCCAGAAGTCAGCGAAGAAGTAGTTGGTGGACAGACGCTCAAAATACTCACCCAGCGCAGAGGCCAGTGCCGCTTTTTTCGTCGCACCTTTACCGTTGGTAAAGCAGAGCGCGCAGTCTTTGTCGCGAATGTGCACGGACCAGACGTGAGGCACCGGGTTCAGCCAGGAGGCTTCTTCGATGTTAAAGCCCAGGTCGGTCAGTTTCTGCTGGAAGCGAGCGATGGAATCTTCCAGAGCGGCGTCTTTGCCGGGGATAAACGTTTGAGTCATGGCGTTCACTTTTATCGTACGTAAAGCGCGCAATGATACGGGTTTTGCGTGACGGGTGCTATCTCCGACGAAAATAAATGGCTGAGCTATGCTTAGTAGCAGTAACTGACTGTTAAGGCATAGAAAAATGAAAGCATTTGATCTCCAGCGGATGGCGTTTGATAAAGTTCCACCTGAATTTCTGGGCGAAGTGGCGCTGCGCAGCCTGTATACCTTCGTACTCGTCTTCCTGTTTCTCAAAATTACTGGCCGTCGTGGCGTTCGTCAGATGTCTCTGTTTGAAGTGCTGATCATCCTGACGCTGGGCTCGGCGGCGGGGGACGTCGCGTTTTATGACGACGTGCCGATGGTGCCGGTGTTTATCGTTTTTGTTTCCCTCGCCTTGCTTTACCGGCTGGTGATGTGGCTGATGTCAAAAAGTGAAAAGCTGGAAGATCTGCTTGAAGGGAAACCGGTCGTTATTGTTGAGGACGGTCAGCTGGCCTGGGAAAATGTGCAAAGCGCCAATATGACCGAGTTTGAGTTCTTTATGGAGCTGCGCCTGAATAGCGTTGAACAGCTCGGACAGGTGCGGCTGGCGATCATGGAAACCAATGGGCAAATCAGCGTCTATTACTATGCTGATGACGACGTTAAGCCCGGCCTGTGTATCCTGCCGGATATGTTAGTAGAACGGTTCAGGGTGATACCTGAAACCGGGGAGTATGCATGTATAAAATGTAGTCATGTTGTGGGGATGCATGCGGGCGATCATCAATTATGCCCTCGTTGTGCAAATCCGGAATGGACAAAGGTTAGCCGGGCTAAACGCCTCGTCTGACAGCGATTTTGTCGGTTTTGTGACGACGAGGCGGCAGATTGTTTTGTGTGACGAAGGGCACATTTCCCCGGTCATAAGTTTTAGACATTGCGGCGCGTGTCACTGAATGATAAAACCGATATCCACAGTTATAACTTATGGCTTTTAGCGTGGTGAGGGGAAATGGCTCAAGTTTTTAATTTCAGTTCAGGTCCGGCAATGTTACCGGCAGACGTGCTCAAACAGGCTCAACAGGAACTGTGTGACTGGAACGGTCTGGGTACGTCGGTGATGGAAATCAGCCACCGGGGTAAAGCGTTTATTCAGGTGGCGGAAGAGGCAGAAAAGGATTTTCGCGATCTGCTGAACATTCCCTCGAACTACAAAGTATTGTTCTGTCACGGCGGTGGACGCGGCCAGTTTGCGGGCATCCCGCTCAATCTGCTGGGCGACAAAACCACCGCTGATTACGTCGATGCCGGCTACTGGGCAGCCAGTGCGTTAAAAGAAGCGCACAAATACTGCACGCCGAACGTTATCGACGCCAAAGTGACCGTTGACGGTCTGCGCGCCGTGAAGCCGATGAGCGAGTGGCAGCTGTCTGACAACGCCGCGTATCTCCACTACTGCCCGAACGAAACCATCGACGGCATCGCCATTCACGAAGAGCCAGACTTTGGCGACAATGTCATTGTGACGGCGGACTTCTCTTCAACCATTCTGTCCACTCCGCTGGACGTCAGCCGCTACGGCGTCATTTACGCAGGTGCTCAGAAAAACATCGGTCCTGCTGGGCTGACTATTGTCATCGTCCGTGAAGACCTGCTGGGGAAAGCCCATAAGTCCTGCCCGTCAATCCTGGATTACACCATCCTGAATGACAACGACTCCATGTTCAACACCCCACCAACGTTTGCCTGGTACCTTTCCGGCCTGGTCTTCAAATGGCTGAAGCAAAACGGCGGCGTGGCGCAGATGGACAAGATCAATCAGCAAAAAGCCGAGCTGCTGTACGGCACGATCGACAAGAGCGATTTCTACCGTAACGATGTAGCGAAAGCGAACCGTTCGCGCATGAACGTACCGTTCCAGCTGGCAGACAGCAGCCTGGACAGCGTGTTCCTGGAAGAGTCGTTCGCAGCGGGTCTGCACGCGCTGAAAGGCCATCGTGTGGTTGGCGGGATGCGTGCTTCCATTTATAACGCCATGCCGCTGGAAGGCGTTAAGGCCCTGACCGATTTCATGATCGACTTCGAACGTCGTCACGGTTAATTTGCTGTTTTTCACCCCCGCAGCGTCCCTGCGGGGTTTTTATTATGTTGAGTTGAGAGTTTAGTTTTCATGGAATCCCTGACGTTACAACCTATCGCGCGGGTAGATGGCACCATCAATCTGCCTGGTTCAAAAAGTGTCTCGAACCGCGCTCTGCTGCTGGCAGCTCTGGCAAACGGCACCACCGTCCTCACCAACCTGCTGGACAGCGATGACGTGCGCCATATGCTCAATGCGCTGAAAGCGTTGGGCGTTCATTACACACTCTCTGACGATCGTACCCGCTGCGAAGTGACCGGCAACGGCGGCGCGCTGCAGGCGAGTGACGAGCTTGAGCTGTTTCTGGGTAACGCGGGTACCGCGATGCGTCCGCTGGCGGCAGCCCTGTGCCTCGGGAGCAATAACATCGTGCTGACCGGCGAGCCGCGCATGAAGGAACGTCCGATCGGCCATCTGGTAGATGCCCTGCGTCAGGGCGGCGCGCAGATTGAGTATCTGGAGCAGGAAAATTACCCGCCACTGCGTCTGCGCGGGGGCTTTACCGGCGGTACCGTCGAGGTTGACGGCAGCGTCTCCAGCCAGTTCCTGACGGCGCTGCTGATGACCGCGCCGCTGGCCCCGCAGGATACGGTTATCACGATTAAAGGTGAGCTGGTCTCCAAACCGTATATTGATATTACGCTGCATCTGATGAAAACCTTCGGCGTTGAGGTTGAAAACCAGTCTTATCAGCGTTTCGTGGTTCGCGGCGCGCAGCAGTACCAGTCGCCGGGCAACTACCTGGTTGAAGGCGATGCTTCATCCGCATCCTATTTCCTTGCCGCTGGCGCGATTAAAGGCGGTACGGTAAAAGTGACCGGCATTGGCCGCAACAGCGTGCAGGGCGATATTCGTTTTGCTGACGTGCTGGAAAAAATGGGCGCGGTTGTCACCTGGGGGGATGATTTCATCTCCTGTACCCACGGTGAGCTGAACGCCATCGACATGGACATGAACCATATCCCGGATGCGGCGATGACCATTGCCACGGCGGCGCTGTTTGCCAAAGGCACCACCACGCTGCGCAACATTTATAACTGGCGCGTAAAAGAGACGGACCGCCTGTTCGCGATGGCAACCGAGCTGCGTAAAGTTGGCGCTGAGGTAGAAGAGGGCGAAGATTACATTCGCGTTACCCCTCCGGCAAAACTGCAGTTTGCTGAAATCGGGACCTATAACGATCACCGTATGGCGATGTGTTTCTCGCTGGTGGCGCTGTCCGATACCCCTGTGACCATTCTCGATCCGAAATGTACGGCGAAAACCTTCCCGGACTATTTCGAACAGCTGGCGCGCATTAGCACCCTGGCATGATGAAGTCTTGCCGCATCACCTGATGCGGCATTTCCTTACGCTTCCTGACGATCTTTCCCGCTCATTTCTTCTACACTCTGCTTCTATCATTCCGTAATTTGCACGCAAAGGTAACAGTTGCGCACGTTGGCGCGTATAATGCGCGGCGTTCATGTTAACGGTATGCCTTATTTAAGGAGAAAAAGATGACGGCAGTTGCCCCGGTAATCACCATTGATGGGCCGAGTGGCGCAGGGAAAGGTACTCTGTGCAAAGCGATGGCGGAAGCATTGCAATGGCATCTTTTAGATTCGGGAGCAATCTATCGCGTGCTGGCGCTGGCTGCGCTGCATCATCACGTGGATGTCGCCTCTGAAGAAGCGCTGGTACCGCTGGCTGCGCATCTGGATGTGCGTTTTGTTTCCACCGATGGCAACCTGGAAGTGATCCTGGAAGGGGAAGACGTGAGCGGCGAAATCCGTACGCAGGAAGTCGCTAATGCGGCCTCCCAGGTGGCGGCTTTCCCACGCGTTCGCGAGGCGCTGCTGCGTCGCCAGCGAGCGTTTCGTGAAGCCCCGGGTCTGATCGCTGATGGACGCGACATGGGAACCGTGGTCTTCCCTGATGCGCCAGTAAAAATCTTCCTTGACGCCTCTTCGGAAGAACGTGCTCAACGCCGTATGCTTCAGTTGCAGGAAAAGGGGTTTAGTGTTAACTTTGATCGCCTTTTATCCGAGATAAAAGAGCGCGATGACCGCGATCGTAACCGCGCCGTCGCACCGCTTGTTCCTGCAGAAGATGCATTAGTTCTGGATTCAACCAGTTTAACTATTGAGCAAGTGATTGAAAAAGCGCTACAATATGCGCGCCAAAAACTGGCACTCGCGTAATCGCGACCGATTTAGCAGTACCCCCGCTGCAATGGATTGACGGCGGGTATGTGAAACAACCCCATCCGGCACGGAGCCAGGTGGACGTTAATATTAACCTGAAGATTAAACATGACTGAATCTTTTGCTCAACTGTTTGAAGAATCCTTAAAAGAAATCGAAACCCGTCCGGGTTCCATCGTTCGCGGTGTTGTTGTTGCTATCGACAAAGACGTAGTACTGGTTGACGCCGGTCTGAAATCTGAGTCCGCCATTCCGGCTGAGCAGTTCAAAAACGCCCAGGGCGAGCTGGAAATCCAGGTTGGTGACGAAGTTGACGTTGCTCTGGACGCAGTAGAAGACGGCTTCGGCGAAACCCTGCTGTCTCGTGAGAAAGCTAAACGTCACGAAGCATGGATCACGCTGGAGAAAGCTTACGAAGAAGCTGAAACTGTGGTCGGTGTTATCAACGGCAAAGTTAAAGGTGGCTTCACTGTTGAGCTGAATGGTATTCGTGCGTTCCTGCCAGGTTCACTGGTAGACGTTCGTCCAGTCCGTGACACCCTGCACCTCGAAGGCAAAGAGCTTGAGTTCAAAGTAATCAAGCTGGACCAGAAGCGTAACAACGTTGTTGTTTCCCGTCGTGCCGTTATCGAATCCGAAAACAGCGCAGAACGCGATCAGCTGCTGGAAAACCTGCAGGAAGGCATGGAAGTCAAAGGTATCGTTAAGAACCTCACTGACTACGGCGCATTCGTTGACCTGGGCGGCGTTGATGGCCTGCTGCACATCACCGACATGGCGTGGAAACGCGTTAAGCACCCAAGCGAAATCGTGAACGTGGGCGACGAAATCACTGTTAAAGTGCTGAAGTTCGACCGCGAGCGTACTCGTGTATCCCTCGGCCTGAAACAGCTGGGCGAAGATCCATGGGTAGCTATCGCTAAGCGTTACCCAGAAGGTACTAAACTGACTGGTCGCGTAACCAACCTGACCGACTACGGCTGCTTCGTTGAAATCGAAGAAGGCGTTGAAGGCCTGGTGCACGTTTCCGAAATGGACTGGACCAACAAAAACATCCACCCATCCAAAGTTGTTAACGTTGGTGATGTAGTGGAAGTGATGGTTCTGGATATCGACGAAGAACGTCGTCGTATCTCCCTGGGCCTGAAGCAGTGCAAAAACAACCCATGGCAGCAGTTCGCGGAAACCCACAACAAGGGCGACCGTGTTGAAGGTAAAATCAAGTCTATCACTGACTTCGGTATCTTCATCGGCCTGGACGGCGGCATCGATGGCCTGGTTCACCTGTCTGACATCTCCTGGAACGTTGCAGGCGAAGAAGCAGTTCGTGAATACAAAAAAGGCGACGAAATCGCTGCAGTTGTTCTGCAGGTTGACGCAGAGCGTGAGCGTATCTCCCTGGGCGTTAAACAGCTCGCAGAAGATCCGTTCAACAACTGGGTTGCACTGAACAAGAAAGGCGCAATCGTAAACGGTAAAGTGACTGCAGTTGACGCTAAAGGCGCAACCGTAGAACTGGCTGACGGCGTTGAAGGTTACCTGCGCGCTTCTGAAGCTTCACGTGACCGCGTTGAAGATGCCACTCTGGTTCTGAACGTAGGCGACGACGTTGAAGCTAAGTTCACCGGTGTTGACCGTAAGAACCGTGCAATCAGCCTGTCTGTTCGTGCTAAAGACGAAGCTGATGAGAAAGATGCAATCGCAACTGTTAACAAACAGGAAGATGCAAACTTCTCTAACAACGCAATGGCTGAAGCTTTCAAAGCAGCTAAAGGCGAGTAATATCAGGTTCTCAGCATCATTTGAGCTGTAACGCATTTACAGCGCGAAGGATGAGGAGCAAACTTGACAGATTACAGGATTCGTCCTGTAATCAATAACAAAGGGCGGCTACGGCCGCCCTTGTTTAATGAGCTGTTCAGCTAATTGGTTTGAAAGGAACCGGAGGAATCATGACCAAGTCAGAATTGATTGAAAGACTTGCCAGTCAGCAACCGCATATCCCTGCCAAGGCAGTGGAAGATGCCGTAAAAGAGATGCTGGAGCATATGGCCTCCACTCTTGCCCAGGGCGAGCGCATTGAAATCCGCGGTTTCGGTAGTTTTTCTCTGCACTATCGTGCTCCACGTACCGGGCGTAACCCGAAAACTGGTGATAAAGTCGAGCTGGAAGGGAAGTACGTTCCACACTTTAAGCCGGGTAAAGAACTGCGCGATCGCGCCAATATTTACGGCAACTGAGTTTAGCCAGCCGGTTAAACTGGGTTCGAAAGAAAGCACCTGCGGGTGCTTTTTTTGTCTCCGTCACTTTCATTCTGAAGGTGTCTCGCATTTTAAGTTGCATTTTCTGCAACGCGCTAAAAACCTTGCAGCGCTTGCTATAGATTGCATTTTTCACACCTGACACCCCGCTCGATCTGCCCGCATACTGCCACCCAGAAACAGGGAGGTAGCAATGGGAATTCCCGCTTTAGGTATCAGCGCCATTCTGGCGATAGCCCCATTACTCTGGTTACCTGAACTGCCATCGCGTTATACCATCTGGATAATGATGGCTGGCGCAGTTGCACTGGCCGCACGCCAAAACGTACGGCTGAAGTATGTGGGGATGACGCTGTTATTTTGCGTGTGGGGCATTCTGGCCGCGCAAGAGAGCGTCTGGCCGATGCAGCATTTAACCGCAGGTGCCGTGCAGGCCGAGGTGGAGATCGCCGCGACTGATGGTGCAACTGTGCATCAGGGAAAAATACTCACCGTTGATGGCCAGCGCTGGTGGGCGTCAACAGGCGTAACGCTTTATGGTCATTATCTGCCGCAGAAAGCGTGTGCCGGTCAGCGCTGGGCGATGACGCTCCGGCTCAGGCCTGTACACGGCGAACTGAACGACGGAGGGTATGACCCCCAGCGCAGCGCTATTGCCCGCCATCAAACGCTAAGTGGGCGTTTTACCCATGCAGAACTCATCGATGGACGCTGCAGCCTGCGAGCGCAATACCTGACATCGCTGCAAAACCGACTTTCAGTTTATCGCTGGGGCGCGGTTATCCTCGGGCTGGGCATGGGAGAACGTCTGGATGTCCCCAGGGAAATAAAAGACCTGATGCGTGAAACCGGCACGCTGCATCTGATGGCGATTTCTGGTCTGCATATCGCGCTGGCGGCCTCCATCGTCTGGTTTCTTGTGCGCGGGCTTCAGTTTTTATTACCTTGCCATCGGGTCAACTGGCAAATGCCTCTGCTGGCAGGGTTATTCTTTGCTGCTTTCTACGCCTGGCTGACCGGTCTGCAACCGCCCGCGCTACGCACGGTCATCGCACTTGCTGTACTGGCGGCGCTGCGGATCGGTTCCCGGCAATGGTCTCCATGGCAGGTGTGGATCTGCTGTGTCGCGGCGATCCTGATAAGCGATCCCTTAGCCATACTTTCGCAGAGTCTGCTTTTGTCTGCATTTGCCGTCGCCGCGCTGATTTTCTGGTTTCAGTGGTTGCCGCTTCCTCACTGGCAGTGGGCTCGCCGGATACGTCCGCTGCTGAACCTGGTCTATCTGCAGGTCGGCATGCTGTTACTTCTCATGCCGCTACAGGTTCTGATTTTCCATGGCTTTAGCATTTCATCGTTGATCGCCAATTTCTTTGCCGTGCCGTTGGTGACGTTTGTCTGCGTACCGCTGATTTTACTCGGCATGCTGCTCCATCTGCTGCCGCTGGCGGGGCTGGAAAGCGGCATCTGGTATGCAGCCGATAAGACGCTTGCCGGGTTGTTCTGGTTGCTGATGCGCCTGCCAGACGGCTGGCAGAGTGTGGACCAGCGCTGGCAGTACATGACGTTACTGCCGTGGCTTATCCTCATCGGCTGGCGTTTCCGTGCCTGGAAAACCGTTCCTGCCGTTTGTCTGGCGGGATGTGTCTTGCTGGCTTCTCCCCTCTGGCGGACGGCGAAAAGCGACGCCTGGACGCTCCATATGCTGGACGTGGGGCAGGGACTGGCAATGGTTATTGAACGACAGGGAAAAGCCATTCTTTACGATACCGGGCTTGCCTGGCCGGGCGGGGATAGTGCACAGCGGTTAATTATTCCATGGCTGCGCTGGCATCATCTGCAGCCGGAAGGCGTTATTCTCAGCCATGAGCATCTCGACCATGCGGGAGGCCTTGTATCGCTGCAAAAAACATGGCCCGAAATGTGGGTAAGAAGTCCGTTGCACCAGACCGGGCATCGTCCCTGCTTTCGCGGGCAAAGATGGCAATGGCAGGGGTTAACGTTCACCGTCCACTGGCCCACTGAAAATTATCCGGCTCAGGGTAACAATCACTCCTGCGTGGTAAAAATTGACGACGGCGAGCAGAGCGTTCTGCTGACGGGAGACATTGAAGCACAGGCAGAACAGGCTATGCTTAGCCATTACTGGCAGCATCTGACGTCCACCCTCATACAGGTACCTCATCACGGCAGCAATACCTCGTCGTCATTGCCGCTGGTACAGCGGGTTGAGGGGCTGATAGCTCTGGATTCAGCGGCCCGCTATAACGCATGGCGATTCCCGTCTGCTAAAGTAGTCTGGCGCTATCGAAAAGAGGGATATATCTGGCACGATACCCCCCATTCCGGGCAAATATCGGTGACATTTTCGCACCATCGCTGGCAAATCCGGCGCGTGCGGGATCAATTTTTACCCCCCTGGTATCATCAGTGGTTTGGCGCGCCCGTAGATAACGGGTAGAATATGCGGCTATTTCAACAAATGCTGGTTTTTTGAATGCATAACGACAAAGATCTCTCCACGTGGCAAACCTTCCGCCGACTCTGGCCGATGATTGCACCCTTTAAAGCAGGCCTGATCGTGGCGGGTGTAGCGTTAATCCTCAACGCAGCCAGCGATACTTTTATGTTATCGCTCCTCAAACCGTTACTGGACGACGGTTTTGGTAAAACGGATCGCTCAGTGTTGCTATGGATGCCTCTGGTGGTTATCGGGCTGATGATCTTACGTGGTATCACCAGCTATATCTCCAGCTACTGCATTTCCTGGGTTTCCGGGAAAGTGGTTATGACCATGCGCCGTCGTCTGTTCAGCCACATGATGGGCATGCCGGTCTCATTCTTTGACAAGCAATCCACCGGGACGCTGCTGTCTCGCATTACCTACGATTCAGAGCAGGTTGCCTCCTCCTCTTCAAGCGCGCTGATTACCGTCGTGCGCGAAGGAGCGTCGATCATCGGTCTGTTTGCAATGATGTTCTATTACAGCTGGCAGCTGTCGCTGATCCTTATCGTGCTGGCACCGGTCGTGTCCATTGCTATCCGCGTCGTCTCAAAGCGCTTCCGCAATATCAGTAAGAATATGCAGAACACCATGGGGCAGGTGACGACCAGCGCAGAACAGATGCTGAAAGGGCACAAAGAAGTGTTGATCTTCGGCGGTCAGGAAGTTGAAACCAAACGCTTTGACAAAGTCAGCAACAAAATGCGTCTGCAGGGGATGAAGATGGTCTCGGCCTCTTCCATCTCTGACCCGATCATTCAGCTGATTGCCTCACTGGCGCTGGCGTTCGTTCTTTATGCGGCAAGCTTCCCGAGCGTAATGGAGACGCTGACGGCGGGTACTATCACCGTAGTCTTCTCCTCGATGATTGCCCTGATGCGCCCGCTGAAATCCCTGACCAACGTGAACGCCCAGTTCCAGCGCGGGATGGCCGCCTGCCAGACGCTGTTCAGCATTCTGGATTCTGAACAGGAAAAAGACGAAGGTACACGCGAGGTAGAGCGCGCGCGTGGCGACGTGGAGTTCCGCAACGTGACCTTCACCTATCCAGGCCGCGAAACGCCGGCTCTGCGCAATATCAACCTGACGATTCCGGCAGGTAAAACCGTTGCGCTGGTAGGCCGCTCCGGCTCCGGTAAATCCACCATTGCGAGCCTCATCACTCGTTTCTACGATATTAACGAAGGTGAGATCCTGCTGGATGGTCACGATCTGCGGGAGTACACCCTGCAGTCGCTGCGTAACCAGGTTGCGCTGGTTTCTCAGAACGTGCATCTCTTCAACGATACGGTTGCCAACAACATTGCTTATGCACGCACTGACGAGTACAGCCGTGAGCAGATTGAGAACGCCGCGCGTATGGCGTATGCAATGGACTTTATCAACAAGATGGATAACGGTCTGGACACGATCATCGGTGAAAACGGGGTACTGCTCTCCGGCGGTCAGCGCCAGCGTATCGCCATTGCGCGCGCGCTGCTGCGCGATAGCCCGATACTGATCCTGGACGAAGCAACCTCTGCACTGGATACGGAATCTGAACGCGCGATTCAGTCGGCGCTGGATGAACTGCAAAAGAACCGTACGTCGCTGGTGATTGCGCACCGTCTGTCCACTATTGAGCAGGCAGATGAGATCGTCGTGGTTGAGGACGGCATCATTGTTGAACGCGGAAGCCATGCCGATCTGCTGGAACATCGTGGCGTTTACGCCCAGCTTCATAAGATGCAGTTCGGCGAATGATTGCACGCATCTGGTCCGGTGAATCCCCGCTGTGGCTGCTGCTTTTGCCGCTCTCCTGGCTGTACGGCCTGGTGAGCGGCATTATTCGCCTGTTTTACCGTCTGGGGATCAAGCGTGCCTGGCGCGCGCCGGTTCCGGTTGTCGTGGTGGGTAACCTCACGGCGGGCGGCAACGGCAAAACGCCAGTGGTGATCTGGCTGGTGGAGCAGTTGCAAAAACGCGGCATCCGCCCCGGCGTGGTGTCGCGTGGGTATGGTGGTAAAGCGGCGCACTACCCATTGCTGCTGTCGGCGGAAACCACGACCGCAGAAGCGGGTGATGAGCCAGTATTGATTTTCCAGCGTACCGGTGCGCCGGTTGCGGTCTCCCCGGTGCGCAGCGACGCCGTGCAGGCCCTGCTTGCTGAACACGCGGCACAAATCATCATCACTGACGACGGCCTGCAGCATTACGCTCTGGCGCGTGATAAAGAGATTGTAGTTATCGACGGCGTTCGCCGTTTCGGCAACGGCTGGTGGCTGCCCGCTGGCCCCATGCGTGAACGCGCTTCGCGTCTGAAGTCCGTTGATGCGGTGATTGTTAACGGCGGTGAAGCAAAGTCGGGTGAAATTCCTATGCGTCTGTTACCGGGAATGGCGGTCAACCTGGTGACGGGTGAACGCCGGGCGGTTGCAGAACTGCCTTCGCTGGTGGCAATGGCGGGTATTGGTCATCCGCCGCGCTTCTTCGCGACGCTGGAGCAGTATGGCGCCCGGCTGGAAAAACGCGTTCCGCTGGCTGACCATCAGGCGCTGGTGGCAGAGCAGGTTGAGGCGCTTACCGCGCCTGGCCAGACGCTCATTATGACCGAAAAAGATGCGGTGAAATGCCGTGCCTTTGCGAAAGAAAACTGGTGGTATCTGCCGGTTGACGCTGAACTCAGCGGCGAACAGCCGGAACAATTGCTTAAGGAACTGATTGCGTTGGTGCAGTAGAGGCTTACGCGGTTCTGGTGGCGCTTTGACTGACAGGAAAACGCATGTCTTTACCGCAACTCTCGCTTTCAGCCGCACGTCATTTACACCTTGCCGCGCAGGGGCTGCTCAAAAAGCCCCGTTGCCGCGCGCAGCCTGCCGATATCCTCTCTACCGTCCAGCGCATGTCGCTGCTCCAAATCGACACCATTAACATTGTCGCCCGTAGCCCTTACCTGGTGCTGTTTAGCCGCCTGGGGAGTTATCCTCCGCAGTGGCTGGATGAGGCGCTCTCCAAAGGGGAGCTGATGGAGTACTGGGCTCACGAAGCCTGCTTCCTGCCCCGTAGCGATTTCGCCCTGGTGCGTCACCGTATGCTTGCTCCGGAAAAGATGGGATGGAAATACCGGCAGGCGTGGATGGAGGAACATGAGGCCGAAATAGAGCAGCTTATCAGCCATATTGAGGAAAACGGCCCCGTTCGATCCGCCGATTTTGAACATCCGCGCAAAGGTGCAGGCGGATGGTGGGAGTGGAAGCCGCACAAGCGTCATCTTGAAGGGTTGTTCACGTCAGGCAAAGTCATGGTCATTGAACGGCGTAATTTTCAGCGCGTTTATGATCTGACGCATCGCGTGATGCCTCACTGGGACGACGATCGGGATCTGCTTACTCAGGAGGCGGCCGAGGCCATCATGCTGGAGAACAGCGCCCGCAGCCTGGGCATTTTCCGTCCGCAATGGCTGGCAGACTATTACCGCCTCCGTCAGCCTGCGCTGAAGCCTCTGCTGGAGATGTGGCAGCGTGAACAGCGAGTTATTCCCGTTATGGTGGAAACGCTGGGCGAAATGTGGCTGCACGCGGAACTCCTCCCGTTATTGCCTCAGGCCCTGGAGGCCAAACTTCAGGCGACCCACAGCGCGGTATTGTCGCCGTTCGACCCGGTTGTCTGGGACAGAAAACGCGCCGAGCAGCTGTTTGACTTCAGCTACCGGCTGGAATGCTATACCCCGGCGCCAAAGCGGCAATACGGCTACTTTGTTTTACCGCTGCTGCACAAGGGACAACTGGTCGGACGCATGGATGCCAAAATGCACCGCAAGACCGGCACGCTTGAAGTCATTGCCCTTTATCTGCAAGAGGGCATCAGGGTCACGGCGAGCCTGGAAAAAGGGTTAACGTCCGCCATTAGCGAGTTCGCGCGCTGGCAGGAGGCTCGCGACGTAACGCTTGGCCGGGTACCTGACGGGTTATTCACATCCTGTCGAAGTGGCTGGGAAACAGGCACGCCCTGAAAAGGGAATGTGTTAAGCTTTAGCGATTACCCATACGGAGGAACTATGGATCACCGTTTACTTGAAATTATTGCCTGCCCGGTATGCAACGGCAAACTTTACTACAGCCAGGACAAACAGGAGCTGATCTGCAAGCTGGACAGTCTGGCCTTCCCGCTGCGTGACGGCATTCCGGTACTGCTGGAAAATGAAGCCCGTTCCCTGGTGGCAGAAGAGAGCAAACCATGAGTTTTGTTGTCATTATTCCTGCACGTTATGCCTCAACGCGTCTGCCGGGTAAACCGCTGGTAGATATCAACGGCAAGCCGATGATTGTGCATGTCCTTGAGCGGGCGCGTGAGACCGGTGCCGACCGCATTATCGTTGCAACCGATCATCCTGATGTCGCCCGTGCGGTTGAGACCGCAGGCGGTGAGGTGTGCATGACCCGCGCCGATCACCAGTCCGGCACCGAGCGTCTGGCGGAAGTGGTTGAGAAATGTGGTTTCAGTGACGATACGGTCATCGTCAACGTGCAGGGCGACGAGCCGATGATCCCGGCCGTTATTATCCGTCAGGTGGCGGAAAACCTGGCGCAGCGTCAGGTCGGTATGGCGACGCTCGCGGTGCCTATTCACCATGCTGAAGAGGTATTCAATCCGAATGCGGTGAAGGTGGTGATGGATGCCGAAGGCTATGCGCTCTATTTCTCCCGCGCTACGATTCCATGGGATCGCGATCGCTTTGCGCTCTCTAAAGAGACCATCGGTGATTCTTTCCTGCGTCATATTGGGATCTACGGCTATCGCGCCGGCTTTATTCGCCGCTATGTAGCCTGGGCGCCGAGCCCGCTGGAGCATATCGAAATGCTGGAGCAGCTTCGCGTGCTCTGGTATGGCGAAAAAATCCACGTTGCCGTTGCCCGCGAAGTACCGGGAACGGGCGTTGATACCCCGGAAGATCTTGAGCGCGTCCGCGCCGAGTTGCGCTAATCCCGCCTGCATCCCTCCTTTCGGAGGGATGTCCTCTCCCCGCAAATTCCCCTTTCTTTACCCTAATTGATCTCTTCCGGGTGACATCTTCACGCTGTGCGCTCATTATAAAAGCAGTAGTCTTAATGGGGGTAATCTCATATGGAACAGCTGCGTGCCGAACTTAGCCATCTGCTGGGTGAGAAGTTAAGCCGGGTCGAATGCGTGAGTGAAAAGGTCGATACCGCGCTCTGGTCGTTGTATGACGGCCAGGGCAACCCGATGCCGTTGATGGCACGAAGCTTCTCGTCGCCGGGCGTCGCCAGGCAGCTTGCCTGGAAAATGTCGATGCTGGCACGGGAGGGAACCGTCCGTATGCCGACCGTGTACGGCGTGATGACCCACGAGGAACATCCCGGCCCGGACGTACTGCTGATTGAGCGTTTACGCGGTGTGCCGGTTGAAGCGCCCGCGCGTACGCCGGAACGCTGGGAACAGCTGAAAGATCAGATTGTTGAGGCGCTGCTGGCCTGGCACCGACAGGATAGCCGCGGGCTTGTTGGTCCGGTTGACAGCACCCAGGAAAACCTGTGGCCGCTGTGGTATCGCCAGCGGGTGGAAGTGCTGTGGGGGACGCTTAACCAGTTCAACAATACCGGTTTGACCATGCAGGACAAACGTATTCTGTTCCGCACCCGCGAGTGCTTACCGGCGCTGTTCGACGGCTTTAACGACAACTGCGTGCTGATCCACGGCAATTTTACTCTGCGCAGTATGCTCAAAGACTCCCGCAGCGATCAGCTCCTGGCGATGCTAGGGCCGGGGATCATGCTCTGGGCACCGCGGGAATATGAGCTGTTCAGGCTCAGCGACAGCGGGGCGGCGGAAGGTTTACTGTGGCACTACCTTCAACGCGCGCCCGTTGCAGAGGCGTTTCTCTGGCGCCGCTGGCTTTATCTGCTCTGGGACGAAGTGGCGCAGCTGGTCAACACCGGACGTTTCAATCGCGCCAACTTCGATCTGGCGGCTAAATCACTCTTGCCCTGGCTCGCCTGACGAGCCTTTCAGCCACTGCCAGAGGCGTCCGAGCGTCTCGTAGCCGACGCGATCGCTATGCATCAACCACATCGGAGAGGGGATCACCCGTTCCCATGGGTTGAGCGGCGCGCTGATGGCCATCTGGTTTGCCGGTGCGGGAAGCGGGTGCAAACCTTGCTTCTCGAAGAAAATCATCGCTCTTGGCAGGTGCGAGGCGGAGGTCACCAGTAAGAACGAAACATCGCCAATCGCCTGCTTCACCGCGGCAGCCTCTTCCTCGGTATCCTTTGGGCTGTCCAGCGTGATGATAGAGGAACGCGGTACGCCGAGCGATTCCGCGATTCTGGCCCCCGCTTCAGCCGTGCTCACCGGGTTGGTTTTGGCCGCCGCGCCGGTGAAGATCATTTTTGATCCCGGATTCGCCAGCCACAGACGAATACCTTCGTTTAGCCGCGGCAGGCTGTTGTTGATCAGGTTCGAACTGGGGGCCCAGTCAGGGTCCCAGGTATACCCGCCGCCCAGCACAACGATGTAATCAACTTTCTGGTTTCCCTGCCACGTAGGGTACCTGTTTTCGATGGGGCGCAGCAGTCCATCCGCCACTGGCTGCAGGCTCAGCAGCAGCAGGACCAGCCAGCCGAACGTAATAAGCGTTTTGCCACTCTTCTGAAAGCGACTAAACCACACCAGCGCCAGCCCCAGCGCGATGATGATAAGCAGTAGCGGAAGGGGAAGCATCATCCCTCCAACGTATTTCTTAAGGGTAAAAAGCATCCTTTTTGGTTCCTTTTTTGACCATACAGCAGATGATTACCGGTGATATTACACCAGAGAGGTTCATTCTCCGCGCGGGTGTGACAAAATAGCGGTTTTGCAGTTAGCGAGTGGAACTCTCCCAATGCGGGATCGCAATTTTGATGACATCGCGGAAAAGTTTTCGCGCAACATTTATGGCACCACGAAAGGACAGCTCCGTCAGACGATCCTGTGGCAGGATCTGGACACTATTCTGGCGACGTTCGGTGGTCAAACGTTGCGCGTGCTGGACGCCGGTGGTGGTGAAGGGCAGACGGCGATAAAAATGGCTGAACGCGGTCATCACGTCACGCTTTGCGATCTTTCTGCTGAAATGGTCGCCCGCGCGACGCGTGCGGCAGAAGAGAAAGGTGTGAGCGACAACATGCATTTTATACAATGCGCCGCTCAGGACATCGCGCAGCATTTGGAAACCCAGGTTGATCTGATATTGTTTCATGCGGTGCTGGAATGGGTTGCCGATCCGCAAAGCGTGTTACAAACCCTGTGGTCAATGTTACGTCCGGGCGGTACGCTGTCGCTGATGTTCTACAATGCTAACGGCTTCCTGATGCACAACATGGTGGCAGGGAACTTCGACTATGTTCAGGTCGGGATGCCGAAAAAGAAAAAACGCACGCTTTCCCCGGACTATCCGCGCGATCCGCAGCAGGTTTACGGCTGGCTGGAAGAGATTGGCTGGCAGATCGTCGGGAAGACGGGCGTCAGGGTGTTTCATGATTATCTGCGTGAAAAACACAAACAGCGTGACTGTTTTGACACCTTAACAGAATTAGAAACGCGGTATTGCCGCCAGGAGCCGTTCGTCAGCCTTGGCCGCTATATTCACGTCACCGCGCACAAGCCGCAGATGCAAGGATAACCTATGAGTGAATTTTCCCAGACAGTCCCCGAACTGGTTGCCTGGGCCAGGAAAAACGATTTCTCCATCTCGCTGCCGGTAGACAGACTCTCTTTCCTGCTGGCGGTTGCCACGCTGAACGGCGAACGGCTGGATGGTGAAATGAGCGAGGGTGAACTGGTGGATGCGTTCCGCCACGTCAGTGATGCGTTTGAGCAAACCAGCGAAACCATTAGCGTGCGTGCCAATAACGCAATCAACGATATGGTGCGTCAACGTCTGCTGAACCGCTTTACCAGCGAGCAGGCGGAAGGAAACGCCATCTATCGCCTGACGCCGCTGGGCATCGGCATCACCGATTACTACATTCGCCAGCGCGAATTTTCCACGCTGCGTCTCTCCATGCAGCTCTCGATCGTGGCGGGTGAGCTTAAACGTGCCGCCGACGCGGCCGATGAAAACGGTGACGAATTCCACTGGCACCGCAACGTTTACGCGCCGCTGAAATACTCGGTGGCCGAGATTTTCGACAGTATCGATCTCACTCAGCGTCTGATGGACGAGCAGCAGCAGCAGGTGAAAGACGATATCGCGCAGCTGCTGAACAAAGACTGGCGTGCCGCCATCTCCAGCTGTGAACTTTTATTGTCAGAAACCTCCGGTACGCTGCGTGAGCTGCAGGATACGCTGGAGGCCGCAGGGGACAAGCTGCAGGCCAACCTGCTGCGCATCCAGGACGCGACCCTGGCGCACGACGATCTGCATTTTATCGACCGTCTGGTGTTTGATCTGCAGAGCAAACTTGACCGCATTATCAGCTGGGGCCAGCAGTCGATCGATCTGTGGATCGGCTATGACCGCCACGTACATAAATTTATCCGTACCGCGATTGATATGGATAAAAACCGCGTCTTTGCTCAGCGTCTTCGTCAGTCGGTACAGACCTACTTTGATGCACCGTGGGCGCTGACCTATGCCAATGCCGATCGTCTGTTGGATATGCGCGACGAAGAGATGGCGCTGCGCGATGAAGAGGTCACCGGTGAACTGCCGCCGGATCTGGAGTACGAAGAATTCAACGAAATTCGTGAGCAACTTGCGGCGATGATCGAAGAACAGCTCGCAGTCTACAAAACCAGACAAGCGCCGCTGGATCTTGGGCTCGTGGTGCGCGACTATCTGGCGCAATATCCGCGCGCGCGCCACTTCGACGTTGCCCGCATTGTGGTAGACCAGGCGGTGCGCCTGGGTATTGCGCAAGCAGACTTCACCGGACTGCCGCCGAAGTGGCAGCCAATTAACGATTACGGAGCCAAGGTACAGGCGCATGTCATTGACAAATATTGAACAAGTGATGCCAGTTAAGCTGGCACAGGCGCTGGCGAATCCGTTATTTCCGGCGCTGGACAGCCAGCTGCGTGCCGGTCGTCACATTGGCCTGGACGAGCTGGATAATCACGCCTTTTTGATGGACTTCCAGGAGTACCTGGAAGAGTTTTACGCCCGCTATAACGTGGAGCTTATCCGCGCGCCGGAAGGCTTTTTCTATCTGCGCCCGCGTTCCACGACCCTGATCCCGCGCTCCGTGCTCTCCGAGCTGGACATGATGGTTGGCAAAATTCTTTGCTATCTCTACCTCAGCCCGGAACGCCTGGCAAATGAAGGCATCTTCACCCAGCAGGAGCTGTACGATGAACTGCTGACGCTGGCGGATGAGAGCAAGCTGCTTAAGCTGGTGAATAACCGTTCGACGGGGTCGGATCTTGACCGTCAGAAATTACAGGAAAAGGTTCGCTCTTCCCTGAACCGTCTGCGCCGTCTGGGGATGGTCTGGTTTATGGGCCACGACAGCAGCAAATTCCGCATCACGGAATCGGTCTTCCGCTTCGGCGCCGACGTGCGTGCGGGCGATGATGCGCGTGAAGCGCAGCTTCGCATGATCCGCGACGGTGAAGCGATGCCGGTGGAAAACCATTTGCAGCTCAATGATGAGCATGAAGAGAATCTGCCGGATAGCGGGGAGGAAGAGTAATGATTGAACGCGGTAAATTTCGCTCACTGACGCTGATTAACTGGAACGGCTTCTTTGCCCGAACCTTCGATCTGGATGAGCTGGTCACGACGCTCTCCGGTGGTAACGGGGCAGGTAAATCCACCACCATGGCGGCGTTTGTAACGGCGCTGATCCCCGACCTGACGCTGCTTCACTTCCGTAACACCACCGAAGCGGGCGCGACAAGCGGCTCCCGCGATAAAGGCCTGCACGGTAAGCTGAAAGCGGGCGTCTGTTATTCCGTGCTGGACGTCATCAACTCTCGTCACCAGCGCGTGGTGGTGGGCGTACGTCTGCAACAGGTTGCCGGCCGCGACCGTAAAGTGGATATCAAACCGTTCGCCATTCAGGGGCTGCCAACCTCCGTACAGCCGACCGCGCTGCTGACGGAAACGCTGAATGAACGCCAGGCGCGCGTCCTGACGCTGCAGGAGCTGAAGGACAAGCTTGAAGCCATCGAAGGGGTGCAGTTTAAGCAGTTCAACTCCATTACCGACTACCACTCCCTGATGTTCGATCTGGGCGTGGTGGCGCGCCGTCTGCGCACCGCTTCAGACCGTAGTAAATACTACCGTCTGATCGAAGCGTCCCTGTACGGCGGTATCTCCAGCGCCATTACCCGTTCCCTGCGTGACTACCTGCTGCCGGAAAACAGCGGCGTGCGTAAGGCCTTCCAGGACATGGAAGCGGCACTGCGTGAAAACCGCATGACGCTGGAAGCGATTCGCGTTACCCAGTCTGACCGCGACCTGTTTAAACACCTGATCAGTGAAGCGACCAACTACGTGGCGGCGGACTACATGCGCCACGCCAACGAGCGCCGCGTCCATCTCGATCAGGCATTAGAATATCGCCGCGAGCTGTTTACCTCCCGTAAACAGCTGGTGGCCGAGCAGTACAAGCACGTCGAAATGGCGCGCGAGCTGGGTGAGCACAACGGTGCCGAAGGCGATCTGGAAGCCGACTACCAGGCCGCCAGCGATCACCTGAACCTGGTGCAGACCGCGCTGCGTCAGCAGGAAAAGATCGAACGCTACGAAGCGGACCTCGATGAGTTGCAAATTCGTCTCGAAGAGCAGAATGAAGTGGTGGCCGAAGCCGCCGAGATGCAGGAAGAGAACGAAGCCCGTGCCGAAGCCGCCGAGCTGGAAGTGGACGAGCTGAAAAGCCAGCTTGCGGACTACCAGCAGGCGCTGGACGTACAGCAGACGCGTGCGATTCAGTACAACCAGGCGCTACAGGCGCTACAGCGTGCGAAAGAGCTGTGCCATCTGCCAGACCTGACGCCGGAAAGTGCCGAAGAGTGGCTGGACACCTTCCAGGCCAAAGAGCAGGAAGCCACCGAGAAACTGCTCTCGCTTGAACAGAAAATGAGCGTCGCGCAAACGGCGCACAGCCAGTTTGAACAGGCTTATCAGCTGGTAGTTGCGATTAACGGCCCGCTGGCGCGTAGCGAAGCCTGGGACGTTGCCCGTGAACTGCTGCGCGACGGCGTCAACCAGCGCCATCTGGCCGAGCAGGTGCAGCCGCTGCGTATGCGCCTGAACGAGCTGGAACAGCGTCTGCGCGAGCAGCAGGAAGCCGAGCGTCTGCTGGCCGAGTTCTGCAAGCGTCAGGGTAAACATTACGATTTCGACGAGCTTGAGGCCCTGCATCAGGAGCTGGAAGCGCGTATTGCGGCCCTGTCCGATACCGTATCAAATGCCAGCGAACAGCGTATGACGCTGCGTCAGGAGCTGGAGCAGCTTCAGTCCCGTTCGAAGGCGCTCCTGCAGCGTGCGCCGGTCTGGCTGGCAGCGCAAAGCAGCCTGAACCAGCTCAGCGAACAGTGCGGCGAGCAGTTCGAGTCCAGCCAGGAAGTGACCGAATACCTGCAACAGTTGCTGGAGCGCGAGCGCGAAGCCATTGTTGAACGTGACGAAGTGGGTGCCCGCAAGCGTGACGTCGATGAAGAAATCGAGCGCTTAAGCCAGCCGGGCGGGTCAGAAGATCCGCGTCTGAACGCCTTAGCCGAGCGTTTTGGCGGCGTACTGCTGTCTGAGATTTACGATGACGTTGGCCTGGACGATGCGCCGTACTTCTCCGCGCTGTACGGTCCGTCCCGCAACGCAATTGTGGTGCCGGATTTGTCGCTGATTTCTGAGCAGCTCGCAGGGCTGGAAGATTGCCCGGAAGATCTCTACCTGATCGAAGGGGATCCGCAGTCGTTCGATGACAGCGTCTTCAGCGTTGACGAGCTGGAAAAAGCGGTGGTGGTGAAAATCGCCGATCGCCAGTGGCGTTACTCCCGCTTCCCGGAGCTGCCGCTGTTTGGCCGCGCCGCGCGTGAAAGCCGCATCGAGAGCCTCCACGCCGAGCGTGAAACGCTGTCTGAACGCTTTGCCACTCTGTCGTTTGACGTACAGAAAACCCAGCGTCTGCACCAGGCGTTCAGCCGCTTTATCGGCAGCCATCTGGGCGTGGCGTTTGAAGCCGACCCGGAAGCGGAAATCCGCAAGCTCAACACCCGCCGTGGCGAGCTTGAGCGCGCGATTGCCAGTCATGAAAGTGACAACCAGCAGAGCCGCGTCCAGTTCGAACAGGCGAAAGAGGGCGTCGCTGCCCTTAACCGCATTCTGCCGCGCCTGAACCTGCTGGCGGATGACACGCTGGCCGACCGCGTGGATGAGATCCAGGAACGTCTGGATGAAGCCCAGGAAGCCGCGCGCTTCGTGCAGCAGCACGGCAACCAGCTGGCGAAGCTGGAGCCCGTCGTGTCTGTACTGCAGAGCGACCCGGAACAGTTCGAGCAGTTAAAAGAAGATTACGCCTGGTCGCAGCAGGTGCAGCGCGAAGCGCGTCAGCAGGCGTTTGCCCTGACGGAAGTGGTGCAGCGTCGTGCGCACTTCGGCTACTCCGATTCGGCTGAAATGCTGAGCGGTAACAGCGACCTGAATGAAAAACTGCGCCAGCGCCTTGAGCAGGCGGAAGCGGAACGTACCCGCGCTCGCGAAGCGATGCGCAGCCACTCCGCTCAGTTGAACCAGTACAACCAGGTGCTGGCTTCGCTGAAAAGCTCCTTCGACACCAAGAAAGAGCTGTTAAACGACCTGCAGAAAGAGCTGCAGGACATTGGCGTTCGTGCCGACAGCGGGGCGGAAGAGCGCGCGCGCATTCGTCGTGATGAGCTGCATAGCCAGCTCAGCAATAACCGCGCGCGTCGTAATCAGCTGGAAAAAGCGCTCACCTTCTGCGAAGCGGAAATGGATAACCTGACCCGCCGCCTGCGCAAGCTGGAGCGCGACTATCATGAAATGCGCGAGCAGGTCGTGACGGCGAAAGCGGGCTGGTGCGCTGTGATGCGGATGGTGAAAGACAACAACGTTGAACGTCGCCTGCACCGTCGCGAGCTGGCATACCTTTCTGCCGATGAGCTGCGTTCGATGTCGGATAAGGCGCTGGGTGCGCTGCGTCTGGCGGTGGCGGATAACGAACACCTGCGCGATGTGCTGCGCATGTCAGAGGATCCGAAACGTCCTGAACGTAAAATTCAGTTCTTCGTTGCGGTTTATCAGCACCTGCGCGAGCGTATTCGTCAGGACATTATCCGTACCGACGATCCGGTCGAAGCCATCGAACAGATGGAAATTGAGCTGGGCCGCCTGACGGAAGAGCTGACCTCCCGCGAGCAGAAGCTGGCGATCAGCTCCCGCAGCGTGGCGAATATCATTCGCAAAACCATTCAGCGCGAGCAGAACCGTATCCGCCAGCTGAACCAGGGGCTGCAGAGCGTCTCGTTTGGTCAGGTCAACAGCGTGCGTCTTAACGTCAACGTGCGTGAAGCCCACGCGACGCTGCTGGAAGTGCTCTCTGAGCAGCACGAGCAGCATCAGGATCTGTTCAACAGCAACCGTCTGACCTTCTCCGAAGCGCTGGCGAAGCTGTATCAGCGCCTGAATCCGCAGATTGATATGGGCCAGCGTACGCCGCAAACCATCGGTGAAGAGCTGCTGGACTATCGTAACTACCTGGAAATGGAAGTTGAGGTAAACCGTGGTTCAGACGGCTGGCTGCGTGCGGAATCCGGAGCGCTGTCGACCGGTGAAGCGATTGGTACCGGGATGTCGATTCTGGTGATGGTGGTGCAGAGCTGGGAAGATGAAGCGCGCCGCCTGCGCGGGAAAGACATCTCCCCATGCCGACTGCTGTTCCTCGATGAAGCGGCGCGTCTTGATGCCCGCTCGATTGCCACGCTGTTTGAGCTTTGCGAACGTCTCGATATGCAGCTCATCATTGCGGCACCGGAAAACATCAGCCCTGAAAAAGGCACCACCTATAAGCTGGTGCGTAAAGTGTTCCAGAACAGCGAACACGTGCACGTTGTCGGGCTGCGTGGCTTTGCGCCGCAGCCGCCGGAATCATTGCCGGAAACCACGGCGGACGCTTCCTGAGGCGTTTTGTTACAAAGAGCGGCGCAGAAGCGCCGCTTTTTTTATTCTCTTAACTTGTGTTCAGGGCTGCGTTATCTTTAAACTTCTTTACATAAGGTAAGGCAACAGAGTTGTCGTCTACCTATAATAAAAGAAAGCCCCACCGTGATGGGCATGTCGTGAAAACAGGGGGCAAGGGATGTTGCTAAAGAAAGAATGTGGTCGTCAGCTGTCAGCGCTGAGTTTATGTCTGGCAGTGATGTTTGCTCCACTGTTAACCGCCCAGGCCGACGAGCCTGAAATTGTGCCGACTGACAGCACCGCAACGACAGGCGCGCAGCCGACGTCATTGTCTCAGCCGCTGGAACAGTCTACGGCTACGGCCATCATGGCCGGGATTAAGCCGCTGCCGGAAGGCATCGACGTTGAATCGCTCAGCCAGCAGCTCCAGACAGGCCTGCCTGCAGGCTACACGCCTGCCTATATCAATCAGCTCACGCTGCTTTATGCTGCCCGCGATATGAAACCCATGTGGGAAAATCGTGATGCCGTGCGCGCCTTCCAGCAACAGCTGGCGGAAGTGGCGATTGCGGGATTCCAGCCGCAGTTTACGAAGTGGGTTGAGCTGTTAACCGATCCTGCCGTCACCGGTCAGGCGCGGGACGTGGTCCTTTCCGATGCCATGATGGGTTACCTGCAGTTTGTGGCGGGTATTCCGGTCAATGGCAACCGCTGGCTGTACAGCGATAGGCCCTATAAGCTGGCGACGCCAGCCCTGTCGGTGATTAACCAGTGGCAATTAGCGCTGGATAACGGCGATCTGCCGCGCTTCATTGCCAGCCTCGCGCCGGCGCATCCACAGTATGCCACTATGCACCAGTCGCTCCTCGCGCTGGTGGGGGACTCGCGTCCATGGCCGCAAATGCGGGGGACCGCAACGCTGCGTCCGGGTCAGTGGAGCAGCGATGTGCCAGCCCTGCGCGAGATCCTTAAACGCTCCGGTATTCTTGATGGCGGGCCGAACATTGCCCTGCCGGGCGACGATCCGCAAAGCGCGGTGGTCAGCCCGTCAGCGCCCATAAAAGAGAACAAGGCCACTACCCTGAGCAATAAGCCCGAGGCTTACGATCGCGAGCTGGTCGCCGCGGTTAAACAGTTCCAGGCCGCTCAAGGGCTGGGAGCCGATGGCGTCATTGGACCTTCAACGCGTGACTGGCTTAACGTATCGCCTGCGCAGCGGGCCGGGGTGCTGGCGCTTAATATTCAGCGTTTGCGTTTGCTGCCGGGCACGCTGTCTACCGGCATTATGGTCAATATCCCTGCCTATTCACTGGTTTATTATCAGGATGGTAGCGAGAAGCTGGCCTCGCGCGTGATTGTCGGGCGTCCGGATCGCAAAACGCCGATGATGAGCAGCGCGTTAAATAACGTGGTGGTTAACCCGCCGTGGAACGTGCCGCCGACGCTGGCGCGTAAGGACATTCTGCCTAAGGTCTGGAACGATCCGGGTTATCTGGAACGTCACGGCTATACGGTCATGCGTGGCTGGAACAGTAAAGAGGCGATCGATCCTTACATGGTCGACTGGTCGACGATCACTGCCTCCAACCTGCCGTTCCGCTTCCAGCAGGCTCCCGGAGCGCATAACTCGCTGGGGCGCTACAAATTCAACATGCCAAGTTCAGATGCTATCTATCTGCACGATACGCCGAACCACAATCTGTTCCAGAAAGATACCCGGGCACTGAGTTCAGGCTGCGTGCGCGTGAATAAAGCCTCGGAGTTGGCCAACATGCTGCTGCAGGATGCGGGCTGGAACGATACGCGTATTTCTGACGCCCTGAAGCAGGGTGATACGCGCTACGTGAATATTCGCCACAACATTCCGGTTAATCTTTATTATCTGACAGCGTTTGTGGGTGAAGACGGTCGCACTCAGTACCGTACAGATATTTACAATTATGATCTCACCGCGCGATCCGGCGCACAAATTTTGCCAAAAGCGGAACAATTAATCAGGTAAATGAAGTAGTTCGGGAAAAATGATTGTCGTAAGTTATGGTGAATCGGGGCCAATATCGCTGTAAGCCGCGTATTCACTGGGGTTGGGCGCCTTGACGTACCCTGTTTTGCCAGTTAAGGTGCCCTTCGTGCGCTAAGCATATTACGATTTCTTTGACCTGTAGACCTGATTATCATGGACAAATTTGACGCTAATCGCCGCAAGCTGCTGGCGTTAGGTGGTGTTGCGCTTGGCGCAGCGGCCATCTTACCGACGCCAGCATTTGCCACCCTCTCGACACCTCGTCCGCGCGTTTTAACGCTCAGCAATCTTCACACCGGTGAGTCGCTAAAAGCGGAGTTTTTCGATGGCAGAGGCTATATTCAGGATGAATTAGCAAGACTCAACCATTTTTTCCGTGATTTCCGCGCGAATAAAGTAAAAGCCATCGACCCAGGACTGTTTGATCAGCTTTTCCGCCTTCAGGGCCTGCTGGGCACCAGCAAGCCGGTGCAGCTTATTTCTGGTTATCGCTCAATTGATACCAACAATGAACTGCGCGCCCATAGCCGTGGGGTAGCGAAAAAAAGCTACCACACGAAGGGACAGGCAATGGATTTCCACATTGAAGGCGTTTCGTTAGCCAATATTCGCAAAGCCGCGTTATCTATGCGCGCGGGTGGTGTAGGATATTACCCCAGCAGCAACTTTGTGCATATTGATACCGGGCCGGTTCGGCACTGGTAATAACGAAACACAGGAGCAGTATGAACTATCGTATTATTCCGGTTACCGCGTTCTCCCAGAACTGTTCATTAATCTGGTGCGAGCAAACCAAACTGGCCGCGCTTGTCGATCCCGGCGGTGACGCTGAGAAAATCAAGCAGGAAGTCGCAGCAAGCGGCGTGACGCTGATGCAGATTTTGCTGACGCATGGTCACCTCGACCACGTAGGCGCAGCGGCTGAACTGGCTAAACACTACGGTGTGCCGATTATTGGCCCGGAAAAAGAAGATGAGTTCTGGCTGCAGGGGTTACCCGCCCAAAGCCGCATGTTTGGCCTTGATGAGTGTCTGCCATTGACGCCCGATCGCTGGCTGAACGAAGGAGAGCGCGTTAACGTAGGGAATGTGACTTTACAGGTGTTGCATTGTCCTGGGCATACGCCAGGCCATATCGTCTTCTTTGACGACCAGTCCCGTCTGCTGATTTCCGGCGATGTGATTTTCAAAGGTGGCGTAGGACGCAGCGATTTTCCGCGCGGCGATCACGGGCAGCTGATTCAGTCGATTAAACAGAAGTTATTGCCGCTGGGTGATGACGTAACGTTTATCCCTGGACACGGTCCGATGTCGACGCTGGGCTATGAACGGCTCCATAACCCGTTCCTTCAGGATGAAATGCCTGTCTGGTAACCAGCATAAAAAAAGCCTGCTTAACGCAGGCTTTTTTGTGGGCGCAAATTACAGGACGGCGACAATCGCTTCGCACAGTGGCGCCATGTTGTCAGGGGTCATGCCTGCAACGTTTACGCGGCCAGAGGCTACGGCGTATACGCCAAACTCTTCACGCAGACGCAGAACCTGCTCTTTGGTCAGGCCGCTGAACGAGAACATACCGTTCTGTTTGATGATGAAGCTGAAGTCGCGGTCAGCGCCTTTCTCAGCCAGGGTGTTCACAAACAGCAGGCGCATGCGCTGGATACGCTGGCGCATATCGTTCAGCTCTTGTTCCCAAATCGCGCGCAGCGCATCGTTGCTCAGAATGGTCGCAACAACAGACGCACCGTGTGCCGGCGGGTTGGAGTAGTTCGCGCGGATCACGGATTTCATCTGGCTGAAGGCGCGATCGACGGTTTCATCGTTCGCCGCAACCAGCGTACAGGCACCTACTCGCTCATTGTACAGACCAAAGTTCTTGGAGTAGGAGCTTGCAACGATCAGCTCCTGATGAACGGCGGCGAACGCGCGCAGGCCTTCTGCATCTTCTTCCAGACCGCGGGCGAAGCCCTGGTAAGCAAAGTCAAACAGCGGCAGCCAGCCTTTTTCTACGGACAGCTTCGCCAGGTGTTCCCACTGCTCAAGCGTTGGATCGATACCGGTTGGGTTGTGGCAGCAGCCGTGGAACAGCACCACGTCACCCGCCTGCGCTTCGCTCAGGCTTGAGAGCAGGCCGTCAAAGTCGAGAGCGTGGTTTGCCGCGTCGTAGTAAGCATATTCGCGCACTTCCAGACCTGCAGAGTTAAAGACGCTCTTGTGGTTCGGCCAGCTTGGGTTGCTCACCCAGACGCGCTTAACAGAGGTGTTTTTAGCAAGGAAATCCGCCGCCACGCGCAGCGCGCCGGTACCGCCAGGGGTCTGCGCCGTGCGCGCACGTTTGTCACTCACAATTGCGCTGCCTTTACCGAACAGCAGCTCCTGGGTGCAGCGACCAAATTCAGGAATACCATCAATACCGAGGTAGTTTTTGGTGGTTTCATTTTCCAGCAGATACTGCTCCGCTTTCTTAACGCTGGTCAGTACCGGAGTTTTGCCGGTTTCATCTTTATATACACCAATACCCAGGTTGATTTTGCCAGGGCGGTCGTCGGCACGAAACAGATCGGCCAGGCCCAGAATAGGGTCGGCAGGAGCGGCGGTAATGTTCTCAAACATGACGAAGTTCCATTGTGATTACAGAAGTGAAATCCGCTATCAGGTTAACGGGAGATTTACAAAATGCCAACCGTTTGCGACGAAAAGCGTGCGGCTTTTCAAAAGTCGCCATTATTTTCTGTCAGGCATAAAAAAACAGGGCCGAAGCCCTGTTCATTATGCATATAACAACGTGGTGTTCTGATTAGAACTGGTAGGTTACACCCACAGCAGCCATATCGTCGTTGCCGTTCAGACCGCCAACCACTTTCGCGTAGTCGGTGTCTTTGTCCAGCAGGTTGATGTAGTAGTCAGCCCACACGTTGAAGTTTTTGTTGAAGTAGTAAGTCGCGCCAACCTGGATGAATTTAGCCAGGTCTGCATCGCCGCCTGAGAAGGTGCCGTTAGCATTGGTTACGCCAACCAGGTCTTTACCTTTGGTCTGCACGTAAGAGATTGCCGGACGCAGGCCGAAGTCGAACTGGTACTGAGCAACCACTTCGAAGTTCTGCGTTTTGTTAGCAAAACCAGCATCGCCGCTGGAACCGGTACGGGTGGTGTTACGGGTTTCAGCATAGGTGGTTGCCAGGTAGATGTTGTTGGCGTCGTATTTCAGACCCACGCCCCATGCTTCAGCTTTATCGCCCAGGCCGTCAGCTTTCTGATTCAGAGTACGGTTTGCGTTGCTGTAAGATGCGATTGCACCGAAGCCTTCGCCGAAGTCGTAACCCAGTGAGTAACCTACGCCGTCACCGTTGGAGGTTTTAACGTCAGTACGGTCGTTTTTGCCCTGGTACTGTACGCCCATGCTCAGACCGTCAACCAGACCGAAGAAGTCGGTGTTACGGTAGGTCAGCAGGCCGGTGCTGCGGCTGGTCATGAAGTTATCAACGTAGTTACCGCCCCAGGTCATCCCGGAGAAGGACGGCGCCATATCGGTGTAAGATTCTACGTCGTAAACGATACCGTAGTTACGACCGTAGTCGATGCTGCCAGCATCGCCCGCTTTCAGGCCCGCAAAGGCCAGACGGTTTTTGTTAGCCTGAGCGGTGTTCTCAGCCTGGTTAGCCATGAAGCGGTATTCCCACTGGCCGTAACCGGTCAGCTGATCGTTGATCTGGGTTTCGCCTTTAAAACCGATCTGCGCGTAAGTTGCGTCGTTGTTGTTAGTGTCATCGCCAGAGGTCACAAAATCGTGCTCGGCGTTAACTTTCCCGTAGAAGTCCAGTTTGTTGCCGTTCTTGTTATAGATTTCTGCAGCGTTTGCTGCACCGGCTACCAGCAGGGCAGGGATTACCACTGCCAGAATATTGCGCTTCATCATTATTTATTACCCTCATTGGTTTTTTTATGACACTCGCCACTGCCGTCAATAAATTCTGTCAATAAATATTTCCGGAACTATTGATGAGAGTTAGGTGTCTTTATGTATCTGACAGGCATCTTTCCATTCACCGAAGCGTTTCGCTAGCCTGAAAGTGCTACAATTCTCAAGATTAAGTTACAGAAAGAAAATATGTGTAACTAAATGTGTAAATTCAGGAACTTTGTGAACCATCTCAAATTTCAGAGTGCCCTGGTGAATTAAGCAGCAGCTCTTTTCCTATATATATGAATTCCTTATGTTTAATTTGGATAAAGGCAATTCCTATAAACGGATGTTAAACGACTCGCTTTTTCTTATGACGGCAGAAAGACGTCCGGATGGCTGAAAAAATGGTTGAAATTTGTGCTATTACTTCAGGATGTAAAAAGCGCAATAAGAGCAGGGTTTATTTTTTGTGGCTGGATATTTCGCGGAAACAAAACGTAACAGGTAGTGGTTGTGACGGGGGGATGATTTAAAAAGGCTGACTTTACGCTGACAAAAACTGACACGACAGAATAAAATAATGGCCAGCTTGCGCTGGCCATTGATGGTTTTGTAACTCAGAAACTGGCGTTACGTGGCGTACGTGGGAATGGAATCACGTCACGTACGTTCTGAACACCGGTCACGTAGGCGATCAGACGCTCGAAGCCCAGACCGAAACCGGCATGCGGTACGGTACCGTAACGGCGCAGATCGCGATACCAGCTGTAGTCGGCCGGGTTGAGGCCCATCTCTTCCATGCGCGCGTCCAGCACGTCAAGACGCTCTTCACGCTGAGAACCACCGATGATTTCACCGATGCCCGGCGCCAGGACGTCCATTGCTGCCACGGTTTTACCGTCTTCGTTAAGGCGCATATAGAAGGCCTTAATGTCTTTCGGGTAGTTTTTAACGACAACCGGCGCTTTGAAATGCTTCTCGGCCAGATAGCGCTCGTGCTCGGACGCCAAGTCAACGCCCCAGTAAACCGGGTTCTCAAACTTCTCACCGCATTTCTCAAGGATCGCTACCGCATCGGTATAGTCCACCTGCGCAAAGTCGGCAGAGACGAAACGCTCCAGACGCGCTACAGCATCGCTGTCTACGCGTTCGGCGAAGAACTTCATGTCGTCAGGACGCTCTTCCAGCACCGCTTTGAAGACGTATTTCAGCATCGCTTCTGCGAGACCTGCTACGTCATTCAGATCGGCAAACGCCACTTCCGGCTCCAGCATCCAGAACTCCGCCAGGTGGCGGCTGGTGTTGGAGTTTTCGGCGCGGAAGGTTGGGCCGAAGGTATAGATCTTAGACAGCGCACAGGCGTAGGTTTCGCCGTTGAGCTGGCCGGATACCGTCAGGAAGGCTTCTTTACCAAAGAAGTCTTTGTCGTAGTCGACTTTACCTTCCGGCGTGCGCGGCAGGTTTTCCATGTCCAGCGTCGAGACGCGGAACATTTCGCCTGCGCCTTCCGTATCGGACGCGGTGATCAGCGGGGTAGACACCCAGAAATACCCCTGCTCATCGAAGAAGCGATGCAGCGCCTGGGCCAGCGTATGACGCACGCGAGCCACCGCACCAATCAGGTTGGTACGCGGACGCAGGTGTGCGACTTCACGCAGGTATTCAATGCTGTGACGTTTTGCCGCCATCGGGTAGGTGTCCGGATCTTCAACCCAGCCAGTCACTTCAATGGCAGAAGCCTGGATCTCGAAACTTTGGCCCTGGCCCGGGGATGCCACAACCACACCGGTGACGATAACGGAACAACCCGTTGTCAGGCGCAGAACGTCATCATTGTAATTGGGCAGAGAATTATTAATGACGGCCTGTACAGGATCAAAGCAGGAACCGTCATAGACGGCAAGGAAGGAGATGCCAGCTTTAGAATCTCGGCGAGTACGCACCCATCCGCGCACGGTGACCTCCTGGTCAACGGCGACACGGCCCTGGAGTACGTCGGCTACAGGCACAACGCTCATAATATTCTCTCTGTTAATAGTCGGAAAAAATAAACACTTGTCCACCCCAAGACGGGGGGATATCTATGTTACCTGCCAACCGCTATCAGACAAGTAAATTTCGCAGTCAAAAGAGAAGAATTGAGAAATAAATAAGGGAAGGGAGCCCTGAAGGCTCCCGTAAGCGCTTAACTGGCTTTTTTGATCTGGGGGAGATCGAACGCTTTGCGCAATGCGCGAACAAACGCTTTGTCATGGCAGATGGTTTTACCCGGACTGTCGGAGAGCTTTGCCACCGGCTTGCCGTTACATTCCACCAGCTTTATCACGATATTCAGAGGTTTTACCTGAGGAATGTCGCAGGTCAACCGGGTACCGATCCCGAAGCCCAGATTAATTCTGGCATTGAAATGACGATACAGTTCGACGGCTTTTGCCAGGTCGAGATTATCGGAGAAGACCAGCACCTTGCTCATCGGGTCAATGCCGAGTTTTTGGTAATGAGCAATCGCCTTTTCGCCCCATTCAACCGGATCCCCTGAGTCGTGGCGTAACCCCTGGTAACGCTCAGCGAACTCGGGACCAAAGTCGCGCAGGAAGGCATCCATCGTAATACAGTCGGTCAGGGCGATCCCGAGTTGATTCGGGTACTCTTCAAGCCACGCAGCCAGCGCCGCACGCTGGCTGTTAGCCAGGTCCGGGCTAATTTGCTGATGCGCCTGGAACCACTCGTGCGCCTGAGTGCCCATTGGCGTCAGGTTGAGGCGACGCGCCAAATCGTAGTTGCTGGTACCCACGAACCACGGCTCCTGCTGCAGACGTTCAACGATAGCCTGCTGAACCTCGCGAGAGAAGCGGCGACGGGTACCGAAATCCATCAGGCGGAAGCGGGACATATCCAGCCCTTCGGTCAGCGTAGAGAATGCCTCAAGTTTGTTCTCCAGCGAGGCGACCGCCTGTTCGACGCCCGTTTCAGGCGAACGGTAGCGGTGAGCCAGCTCGCTGATGACGGCCAAAAGCGGCACTTCCCACATGATCACTTCCCGCCACGGACCTTCAAGACGAATATCCAGCTTGCCGTTCTCGTTGGTCACGGTGACCTGTTCAGGCTTATAGCGGAAGTCGCGCAGCCAGTTCAGATAGTCCGCTTTAAAGAAAGGCAGGCCAGAAAGCCACTGATATTCGTCATCGGTGAGCGCCAGATGCTGCATCGCATCGACCTGTTCACGAATGGAATCTGCGTAGATACCGAGCAAGTCGTCACCACGGCAGCGGAATTCCGCCGCGACGTGAACGTCATAGTAATGGTGGAAAACGGCTTGCTGCATATGCAGTTTATACGCGTCGGTATCCAGCAACGTATGCAGAACCGGAGAAGCGAATTGAGTCATAGGTGCGCTGTAGCATCCTCTCACGGGAGCGTTTAGTACAATAAACAACTCCGGAGTATACCTTGTTTAGTGATTTATTGAACCCCGATCACAACATAAGCACACTTTATGGTCGAGAGCATTTCGTGCCCCGTGTTATACAAATGTAGCGAAAAAGGTGTTTAAGCCTGAAAAGATGAACATTCTGCATAGCGCGTTTTACGCAACAGGAATATATTGAAACGTTACTCGACAAACGATGCATAAGGTTTTCTATGACACAACAGCCACAAGCCAAATACCGCCACGACTACCGTGCGCCGGAATACCTGATTAGCGATATCGACCTGACTTTTGACCTGGATGCCACAAAAACCGTTGTGACGGCGGTAAGCCAGGTGACGCGCCACAGCGCGACTGCCGTACCGCTGCGTCTGGATGGCGAAGACCTGACGCTGGTCTCCCTGCACATTAACGATGAAGCCTGGTCAGATTATAAAGAAGAAGGCAACCAGCTGGTCATCGACAACCTGCCGGAACGCTTTACGCTGCGCATCGTGAATGAAATCAGCCCTGCCGCCAACACGGCGCTGGAAGGGCTCTACCAGTCAGGCGTGGCGCTCTGTACCCAGTGTGAAGCCGAAGGCTTCCGCCACATTACCTGGTACCTGGACCGCCCGGACGTGCTGGCGCGCTTTACCACCAAAATCATTGCCGATAAAACCCTCTATCCGTTCCTGCTCTCCAACGGTAACCGCGTGGGTGAGGGCGAGCTGGAAAATGGCCGTCACTGGGTGCAGTGGCAGGATCCGTTCCCGAAACCGTGCTACCTGTTTGCGCTGGTGGCGGGTGATTTCGACGTGCTGCGCGATACCTTCAAAACCCGCTCTGGCCGCGAAGTGGCGCTGGAGCTGTTCGTTGACCGCGGCAACCTTGACCGCGCGCCGTGGGCGATGACTTCACTCATTAACTCCATGAAGTGGGATGAAGAGCGTTTCGGCCTCGAATACGATCTCGACATCTATATGATCGTCGCCGTCGACTTCTTCAACATGGGCGCGATGGAGAATAAAGGCCTTAACATCTTTAACTCCAAGTACGTGCTGGCGCGTACCGATACCGCCACCGATAAAGACTACCTCGATATCGAACGCGTTATCGGCCACGAGTATTTCCATAACTGGACCGGTAACCGCGTCACCTGCCGCGACTGGTTCCAGCTGAGCCTGAAAGAGGGGCTGACCGTCTTCCGCGATCAGGAGTTCAGCTCCGATCTGGGCTCGCGAGCGGTCAACCGCATCAACAACGTGCGCACCATGCGCGGCCTGCAGTTTGCGGAAGATGCCAGCCCAATGGCGCACCCGATCCGTCCGGATAAAGTCATTGAGATGAATAACTTTTACACCCTGACGGTGTACGAGAAGGGCGCTGAAATTATCCGCATGATCCACACCCTGCTGGGTGAAGAGAATTTCCAGAAAGGGATGCAGCTTTACTTCGAACGTCACGACGGCAGCGCGGCTACCTGCGACGACTTCGTGCAGGCGATGGAAGACGCGTCCAACGTTGATCTTTCTCACTTCCGCCGCTGGTACAGCCAGGCCGGGACCCCGATTGTCACCGTTAAGGACGACTACAACCCGGAAACCGAGCAGTACACTCTGACCATCAGCCAGCGCACGCCGCCAACCGCCGAGCAGGAAGAAAAATATCCGCTGCACATTCCGTTCAGCATTGAGCTGTACGACAACGAAGGCAACGTCATCCCGCTGCAGAAGGGCGGCCACCCGGTGCACCACGTGCTGAACGTGACCCAGGCAGAGCAGACCTTTATCTTCGATAACGTCTACTTCCAGCCGGTGCCTGCGCTGCTGTGCGAGTTCTCCGCGCCGGTGAAGCTGGAGTACAAGTGGAGCGACCAGCAGCTGACGTTCCTGATGCGTCACGCCCGCAACGATTTCTCCCGCTGGGACGCGGCGCAGAGCCTGCTGGCAACCTACATCAAGCTTAACGTGAACCGTTACCAGCAGGGCCAGCCGCTGACGCTGCCGGTGCATGTGGCAGACGCGTTCCGCGCCATCCTGCTGGACGAGAAGATTGACCCGGCGCTGGCGGCTGAAATTCTGACGCTGCCGTCCGCGACTGAAATTGCGGAGCTGTTCGACATTATCGACCCGATTGCCATCGTGGCAGTGCGCGAAGCGCTGACCCGCACGCTGGCGACCGAACTGGCGGATGAATTCCTGGCGCTCTACAACGCTAACAAGCTTGACGCGTATCGCGTGGAGCATGCGGATATCGGCAAGCGTACCCTGCGCAATACCTGCCTGCGCTATCTTGCGTTTGGTGAGGCCGAACTGGCGAACGCGCTGGTGAGCAAGCAGTATCACGAAGCGGATAACATGACTGATGCGCTCGCGGCCCTGGCAGCAAGCGTTGCCGCTGAACTGCCGTGCCGCGATGCGCTGATGCAGGAGTATGACGACAAGTGGCACCAGGATGGCCTGGTGATGGACAAGTGGTTTATTCTGCAGGCGACCAGCCCGGCGGCCGATGCGCTTAGTAAGGTTCGCAGCCTGCTGAAGCACCGTTCGTTCACCATGAGCAACCCGAACCGCGTTCGCTCGCTGATTGGCGCATTTGCCAGCAGTAACCCGGCCGCGTTCCACGCCGAAGACGGCAGCGGATACCAGTTTATGGTGGAAATGCTGACCGAGCTGAACAGCCGTAACCCGCAGGTTGCATCACGTCTGATTGAGCCGCTTATCCGCCTGAAACGCTATGATGCGCAGCGCCAGGCGAAGATGCGCGCCGCGCTTGAGCAGCTGAAAGGGCTGGAAAATCTGTCTGGCGATCTGTACGAGAAGATAGCTAAGGCGCTGGCCTGATGTAAAAAAGCCCGGTGGCGCTACGCTAACCGGGCCTACGTGGGGGCGCGGGGCATTGGTTTTCTCCCTCTCCCTGTGGGAGAGGGCCGGGGTGAGGGCATCAGGCATTGGCCTTTATCCGCTGAATCTCCGCTTCCCCACGTTTCATCACCCGATCCAGCACTTCGGCTTCCAGCTCCGCCAGTCTCGCCGAGCCCACGCGACGAGGGCGCGGGATGTCCACCGTCAGATCCAAACCGATTTTCCCGTCTTCTATAAGCAATACCCGGTCCGCCATCGCCACGGCTTCGCTGACGTCATGCGTCACCAGCAGTACCGTAAAGCCGTGCGCCTGCCAGAGGGATTCAATAAGATCCTGCATTTCTATCCGCGTCAGGGCATCAAGAGCGCCGAGCGGCTCATCAAGCAGCAGCAGGCCGGGACGGTGAATCAACGCTCGCGCCAGCGCCACGCGCTGCTTCTGGCCGCCCGACAACGCCGCAGGCCATTCACCTGCACGGTTTTCCAGCCCGACGGCGGCCAGCGCCTGACGGGCCTCATCCCGCCAGTTGCCTTTGAGCCCCAGCCCGACGTTATCAATCACCGTTTTCCACGGCAGAAGGCGCGCATCCTGAAACATCATGCGCGTATCGTCCTGAATATTGGCCAGCGGCGTGGTTCCTGCCAGAATCTCTCCTCCGTTGGGGGCTTCCAGCCCGGCTAAAAGACGCAGGAGTGTGCTTTTTCCGCCGCCGCTGCGCCCGACTACAGCCACAAACTGGCCGGCGGGAATGTGCAGATCCAGCCCGTTAAGGATGGTGTTTTCGCCGTAGCGTTTGGTTACGCCGTTCAGCAGCAGCGGCGTGCCCTGATTTAGTCGTGCGGTATTCATGCTTTCGCCTCCTGAAGGGTATAGGCCGGGTTCCAGCGCAGCCAGCTGCGCTCCAGCCACTGTGCGCTGACGTCGGCGAGTTTGCCGAGCAGTGCATACAGAATGATGGCGACCACCACCACGTCCGTTTGCAGGAATTCGCGGGCGTTCATCGCCAGGTAGCCAATACCGGAGTTGGCTGAGATGGTTTCCGCCACTATCAGCGTCAGCCACATCAGGCCGAGCGCAAAGCGCACCCCGACCATAATGGAGGGCAGGGCGCCCGGCAGAATCACGTGAGCAAAGAGGGAAAAACCCGATAAGCCGTAGCTGCGCGCCATCTCCACCAGACCGCGATCGATATTGCGGATGCCGTGCCAGGTGTTGATGTATATCGGGAACAGCGTGCCCAGCGCCACGAGGAAGATTTTGGCGCTCTCATCGATCCCAAACCACAAAATGACCAGCGGGATCAGCGCCAGATGCGGCACGTTGCGCAGCATCTGGATGGAGGTATCCAGCAGCCTTTCCCCCCAGCGTGAAAGGCCGCTGATCAGACCCAGCACCAGACCGATGCTGCCGCCGATGGAAAACCCAATCACCGCGCGCCAGGAGCTGATCGCCAGATGTTGCCACAGCTCTCCGCTGACGCTCAGCGACCAGAACGCTTCGATAACGCCCTCCGGAGAGGGCAAAATGCGGCTCGACAGCCAGCCGGTAGACGATGCGAGCTGCCAGAGCGCCACAATGCCGACGGGTAAAAACCACGGCGCGGCGCGCAGCAGCCATTTTTGTGAGGTGGCAGACATGGTCACTCCTTAGCTCTGTGCGGCTTTACGGGGAATGAATTCGTTCGCCACGGCTTCGCCCTGAAGCTGGAGCCGCTGCGGCTGAGGAATTTCCGGAACGGCGACATCCAGATGCGGGAATAACAGCTCGCCCACCCTGTAGGCCTCTTCCAGGTGCGGATAGCCGGAGAGAATAAAGCTGTCGATGCCCAGGTCAGCGTATTCATTAATACGTGCAGCCACGGTTGGCCCGTCGCCGACCAGCGCCGTGCCCGCGCCGCCGCGTACCAGACCCACGCCCGCCCACAGGTTCGGGCTGATTTCCAGGTTCTCGCGCTTGCCGTTGTGCAGAGAGGCCATGCGGTGCTGCCCGACGGAGTCGGTTTTGGCAAACGCAGCCTGCGCCTTCGCAATGGTCTCATCGTCCAGATGGGAGATCAGACGGTCTGCCGCCTGCCAGGCTTCTTCATTGGTTTCGCGCACAATCACGTGCAGACGAATCCCGAAGCGCACCTTGCGGCCATGGGCGGCGGCTTTGGCGCGGACCTGGGCAATTTTCTCTTTCACCAGCTCGGGCGGCTCGCCCCAGGTCAGATAGAGATCGACCTGCTCGGCGGCCAGATCCTGGGCCACATCCGACGATCCGCCAAAATAGAGCGGAGGGCGCGGCTGCTGCACCGGCGGGAAGTAGAGCTTTGCGTCGCGAACGTGAATATGCTTACCTTCAAAGGTGACGGTTTCGCCTTCCAGCAGGCGTCGCCAGACGCGGGTAAATTCGGCGGAGGCTTCATAGCGCTCGGTATGGTCGAGGAACACGCCGTCACCCGCCAGCTCCTGCGGATCGCTGCCCGTCACCAGGTTAAACAGAGCGCGGCCGTTGGAGAGCCTGTCAAGCGTTGCTGCCTGACGCGCCGCCACGGTGGGTGAAACGACGCTCGGACGCAATGCAACCAGGAATTTAAGGCGCTGGGTGACCGGGATCATCGACGCGGCCACCAGCCAGGCATCCTCGCACGAGCGTCCGGTCGGGATCAGCACGCCGGTAAAACCGATTCGGTCCGCCGCCTGGGCAATCTGCTGAAGATAGCCATGGTCAACCGGGCGCGAGCCCTCTTCTGTACCAAGATAGTGTCCATCACCGTGGGTGGGTAAAAACCAGAAAAGATTCAGACTCATGATTTAGCTCCTTCTTTGCCAGCGGGCTGCCAGATGCGTTCGCGAATATCGACCTGTTTTGGTACCAGGCGGTTTTGATAGAAGAGGTCAGCAGTCTGTTGCTGAAGCGCGGCGACGTGCGCGTCGACAGGCGCAATGGTGGTGGGCGGACGGTGACTGAGGTAGCTCGCGATCACCGGCTCAGGTAAGCCCATAGTTTTTGCCAGCAGGGCGATGCTCGCCTGACGCTGGCTCTGGGTCAGGGCATCTGCCTGCGTAAAGGTATCCAGTACGCCCTGAATAAACGCGCCGTTTTTTTCGGCGTAAGGGCGTGAGGCGAGGTAGAACGAACCGGTTTGCTTCAGCGTGGTACCGTCTTTCAGCACCCGTACGCCACCCTGCAGTAATGCCGCGGAGTAGTAAGGATCCCAGATAGCCCAGGCATCAACGTTCTTCTGCTGGAACGCGGCGCGCGCGTCAGCGGGCGTCAGGTAAACGGGCTGAATGTCGGTGAACTTGAGCCCGGCTTCCTGTAAGGCGCGCAGCAGCAGGTTGTGCGAACTTGAACCTTTCTGGAAAGCGACCTTGCGCCCTTTAAGGTCGGAGACGCTTTTAATGTCACTGTTTTCAGGTACCAGGATGACTTCGGCTTTCGGCTTAGCGGGTTCTACACCGACGTATACCAGGTCTGCCCCGGCAGCCTGAGCGAAAATAGGCGGGATGTCGCCCGTACTGCCCAGATCGATACTGCCGACGTTCAGGGCTTCAAGCATCTGCGGCCCTGCCGGGAACTCCACCCATGAGAATTTGGTGTCCGGGAAGCGTTTTTCCAGCAGCTGGTGGCTTTTTGCCAGCACCATACTGACGCTGCCTTTTTGGTAGCCAATCCGTAAACTGTCCGGTGCGGTTTCTGCGGCATGTGCCAGCGCGGTAAACGCCATCAGGCCAGCCAGTCCGAGGCGGATTAAGGTTTTAAACATGTGCGACTCCCTGCGGCGGATTAAAAGAAGGAACCTGGATATCCCGGCGATGCAGCGCGTGCCAGAAAGTTTCCAGCGAGGCATCAAGGCGCGTTTGCAGATTCGGCGTGAAGTGCGGCTTATGCTGGTAGTCAATGACCTGCGAATCATCCGCGAAAACGCCGTGAAGGATCTCCTGCGCCTTCAGGGCGTTCAGCACCGGCTTCAGGGCGTAATCCACCGCCAGTAAATGGGCCACCGTGCCGCCCGTTGCCAGCGGCAGAACCACTTTGCCGTCCAGTGCGCGCTCGGGGAGAAGATCGAGCAGCGTTTTCAGCGCGCCCGAAAAAGAGGCTTTATAAATCGGGGTCGCAACGATGAGGCCGTCCGCTTCCTTGAGCTGCTCAGTGAGGGTTTTCAGCGCGGGGCTGTCGAAGCGGGCATACAGCAAATCTTCAGGTTCGAAGTTATGCAGATTCCAGTGGCACACTTCCACGTCCAGGGCATTGAGCTTGTCGCGGGCATATTCCAGCAGGGCGCTGGAACGCGAAGGGAATCGTGGACTTCCGGCCAGGGTAATGACGCGCATACTTCCTCCTTATAACTAATTGTTTGCTTTTGTCTAACATTCATAACAATTTTCAGGAGTGTGACACCGCGCGGTTATTCCACTAAATGATTTATCCGCAATTAAACTGCGAAAAACTGCATAAGAAAGAGAGTGGGAGGTAAACGATTGCGTTTTACGCCGATTTTTTTGCCGCAGGTCAATTCCCTTTCGTGACGGGATCGCCCATAATCCCCTCCCGGTTTGCACACCGGGAATCCAGGAGAGTTCATGTACTACCCCTTCGTTCGTAAAGCCCTTTTCCAGCTCGACCCCGAGCGCGCTCATGAATTTACATTCCAGCAATTACGTCGTATTACAGGAACGCCTCTGGCGGCCCTGGTGCGTCAAAACGTGCCGGAAAAGCCTGTGCAGTGCATGGGGCTGACCTTTAAAAATCCGCTGGGTCTGGCGGCCGGTCTGGACAAAAATGGCGAGTGCATTGATGCCCTGGGCGCGATGGGCTTTGGCTCCATCGAAATTGGTACCGTCACGCCGCGCCCGCAGCCGGGAAATGACAAGCCGCGCCTGTTCCGCCTGGTCGAAGCCGAAGGGTTGATCAACCGCATGGGCTTTAATAACCTCGGCGTTGATCATCTGGTAGAGAACGTGAAGAAAGCCCATTTTGATGGGGTGTTAGGCATCAATATTGGCAAGAATAAAGATACGCCGGTTGAGCAGGGTAAAGATGACTACCTGATTTGTATGGAAAAAGTCTACGCCTATGCCGGGTATATCGCGGTGAATATTTCCTCACCCAATACCCCGGGGCTGCGCTCCTTACAATATGGCGAAGCGCTGGACGATCTTCTGAGTGCCATTAAAAATAAACAAAATGAACTCCAGGCGATCCACCATAAATATGTTCCGGTCGCGGTGAAGATCGCGCCGGATCTTTCTGTCGAAGAATTGATCCAGGTTGCCGACAGTTTGGTTCGCCATAATATTGACGGGGTGATTGCAACGAATACCACGCTCGATCGTTCGCTCGTTCAGGGAATGAAAAACTGTGACGAAGCGGGTGGGTTAAGTGGCCGTCCGGTACAATTAAAAAGCACCGAAATTATTCGCGCGCTGTCTGCGGAATTAAAAGGCCGTTTACCGATTATTGGCGTCGGCGGTATCGACTCGGTGATTGCTGCGCGCGAGAAGATGGCGGCCGGTGCGTCACTGGTGCAAATCTATTCCGGCTTTATTTTTAAAGGCCCGCCTTTGATTAAAGAAATCGTTACGCATATCTAATCTTTTTTCTTAATCAGACAACCAGGGCTTTATTTCCAGCCCTGGTTGTTTTATATTCCGTCACTGTTGCTTATTTAGACATTATCGTCTTTTATTACTAGTGTTATAAACGAAGCGGCGAACAGGACATTTTTAGTACAGGACGTTTGGGGACGGGAGAGACACATGCGAATTAAACCTGACGATAACTGGCGCTGGTATTTTTGCGATGAGCATGACCGTATGATGCTCGATTTAGCCAATGGCATGTTGTTTCGTTCTCGTTTTGCCCGCCGAATGTTAACCCCGGACGCGTTTTCTCCATCGGGCTTTTGCGTTGACGATGCGGCGCTTTATTTCTCCTTTGAAGAAAAATGCCGCGACCTGATGCTCTCTAAAGAGCAGCGTGCCGAACTGGTATTAAATGCGCTGGTGGCTATCCGTTTCCTGAAACCGCAAATGCCGAAAAGCTGGCATTTCCTGCCTCACGGCATGGACTGGACGCCAGCAACGGGCGATGCGGCCAGCGTTAACCTGAGCGATACCGCCGAAGAGGTGAGTTTGTTAGTGGTTGAACCGGGCGAAAACGCCGCACTCTGTCTGCTGGCGCAGCCCGGCGTGACGATTGCCGGGCGCGTAATGCAGTTAGGTGATGCGATCAAAGTCATGAATGACAGGTTGAAACCACAGCTGCGCGTCGATGCCTTCAGCCTCGAACAAGCGGTTTAAGCTTCCAGTTGTACCGACGTTTTCGGTACGCAGCTACAGCACAGGATTGTGCCGTCATTTCTAATTGCAGATTTTTTCAGCGCACTCACTTCTCCCTCCAGCAGCTTGATGCGGCAGCATCCGCAAATTCCCGCGCGGCAGGAATACGGTACGCGAATACCGGCTTGCTCCAGCTGCTCCAGTAAAACCTGCTGATTGTTGCCACGAATAACCTTGCCCTGCCAGTGAATATCTACCGCAGTGGCGACATTCGTCTCAACCTCGACCATTTCTTCTTCCTGGCCTGAGCCGTACACTCGCGCCGGCCCGCGGGCGAGAATTTCAACCTCATCGCCTACGCGGATTGCGCCGCTGGATCGCGGGATCAGGTTCTGGCCGAAATCGACATCGCCGATGTCCTTCGCGGTACGGAACGATTGCAGCGTTTTCAGCGGCTCGCCGGATGGATGTTTTTGGCCTTTCTCAGGGCTTACCGTGGTGAAAATGCAGCGGCTGCAGGGTTTGACGACATCAAAGATGACGCTGCCAATGCGGATGACTTTCCAGGTGTCTTCATCCCAGGCGTCCGCTCCGGTCACGACCAGATTCGGGCGGAACTGTTCCATCTGTACGCTGGCTTTACAGCGATTCTGTAAATCACGCAGAGACGCTTCGTTGGTGAGCAGGAACGGGAAGCCATCCGCGAAGGAGAGGGGAACGGCGTCGTGGCGCTTTACGCGACGCGTCAGTTCCGGCCCAACCCACCGCAGCTGCACGTCGCGGGAGAAGAAGCCGCTCAGCCAGCGGTTAATTTCATCCGGCGCGATGCGCGCGGTAAAATGGTTGCCCCATACTTCCGTTGGCGCGTCGACAGCCGCAAAATCCGCAAAGCGAATCACCGCGCTCGAACCGTCCGGCGCGGTAAGGTGCAAACCGTCGTGAAGCGGGGAAGGGGTAAAACGAACCATCTGAGGGAACTGGCGTGCGGTGATAAACGTACCGTCAGGCTCGGTGACCATAAAAATACGATCGAAGGCGAACCCGCTCATGTCTGCCAGCGCGTGAGTGACGCCGATGCCGCGCATGGATTTCACCGGATGAATAAAAAGCCTGGATAACGTCGCCACTGCACACTCCCTCGAATGAAAATAAGCCTTCAACTTTATGACATACACGCCATATTAGCTATAATGCGCGACAATTTTCTAAGAGTAAAAGTGACGATATGAATTATCTGTTTGCCAGTACGGCCCGTGGGCTGGAAGAGCTGTTAAAAACTGAACTGGAAAGCCTGGGCGCGCAAGAGTGCCAGGTGGTTCAGGGTGGTGTCCATTTTGAGGGCGACACGCGGCTTATTTACCAGAGCCTGATGTGGAGCCGTCTGGCGTCGCGCATTATGCTGCCGATGAAAGAATGCAAGGTCTATAGCGACCTGGATCTCTACACCGGCGTACAGATGATCGACTGGACAGAGATCTTCACGCCTAACGCCACCTTCGCGGTGCATTTCAACGGCGTGAACGACGAGATCCGCAACAGCCAGTACGGCGCCCTGCGCGTAAAAGACGCCATTGTGGACTGCTTCACGCGTAAAAATAAGGAACGTCCGAACGTCGATCGCGAAAACCCGGACCTGCGTATCAACGTCTGGCTGAACGGCGACACGGCGAGCATCTCCCTCGATCTGAGCGGCGCGGGTCTGCACCTGCGTGGCTACCGCGATCGCACCGGTATGGCACCGATCAAAGAAACCCTGGCCGCCGCCATCGTGATGCGCTCCGGCTGGCAGCCGGGCACGCCGCTGCTCGACCCAATGTGTGGCTCCGGTACGCTGCTGATTGAGGCTGCAATGCTGGCAACCGACCGTGCGCCGGGGCTGCACCGCGGCCACTGGGGCTTCAAAGGCTGGGCGCAGCACGACGAAGCGCTCTGGAAAGAGGTTAAAGACGACGCGCAGACCCGCGCGCGTAAGGGGCTGGCGGAGTATACCTCTCACTTCTACGGTTCGGATAGCGACCCGCGCGTAATAGAACGCGCGCGCAGCAACGCCCGTCGCGCCGGTATCGGCGAGCTGGTCACCTTCGAGGTGAAAGACGTAGCGAACCTGACCAACCCGCTGCCGAAGGGCCCGTACGGGACCGTAATCAGCAACCCGCCATACGGTGAGCGTCTCGACAGCGAGCCTGCGCTGATTGCCCTGCACAGCCTGCTGGGCCGCAATATGAAGGACTACTTCGGCGGCTGGAACCTGTCTCTGTTCAGCGCCTCGCCGGAGCTGCTGAGCTGCCTGCAGCTGCGTGCCGATCGCCAGTTTAAAGCGAAAAACGGCCCGCTGGACTGCGTGCAGAAAAACTACCATCTGGCAGAGAAATCGGCGGACAGCAAGCCAACCGGCGTGGCAGAGGATTACGCCAACCGCCTGCGCAAAAACCTGAAGAAATTTGAAAAATGGGCGAAGCAGGAAGGGATCGAGTGCTATCGCCTGTACGATGCCGACCTGCCGGAGTACAACGTAGCGGTTGACCGCTATGCGGACTGGGTGGTGATTCAGGAATATGCTCCGCCGAAAACCATCGATGCGCAAAAAGCGCGCCAGCGCATGCTGGACGTCATTGCGGCCACCATTGCCGTGCTGGGGATTGCGCCGAACAAGCTGGTGCTGAAAACCCGCGAGCGTCAGAAGGGTAAAAACCAGTACCAGAAGATGGGCGAAAAGGGCGACTTTATCGAAGTGGGCGAATACAACGCTCGCCTGTGGGTGAACCTGACCGACTATCTTGATACCGGCCTGTTCCTCGACCACCGCATCGCCCGCCGTATGCTCGGCCAGATGAGCAAGGGCAAAGATTTCCTCAACCTGTTCTCCTACACCGGGAGCGCCAGCGTGCATGCCGGTCTCGGCGGTGCGCGCAGCACTACCACGGTGGATATGTCCCGCACCTATCTGGAGTGGGCCGAGCGTAACCTGCGTCTGAACGGCTTAACCGGACGTCAGCATCGCCTGATGCAGGCCGACGTGCTGGGCTGGCTGCGCGATACCGACGAGCAGTTCGACCTGATCTTTATCGATCCGCCGACCTTCTCTAACTCCAAGCGCATGGAGGATAGCTTTGACGTTCAACGCGATCACCTGCGCCTGATGACCGACCTGAAGCGCCTGCTGCGCAAAGGCGGCACCATTATGTTCTCGAACAACAAACGCGGCTTCCGTATGGATCATGACGGCCTCGCAGCCCTGGGACTGAAAGCACAAGAAATCAGTCAAAAAACGCTGTCTCAGGACTTCGCCCGTAACCGTCAAATTCATAACTGCTGGTTGATTACCGCGGTCTGAAAGGAAAAATAAATGTCATTAATTAGTATGCACGGCGCGTGGCTCTCTTTCAGCGACTCACCGCTTCTCGATAATGCGGAACTGCATATCGAAGATAACGAGCGCGTCTGTCTGGTGGGCCGTAACGGCGCGGGTAAATCCACGCTGATGAAAATCCTCAACCGCGAGCAGGGGCTGGATGACGGGCGCATCGTATACGAGCAGGATCTGATCGTCTCCCGCCTCCAGCAGGATCCGCCGCGTCATGTGACCGGCAGCGTGTACGATTTCGTGGCGGAAGGCATCTCCGAGCAGGCGGAGTACCTGAAGCGCTATCACGAGATTTCGCATCTGGTGATGACCGACCCGAGCGACAAGAATCTCAACGAACTGGCGAAAGTGCAGGAGATGCTCGATCACCACGGTTTGTGGCAGCTGGAAAACCGCATTAACGAGGTGCTGGCGCAGCTCGGGTTGGAACCCGACATGGAGCTGTCGGCGCTCTCCGGCGGCTGGCTGCGTAAAGCGGCGCTGGGGCGCGCGCTGGTCAGCGGCCCTAAGGTACTGCTGCTGGACGAACCAACCAACCACCTGGATATCGAAGCGATTGACTGGCTGGAAGGTTTCCTGAAAACCTTCAGCGGCACCATCATCTTCATCTCGCACGACCGTTCGTTTATTCGCAATATGGCGACGCGCATTGTCGACCTCGACCGCGGCAAGCTGGTCACCTATCCCGGCGATTACGACACCTATCTGCTGGAGAAAGAAGAAAACCTGCGCGTGGAAGAGCTGCAGAACGCCGAGTTCGACCGCAAGCTGGCGCAGGAGGAGGTCTGGATCCGCCAGGGCATCAAAGCCCGTCGTACCCGTAACGAAGGCCGCGTGCGTGCCCTGAAGGCGATGCGTCGCGAGCGCAGCGAGCGCCGCGAAGTCATGGGCAGCGCCAAAATGCAGGTGGAAGAGGCATCCCGCTCCGGCAAGATTGTCTTCGAAATGGAAAACGTTAACTACCAGGTTGACGGCAAGGTGCTGGTGAAAGATTTCTCCGCGCAGGTTCAGCGCGGGGACAAAATTGCGCTCATCGGCCCGAACGGCTGCGGCAAAACCACGCTGCTGAAGCTGATGCTGGGCCAGCTGCAGGCCGACAGCGGCCGCATTCACTGTGGCACCAAGCTGGAAGTGGCCTACTTCGACCAGCACCGCGCGGAGCTGGATCCGGACCGCACGGTGATGGACAACCTCGCCGAAGGTAAACAGGAAGTGATGGTAAACGGCAAGCCGCGTCACGTTCTGGGCTACCTGCAGGACTTCCTGTTCCACCCGAAACGCGCCATGACACCGGTACGCGCGCTGTCCGGCGGGGAACGTAACCGTCTTCTGCTGGCTCGTCTGTTCCTGAAGCCAAGCAATCTGTTGATCCTCGATGAACCGACGAACGATTTGGATGTCGAAACGCTGGAATTACTCGAAGAGCTGATCGATGGGTATCAGGGAACCGTGATGCTGGTTAGCCACGATCGTCAGTTCGTGGATAACACCGTGACCGAGTGCTGGATCTTCGAAGGTGAAGGGCGAATTGGCCAGTACGTGGGCGGTTATCACGACGCAAAAGGGCAGCAGTCGCAGTCTCTGGCGCAGAAACAGTCGAAGTCCAGAACGAGTTCTGAACCTGCTGTAACAAAAGCAGAAACTGTCAAGAAAACCTCGGCTAAACTAAGCTATAACCTGCAGCGCGAGCTGGAGGGGCTACCTCAGCGTCTTGAAGAGCTGGAGGCCGCGCTTGAGGAGCTGCAAGCGCAGGTTGCTGATGCCTCATTCTTTACCCAATCGCATGACTATACTCAGAAAGTACTGGCTGAAATGTCCGCGGCTGAAAAAGCCCTGGAAGAAGCATTTGAGCGCTGGGAGTACCTTGAGTCTCTGAAAAACGGCGCATAACAGGGATTAAATATGTGTGACCAGCACCATGCCGACAGGCATATATTATGCTCGCAATGCGATATGCTCGTGGCGTTGCCAGAGCTTGGTCACGGACATAAAGCCCAGTGTCCACGCTGTGGCGCGACGTTGACAACCGAGTGGGACGCGCCGCGGCAGCGTCCCACCGCTTACGCGCTGGCAGCACTGTTCATGCTGCTGCTCTCCAATCTCTTCCCCTTCGTCTATATGAAGGTAGGCGGGATGACAAGCCAGGTGGATCTGCTTGAAATCCCGGGCGTGATGTTCTCGGAAGATTACGCCAGCCTCGGCACCTTTTTTCTGCTATTCGTCCAGATAGTCCCGGCGTTTTGCCTGGTCGTCATCCTGCTGCTGGTTAACCGCGTCAGGATGCCGTCATCGCTGAAAATCCGGCTCGCGCGCATCCTTTTTCAGCTCAAAAGCTGGGGGATGGCCGAGATCTTTCTCGCAGGGATACTGGTCAGTTTCGTGAAGCTGATGGCGTACGGCGACGTGGGGATAGGCAGCAGCTTTATTCCCTGGTGTCTGTACTGTGTCCTGCAGCTGCGTGCTTTCCAGTGCGTGGACAGGCGCTGGGCCTGGGACGATATCGCCCCGGCACCGACGCTCGCGCAGACGGTGAAGGTCGGCGTGCCGGGTATCCGCCAGGGGCTCCGTTCTTGTCCGTGCTGTACCGCCGTGCTGCCCGCCGATCTTGAGGTTTGTCCGCGCTGCGAAACGAAGGGCCATGTTCGCCGTAAAAATAGCCTGCAGTGGACGATGGCGCTGCTGGTCACGTCCGTCATGCTGTATCTGCCCGCTAATATTCTGCCGATTATGATCACCGATTTGCTCGGCGATAAAATGCCCTCGACGATCCTCGCCGGGGTCATACTGCTGTGGAGCGAAGGATCCTATCCTGTCGCCGGCGTGATTTTCATCGCCAGTATCATGGTGCCCACTTTAAAAATGATCGCCATTGCCTGGCTCTGTTGGGATGCAAAAGGCCACGGAAAACGCGACAGCGAACGCATGCATCTGATTTACGAAGTGGTCGAATTTGTCGGTCGTTGGTCAATGATCGACGTGTTTGTGATTGCCGTTCTCTCTGCGCTGGTGCGGATGGGCGGTTTGATGAGTATTTATCCCGCGATGGGGGCTTTAATGTTTGCACTGGTGGTGATTATGACCATGTTTGCGGCCATGACCTTCGACCCTCGTTTATCGTGGGATCGTGAGCCTGAATCAAGCCATGAGGAAGAGTAAGAGCATGGAAAATAAGAGTGGAGAGGCGAAAGTGCAGAAGGTCAAAAACTGGTCGCCGGTGTGGATTTTCCCCATCGTGACCGCGCTGATCGGTGCATGGATCCTGTTTTATCACTACAGCCATCAGGGACCGGAAGTGACGCTGATTACCACCAATGCAGAAGGAATTGAGGGCGGTAAAACGACCATCAAAAGCCGCAGCGTGGATGTGGGCGTGGTGGAAAGCGCAACCCTGACCGACGATTTAACCCATGTGGAGATTAAGGCGCGTCTTAATGCCGGCATGGAAAAACTCCTGCACGGCGATTCTGTTTTCTGGGTGGTTAAACCGCAGGTGGGACGTGAAGGGATCAGCGGCTTAGGTACGCTGCTCTCAGGTGCCTACATCGAACTGCAGCCGGGTGCAAAAGGCAGCCAGCCGGCGCAGTACCAGCTTCTGGATTCACCGCCGCTCGCACCGCCTGATGCAAAAGGTATCCGCGTGATCCTCGACAGTAAAAAAGCGGGACAGCTCACGGCAGGCGACCCGGTACTTTTCCGCGGCTATCGCGTGGGTTCGGTGGAGAAAAGCACCTTCGATCCTCAGAAAAGAGCCATCAGCTATCAGCTGTTCATCAATGCGCCTAACGATCGTCTGGTTACCAGCAACGTCCGCTTCTGGAAAGACAGCGGCATCGCGGTGGATCTGACCTCGGCGGGCATGCGTGTAGAAATGGGCTCGCTGACAACACTGTTTGGCGGCGGCGTGAGTTTTGACGTACCCGAAGGTCTGGACCTGGGACAGCCGGTTGCGGAGAACACCGCTTTCCGCCTGTTCGACGATCAAAAAAGCATTCAGGATGCACTCTATACCGATCACATCGACTACCTGATGTTCTTTAAGGACTCTGTTCGCGGCCTGCAGCCTGGGGCGCCCGTTGAGTTCCGCGGTATTCGTCTGGGGACGGTGGGACAAGTGCCTTACTTTGTTCCAGGCCTTAAGCAGATGCTTGATGATGATTATCGTATTCCGGTGCTGATCCGCATTGAGCCTGAGCGCCTGATCAACCAGATTGGTGAGAATCAGGATATCGGCGAGCACATCACCGACCTGATGAATCGCGGTCTGCGCGGCTCGCTGAAAACCGGTAACCTGGTGACCGGCGCACTGTATGTCGATATGGACTTCTATCCAAAAGCGCCGCCGATTACCGGTGTGCGTGAATTTGGTGGTTACAAGATCATCCCAACGGTAAGCAGCGGTCTGGCCCAGATCCAGCAGCGTCTCATGGAAACGCTGGATAAAATTAACAATCTGCCGCTGAACCCAATGATTGAGGCGGCGACAGGTTCGTTACATCAAAGCCAGGCGACAATGCAGCGCCTGCAGACCACGCTGGATAACATCAACAAGATTACTGCAAACCAGAGTATGCAGCAGCTGCCGCAGGATATGCAGAAAACGCTGCGCGAGCTGAACCGCAGTATGCAGGGCTTCCAGCCTGGCTCGGCGGCGTACAACAAGATGGTGGCAGATATGCAGCGTCTCGATCAGGTCTTGCGTGAACTGCAGCCGGTTCTGAAAACGCTCAACGAGAAGAGCAACGCGCTGGTGTTCGAAGCGAAAGATAAAAAGGATCCTGAGCCGAAGAGGGCGAAACAATGAAAAAATGGCTAGCGATTGCAGGAGCGATGGTACTCACGGCCTGTAGCTCCGGGAGCGAAACGAAAAGCTACTACCAGCTGCCTCTGGTGACGCAGGCGGTTACGCAAAGTTCCGCCTCGCAGGGCAACCGTCTGCTGTGGGTTGAGCAGGTCGCCGTGCCGGATTACCTGGCTGGCAACGGGGTGGTCTATCAGACCAGCGATGTACAGTACGTTATCGCCAACAACAACCTGTGGGCCAGCCCGCTGGACCAGCAGTTACGCAATACGCTGGTGGCGAATCTGGGCAGCCAGCTTCCGGGCTGGGTTGTTGCCTCCCAGCCTTTGGGAAGCGATCAGGACACGCTGAACGTCACGGTAACGGGCTTCCACGGCCGTTATGACGGTGCGGTTGTCATCAGCGGCGAGTGGCTGTTGAATCATCAGGGACAGCTGATTAAGCGTCCTTTCCATCTGGAGCTGAAGCAGCAGAAGGATGGCTATGATGAAATGGTGAAAGTGCTGGCTCAGGGTTGGGCGCAGGAGTCAGCCAGTATCGCCAGGGAAATTTCCCGGCTGCCATAAGTAAAATTCATCGTCAAAAACCGCAATCGGCCTGGTGCTGATTGCGGTTTTTTTTTCGTTTTTGCGTCAGGTTGTTACTTGTGCCGGGTCACAATTTTTGTACAAATGATCTTCCAGCTAGCTCACAAATATGACACCCGTATGAATTTTGAACATTGACGCTGGGACTAATTCGGGGTATTCGTTATCTGTGCCTGCGCATCTGGCGCGGACACTGTTTTCTTTCCACCAGACAAAAGAATGAGGGAAACGAGGCATGAAGAGACAGAAACGAGATCGCCTGGAACGGGCTCATCAACGTGGTTATCAGGCCGGCATCGCTGGACGTTCGAAAGAAATGTGTCCTTATCAGACGATAAATCAAAGGTCACAATGGCTTGGAGGCTGGCGAGAAGCCATCGGCGACAGGGCACTTATAGCCTGATAACGTCTCTTTAAAAAAAGAAACCTCCGCACTGCGGAGGTTTCGCCTTTCCGGGGTCGCTTAAAGCGATATCAGAACGCGGAAGTGTCCTGGAACAGACCCACTTTCAGGTCGTTCGCGGTATAGATCAGACGACCATCTACCAGCACTTCGCCATCCGCCAGGCCCATAATCAGGCGACGGTTAACGATGCGCTTGAAGTGAATACGATAGGTGACTTTCTTCGCCGTAGGCAGAACCTGACCAGTGAATTTCACTTCGCCCACGCCCAGCGCGCGGCCTTTACCTTCACCACCCAGCCAGCCCAGATAGAAGCCAACCAGCTGCCACATGGCATCCAGGCCCAGGCAGCCAGGCATTACCGGATCGCCAATAAAGTGGCAACCGAAGAACCACAGGTCCGGGTTGATATCGAGTTCTGCTTCTACGTAACCCTTATCGAAGTTGCCGCCGGTTTCGGTCATTTTCACGACACGGTCCATCATCAGCATGTTCGGGGCCGGTAACTGTGGGCCTTTCGCGCCAAACAGTTCTCCGCGACCAGAGGCAAGAAGATCTTCTTTTGTATAGGATTCGCGTTTATCTACCATGTTCTCAGTAAGCCTTATTTTAGTGAAGGACGCAGGATAGCTAACACGTGTACGCTGAACAAGTCCGATCAGTTCGAACTGAACCAGCCCAGCCAGCGTAACGGCCATGGATAACGATGGCGAGCATCCTGCTGCGTCGCCTGAGCAATGCGCTCCTGGATAGTCTGCATCAAAGTTGTCTGACCTTCGCCATCCCAAACCAGGTTTGTCAGTAAGGGTAGTGCATCCTCAATCCCTTCGATGGCCCAGATGGCGAATTGTTCCTGTTCAACCGCGTCCAGAATATCCTGGCACAGGCTGAGATGGCGTACGTTAGGCGCCGGAATAATCACACCCTGTTTGCCGTTTAAACCGCGCTGCTGACAGACAGAGAAGAAGCCTTCAATTTTTTCGTTCAGACCGCCAACGGGCTGAGCACGACCAAATTGATCGACCGAACCGGTAATAGCAATGTTCTGGTTGATCGGCACGTCTGCCAGGGCGCTGATTAAGGCGCACAGCTCCGCCATTGAGGCACTATCGCCATCCACTTCGCTGTAGGACTGCTCAAACGTCAGCGAGGCGGAGAAGGGGATTTGCTGCTCAAGCTGCAGCTCAGACATCAAAAATGCCTGCATGATCATCATGCCTTTGGCGTGAATGTTGCCGCCCAGTTCGGCCTTGCGTTCAATATCGGTAAACTCGCCGTCGCCAATATGCACAACGCAGCTGATTCGCGAGGGTTCACCGAACGCGCGCGGATGGCCAGGAAACTCGATCACCGAGAGGGCGTTGATCTGCCCAACGCGTTCGCCTTCTGTCTCGACCAGAATTTGTTCCAGCAGAATTTCATCCTGCATGCGGTCAGCAAGATAGCCTTCGCGCCACTCTCGCTGCGCCAGCATCTGCGTGAACTGTTCACCAGTAAACGCACCGTTACCACTGATCGTACCGACTTCACGCAGCTGCTTGCCGATCCAGAGCGGGCAGAGCGGCAAGGTTTCCTGGTCACCGGTATAGCGAACAGCTTCGCGGATTAAACCCGGCCACGCATCGGCGGCAGGCGCTGGCAATGCAAAACGTTCCGCTACGGCCATCACCCACTGACACCACTGCGCCATGTCGTCCGCATCGGCAATCTGAATGTTGTCTTCGTATTCGCTGTAAACTGCCTGTTCGGCCAGTTCCGGCTCCATCTCCTGGAAGTCCGCCAGCGATTCGCGGTCACCCATCAGCACGACGGTCAGCGACAGCGGCATTGACGGCACGGAGACAGGAAGAGGACGAGACTCGTCGTAACCGACCCAGTCAAAGCGCTGTTGGGTCACAACGGTTTTCAGACGCATCCACAGCAGCGGCTGCGAGAGCAAAGTGCGCAGAGAGATAATGAGCACGCCGCCGTTTGCACGATGGACCAGCCCCGGCTGCAGGGAAAGCTCGCCGTTAAACTGGCGCAGACAGCCAAACAGCTGTTCAGCCTCGACCCAATTAGCGGTAATTACCTCGCCGTTAGCAGCAAAACGACCGTCGGCCTGGTCCGCCGGTCCGAAGGTAATATTATGCCCCGCGATACGATACTGGCCGCCAAATACCGCAGTGGTGTCTGGCCGCAGCTGGCGCGTGGCATCCCCAAGCAGCGACAGATATTCCGCTTCTTCCGGGGCTTTCAGCAGCATGAAGGGCGATGTCGCCCACGGGCTTAACGTCTGCTCCAGCGCATAATGTAAGCGTGGTTGCGTATCGCTAAGGATGAATTCGTGTTCTTTTGCGAGATCGGGCTGTGCAAACAGTTCCTGATAGCTCTCGGCATCCGGAACAAGGTCACGCCATGCTAGTTTCGTAATGGTCAAAGTTGATGTTTTTTAGTCAGATGTAAAAGCGTGGAGTATACCGTAAGCGGGGGTCTCTACCCAAGCAGGATTGGTGTTTCAGCAGGCGGATTGGCTGCAGTCACTCACAGGATATGATTTCTTTTCAGCAGATTGCTAAAAAACTGATATTCTGAACAGAGTTACGTGGTAACACTGAGATCGCAATGAAATATCAACAACTGGAAAATCTCGAAAGCGGCTGGAAATGGAAGTACCTGGTCAAAAAGCACCGTGAAGGGGAGCTGATCACCTGCTACATCGAAGCCAGCGCTGCGCAAGAAGCCGTGGATATTTTGCTGACCCTCGAAAATGAACCGGTACAGGTCAATGGCTGGATTGAGAAGCACATTAATCCTGCGTTGTTAAACCGGATGAAGCAAACTATCCGCGCGCGACGTAAACGGCATTTTAATGCTGAACATCAGCATACCCGGAAAAAATCCATCGATCTGGAGTTCGTGGTCTGGCAGCGTCTGGCCGGGCTGGCACAACGGCGTGGTAAGACCCTGTCGGAAACCATCGTGCAGCTGATTGAGGATGCCGAACATAAAGAGAAATACGCCAACCAGATGTCGTCGCTGAAAAACGACCTTCAGGCGTTGTTGGGCAAAAAATAGCTTTTAGTTTTCTTCAGACAATAAAAAACCCCGCATGGCGGGGTTTTTTTATAAGACGATAACTTATGCCGCTGGCTGAGTTACAACGTCTTTAACGCCTTTAACTTCGATCTCTACGCGACGATCTGGTGCCAGGCAGTCGATCAGTGCAGCGCGAGCTTTAACGTTGTCACAGGTGTTGCCAGTAACTGGGTTAGATTCGCCCATACCACGTGGGGAGATCTTGTTAGCTGGGATACCTTTAGAGATCAGGTAATCAACAACAGACTGAGCACGTTTCTCAGACAGTTTCTGGTTGTAAGCGTCAGAACCGATGCGGTCGGTGAAGCCCAGAACCACTACAGAACCGTCTTTAGGATCCAGGTTGCTCAGCTGGGTGTACAGCTGATCCAGTGCCTGCTGACCTTCTGGTTTCAGGGTCGCTTTGTTGAAGTTGAACAGAACGTCAGACTTCAGAGTGAAGTGCTTGGTCTGTACTTCTGGAGCTGGAGCCGGCGCTGGAGCAACAACTGGTGCTGCATCTTCCTGCTGGCCGAAACGGTAGGAAACACCTACGCTCAGCATGCCGTTGTCTGGACGAACGCCAACGGTAGCACCGTCACCGATGTTGTTAACCCACTGGTATTCCAGACGGGTAGCGATGTCACGGGTCATAGCCCACTCAACGCCACCAGCGAATACTGGGGAAACGCCAGTGTCATGGTCGTCGCCAGCGATGTTGTTGCTGGAGTCTGCACGCCATACCATGCCGCCCAGACGGGTGTACACGTCCAGATCGTCAGTTACTGGGTAACCCAGTTTAGCGGTCAGCTGAACGCCCTGAGCTTTGAAAGCGCCATTGATGGTGTCGCCTTTGTATGGCATACGACCTAACCAGTCGTAACCCATTTCAAAGCCAACATACGGGTTAACCTGATAGCCACCGAACGCACCTGCACCAAGCTGGCTCTCGTGAGTAGGGCCATCGTTGTTCAGGCTGCTGTTGTACCAGCCAGTGTCATGGAACTGAGACCAGCCCAGTTTACCACCTGCATACCAGGTATTATCTTTCGGAGCGGCCTGCGCTACGGTAGCGAAGCCAGCCAGTGCCACTGCAATCGCGATAGCTGTCTTTTTCATTTTTTGCGCCTCGTTATCATCCAAAATTCGCCATGAAGGTCTCAAGAGAGAATCACGGTTAAATCCTTCACCGGGGGGCGTGGTCAAATATAAATCTACCGATATCTTCGGCTTAGGCCGAGCACCCCTGGCGATGTAAAGTCTACAACGTAGCTGAAAACTTACAAGTGTGAAGTCTGTCAGGCATATGAAAAAAAAAGTTCCGTATACCTATTATTTAACATTTTTAGAACGAATTTTGTGCAATAAAATTAAGGAGAACCGCACCAGACAAGCCTTGCCGCAATTTTGAGGCCGGGAACTAAAACCGCATCCTGCGGTCAAAAAAAATTCCAGGAAAAATCTTAATTTCACTCAATGATACAAATTTGAGTGAATTTTTAGCCCAGAAAGTTGTCCTTTGCGATAAGAATCTGGACGAACCGGGCGCATGATAAACCCGATCGCATTCCCTTCTTCAGCCGCTTCGGTCAGACGAAAATGTTCCTCTTCCGTCAATTCTTCCGGTAACCACCCGATCACCACGCTGTAATTTCCGGTGCGTAACGCACGAATCATCGATTCGACGGTATCGCAGGGAGAAAGCTGGTTGATCTGCATAACCTTTGCCAGCGGCAGGCCCGCAGACTGCACCCATTGGCGGCTCAGTTTTTGCTGCGGCGTCAGCCAGAGCTGCCAGCGTGATTGCTGACCAAGCTGCTGTAATAACGGAAGCAGCAGGAGTTGGGTCAACAGAGGCTGGTCTTCACGGTAAACCACTTCACTAATAAGCCCCGTCGAAGCACCCCCAACGGTGTTCTGCGCGACAGTGCCCGCGGTAGAGGAGAGAGAAGTTGAGCGATTTGCATAGCCTGAAGTGTACATATTCATTCCAGCCCTGTAGTTACTGTATGGATATACAGTAACCCCTGTATGCATAAAGATCAACCTCATTTTCGGAAAGCGACTCGCAAAATTCATTCAATGTTGATGCCCTTCGAAAAATCATCTTGCTCAACGACGCTAAGTTGCCTATTTTCCTGCTAACGGATCCGCTAGTAAGAAATTTCGTTGTTACTTTATGATTTTGAAGGGAAATATCATGAAAAAGATATCTTATGAACGGATTTATAAATCCCAGGAATACCTGTCACCACTGGGTGAAATTCATCATCGCGCGCTGTTCGGCGGCTATACCCTGGCAGTGGATGATGCGGTTTTTGCCATGGTGTCAGAAGGTGAGCTCTACCTCCGTGCCTGTGAAGAAAGTGCGAAATACTGTGTGAAAAATGCCGCGTCTTTTTTGACCCTGATGAAGCGGGGCCGTCCGGTGCTTCTCAACTATTACCGGGTGGATGACGGGCTATGGCAGGACAGGGAGCGTCTGCTTCAGCTCTCCACTTTCGCACTTAATGCGGCAAGAAAAGAGCGTTACCAGCGGCATCAGCGCAATCGACTTAAGGACCTGCCAAACCTGACCTTTCAGCTGGAAGTGTTGCTCGTTGAAGCGGGCATCACCAACGAAGAAACGCTGCGGGCGCTTGGCGCAAGGGAGAGCTGGCTGAAGATGCGGGCGAAAAATAAAGCGCTGAGTATCAAAGTGCTATTCGCGCTGGAAGGGGCGATCGAGGGGCTGCATGAGGCGGCACTCCCGGCCGGCATTCGCCGGGAGTTGACGGAGTGGTTTAATGCGCTGCCTGAGCCACAGGAGAATCACTCCTCCAGGTAGCGATTTGCTGTTGCAGCCGGCAAATTTCTGGCAGCAGGGCGATGAGCAGGCCAATCTGCTGTAACACCAGGGGCGCTTTGCTGTCGTTTCCAGGCTCAAGATGCGCAATACGTTGGGTAAGTTCATCCAGCGCCTGTCTCACGCGCGGTTCATCGGCTGGCCGGTGATGCAGTGCATCATCGACATAACAGACCGCGTCATCCAGCAGATTGAGGATGCCCGGGTTGGTGAGTTTTTCGCGGTGGGCGCCCAGCGTGGAAATATAGCTGGTGAAGGTATGGTTCAGGCAGAGCAGCCGGAAAGCCGTCTCACGAATCTCGGCCGTGGCGCGAGGCTCCGTTGACATGTTAGAGACCACCGAGGCCAGTTCCGCATCGCTGTTGTGCGCATCGCGGCGCGCTATCCGGTAAGCCAGGCGGTTATCGCGGCCCTGATGATACTGCTCAAGGATGGCATCCAGGTATCGGCAGTTGGCGTTCATAGCCCTGTCTAACACGCGCGGTAGATTACGGAAACGCCAGTCCGGCCAGATAAAGCTGACGGCGGCCCAGGCGATAGCGCAGCCAATCAGGGTATCGAGTACGCGGGGCAGGGCGACCTCGAACCCTTCACCCAGCAGGTTAAAGCAGAGCAGAACCAGCAGAGTGATGAACATTGTGGCATGGGCGTACTGCACGTTGCGAAACGCGAAGAACAGCACGCCGGTGATCACGATCAGGATCAGCTGTCCTTCAATGGACGGCACGAAATAGAGCACCGGAAGGCCAATGGCGACGCCGACCAGGGTGCCGATAATACGCAATGCCAGGCGGTGTCGGGTGGCGTTATAGTTCGGCTGACAGACAAACAGGCTGGTCAGCAGGATCCAGTAGCCGTGGTGCAAACCGGTTATCTGGATAAAAGCATACCCCACGCATAAGACCAGGGACATTCGCACCGCGTGACGAAACAGCGCCGACTCCGGCGTGAAGTTGCGGCTCAGCCTTAGCCACATATCGCTCACGCTGTGCACGCTGTCATCTGCAAGCTGGTTATCCACCTCGCTGCCCGGCAGTGCCATCGCCTGCTCGGACTCAATCGTCGCCAACTGAGCATCAATCGCCCGCAGGTTGTTGAGCAGAAAACCCAGCGCTTTGATCTGTTCCGGTGACGTTCCGCTGGCCTGCACGCGGTCGAGCGCCGCATCAAGATGGCTAAACACGCGTTCGAAGCGGGAGTCGTGCTGATAGGGCGTGCGCAAAAGAATGGAGCGCGCGAGCTGCTGGCATGCCTGTGACTGCATGGACAGCAGGCGCTGAAAGCGGAACATGACGTCGCTGTAGCGGAACTTCTCGCGCAGGGCGGCATACTGAACGTGCGAGGAGCTGGCGCGCTCATGAATGTCCTGAGCGGCAAAATAGTAGTGCAAGGTTCTGCGCGTGCCGCGCTGGCCGCGATCCCCGCGCAGACGGGTAAGCAGCGAGGCTTTCGTCTGGTTAAGGGTGGCGACCAGCTGGCCGTTTGCCAGCGCCAGATCGTAAAGCGGCGCCTGGCTTTCTTCCTCAATATCCGGGTCGAACAGCCGGGATTTCAGTTCCAGATAATGGGCTAGCTGCTCATAGCTGCGGGCAAGGTTATCCTGCAGAGGACGAACCGGGAAGATTAGGTGGCCGGTTAACGTCAGCAGGTTATACCAGATAGCGCCCAACAGCAGCAGCACAGGCTGCTGATACCACTGGTCGTACAGGGAAACGCCCAGCATGGTGTAGATGGCGATCAGCAGGGCCCCAAAGGCGATAGTGGCATAGCGCTGCCCTAGACCGCCCAGCAAAATAAACCCGCTGGTGGAGAGTGTAAGGCCAAGGGCAAACAGCCACGGCCAGGGGAAAAGTAACTCAACGGACGCGGAGGCGATAAAAAAACAGACGAGCGTAATGACCAGATTCCGCAAACGCCCGGCCAGGCGATCGTCCAGATCCGCCAGCGCTCCGGCCACCACCCCCAGCGTGAGCGGGATGGTGAGCTTGACATCATTCAGCCACCACGGCAGGGCAGCCGTGCCGCAAAGCGCGATAAATATCCTGACGTTGTAGAGCCAGGCGCTGTTCCAGGTATAACGGCGAAGCAGTGGACTTAGCATAAACGCGGCCAGTCCTTATTTACTGAAAACGACGACGTGCGTTCGCTTCACGCGCCGCCTGGGCCACTTCGACCGGAACCACCCTGCGCCCGACGGGCCAAAGGGCGATGGCGGCGATCTTAAAGTTCGCGAGCCCGACTGGAATACCAATTATTGAGATGCACTGCGCAATACCGGCAAAAATATGCATGATGCACAGCCACCAGCCGAAGAAAATCAGCCACAGAATGTTCAGCAAAGTTCCCCCCGTATTCATTAGGGCGCTTTTGCTCTCCGGGTTCAGCTCGTTAACGTGGATAGCTTCATTACCGTAGGGGATGAACGAGAGTTTCGTGATTTCCCAGCAGGAACGGGTCAGGGGAAGGGTGAAGATCAGGACGATGCTCACCAGCGTGGCAAAAAGCCAGGAAAGGGTGGTGGCAAAACCGCCCAGCACAAAATTCAACACATTCAGAACGGTACGCATAAACCCTCACTTCCTTTCGATAAAATTAACGCCCAATGATTGTAACGTTTTTTTAGGCTGGAGCACCTTAAAACTGGCAGTTAAACTGTCAGGTAAATTATCTCTTCGTGGATTTGGCGGGACATGGAACTGAAAGCAACTTCTTTAGGCAAACGCCTGGCGCAACACCCCTATGACAGAGTTGTTCTGCTCAACGCCGGGGTTAAAGTCTCCGGAGAACGCCACGAATACCTTATTCCGTTTAATCAGCTTCTGGCTATTCACTGCAAGCGCGGGCTGGTGTGGGGCGAGCTGGAGTTCGTTCTGCCTGACGACAAAGTCGTGCGCCTTCACGGTACCGAGTGGGCGGAAACCCAGCGTTTCCACCATCACCTGAACGCGCTCTGGCAGCAGTGGAGCCACGACATGAGCGTGATTGCCGCTCGGGTGCTGCAGCAGGTGCTGGACGATATCGCGCAAAGCAACGCGCAGCAAACGTGGCTGACGCGCCAGCAGACCGCCGGTCTGCAGCAAAAGATTCGACAGGCACTTTCGGCGCTGCCGCTCTCCGTGACGCGTCTTGATGAGTTCGACAATTGTCGCGATGCCTGGCGTCAGTGCCAGGCCTGGCTGAACGATATGGATAAAAGCCGGCTGGCGCATAATCAGGCCTGGACGGACGCCATGCTCACCCAATACGCCGACTTTTTCAGTACGGTGGAGTCTTCACCGCTCAACCCTGCTCAGGCGCGCGCGGTGGTGAACGGCGAGCAGTCGCTGCTGGTGCTGGCGGGGGCTGGAAGCGGTAAAACGTCGGTGCTGGTGGCGCGTGCGGGCTGGCTTCTCACCACCGGGGAGGCCGTTGCCGATCAGATCCTGCTTCTGGCTTTTGGCCGTAAGGCGGCACAGGAGATGGACGAACGCATCCAGGAACGGCTGCACACCCGGGATATTACCGCCAGAACCTTCCATGCCCTCGCGCTGCATATCATTCAGCAGGGCAGTAAAAAAGTGCCTGCCATCAGTAAACTGGAAAACGACGCGCAGGCGCGACAGGCGTTGTTTATTAAAACGTGGCGTCAGCAGTGCAGTGAGAAAAAGGCGCAGGCGAAAGGGTGGCGTCAATGGCTGGAAGAGGAACTCAACTGGGAGGTACCGGAGGGCAGCTTCTGGCAGGATGAAAAACTGGCTCGTCGGCTCGGCTCGCGTCTTGACCGCTGGGTCAGCCTGATGCGGATGCACGGCGGCTCGCAGGCAGAGATGATTGAAAGCGCGCCGGAGGCGATCCGCGATCTATTTTCAAAACGGGTCAAGCTGATGGCTCCGCTATTGAAAGCCTGGAAAACCGCGCTGAAAGAGGAAAATGCCGTTGATTTCTCCGGTCTTATCCATCAGGCGATCGTCATTCTGGAGAAGGGGCGCTTTGTCAGCCCGTGGAAGCATATTCTGGTGGATGAGTTCCAGGATATCTCACCCCAGCGTGCGGCACTGCTCTCGGCGCTGCGGGCGCAAAATAAACATACCTCGCTGTTCGCGGTGGGGGACGACTGGCAGGCCATCTACCGTTTCAGCGGGGCGCAGCTCTCGCTGACGACCGCCTTCCACCACTATTTTGGCGAAGGCGACCGTAGCGATCTGGACACGACCTACCGCTTCAATTCACGGATTGGTGAGATCGCCAACCGCTTTATCCAGCAGAACCCGCACCAGCTGGCCAAGCCGCTAAACAGCCTGCGGGCAGGGGATAAAAAAGCGGTCACCCTGCTGGCGGATGACCAGCTGGAGCCGCTGCTGGACAAGCTCAGCGGCTATGCGAAACCCGATGAACGTATCCTGGTGCTGGCGCGTTATCATCACCTTAAGCCTGCTGCGCTGGAAAAAGCCGCTACCCGCTGGCCGAAACTGCAGCTTGAATTTATGACCATTCACGCCAGCAAAGGGCAGCAGGCCGATTATGTGATTGTGGTGGGGCTGAAGGAGGGCAGCGACGGATTCCCGGCTCCGGCTCGCGAGTCGGTCATGGAAGAGGCCCTGCTGCCGGTGCCGGAAGACTTCCCGGATGCCGAAGAACGGCGTTTGCTGTACGTGGCCATCACCCGCGCGCGTCACCGCGTGTGGCTGCTGTTCAATAAAGAGGAGCCATCCGTGTTTGTCGATATTCTGAAGAGTATTGATGTGCCGGTGGCGCGGAAGCCATAACGGCGTCAGGCAAGATTTCCAGGCCGGGTAGACGTAGCCGCCACCCGGCAAAAAAAGCTACTTCAGTCTCTCGGAAAGATAGCGCTGATAGTCCGGAATAAGGATCTCAACCGGCGAGTTAAACTGCGGTGATTCAATGATGAAATCCGCCGTTGACAGGTTCGTCGCCACCGGAATATTCCACACCGTTGCCAGACGCAGCAGCGCTTTGACATCCGGATCGTGCGGAACCGCATTCAGCGGATCCCAGAAGAAGATCAGCACATCAATTTTCCCTTCGGAAATCTGTGCCCCGACCTGCTGATCGCCGCCCATCGGGCCGCTCAGCATCGCATTCACCTCCAGACCCGTTTCGCGCTGGATCAGGTTACCGGTAGTGCCGGTCGCCGAGAGGGCATGCTTTTCCAGCAGCGGCTGATGGCGGCGAACCCAGTTAAGCAGCATTTGTTTACAGTGATCGTGCGCCACCAGCGCAATGTGTTTGCGTTCAGGCAGCGTGCGTGTTGTCAGTTCCATAATCATATCCATCAGGTTAACTGACTACACGATGACGGGAACCGTCTGACGCTGCAAGAGAAAGGCGTAAAAAATGTGGCTTAAGATGAAGGTTGTTGCTTTGCCCACTGTAAAAACCGGGCCCGCGTGTCGGGATCGGCCTGCTGGAACCAGAATTTAAGGCGCTGTTCCGTCAGGCTCTGGGACTGGGGCGGAATGACGTCCAGTTCCGAGACGCCGGATAGCAGCGTACTGTCGTCCGCCATCATGGTGGCAAACTGCGGAAGGGAGGCGCGTTTGCCGGCTTTGTTATAGACCTGCGTTGCGGCCTCGTAGTCCGGGCTTTTTGTGGCGCTGGTCAACGCCAGAATATCCAGCTTGACCGGGATCGGCATTGCATTCCCGTCCAGCAGCTCAACGCGCGGCGAGGCGTCGAAGGCCGCTGATTCCTTCTCCGTTTCAAGGCGAGGCAGGGTAATGTTCACCTGGCTGATTTGCCGGGTATTAAAGCTGACAATCAGCGGCGGAGAGATGTACATCCGCTGCTCATGGTTAGTCAGGCCGATCGCTTTTTCGACCCGGAACACCAGCTGATGTGGCCCGTTATCTAACTCAATGCTGTCAGCCCCGCGCAATAACGAGCTGGAAACCTTTTTCCCATCCAGAACCAGAAGATCAATATCGCCAGAGAGCCGAAGCGTGGTGGCAAAAACGCAAACCGGCATCGCTAACGCAATCAGAGCAGTGGCAAAACCGGTTTTCATAGAAGGCTCCCGTCAGAGATACTGTCGCCGCATTAATGTATCTAAATCTTTCGATAATCACGTTTACTAACATATAGACATATTTTGCCGTTTTGCCCTCATACATCTGTATGGGATGGATGGTTGAGATGTGCGCTTTGGCGTACACTTTTAAAAAAGCCAGGAGAAAAACCATGAAAGAGAACGATATTGCCGAGATTCTGACATCCACGCGTACCATTGCGCTGGTGGGCGCGAGCGATAAACCCGACCGTCCCAGCTATCGGGTGATGAAATACCTTCTCGATCAGGGCTATCACGTCATCCCGGTCTCACCAAAAGTGGCGGGGAAAACCTTACTGGGCCAGCAGGGTTATGCCACGCTCGCTGACGTGCCGGAAAAAATTGATATGGTCGATGTCTTCCGTAATTCCGAGGCGGCGTGGGAAGTGGCGCAGGACGCGATTGCCGTCGGGGCGAAAACATTGTGGATGCAGCTGGGCGTGATTAACGAGCAGGCTGCCGTGTTGGCGCGGGATGCGGGATTGAAGGTGGTTATGGATCGCTGTCCGGCGATCGATATCCCCCGTCTGGGGCTGGCGAAATAATAAAAAAAAGCCCGTTCATCGGGCTTTTTTTACACGCTTAGTTCCGCAGGCGCGGAGCCTGTAACTGTTTGCGGATAGTCTGAGCAAGTTCATCCATCGTGGGTTGTTCCGGATGCTCTTCCTGCAGCTCGCTACTTAGCTGCGCTTCGGCAAGGTAGGTATGTACGGGTTGTCCGTCGTCACCTTCCATCACCACATGGTACCAGGGTGCAGCGCGAAGCTCTGCGTTCACCGCCAGTTCGTCCGCTGACGGTTCATCAAGGGAATACTCCGGGTCGATATCCACGACCACACCCAAATACCCAAGCAAAGTGTGGCGGACCTGCTGGCCGATACCGAATTTGCTGGCAATCATAGTCACCTCCCGGGAAATACGACTTACACATTAAGTGCGGGCAATATTTCTCTTTTCAAGTTACATGACGCGACAGGCAAACCCTTTCAGATACAGTCCTTCCGGGTAGGTAGCAATCACGGGGTGATCGGCTGCCTGACGGAACTGCTCTATAAATTGTACATCACGACCAGCATCTATTGCGGCATCGGCGATGATTTTTTGGAATAAATCGGTGGTCATCAGCCCGGAGCAGGAGAAGGTGAGCAGCACCCCACCCGGGTTCAGCAGCTGGATGGCCAGCATGTTGATATCCTTATACCCACGGCAGGCGCCCATCAGCTGGCTTTTGTTTTCCACAAACTTTGGCGGATCCATCACGATGACGTCGAACTTCTCGCCCTGATCGCGATATTTACGCAGCAACTTGAAGACGTCGTCGCGTATAAATTCGGCTTTGCTCAAGTCCAGTTTGTTCAGCTCGACGTTCTGTTTTGCCACGTCCAGCGCTTCCTGCGAGGTATCCACGCTGACCACCTGGGCACAGCCGCCCATCAGCGCCGAAACGGCAAAACCGCCGGTGTAGGAGAAGCAGTTCAGCACGCGTTTGTCGGCAACGTACTGACGCGTAGCCAGGCGGCTGTCGCGCTGGTCAAGGTAGTAACCCGTTTTGTGCCCGCCCTGAATATCCACCAGCAGCTTCATGCCGTGCTCTTCAATCGGCAGCAGGGCAGGCGGCAGCTCACCCTTGACCGGGCCCTGCGTCAGCTCCATGCCCTCTTTTTTGCGCACCGCCACGTCGCTGCGGTCGTAAATAGCGCATTCCGGGAACAGGGTTTGCAGGGCGCTAATCAGCGCGGCACGCTGATACTCCGCCCCTGCGCTGAGGAGCTGCAGCACCAGGAAGTTGCCGAAGCGATCGATGGTCACGCCCGGCAGGCCGTCGGACTCACCGGCGATCAGGCGATAGCTGTCCAGCCCGTCGCGCTTTGCCAGCCACTCGCGCCACTGCTGTGCCTGCTGCAGGCGGCGGACGAAGAAGTCAATGTCGATGGTTTCGTCTTTATCGAAGGTCCAGACGCGCGCGCGGATCTGGGAGGCTGGCGAGTAAGCGCCTCGCGCTAACCATTTCCCCTGATGGTCAACAATATCAATGGTTTCACCGAGGCTGGCTTTGCCTTCCATACGGGCAACTGCGCCGGAAAAGACCCAGGGATGACGGCGCAGTAATGATTTCTCGCGCCCTTTGGCTAACACTAAACGTACACTCATAATTTGCTGTTCTGTCGATTTCAGGGAAATGGCGCGTAGAGTAGCACATTCAGCCAGGCGCAATCATCTGCGGATGTCGTTGAGCGTTTCGGCAGATCGTGGAGGAGGTGAGAATGGCCGTGGCGCTGTCACAGTTACAGTCGACTCGCTTACCGATCGGTGAAATCGCATTACAATGTGGGTATCTTTCCAGCTCTCGTTTCACCGCCCGTTTCCGGCAGCACTATGGCTGTTTACCGAAAACGCTACGTTAAGGAGAAGAAAAATGTCAAAAGTCTGCACCATTGCCTGGGTCCACGGCCTTGTTCAGGGCGTCGGGTTCCGCTACAGCACCCAGCGCGAAGCGATGACGCTTGGGCTAACGGGATACGCGCGAAATATGGACGACGGCAGCGTTGAGGTGGTCGCCTGCGGCGACGCGGAGCAGGTTGAAAAACTAATGGCGTGGCTGAAAGCAGGCGGGCCGCGCAGCGCCCGGGTTGATAAGGTCTTAACGGAACCGCATCAACCCGGCAGGGAATATGTGAACTTCGGTATTCGGTATTAAATACACTTCACCGGTTTAGGCAGGCCGGCAATTTTGGTGGCCTGTTTTGCCGGGCCTTTCGGGAACAGGCGATACAGATAGCGGCTGTTGCCTTTTTCTTCGCCAAATTTGTTGGCCATCGCCTTGACCAGCATGCGGATGGCCGGAGAGGTGTTGAACTCGAGATAAAACTCGCGCACAAAACGGACCACCTCCCAGTGTTCGGGGGAGAGGGCGATACCTTCGTTTTCGGCGATTTTCTCCGCCAGCGGCTCGCTCCATAGCGTGGTGTCTTTCAGATAGCCTTCGCTATCGGTCTCAATTTCCTGGCCTGCAAAAATGAACATAGTGCTCTGTCGATAAAGTAAAAAACGCCCCTAGTCTAGCAAATAAGGGGCGGCGTGAGAAACCTCGACCTACAGAAGAAGCTGGAGCAGATTGTTGGCATTAAGCTTTTTCAGCGCGTTGCATTTATACGTCGACACCTGTTTTTCACTCATCTGCGTCATATGCGCGACATGCCGTACCGATTGTCCGTTCACCAGCCTGTCGAGCACGTTGAACTCCATGCCTGTCAGGCAACAATTCAGGGTGCGCACCCGGCGGGGCTCTCTGGCAAGCAGATACGCCGCATCCGCAACGGCAATCCGGTCATCAATGATATATAAGGTCAGCGTGGCAAACCGCTTTCGCAGATGGGTAGCCAGTGCCCAGCCTTTTTCATTGCATACCAGATACACCGTTCCTTCCCAGCGCCTGGCTTCCAGCTCCAGAAGAATGTCGACCAGCGCCAGATGCGTCCCCGCGACGGAAAAGCGGCAGCGAACAACGAGGGTGTCGCAGACCAGCAGCGAACGGCACCACTTTACCGTACCGCTCTCAACCTGAGTCTGAGCGTTACGGCGCAGAAGGGCGTAGCGCAACCCTTCGGCATAAAAACGATTGTTGTCGAGGATGGCGTAACTCACAATGGCCTCTTTATAAGGTACTGGGCGTATAGATAACGCGTAGGGTGCCGGTGTAATCCCCGGCATTTTTGCTGCTGGCAGCAAACGCGGGCGTTTTCAGAATGATGGGGGCGGGGACACAAAGTACGCTCTCCCGTCCACCCGGCAGCACAACCTGACGCAGATATTGCGGGTCATTAGTGCTCTGCCAGATCAGCGTTTTGCCATTCGCCGCGGTTTCTGCTGCGCCCGTTACCGGGTTGATCACCGTAACCTGATAATCGAGCCGATCCCGTGCTTCGGTCTGGCTTCCACCGCGTCGTCTGACGGAAAACGCTCCCTCAGTACGGCCCGTGGCCGCTAAACCGTCATCCTCAAAGCGCAGATAGACGCGCGTGCTGGCGCTGTTTTTACCGTCATACAGGCACATATCCAGCGCGCTCTCGCCCTGGATTTCGCTGCCGCCGGGCCGCCCCGGAAAATTGGTCAGATTGAGGTTAACCAGCGGGGTTGAGTGGGGGAACGCCGGCAGATAAATCTGCTGGTTACCCGGATCGACCACCTCAATGCGTATCGTCGCCTGCCAGCGGGCTATGGTGAGGTAGCCCGGACACCCGACGTTGACATCGTTAAAGTTGCCCCCGCAGTCGGCGCTTCCCCATTCGCGCAGGTTCTGCTTCAGCGTTGCGGTCCAGATGCCCGGCTGGGCGAGCTTATCCAGTTCGCCTTTAACGATGTAAAAATCAAAATAGGGTTCCCGGTTCCAGGCCGAGAGATCGGCGGTACCGCCGCTGACAAAGCTGGCAAAGGTGAAAACTTTGTTGTTGATAAACATATGTTTTTCCCCATAGACCTTCACATCTGCTGTTTTATTTGTCGACGTGTGGGTAAAACGCAGCGTAATGGCGTAGGGGGCGGCCGGGTTCGCGCTAAACCAGACCGGCGCTGTCATACACGCTCCGTTCGTCGGGTCGGTGCGGGACTCGCAGGTCAGGGTGTTGCGTCCCCACTTTTGCGGGTCGATAGTGTCGTAACCGCTCGGTTCATGGACCCAGATATCAAAACGCGCAGGCGGCACCGCGCGATCGTAGCTAATCCCTACGCTGGAATTTCTTCCGGCAGGGACGCCCGCCAGCGTCTGACAGCTCCACAGCGTCAAAAAAAGTAAAACAAAGAGGTAGTTGTTCACATCATTTCCCTTTGGTGAGGTGCTCTGCATTCATGGCCGTTGGCCCCGTAGGCACGTTCCGCCCGGCGAGCATCAGTTGCGCCTGGTGCTGGACCGAATCCGGCAGGGCGGAGAAAGTGAGTTCCCGACACGGGATCGACCCAACGTAACGCACCACGTCGCGCATGCTTTTCACGCTCAGTTCACACTGATAAAACTGCTGCTGACGCACCAGATAAAGGTTGCGCAGCAGGGCGTCGCTCTGGGCGCTGAAACCGCCATTGCCGAGATCGTTCCAGCCGTTCACGTTCAGCGGTACGCCGCCCACGAACGGCGAATGATGTTCGTCAGTGAGCTGGCCGAGCCAGGTGTAGCGGGTGGTGGTTTGCACGTCCCGGCGAAGCATTTTGCCCGGCACCATAAAGAGCGTCCGGCTCCCGGAACCCTGCGTGATTTCACTGCTTGCGCCTGATGAGACGTTCAGCGACTCATTAACTGTCAGCGTTGTTGGCTGATAACCCGGCACCGCAAAAAGGGCACGGCTGTTGGCCGGGATATCCGCGGTGCCGCCGTTATCCAGCGAGACGGCGACGCGTGAATCCCGGGAATCCTCAGGCGTAGCCACGTTTACCGCAACGGCAGAAGCCGGGCGTCCATCGCCCCAGCGGCCAAGCCACAGCCCTGAACGCGACAGGGCGAGGGTGGAGCTGTAGTTGCCGCTGCTGCTTAACGTATGGCGCCCATCCTGGCGGTCCCATGCGTCGCTCACCGTCAGGCTGGCGTTACCAAAACGTCCACCCTGGCGCGTATACGCCGAGGCATTGAGCGAATCGCTGTTAATCCCCGACGCGCTCAGCCCGTATTCATTCTCGCCGCGCGCGTCGGCATACCAGTTGTGCGCCACGTTGTAGCTCAGCTGGTTTTTCTGATGCTGCTGGTGCTGCCAGGTTGCACCAAGCGAGGTATAGCCTGACGCATCACCCTGACGCTTATGCGCCAGTGAGAGGCTAACGCTCAGATAGCCGCCTTTGTCTTTCCCGTCGCGAGAGTGGTCGTTGCGCATAAACAGGTTAATGCTGCTGTTGATGTTCAGACCGCGCGCGCTAAAGGTATTACTCAGCCCGCCCTGCCAGGCCTGCGTGCGGGAGCGGGTCATATACACCGGCTCCCACGGCAGGCCGGCATCGTGACGATCGTCATGGTCAGGCAGTTCCCGGCGCGTAACGTAGCGCCCTTCGTTGCGGTTATCCGAATACCCCAGGTTGGCGTACCACGAGCCGACAGGCACGGAGAACATGATCGAGAGGCTACGATAACAGCCGTTGACGGCGTCAAAACCTGCGCTGCGGGTATCACAATTTTCTGCGGATAACGCGTTGCGGTAGAAGCTCAGCGAAAACCCGTCGTTATAGCTGATTTGCTGAATATTGCCGCGTTGGCCCTTGCTGCCGTAGAGGTAGCTAAAGCGTGTGCTTAATACCCCGTCGATCGGGCCCGCGTTAAAGCCGCGGCTCCAGTCGAGGGCATTTTCCAGGAAGTGCTGCCTTTTCATGACGGTTGCGCCGCTGGTCAGCGCCAGCGTCGGGGTGACGGGCAGGCGTATACCCGACTGTGCGACCGGGCTGCGTTCATCATTGCGATCGTTATTAGCCGTTTCCCCTGCCTGCATAAACCACTCGACGCGGTCGAATGGCGTAATGCCCGTACGGGTAAACGGAACCTGCTCGGTACGCGTCAGTCGGTTGTTTTCGTATACTGACAGCGTCACGGTATAGCTTCCATCCGGAAACGCGCGCGTATCCAGAGTTTGTGCCCCGGCATTGAGGTAAAAGCTAGCCAGCAGCTCCTTGCCGCGGCGCGCGTCGATACGCGCATCGTGCGAAAGCAGCACCGTAATGGGCGTGCCCTTCGATTGCTGAACCGGGTTGATCCATGCCCGGGTCGAGCCCGTGCGCAGGCCACGTATTTTGCCCAGCGGCAGCTGGCTGAGGTTAATATTCCCCCCGGCGTTGCTGAACAGGTCGCGGGTATCCATCTCGCCTATCTGTAGATAATATTCACGCCATAAATCCTGGCGGAACCAGGCATTGTTAACGGTCATTTCCTGCTGCTGCTGATGACGCGAGCGTTGCCCCAGCCAGGTCCAGTCGAGGTTAAGATAGCCGTCCTGGGTCAGCGCCAGCGCCCCGTTGCCCTGAACGGTGGCAGACTGATAATCCCTGTCGGCAACGAAATTGATATTTTGCTGATGAATCAACGCGTTTTCGCTGTCCTGGGTGGGCTGATACCACTGGTTTTCCTCCGAGGGCTTTGGCAAAAAGCGCTTATCAAAAAACAGGTTTATGCGAGCATTGTTTTCGTCATAGATGATGGCCGCACGGCGGGTTTCGAGATAATCACACCCCGTTGCGGAGCCGTTGCTGCTGCAGGCCAGGTTGCCGTTACGGGCAAGCGGAACGGCCAACGCTGCGGAAACGGAGCCGATAAGGGCAGGATCGTCGTTAAACTGACGTTTGATGGCCGCGACCACGGTTTCAGGTGCGACAAAACTGACCGTTTCAAGATTGATATCGGTTTCGAAAAGGCCAAGCGACTCGCCGTATAAGCTCACCTCTGTCCACATGCGCTGCGTTTTCGCCAGGTCCTCGAATCCGGCCGGGACGGCCATCTCAGCGCAGGCGAGGTGGACAGATGCGGGTAATAAAGCAACAAAAAGGAGAGTATTTCTGTGAAACGCCATGAACGAGCCTCGACATCATCCTGACGTCAGAGGGCGGGCGCCCTCTGACGTTATTCCTTAGGTGCTATGGTGTTACGCACCGCCTTCCGTGGTGGTCGCCTGAGTCAGCATCAGGCTTACAACGCCGCTGTACTGGCCGGTTTTCAGAATGCCTTTGGTGGTCTGGGAAATGGTCAGAGGCAGAACCGCAGAACCGTTTTCAATGCTGCCCGGGAAAAGTTCGGTTCCGGTAAATTCGGCATCGGTGGTGGACAGGGTTTTATCACCCAGAAGAACCGTCATCGGTACAATCTGATCCCCATCCGTGTTGGTGAGCTTAGCTGCGCTAACGAGGCGTACTTTGACGTTACTGGTAGCGGAGTTGGACCATACCTTGGTGTTCAGGCGGTAGCTTTCCAGGCCCCGACCCGGCAGATACTGCATGTCGATGCTGGCTGGCAGCGGCGTGTTATCGGCCTGGGTCATATCCAGCTGTGAATCAACGCTGGCGTTGACGGTAATATCTTTCTGAATCGCCAGCGCGCTGGCAGATGTGGTCATCGCGGCAACGATCATCAGAGGTTTAATAAATTTACGCATTGATATCTCCATATTTTACAAATGAGCACCCTGGCTCTTTAAACAAACCACAAGGGTTTTTACAGTGACGTCGTGTTATTGCACGACGGGTAAGTCAGCTTCTTCAGCGGTTTTTTTCACCCAGTTGAAGTAGCGGAATTTGTATTTCTTGCCGTTTACCTGATTAAGCGTTTTTAATTTCCGCTCGGTATCCGGATAAATCGTGGCGTCTTCTTTAATCCATTTACAGACGTCGTCTGACTGACAAATACCGATCTCCCTGAGCGGCACGCGCAGGGTGCCGGCGTTGGTGACGGTCCCCCGTGCGGGATCGATATGCAGCGAAACGCGCTCCGTGGCAGGGGCCAGATGTACCAGCGCCCCCCAGATAACATTGACCCCAAGCTTTGCCGTCGCTGCCGTGCTTTCGGGCTGACCGGGAATAATGCTGTCCGGCTGTTTCACCCCTTCAAAATAGACTCGCCAGGTGGTCTCTTTTTCCGGCGGCGTCAGTGAAACAAGGCGCACCACGCGCATTGCGCCTGCCGCCAGGGCAAATTTATCGGGCGTCACCACGACGCCGCCTTCTTTCCACGAAGCAACGTCAATCTCTTTTTCCTGGGCCGTTCCGGGGTTAAGAATTTTCTTTTGCCTCACCCGAATGAACTGAATATCATCCGTTTTCGATGCCACTTTTATTTGCGCTGCGCCGGCGCTATCCACGTTAAGTTCCATGGGATAGACGCTCATATTGGCCCTTGTCATTTCTGAGAAAAATGACAGCGACAGCGCGGCGACATAAAACGCGGTTGTCATATTCACTTTTTGTTTCTGTTTCACATTCAGCCTGCCTGCTCTGAGTTCTTGTGCGGTTTTTAACACCAGGACACCGTCTGCTTTCGTATCGCTTCAGGGCAGGGAAACTTTAACCAGAACAGCAGGTTGTGAGAATTTGTATTAGTTAACCGCTGATATACAGTGATTTATCCTGATTTGCTGGTCTTAAAGTTGTATAGTTAAAAGAAAATGCCGCTACCCAGGATGGGAAGAAAATTCCTGTTGATGAAAAAAGAACCAGCTCAGGAAGCGATTTTCTTGCCGATGTCACAGGGATAAAAAAGCCTGCGGTAATAGCTGAGAGTGAAATATGTTTTTTATATGCAATAATTCGTTGTTATTTGATCCTGAAGCACATGCAATTAGTCTTGTTGGTCAACCGGAGTCTGTATTAACGCTCTCGGCGCCAGCCGTTCGCCTTTTACAGGAGTTTATTCGTCATAAAGGGCACGATCTGAGTCGGGAGGAATTAATTACGCGCGTCTGGGAGGAGTATGGCTTTACGCCGTCTGGAAATAACCTCAACAAAGCGGTCAGTGAATTACGCAAAAGCTTCCAGTCTCTTGGGGAACATCATAATTTCATTGTGACGATACCCCGGTATGGATTCCGTTTTGTTGCCGATGTGATTTGCCAGCCTGCGCAAATTGTTCAACCCGCTGAAGCACAGCCGATCTCTTCCGTCGTGCCGCCAGAGGCAAAACGTCAGCGTATTTCCCTTAAATGGGGCGCCTCGGCAGCGGCATTGTTAGCATCAGCACTGGGGTTAGGCCTGCTGTTTAACCAGCAGCAGAAGATCGCTATACCGATGACGCCAAAGCCCGTCGCGCAGAAAATAGCGGGCTGTAGCATCTGGCTTATTAACGATCATGGCCGGCCGCTGGTGCTCTCGAAACTGGCGGGGCTGCTGGAGGCGAATAATGTGGCGTGCGCGCGCGAAGCGTACAATATCTACTATTTCAGCGCCCGCTTTAACCTTGCAGTTGCGGATGAAGTGTTCATTGGTGCATGCCCGGTCAATAAAACGAGCCTGTGCAAAACCATTCGCTATAAAAGCGGGGCAGAAAAATGAAAATGAGGCTTCTGTTTGCTGCGGGTGGGGCGCTTGCTGGCGGCGCGCTGGCGCTCTTTATTTATTCCGGGGGCATATATAAGCGTGATGCGCTGGCCTGCAGTACGGAATTTAACTTTACGCGTAACGAGGGAAAAGCGAATGAGGTCCGGGTCAATACCGTGGCCCAGTTCTATTTTCATCGGGACGGCACCGGCTTAACAACGTACAAAGGTGCAGCTATGGCTGAAGGCCGGGGCATGATCGTTGACAGGGATGTGGATTTTACCTGGTCGCGACGGGACGATGATAACGTTATCGTGTTGAGCTACACCAAAACCTGGCGTCGGCATAATGACAATACCCCGGACGAAAAGTGGGGAGGCTTTGCGAGGCCGACAGCCCGCTATTACCTGACGATCTCCGAGCTCGCGCCCGCCGTGTGGCTGATACAGGACCGGCTCTATCCCACCTATATTTGCCGCGGTGACTAGGGCATAAAAAAAGGAGAATGCCTGAGGTATTCTCCTTTTTGTTTCAGCAGGTCTGCTTAATCGCGGCTGGCGAAGCCCAGGATGCTCAGCAGGCTGACGAAGATGTTGTACAGCGACACATACAGGCTCACGGTCGCGCGGATGTAGTTGGTCTCACCGCCGTGAATGATGTTGCTGGTTTCATACAGGATCGCGCCGGATGACAGCAGGATAAACACCGCGCTAATCGCCAGGTGCAGGGCAGGCAGCTGCAGGAAGATGTTTGCCACCATACCAATCAGCACCACCACGATACCCGCCATCAGCATACCGCCGAGGAAGGACATATCCTTGCGCGTGGTCAGCACGTAGGCCGAGCAGCAGAAGAACACCAGCGCGGTACCGCCCAGCGCCATGCCAATCACGTCACCCATACCGGCAGACAGATACGCGTTCAGGATCGGCCCCAGGATATACCCCAGGAAGCCGGTGAAGGCGAACGCGGAAAGAATACCGACCGGTTTATCAGCGGTTTTGTAGGTCAGGAACATCAGACCGTACATCCCCACCAGCGTCAGGATCAGGCCCGGAGATGGCAGCATCAGCACGGTGCTGGCGGTAGCGGTGATCGCCGAAAACGCCAGCGTCAGGCTGAGCATGAAATAGGTATTGCGCAGCACCTTGTGGGTGCTGAGTAGCGATGTGCGGTCGCGTGAGGAAGTAATTATACGGTCCATGAGTCACTCTCTTATGACAGATGTAATTAACGGAAAGAATAGGAAACGGCGCGCCAGTCTCAAAGTGGTTTTACCCATCTTTACTCAGCACGTTAGCGCTGAAGGTGGTCATTTCTTCTGCAAAAGCATGTGTAACCAGTATGAACGGCGGTTTAAAAGTATTTACCAGATCAACCTCTTATAGGTTACTGAAAAATATTGCGTTATTGCCTTTCGGGCGCTAAGAGTTATCTCCGGATCGTCATAAAACAGACAATAAGGCGAAGGAAATGAAACCACAAACACGCACGCGCTTTACGCTCTCTTTACTCACCGCCGGGATCCTGTGCGCCAGCACGGCGACCTGGGCGGCTAACGTGCCAGCAGGAACAGCGCTGGCCGAAAAACAGGAACTGGTCAGAAACAATGGCAGCGAACCGGCCTCGCTCGACCCGCACAAAGTCGAAAGCGATGTCGAATTCAATATTATCAGCGATTTATTCGAAGGGCTGGTGAGCGTCTCCCCGTCAGGAGAAATCCAACCCCGGCTGGCTGAAAAATGGGAGAACAAGGACAACACCGTCTGGACGTTCCACTTACGTCCGGGCATCACCTGGAGCGACGGGACGGCCATTACCGCAGAGGATGTGGTCTGGAGCTGGCAGCGCCTGGTTGATCCAAAAACCGTTTCACCGTACGCCAGCTATCCCGGCAACATGCATTTCGTCAACGCGGCCGATATCGCTCAGGGGAAAAAATCCCCCGACACGCTGGGCGTAAAAGCAATTAACGATACCACGCTGGAAGTAACGCTCACCCAGCCCAACGCGGCGTTCCTGGCGATGCTGGCGCACCCGTCGCTGGTGCCGGTGGATAAAGTGCTGATTGGCCGTTTCGGCGAAAAGTGGACCAAACCGGAGCATTTTGTCAGCAGCGGAGCGTATAAGCTGTCCCAGTGGGTGGTCAACGAACGCATTGTGGCGGAGCGTAACCCGCGCTACTGGGATAACGCGCATACCGTTATTAACAAAGTCACCTATCTGCCGATCACCTCCGAGGCCTCGGATGTGAACCGCTATAAAGCGGGCGAAATTGATATTGTGTATACGGTACCCATTAACCAGTTTGCTCAGCTGAAGAAAACGCTGGGCAGCCAGCTGGACGTCTCCCCGCAGCTGGCGACCTATTACTACGAATTCAACACCACGCGCCCGCCGTTCAACGATGCCCGCGTGCGCAAGGCGCTGAACATGGCGCTGGATAAAGACATCATCGCTGAGAAGGTGATGGGGCAGGGGCAGCGCCCGGCGTGGCTGATTAGCCAGCCGGACATCGGCGGGGTCAAGCTGCAGAATCCGGATTACGCCAGCTGGCCGCTGGACAAGCGTATTGCTGAGGCGAAAAAACTGCTCAACGAGGCCGGGTATAACGAAAGCCATCCTCTGAGCTTCAACCTGCTCTATAACACCTCTGAATCGCACCAGCGCATCGCGATTGCGGCCAGCTCTATGTGGAAGAAAAACCTCGGCGTAGACGCGAAGCTGCAAAATCAGGAGTGGAAAACCATGCTGGATACCATGCACACCCACAACTTTGACGCGGTGCGCTACGCCTGGATTGCCGACTACGACGACGCGGCGACCTTCCTGAACAACTTCCGTACCGGCGACAGTGAAAATACCAGCCAGTACAGCAACCCGGACTACGATCAAGCCTTGATCAACGCCGCAAAGGCCAAAACGCCGGCAGAGCGGGGTAAGTTCTACCAGCAGGCGGAAGACCTGTTGGGCCGTGATGTGCCTGCCATTCCGGTTTATCACTACGTCCGTACGCACCTGGTGAAACCGTGGGTGGGTGGCTTTACGCCGGATAAGCTGGGGTACTATTTCACAAAAGATATGTACATCAAAAAGCACTAAGCGAGAGGGCTGGATTTTATGCTGAGAAAATCGCCGATGTGTTGTCAGTTCAACCGATTAAGCACATTTTGGCTAATTTTAAAGCGAACGATTGCAGCCACTCTTTACAGCATGCTGTGAGGTGTTTATAGTTCGCCTCAATCAGGAAGTGTGGCCGAGCGGTTGAAGGCACCGGTCTTGAAAACCGGCGACCCGAAAGGGTTCCAGAGTTCGAATCTCTGCGCTTCCGCCAGATATAAACCCCAGCTTACTCGTTAAGCTGGGGTTTTTCTTTTGTCTTATCTCAGAGTTGCCTTTTACCAGATTCTGGCCATTCCTTCGCTTGCCGGGCGAACGAGAGTGAAGCCAAATTTAGAATACAGCTCGGGGACATCCGCCATTAAACAAACGTAGGCCCCTCTACAGGCATTGTTATCCAGCCATGCCACAAGCGTTTCCATGATGAGTCTACCGAGCCCCTTTCCCTGATGAAGAGGGTCAACGGCGACGTCGACAATATCAAAATTCAACGCACCGTCTCCCACGATTCGCCCCATACCCACGGGTTTTCCCTCACACAAAATATGCATGCCATAACAACTGCCAGGCAGCGCTTTGCGTGCTGCCTCCAGCGGACGAGGGCTAAGACCCGAGATTTCGCGCAGGCGGCAAAACGCTTCTGCGGAGGGGACGGTTTCAACTACGGTATAGTTTTCATGCATAAAAAGCTCCAGTCAGTATCTCTCGGTGTGTAATCCCCTCGGGCTAAACAGCGTTAGCCCCCGGCGGCGTTTCGCTGGCACAGGCTTACAATGAAACGTGCAACGTCTTAATATTATTGCAGAATGTAGGCCGGGTAAGCGTAGCGCCACCCGGCAAGAAAGGCGAGGTTTATGAACGGATAAAGGCCAGAATGTCCGCGTTAATGGTATCCGCGTGGGTGGTATGCATCCCGTGCGGGAAGCCCGGATAAATTTTCAGTACGCTGTTCGCCAGCAACTTATCCTGCAGCAGGGCAGCATTCTTATACGGCACGACCTGATCGTCGTCGCCCTGCATCACCAGAACGGGAACCGTGATGGTTTTTAAATCTTCAGTCTGGTCGGTTTCTGAAAACGCCTTAATCCCCTCGTAGTGGGCCCTGGCGCTGCCGATCATGCCCTGACGCCACCAGTTCTGAATGGTGCCCTCTGAAACCTCAGCCCCCGCCCGGTTAAACCCATAAAAAGGACCGCTGGCGACGTCGAGGTAAAACTGGGCGCGATTCGCGGCCAGCGCTTTACGAAAGCCGTCGAAAACCTCTACAGGTGTCCCGCCAGGGTTGTTTTCTGTTTTCACCATCAACGGTGGAACGGCGCTCACGAGTACCGCTTTGGCAACGCGCCCCTGCGGCTGGCCGTACTTCGCAACATAGCGGGCCACCTGGCCACCGCCGGTTGAGTGGCCGACGTGCACCGCATTGTGCAGATCCAGGCTTTCGACCACGGCCGACGCGTCAGCCGCATAATGATCCATATCGTGCCCTTCGCTGACCTGGTCCGAACGCCCGTGACCACGGCGGTCGATTGCGATAACGCGATAGCCTTCCGCAAGGAAGAAGAGCATCTGGTTATCCCAGTCATCGGCACTCAATGGCCAGCCGTGATGGAAAACAATGGGCTGAGCCTCTTTCGGACCCCAGTCTTTGTAGTAAATATTTACGCCGTCTTTCGTTGTTACGAATGCCATACCGCAGACTCCTCTGTTAAAGACGCAACGATCGCTGGCTGAGCGCAGAGCGAACCATTATTGTCTTCATGATGTTGGCTTGTTTTATTTCCCGTACCGACAGTACCCCTAAAGTGTAGGAGAAATAGTAAAACCGGTGGGTTTCATTCGTGTGAATGGTATCCAGAAGGGGAAAGCGAATGATGGACTCTGGAGTGAGTCCCAGAGCCATCAGAGGAGGGGGCGTTAACGGTTCTCTTCAATATAACGGGCGAGATCGGCCGGGGTTTTCAGCACCGTCGCCACGTCGGTAGGCGGGATCATACAGCCGTAAACGTCCTGCACCTCCAGCACCATGTCGACTGCCAGAATGGAGTCGAGAATGTCGGATTCAATCAGCTCATCGTGAAAGCCAACCTTGCGGGATAACACTTTTTCAAACAGGGCGAGAATATCGTGTTCCATCATTTTTCCTGGGATAATTAATGTGTGCGGGCGTAAGCGTCCAGCAGCTTGCGGTCAATTTTGCCGTTAGGATTTAGCGGCAAAGCGTCTTTTACGATAATTTGTGAAGGCACCATGTAGTGGGGCACCACTTTTGCCAGCGAGGTTTTGATTGCATCCGGTGCCAGCTCCGTCACGCAGAACGCGGCGATGCGCAGCACGCTGCCGCAGGGTTTCATCAGCGGCATCACCACCGCTTCGCTGATGCCGGACATGGCCAGCAGGCGGTTTTCAATCTCGCCGATCTCGATGCGGTAGCCATTCAGCTTGACCTGGCTGTCGTTGCGGCCCTGGCAGTAGATGAGCCCGTCTCCATAACCCAGATCGCCGGTCCGGTAGCCGCGGAACGCATCATTTTCCCGACGCAGCAGTTTAGCCGCGTTCTCCTGCGGCAGGCCGAGGTAGCCGCGCATGACGTTTTTGCCCCAGATAATCAGTTCGCCCTCGGCGGAAATTTCCATTCTGCTGTCCGGCATCATCACGCCCACCGGCAGCACCGCGCTGTCGCTGTTAAGGATCTCATCCGTGATCTCAACCACGGTTGTCGCAATGGTCGCTTCCGTTGGGCCATAGGAGTTGATGATTTTGGCCTGCGGGAAACGGCGGCGGAGCTGTTTCACCAGCGCTTTATTGAGCACTTCACCAATGAAGATAAAGACGCTGAGTGCAGGCAAATACTCGCTGTTAAAGTGCGGAGAAAGCAGTTGCTGGTAGGCAAAAGAGGGGGTGGAAACCCAGGCGGAGACCGCGTTGCTTTGCAGTCGCTCGAGCCAGTTCTCTTTCTGGATATCCTCTTTGGCATTCAGCACGATGTGGCCTCCCATCGCCAGGTTCGCCAGCAGAGGGATCAGGGAGAGGTCAAAGCTGAACACCGCGTGGTTCATCAGCACCGGTTTTTCCGGCAGCGAAAAGTCCTGGCTGACCCACTTCATGAAGTGCCATACGCTTTCACGTCCAATCTGCACGCCTTTCGGTTTTCCGGTGCTGCCTGAGGTAAACATGATATAGGCCAGATCCTGCTCCTCCAGCACCTTGCCCGCCTCGCCGGTGGCGATGAACTGCCGCGTCGCCACGTCGTAGTAGTAAGGGGCGCCGGTCAGGTTGCAGATCTCGCGAAGCCGCTCCTGAGGGTAGATGCAGTCCACCGGGATGTACGGAATGTTGTGCAGCAGGCAGCTATATATGGCCACGGCGAACTCGGCCTGCTGATGGCCGTACAGCACGATCGGCGTACCGTCTGCGGGCTGGCAGCGTCGATAACGCTCTGCCCAGTTCGTCACGGCAGAGGAAAGCTGGAGCCAGCTTAAGGTTTCGTCGCTGCCGCTGATGGCCAGCTGCTGCGGGGAGGCGGGATCGCGCAGTGCCGCACGCAAGAAATCCTGCAGTTCCTGAAGATCGGAGTGATTTTTCATAGAGGTGACATTCCACTGAAGATGTAAAGGGATCCTGCGGCGCTTCCCAGCGTCAGAATTCGTCCCAAAAACGCAACGGCCGGATACTGCAATCCGCGGTGTAACGTTGGGCTGCGTTTGGCTGACCACAGCAGCATGTTGTGCGCGACGGAAATCGCGCCAAACAGCGCGCCGCTGATGACGTAATGGCGTTCCAGGCCATTCCACGCCCCCATGCAGAACAGGGTGCAAAAAATACCGATATTTTGCGCCAGCGTTTTGTTCTGGCGGAAAAAGTTAAACTTCATCAGGTTCATATAGACGGGCATAAAGACCACGTCGCGCAGCCATTCAGACAGGCTGATGTGGAAGCGGCGCCAGAAATCCTGCGGGTTCTTCGCAAGAAGCGGCATGTTGAAGTTTGCCGGAATATTCAGCCCAAACAGCCGACCCGCGCCGATGGCCATATTGCTGTAGCCCGCAAAATCGAAGTACAGATAGGCGCTGTAGGCAATCGACATCACCACGCCCACGGTCAGGGTAAACGGCTTATGGCTCCAGGGCTGCACGACGAGCGAATCGATCAGCATGGCAAACAGGAACTTCTGAATGATGCCGGTAATAATTTGCTCCAGCGCCGTTAAAAACTGCTCGCGGTTCAGGACAAATGCCGGCTTATTCACATCGCTCATCCATGTCCGCCAGCGATACATCGGGCCGGCCAGAATAATAAAGGGCATAAAGAGATAGCAGAAATAGTGCAGGAAATTCTGGCCCTCTTTTTTACTGCGATACAGCAGTACATCCACAGCGCGGAAGGTCATAAAAGAGAGACCGATTGTGCCGAGGTGATAATTAAAATGTAATTTCACCAGAACCAGAGGCAGCAGCGTTAAAACGACCGCCTGCCAGGTTTTTAATCTGCCTTTTTCTTTTAACGTGGCGACAAGATAAAACCAGCAAAAGACGGCCACGGGAACACTGTAATTGCCCTGAAAAATATAACCCCAGCCTAATGCTGTCACCACGGATAAGGAAACTAGCCAGGTCAGACGGTGGCGTAAAACACGATTAACCATCGCAAACGCCAGCGCGGATGAAAATAAACAGACAAAAAACATTCCTGAGCTGTACATCATTTCGCCTCAGAATTTTTGATATTCAAAATGCAGCTGCATGCTCATGCTGTCATCGACAGCGGTCCATGCAACGACGGTGATCGCCAGCAGTAAATAAAGGCAAAAAAGACGGATCGCGATTTTCATTATTTAAAACTCTGTGCAATAAAGCGAAGCATTGGCACCCAGGCCAGTTCGGTAGGGTGCAGACGATCCCAGTTCCAGCCGTTCTGATACGGCATGGCGTACATATCCAAATACGGGATCTGGTTCTCTTTCAGAATGGTTTGAATCTGCTTATCGAACGGGCGGAAGGTGTCGGTATTGTAAAGTGCCCAGGGGTTAACCGGGTCGACGATAGCTATCACCTGCACGTGATGCGCTTTCAAAAGCTGAACGGTTTTCCTGAACGCGGCGAACTGCCCCGGCACCACCGGCGTGTCATCCCACTGCTGCGGCTTACCGTCCTCGTCGTAAATCGTTTTGTCCATCCACAGCGTGGCCGCGCTCTGATGGCGCTTTTTATTCAACTCGCGGGCATTCGCCAGCGCTTTATCCCAGTCAGGGGAAAGACGGGCGGTTGGCTGCTGAGGCCAGGGCTGCGCCGTCTGTGGCCTGATGTTGAGCAGCGACAGCCAGTCGTTTTTAATCAGGGTGCAGAAGTTTGCAAACTGAAAACTCAGCTCGTCCCACATCAGCGCCGGATGCCAGCCATACACACGCATTTGCCTGAAGGTTAAATGGCTTATCTCTTTCGCATCAATATGCTTCAGGTAATTAACCAGGAACGGGCGCGCCTGCGGATCCTTCATCAGGGGATTAAAAATCGAGCCCGGAAAATTATCCGCATAGATAGCGGGCGGCAGGCCTTTTGAATAAAAACCGTCAGGCGCCAGAAGCAGCACCACTTTGCTGTTTGCGTTAAGGCTATCTTTAAAACGCGAGAGAAGTAAAAATTGCGTTTCGTCATCGACAAACGCATCGCCATAGGCCACGACGGGCTGGTGCAATTGCTTATTAAAATAATTAAATACGGCGTAATGTTCCTCTTCTGAGGTGGCGACCTCAGACGCACCAAGGAAGAAAATAGCATTCCCTTCTAAAGCATGGGAAATTGTGGCTATTTTTTCCGCCTGTTCTTTTGTCGTCCCTGCCATGGACTTGATCAGCGGCTGGAATTTAAGCGGCGGATCAAAGCTTGTCACCAGCGGGTGAAAACTCAGGACTAAAATGGCCAAAACGGCCATCAGGATATGTAAGCAAAACGTATTTTTGATTTTCATCATCAACCAGTAAGGCGCTATGACAGTAATGCGTTAAAACCCGCATTACCCGGATTTATTACCATTACAAAACACATGGCCGTCTATTTTTTTTGGCATTCTATACCACGGTGATTTAAAAGGATGAGCGTTGCTGTGTAACGGTATGTACAAGGGGAGAAGGGGGGAGGGCTGGTAAGCGTCCGGGTGACTTTTTGCGCAGTCAAACGCCTGCAGGCAAAAATAGAAAAATTCCTGCTTTACAAGGCGCTAATAGATGTTTATAGTGCGCCTCACTTTGGAAGCGTGGCCGAGCGGTTGAAGGCACCGGTCTTGAAAACCGGCGACCCGAAAGGGTTCTAGAGTTCGAATCTCTACGCTTCCGCCAAATTCGAAAACCCTGCGATAGCAATATCGCAGGGTTTTTTCGTTTTACAGCGCAATCACCAGCTCCCCGGAGTGACTCCGCGAACAGCAGAGCGCCACCTGCTGGTCAGCCGCGCTTTTTTCTGCCTCCGACTGCACGCTATCCCTGTGGTCCACCACGCCGTCAATCACCGGCGTCAGGCAGGCGCCGCAGATCCCCATTTCGCAGGACAGCGGCACGTCCACGCCGTTTTCCTGTAATACCTGAGCGATGGTCTTATCCGCAGGCACCGGCCAGCGCTCGCCGGTAGAGGCAAGCTTGACCGTAAAGATCTCGCCTGCGACGCCGCTTGTGACAGGGGGAGCGGGCTGAAACGCCTCGCTGTGGATATGGGCGTCATTCCATCCCTTCGCCGCCGCCACATCGCGCGCTTTCTCCATAAACCCCGCAGGTCCGCACACCCACGCGTGCAGCCCCGCTTCAGGCGCGGGGAAATGCTCCGCCAGCGTGGTTCGTGGGGTGCTGGTATGAATAATGCAGTCACCGCACTGCGAGAGTTCGCGCGCAAACGCCGCGTTTTCCCGGTTTCTGACGTAATAGTGCAGCGTAAAGGGCGTTCCGGTCGCTTTCAGCTGCAATGCCATCGCATACAGCGGCGTAATGCCAATCCCTGCTGCCAGCAGCAATACCCGCTCAGCCTGATGCAGCGGAAACAGATTGCGCGGGGCCGAGATTGAAAGCCTCTGGCCCGGACGCAGCGTTTCGTGAACGTAGCGCGACCCGCCGCGCGAGGCGGCTTCTCGCCCCACGCAGATAAGATAGCTCTCGTCGCCACATGCCCCGGTCAGAGAGTACTGGCGGACCACGCCGCAGGGCAGGTGGACATCAATGTGCGCGCCGGGTCGCCACGCCGGTAGCGCGTCGCCGTTTTCGGCCACCAGCCTGACGGCGAGGCTTTTATCCCCCTCGCGCCACAGCCCGTCAACGATCACGTTCAGCATATTGGCCTCCGTCATACCAGGAAAAATTCGCCAAAGCCCATCTTCTTCAGTCCCCGACGGTAGGCAATCGAACTCTTATCTGCCGGAATATGGGCTTCCAGAGTGAGATCCAGCGGCAGACTTTCCGGGCGCTGGGTTTCGACCATCAGGCGATCCTCTTCAAAAATGCGCAGGTTAAAGGCATGCACGTCCTCCACCGGAATATGCAGATCAAAGTTGCGCGCGATGGGCGCGAACATGCGGGTCACCCGTGACGAGACGGGCGAGGCGGCGTTCATAATCACCAGCCGCGATTCACCCGGAAAATGAATCGTCAGGGTGGCGGTAAACGGCAGATGCATTTCAAAATGGCGCAGCCACTGGAACCCTTCTGGCGCCTGCACGGGTGAACTGGCGGGATAGTTGCTCACGGAACTCCAGTAATCGGCCACGAAACCGAAGGGCGTCTCCTGCGGCTGATAGATAGGGACAAGCTGATTATTGGGATCGGCAAAGGTATCGGTATGGATCCACGCAAAGTGGGCAACATCCAGAAACCCTTCCACCTGGCGCCCGGCGAAGCCGTTCACCTCAAACGCCGGGCAGTTGATCTGCTGAAATCCGTCGTCGCTCCAGTGCGGCATGGTGGGCAGCGGCACGGGATTGTCCGGGTCAAACGCCAGGCAGGTCCAGATCAGGCCGAAGCGCTCTTCCACCGCGTAGTTAATCAGGTTCAGCTTCGCCGGAACGGGCTGGTCGGGGCTGGACGGAATGCGGTTGCAGCGGCCGTCTTCACCAAAGCGTAAGCCGTGGTAGGGGCAGATAATCCCGTGATCGTCGTGAAAGCCGAGCGTCAGCGGCACGCCGCGGTGCGGACACACGTCCCGGGCAACCACGACCTGGTCGTTAATTCGGTAAATCACCAGCTGTTCATCCAGCAGGGTGGCCTTGACGGGGGCCGGGCCGACGTCGCAGGCGCGCGCAACCGGATGCCAGCATTTCGCCAGGCGCAGCCAGTCCTCTGGCTCAAACGTGCAGTGGGCGGGTGGTGTCGGTTCTCTTTTCATCGTTGTCCCTCTTGTTCAGCCTAACGGGCCGCCCTGAATGGTCTCGCACAGACCGTTGATAATGCGTTCCCCGGTCTCCTCTTTGAGCTCCTGATACCAGGCCTGCGTCAACGCCATATCTTTCCCGTGGGTGACGTCGCAGCGTTTACGCGCTTTCAGCACCAGGTCACGCACCCGGTCGCAGCGCAGGGCTTCGTACTGCCGCAGCGCCAGCGTAATGTTGTGGTTTTCACGCAGGCATTCGCCCAGTACCACGGCGTCCTCCATGGCCGCGCAACCGCCCTGGCCGATATCCGGCGTGGTGCTGTGCCCGGCATCGCCGAGCAGCGCGACGTTGCCGCGTACCAGGCTGTCGAACGGCTCGATGTCATGGATTTCAATGCGGTTGGTGGTATCGGGATCCAGCGCGGCGATAAGCTTCTGCACCGGCGGCGCCCAGCCGCGGAAGTAGCCCGTGAGATCGGCGCGCAGGGTGGTGCGATCCTCCGCCAGGCCCGCGGGAAGCGGCACGTCAAAAAAGAAGTAGAAACGACCGCCGGAGACGGGCATCAGCGACACGCGTTTACCCTCGCCAACGAAGGTGGTCCACTGGTGCGCCGGGGCAATCTCTTCATCAATCTTCACCAGCCCGTTCCAGTTCACGTATCCGGCGTAGCGGCGCTCCGGGGTATAGCCCAGCACGTACGGACGAACCGCCGAGTGGCTGCCGTCGGCGGCAATCACAAAATCGCCTGTTGCCGTGGTGCCATCGGTAAAGGTCACGCTTACGCCCGCGTCGTCTTCGTGGACGTGTTCCACGCGCTTGCCGAACTGCACCTTGTCGCGACCCCAGAAGTCCAGCATTTCGCGCTGGAGTTCAGCGCGCGAGACGGGGCAGGGACGCCCGCCGGTACGCTCAACCAGCGGGGCAAGGCTAAAGCGGGTCAGGGTCTCGCCGCGCCGGTAATCTTTGTAGGCCATAAAACGCATCGGACCGCCGTAGGTTTCGATAATGTCGCCCATGCCGAGGTGTTGCATACACTTCACGCCGTTAGGCCATATGGAGATGGCCGCCCCGACGGGCCGGATCTCTTTTACGGCTTCGAACACGGTACAGTCGATGCCCGCTTTCTTTAGCGCGACGGCAGCGCTCAGGCCGCCAATACCCGCGCCAATGACGATTGCTTTCATGCTTCTCTCCTTTTGCAGGGTGTAAAAACATTCAGCAATTTGCGTACCAGGCTGCAGAGTGGCGAAAACGGCGTTGTGGGAGGTGAGTTTGCACTGCTAAGGTGCGCAAACACGGTGAATATGCCTTTTTATGAATCAATAATTTCCTGTCCAGCCATACAGAATCGACTGTTTCACATCGGCGACAAGAGTGGCGTGGTTTGTGCAACAACCCGGGGGAGGACAATAAAGGAGACACTATGATCGCACTGCACGACTTCAATCATCTTCCTGAGAAAGAGGCTCTCGCGCTGCTCACCCCCTGCGTGGCGCTCCCCGGCTGGGCTGAGGCGCTGGTTTGTGGACGGCCTTACCCGAGCCGGAGTGAATTGACGATCGCGGCGCAGGCGCTGATGCAGCGCTGGGACGAAGTGGCGTTAGCGCAAGCCCTGAGCGCGCACCCGCGCATCGGGGAAAAGCCCGCGGGTGCACAGGTGGAGGCGGCGCTGTCGCGCCAGGAGCAGGGCGCGGTGAATGACCGGGACGCGGCGCTTGCGCAGGCGCTGCGCGAAGGTAACGCCCGCTACGAGGCCCGCTTTGGGCGCGTATTTCTGATCCGCGCGAAGGGCCGCAGCGGCGAGGAGATATTACAGGCCCTGCGCGCGCGGCTGGAAAACAGCGACGCGCAGGAAGTTCAGGCGGCGCTGGAACAGTTGCGGGAAATTACGCTGCTGCGGCTGGAAGGAGTGATTAGCGAATGAGCACGCTCAGCACCCATATTCTCGATATTTCAACGGGCAAACCCGCCGCGGGCGTGACGGTTCACCTAGAACGGGAGGGCGAAATCATGGCGACGGGCGTGACCAACGTTAATGGTCGCATCACCGAATTTGTCCCTTTCCTGCCCGCAGGCCGCTATCGGCTGGTGGCGGAGATCGGCAGGTGGTTTCGCGCAACCGGCCGGGAGACGATCTACCCCTGCGCGCAAATTGAGTTTGTGACGGGAGAAGCGGCAGACGAGCACTTCCATCTGCCGTTTGTGATTGCGCCAGGCGGGTGGTCAACCTACCGGGGCAGTTGACCACACCCGCTCGCCGTTGACCCAGGTCTCACTGATGTTGCGCTCGTCGCCCAGGGTCATCAGCACAAATAGCTGCTCGTAGATATCCTGACAGCGGCGATTGCGCAGGCGCTGCAGCGGCGTCACGTCAGGATCGATAACCACGAAATCCGCCTCTTTGCCGGGGGCGAAGTTGCCAATCTTATCGTCCAGCCTGAGGGCGTGCGCGCCGCCCAGCGTGGCGTGATAAAACGCCTCGCTGGCGCGCAGGCGGTAGCTCTGCAGCTGGCCGACCTTGTAGGCTTCTCCCAGGGTGCGCAGCATGCTGAAGGTGGTGCCCGCGCCGACGTCGGTGCCGATGCCCATCCGCACCTTGTGCTGCCAGCAGGCGGGCAGGCGAAACAGCCCGCTGCCGAGAAACAGGTTCGAGGTGGGGCAAAACGCCACCGCCGAACCGGTGTCGTGCAGGCACTGCCACTCGCTGTGGTGCAGATGAATCGCGTGGGCAAACACGCTGCGCTCTCCGGTCAGGCCGTAGTGGTGATATACGTCCAGATAGCGCTCGTGCTCCGGCCAGAGATCGTTCACCCAGGCCACTTCGTTTGGGTTTTCGCTGAGATGGGTCTGCAGCCAGGTATTCGGAAACTCCTCTCTGAGCAGGCTGACCGCGGCGAGCAGCTCGGGTGAGGACGTTGGGGCAAAGCGCGGCGTAATGGCATACCCCAGCCGCCCCCGATGGTGCCAGCGCTGGATCAGCTCCCGCGTCTGCCGGTAGCTCTGCTTTGCATCTTCGCTCAGGTAGTCCGGCGCGTGCCGGTCCATCATCACCTTTCCGGCGATAAGACGCATGTTGAGGCGCAGGGCTTCGGTAAACAGCGCTTCGACCGATTGCGGATGCAGCGTGCAAAACACCAGCGCGGTGGTGGTGCCGTTGCTCACCAGTTGGTTAATGAAAAATTCGGCGATCTCTTTCGCGTAGGCTTCATCGGCAAACTGGCTCTCCACCGGGAAGGTGTTGGTGGTTAGCCACTCCAGCAGCTGTTCGCCAAAGGCGCCGATCATCTCCGTTTGTGGATAATGAACGTGGGTGTCGACAAAACCGGGCAGCAGCAGCCTGCCGCGCAGGTCCGTGTAGCCTTTGTGGGGGTCGAGATACTGCTCGCCCTCCTGCCACGCCATCTGCGCCAGAATTTTTCCGTTCTGGATAAACAGCAGCCCGTCCTCAAGGTAGCGCGCGTGCTCGGCAATGGCGTCTGCGCTGTCGCAGACCTGCGCGATATCGAAAAATGCACCGCGTATCGCAGTCTGGTATTCCATCGTGGGTCCTGCCTTAGTGTTTGCGTAGCGGGGTGAAAAAGCTCAGCAAGAACGGTGCCAGAATGAACGGGCCGCAGATAAACTGCGGCCGGAGGGAGGGGTTACTCTTTTTGCGTCGCTACGCGGGAGCTGAACGAGGCCGCGCCTGCCGTCTCGCGCTCTTCCCGCGCCAGCCAGCGGTAGGTCACGCCGCCGAGGAAGACGCCGATAAACCAGCTGAAGTTTGCCACTTCATGCAGGGCCGGGAGAAAGCCAATCACCAGACCTACGGCAACGGATGGGATCAGCGCGCCAATGGCCTTCGGGTTAAAGCCGTTGCGGTACCAGTATTTGCCCTTTGGCGTGTCGTCGAACAGATCGTCTACCGACACCTTGCCGCGCTTAATCAGGTAGAAATCGGCAATCAGAATGCCGAACAGCGGGCCGATAAACGCCCCGAGCACGTCCAGGGTGTAATGGATGAGCTCCGGTGAGTTGAACAGGTTCCACGGGGTGAGCAGGATCGAGCCGACGGCGGCAATCATGCCCCCGGTGCGGAAGCTGATTTTCTGCGGCGAGCAGTTAGAGAAATCAAACGCCGGTGAGACAAAGTTCGCGACGATGTTGATCCCGATGGTGGCGGTGATCATCGTCAGCAGGCCAATCGCCACGGCCAGATCGTTACCTACGCGGCTGACGGTTTCGATCGGGTCGGTGATCATGCGGCCAAACAGCGACTGGGTACCGGAGACAATCACCACAGTGACGATGGAGAACAGCAGGAAGTTAAACGGCAGCCCCCAGCGGTTGCCGCGGCGGATCTCACCCATGCTTTTGCCGTAGCGGGAGAAGTCGCCAAAGTTGAGCAGCGGGCCGGAGAAGTAGGAGACCACCAGCGCGGTCGCTGTGATCATCTGCCAGGTCTGCTCGCCCGCGCTCAGGGATTTGCTGGCGAGGGTGAAAGAGATCCCGTCAAAACCGGTCTTGTATACAATCCAACCCGCAAGGGCCAGCATCACCACATAGACCGCCGGACCGGCGATATCAATAAAGCGCTTAATGGCGTTCATGCCGTGCCAGAAGACCATCGCCTGAAGAACCCACATGATGGCAAAGCAGATCCAGCCCAGCGGCGACAGGCCCAGGAAGGCACCGGTGGTAAGGCTCGCCAGAGAAGGCCAGAACTTCAGCACCACCAGCATCAGCGCGTTGGCGGCAAGCCAGGTCTGGATGCCGTACCACGCAAAGGCGATAAGCCCGCGGATCACCGCCGGAATATTGGCCCCGAAGACGCCAAACGCCTGACGGCTGATCACCGCATAGGGCACGCCCGCCATCTGGCTCGGTTTGGCTACCAGGTTGGCGCACAGCTGCACAATGCAGATCCCCACCAGCAGGCAGAGCAGCACCTGCCAGCTTGCCAGCCCGAGCGTAAAGAAGCTCGCGGCAACAACGTAACCCCCCATGCTGTGAACGTCGGACATCCAGAAAGAAAAGATGTTGTACCAGCTCCAGTTCTGGTCACGCGTCGGTGCCAGATCCTCATTGCAAAGACGTGGGCTGTAAACCGCACCGGAATCAGCGGCCGTACTCTGCTGTGCGTTTTGACTGTTTGGCATGAAACCTGCTCCTGTGAATGAAAACCCGTTGAGTGGGAGTGCAAACGGTGTTGCAGAATTCAGGCCAAAATAATAAATCTTGTATGCAATATTTTATTTTTATGTATACGATTCGATAACGGAAAGTAAAATTCGGAGTGGTGAATGAACAATATAAACGCCCTGCAGACCGCGCCAGACCTGCATGACAAAGACGAAACCATCTTCCAGGCGCTGATGACCGCGATTGTGGAACATCAGCTGCTGCCGGGGAGCAAATTGCCGGAAGAGGCGCTGGCCGAGGTGTTTGGCGTGAGCCGCACGGGCATCCGCAAGGTGCTTCAACGACTCGCCGCTGTGCAAATGGTCACCCTGACGCCCAAACGTGGTGCACACGTCGCCAGCCCGACGGTTGAAGAGGCGCGGCACATCTTCCGCACCCGCGCGCTGCTGGAGGTCGCAAACCTGCCGGACGTGCTGGCGCACTGTCAGCCGCCGCACCTTGCCGCGCTGGAGGCCATTATTCGTCAGGAGCAGCAGGCGCACGAGGCGTACGACGGCCCGGCGGCAATCCGACATTCCGCCAGTTTCCACATACAACTGCAGGCCATCTCCGGTAACCAGGTGCTGACGGAGATGGTGACAAGCCTGAGCCAGCGCTCCTCGCTGGTGATTGCTACCTGGGGCGCGCCGTGGCGTCAGGGCTGTCGCTGCAACGACCACGAACAGCTTGTAGATCTGCTGCGTCAGAAGGCGCTGCAGCCGCTAAGCGATGCCCTCATGCACCATTTTGAACATATCGTTGCCAGCCTCTGCTTCGAGCGGGCGGGCGAGTGCCTGCCTGATTTTGCCCGGCTGTTTGCCGGCCACAAGGAGTCGTAATGTCTGTCTGTATACAAGTGATCAACCCCAACACCAGCCTCGCGATGACGGAAACCATCGGCGCGGCGGCCCGCGCGGTGGCGGCGACGGGAACGGAGATCCTCGCGGTTTGCCCGGGCGCGGGCGTGCCGTCTATCGAGGGCCACTTTGATGAGGCCATCGCCGCCGTTGGTGTCCTGGAACAGATCAAAAAAGGCAGGGAGCAGGGCGTGGACGGTCACGTGATTGCCTGCTTTGGCGATCCGGGACTGCTGGCGGCGCGCGAGCTGGCGCAGGGGCCGGTTATCGGCATTGCCGAAGCCGCTATGCATATGGCGACGCTGGTGGCGACGCGCTTTTCGGTGGTCACCACGCTGCCGCGCACGCTGATTATTGCCCGCCATCTGTTGCACCAGTATGGCTTTCAGGACCACTGCGCGGCGCTGCACGCCATCGACCTTCCGGTGCTGGCGCTGGAGGACGGCAGCGGTCTGGCGCAGGAGAAGGTGCGCGCGCGCTGTATACAGGCGCTGAAAGAGGATGGCTGCGGCGCCATCGTGCTCGGCTGCGGCGGCATGGCGACGCTGGCGCAGGAGCTGACGCGCGAGCTGCGCGTGCCGGTGATCGACGGCGTCAGCGCGGCGGTGAAGATGGTGGAATCGCTGGTGGCGCTGGGGCTCTCGACCAGCAAGCATGGGGATCTGGCCTTCCCGGAGAGCAAACCGTTAAGCGGGCAGTTTCAGGCATTGAATCCATTTTAACTTTTGGGGGTGGTATGGGGCTTTTCGAACAGGATTATCCGCGGGATCTGCGCGGCTACGCGGGCAACCCGCCGCACGCGCGGTGGCCGAATGAGGCGCGCATCGCGGTGCAGTTTGTGCTCAATTATGAAGAAGGGGCGGAAAACCACGTTCTGCACGGCGATGCCGGGTCCGAGCAGTTCCTGTCGGACATCATCGGCGCGGCCAGCTACCCGGATAAACACATGTCGATGGACTCCCTCTACGAATACGGCAGCCGCGCCGGGTTCTGGCGGATCCACAGTGAATTTCAAAAACGCGGCCTGCCGCTGACGGTCTTTGGCGTGGCGATGGCGCTGGCGCGTCACCCGGAGATTGTTGAGGCGATCAAAACCGCGGATTACGACGTGGTCAGCCACGGCTGGCGCTGGATCCACTATCAGAATATGGACATCAGCCAGGAGCGCGACCACCTGCATAAGGCGGTGCAGGTTCTTACCGACCTGTTCGGCAAGCCGCCAACCGGCTGGTACACCGGGCGCGACAGCCCCAACACCCGCCAGCTGGTGGTGGAGCACGGCGGCTTCGACTACGACAGCGACTACTACGGCGACGACCTGCCCTTCTGGACGGAAGTGGCCTGCGGCGACGGCACCCAAAAGCCGCACCTGATCGTGCCCTATACGCTGGATGCGAACGACATGCGCTTCGCGACCGCGCAGGGGTTTAACACCGCCGAGCAGTTTTATACGTACCTGAAGGACAGCTTTGACGTGCTGTACGAGGAGGGGGAAAGCGCGCCAAAGATGATGTCCATCGGCATGCACTGCCGCCTGCTGGGAAGGCCGGGGCGTTTTCGCGCGCTGCAACGGTTTCTGGATTACGTGCAGCAGCACGATCGGGTGTGGGTCTGTACCCGCCAGCAGATTGCCGACCACTGGCGGGAAGTGCATCCGTTTCAGAAGTAATTGTGCGATGTTTTGCCGGGTGGCGGCTGCGCCTTACCCGGTCTATACCATCAAACTCACCTGCGCCGCAACAATGCGCCACCCGTAGGCAAATCGCACCCACGTCTGCTGCTGGCGGCCAATCCGCTCCGTACCTTCACGGGTAAACTCGGTGCTGCACACGGCATAATCCTCCCCGAAGGTGGTGATGACGGTATGACGCAGCGTCCGCTGCAGCCCGGCGGCGGGGCGCGCCGCGCGAAAGGCGCGGATTTCATCGATACCGTACAGATTTTCCCCCGCCCCCAGACGCACCGTGTTTTTGTCGTGCCAGAACAGCTCGTCCAGCACGGCAATGTTGTTACTCACCAGCGCGTCTTCATAGCGATAAAACGCGGCGGTCACCTCGGCAACCACCCACGGCAGGTTAATGTCATCGTGATTGATCATGCTGCAACCTCCGCCGGGCGGGCATCGGTGATGCCGCTCTCTTCCAGCACGCGCGCGACGCGCAGGCAGGCCTGCTCGTTAAACGGCGCGGCAATCAGCTGCAGGCCAATCGGCGCGCCATGTGCGGTGCGCAGCGGAACGGTGGTCACGGGCAGGCCCAAAAATGAAATCGGCTGGGTCAGCATCCCCATGCTGGCGCGGATGGGGAGCGGCTGACCGTTAATCTCCATGGTTTGCTCGCCGATCCGCGTGGCGCTGCGCGGCGTCGCGGGGGCGATCAGCACGTCGGCCTGGGCAAACAGTGCGTGAAACGCCTGCCGCGCCTGCGCGCGGAACCGCTGGGCCTGAATATACCAGGCGGAGGGGATCATCGCGCCTGCCAGCAGTCGCTCCCGGGAGTGCGGCTCAAAGCGCTCGGGCTCGCGGCGAAGCGCGGGCAGGTACTGATTTCCCCCTTCGGAGGCGCTGATGATAAACGCCGCGGAGCGCGCCAGCTCGGCGTCCGGAAACTGCAGCTTATCCTGCACGTCGAGCGCCTTCGCCACCCGCGCCACGGCGTCTCTGGCCTGTGCGTCGCACCAGGTGGTGAAGTAGCCGCCGAGCACCGCGCAGCGCAGGCCGTCAAGCCCGCGGTCTAGCAGGGGGCGCGTCTGCTCGCGCGAGCTCTCTGCCTGAAAACGGTCGCTGCTGTCCCGGCCCTGCAGCGCGTCGTACACGGACGCCAGGTCGCACACGCGGCGGGCGAAGGGGCCGATATGATCCAGGCTCGCGACAAACGGATGGCTGCCGGATCGTGACAGGCGGCCAAAGGTGGGCTTGAGGCCATAGATGCCGCACAGGGAGGCTGGAACGCGAATCGACCCGTTGGTGTCGGTGCCGAGCGAAAAGTGCACCAGCCCGGCGGCTACGGCGGCGGCTGAACCGCCAGAGGACCCGCCCGCAATGCGCGTCAGGTCGTGCGGGTTACGCGTCGCGCCGTAGTGGCTGTTCTCGGTGGTAAAGCCGTAGGCGTAGGCGTCCATATTCACCATGCCGGACAGCAGCCCGCCCGCGCTGCGCAGCTGGCGCACCGCGAAGCTGTCAGCGGCCGCAGCGGGACGCTGGCTGAACAGCTCGGCGCCCGCGAGGGTGGTGTGTCCGGCAACGTCGAACAGGTTTTTCACCGCGTAGGGCACGCCCGCCAGCGGCGGCAGGGGGCGCTTCTCGCGGCGCAGGGTGTCGATGTTCTCGGCCTCGGCGAGCATGCGTGCTTCCGTCACGGTGGTCCAGGCATTGATCTGCGGATTAACTCGCTCAATCGCCTCCAGCGTCTGGCGGGCAATCTCATGGGCGCTCAGCTCGCCCACGCTCAGCGCCTGTTGAATGTCGCTGATACTCATCTCGTGTAGCGTCATGCTTTATACACTCCTGCGATCTCCAGACGGTCGTCGAGCGGCAGCGCCATCAGCGGGGCGGCCATGCTGGCAATGCGGCTGAACTGCAATTGCAGCTCAGCGCGGCGGGCATCGTCCAGCGTCACGCCGAGCACGGACTCCATTTGCGCAAGATACGCCTGCCAGTCGGGTTGTTGTGTCGTCATTGTTTTCTCCTCAGTATCCGGCGGCCGCGCCGTTGCTGCGCGGGTCAAACGCCCCTTCAAACAGCCCGTTGGGGTGGCGGACAATCGCGCCCGCGTGGCCCATCGCTTCGCTAAAGTCCGGGAAGCGTTCGACCTCATGCCCCCGCGCCCGCAGTTCAGCGATCGTCTCAGCGCTAAAGCGTCCTTCCAGCTTTAACGTGTCTGAGGTTTGTCCCCAGGTGCGCCCCAGCAGCCAGCGCGGGCGGGAAATGCTTTCCTGCAAGGGCACGCCCTGAACCACGTAGCGGGTAAAGAGCGCGGCCTGGGTTTGCGGCTGTCCGTCACCGCCCATCGATCCGTAGACCATTACGCGCCCGTCCTTAAGACGCGCCGCCGCCGGGTTCAGGGTATGGAAAGGCTGTTTGCCCGGCGCGAGGGCCAGAAGATGAGTGGGGTCGAGGCTGAACGACGCCCCCCGGTTCTGCCAGACGATGCCGGTATCGGGCAGCACCACGCCGCTGCCGAACTCGTGATAAATACTCTGGATAAACGACACGGCAAGCCCGCTGTTATCCATCACCCCCATCCACACCGTATCGCCGGGCCCTTTTCCGGTTCCCCACGGCGCGGCGTGGCCGTCGTCAACCCTGTCGGCAAGCGCCTGCAGGGCGGCGGGATCCAGCAGTTTCTGAATCTCGGTTTTCAGCTCACGCGGGTCGGTAATGTGGGCATCGCGCAGGCCAAAGGCCAGCTTGGTGGCTTCAACGATGCGGTGAATGGTGTCCGCGTCGTCGGCCTCCGCCATATTCAGGCGGTCGGTGATGCCGAGTATCGCCAGCGAGACCAGCCCCTGCGTCGGCGGGGCGTGGTTAAAGATCTCCCCCTGCTGATGCTGCAGCTTCAGCGGCGCGGTGCGCCGGGCAACGTGCGCGTTAAGATCGGCCAGCGTCACGGGCATTCCCAGCGTCTCCATGCCGTGCGCCACCACGTTCGCCAGCGGGCCGCGATAAAAGCTGTCCAGACCGTCCTCTACGAGGCGCGTCAGGGTTGAGGCCATGGCGGGCTGGTAAAAACGGCTCCCGACCTGGGGCGGCTTACCGTTCACCAGCCACGTTTCCGCGAAGCCGGGGATGGCCTTCAGCTCGTCGAATTTACTGGCCGTGGCATGGGCCTGTGAGTCCGTGACCGGGGTGCCGTTCTGCGCATAGTCAATGGCGTCGGCCAGCAGGCGGGCCAGCGGCAGCGACTTGCCGGTCATCTCGCGGGAGACCTTCAGCGCCTCGTCCCAGCCGCTCACCGTGCCGGCGACGGTCAGCGCCGCCTGCGGTCCGCGATGAGGAATGTGCGTGTGCCCGTCGTAGGCGGCAAGCGTTGCGCGCGATCCCGCCGCGCCGCTGGCGTCAACGGCGATGGGGTCGCCTTCTGGCGGCACGATAAGCCAGAAGCCATCGCCGCCCAGCCCGTTCATGTGGGGGTAAACCACGGCGATGGTGGCCGCCGCCGCGACCATCGCTTCAATCGCGCTGCCGCCTTCGCGCAGCACCGCCAGCGCGCTTTGGCTGGCAAGATGGTGGGGCGCAACGGCCATGCCGTGCGTGGAGACGTTGCTTTGCATGAGAAGTCCTCGTAACGCTGAAAGTCACAAGGCGCTGCAAAAGCTGTTCCAGTTCTGAAAGAAAAGTTTCAGTAAGCTGGCACGTATAATGAATACGTATAAAGAAAGGTATAATGTGATGAAACAAAAGTTACAGAGGCGCTATGGAACAACTGGATGAACGTCTGAAAGCACAATACCCGTCGCTGTCGCCGCAGGAGCAGCGGGTGGCAGACTTTATATTCGACCATTTTGACGACCTGATCAGCTACAACAGCGCCGAGCTGGCGCAGCTGAGCGGAGTGTCGAAAGCCACGGTCAGCCGCCTGTTTAAGCGTCTGGGCTATGAGAAATATAAGGATATGCGCGACGAGCTGCGCACCCTGCGCCAGAGCGGGATGCCGCTCACCGATAACCGCGACGCGGTGCAGGGCAACACGCTGCTGGCGCGCCACTACAAGCAGGAGATGGCGAACCTGACCCAGTGGGTCAATGCCCTTGACGCGCAGCAGTTTGCCGACGCCATGGCCTGCATGGTCAAGGCGCGGCGCATCGTCATTATCGGCATGCGTAACGCTTATCCGGCGGCGCTCCACCTGCGCCAGCAGCTGCTGCAGGCGCGCGGTCAGGTGCTGGTGCTGCCGCAGCCGGGCCAGAGCCTGAGCGAGGAGCTGGTGGACTTAACGCCGGACGATCTGGTGGTGATGATGGCCTTCCGCCGCCGCCCGCGCATCATTCGTCCGCTGATGCAGCAGCTTCAGAGTAGCGGTATTCCGGTGCTGCTGATGTGCGAGCCGCAGGCCCACAGCCTGTTTCCGCTGGCGAGCTGGCAGCTCTGCGCCCCGCTGGACAGCGTCTCCGCCTATGACAGCTACTCCTCGGTCAACAGCCTGATCAACCTGCTGGCGAACGCTTTCCTGCATGACATTCTCGATAAAGGTCGCCCGCGCATTCACGAGATTGCCTCCCTCTACCAGCAGCTGGACGAACTCGAACAACGATAATGGGGCATCAGACTGGTGCTTTGCATTGAAATGGTGCAAATGAACGGGGCGAAAATAGAGAGTATTTTCGCCCCGTCCACGTTTTATCAGGCTTTAAGAGAAAATTCCCCGCTTCGCCTTATCTGGCACATTAGTTGCAAAATCACATTCAAAGAATCTTTTGTTTCATGTTAACGTTACGGGGAAGCACCATGAAAAAACTGTTAATTGTACTGGCCGGGGCCGCCTGTCTCTTCACTCAGCTGCCCGCAAAGGCTGACCAGCTTCAGGATATCGAGAAGCGCGGCACCATTCGCATTGCCGTTCCGCAGGATTTCCCGCCGTTTGGCTCGGTGGGGACCGATCTGCAGCCGCAGGGCTACGACATCGATATGGCGCGCTATCTGGCGAAACAGATGAAGCTCAAGCTGCAGCTGGTGCCGGTGTCCAGCGCCAACCGCGTGCCGTACCTGCAAACCGACAAGGTGGATCTGGTCATTTCCAGCCTCGGTAAAAACCCGGAGCGCGAGAAGGTGATCGACTTCAGCCGCGCCTACGCGCCGTTCTTCCTCGGCGTGTTTGGCCCGAAAGGGGCCGAGCTGAAGGACGCCGCCGCGCTGAGCGGAAAAACCATCGGCGTGACGCGCGGGGCGGTGGAGGATATGGTGCTGACCGGCCTGGCACCGAAAGACGCCAACGTGAAACGCTACGAAGACAACAACACCACGCTCTCGGCCTACCTCTCCGGCCAGGTGCAGTACGTGGCGACCGGCAACCTCGTGGTGGCGGCCATTTCGCGCCAGAATGCGGATAAAGCCCCGGTGCCGAGCTTTATGCTGAAAGACTCACCGTGCTTTATCGGCCTGAAGAAGAACGAACCGGCCCTGAAGGCGAAAGTGGATGCGCTGATTGAGCAGGGCATCAAGGACGGCACGCTGAACGGCCTGTCCGAGCAATGGCTGAAGGCCCCGCTGCCGGCAAACCTTGGCGCCTGAGCCGATGACGGAGCAACTTGATTTTTCAGCCCTCTGGCCGCACTGGCCGGAGCTGCTGGCCGGGCTGTGGGTCACCATTCAGCTGACGGTAATGGCAACCGTCGGCGGGCTGGCAATCGGGATTTTCGGCGCGGCGATCCGCAGCGGACGCACCACCTGGTACAGCCGGATCTGGGGCGGCTACGTGGAGATCATCCGCAACACGCCGTTTGTGGTGCAGCTGTTTTTCATCGTCTTCGGCCTGCCGAATCTTGGCCTGAAGATGACGGCGGGGGAGGCGGCGCTATTGGCAATGGTGGTGAACCTGGGCGCGTACAGCACCGAAATTATCCGCGCGGGCATTCAGGTCACGCCGAAAGGACAGTGGGAGGCCGGGCGCGTGCTGGGGCTAACCCGTCTGCAGACGTTTATTCGCGTGGTGCTGCCGCCCGCGCTGCAGCGCATTTATCCGGCGCTGGTGAGCCAGTGCATCATCGTGATGCTCGGTTCGTCGGTGGTGTCGCAGGTCTCGTATGAAGAGCTGACCTTCGCCGCTAACCTCATCCAGTCCAGAACGTTTTTGAGCTTTGAGGTCTATCTGGTGACAACCGGGATTTACTTAGCGCTGTCGATTACCCTGCGCCAGCTGATGATGGCGGCAGGACGCAAATGGCTGGGGGTGCAGGCATGATGACCACCTTTACCGACTGGGACATTATTCGCAACCTGCTGCTGGCCGGACGCTGGACGGTACTGCTGTCGCTGGTGGCGTTTGTTGGCGGGGCAGTGGTAACGCTGCCGCTCCTGCTGCTGCGCCTGACGGGCGGGCGCACGGTGAAGCGCATTATCCGCGGCTATATCGAGCTGTTTCAGGGCACCCCGCTGCTGATGCAGCTGTTCCTGGCCTTCTTCGGCGTGGCGCTGTTCGGCATCGACGTCTCGCCGTGGACCGCCGCCTCGCTGGCGTTAACCTGCTACACCAGCGCATTTCTGCTCGATATCTGGTACGGCAGCATTCGCGCCCTGCCGAAGGGGCAGTGGGAAGCCTCGCGCTGCCTGGGCCTGACCTTCGGCCAGACCCTGTTTCGCGTGGTCGCTCCGCAGGCGCTGCGCATCGGCATCGCCCCGACGGTGGGCTTTGCGGTGCAGGTAATCAAAGGCACCGCGCTGGCGTCGATTATCGGCTTCATCGAGCTGACCAAGGCCGGCACCATGCTGACCAACGTGACCTATCAGCCATTTAAGGTCTTTGCGCTGGTGGCGCTGGGCTACTTTATTCTGTGTTATCCGCTGTCGCGCTACAGCCGCTATCTGGAGACCAAATTCAATGCCTCTCATCACCATTAATCAGGTGCAGAAGTACTACGGCGATAACCACGTGCTCAAGGGCGTCGATCTGGATATCGACATGGGCCAGGTGATCTCCATTATCGGGCGCAGCGGATCGGGTAAAAGCACGCTGCTGCGCTGCATCAACGGCCTGGAAGGGTATCAGGACGGAAGCATCAAGCTGGGCGGCATGACCATTACCGACCGGGATTCTCAGGCGCGCGAAATCAGCCGCTCGGTCGGGATGGTGTTCCAGAGCTTCAACCTGTTCCCGCACATGACGGCGCTGGAGAACGTGATACTCGCCCCGCGTCGGGTGCTGAAGAAAAGCGCCGCCGAATGCCGCGAATTGGCCCAGCGCATGCTGGAGAAAGTGGGGCTTGGCGATCGTCTGGATTACTACCCGTCGAGCCTCTCCGGCGGCCAGCAGCAGCGCGTGGCGATTGCCCGCGCGCTGGCGATGTCGCCTAAAGTTTTACTCTGCGACGAGATCACCTCCGCGCTCGACCCGGAGCTGGTGGGCGAAGTGCTCAAGGTGCTGGAGCAGCTGGCGGCCGAGGGGATGACCCTGATTCTCGTGACCCATGAAATGAATTTTGCCCGCGAAGTGGGCGACCGCGTGGTGTTTATGCACCAGGGGAAAGTCTGGGAGCAGGGCGACAGCAAAACGCTGTTCGCCAACCCGCAGACCACGGAACTGAAGCAGTTCATCTCCTCCGTGCGCGGCCTCAACTGATAAGGACTTAACAATGGATATCGCACACTTTCCGCAAATCAACCCGCCCCAGCGCCTGCTGATGGGGCCTGGGCCGATCAACGCCGACCCGCGCGTGCTGCGCGCCATGTCGAGCCAGCTGATCGGGCAGTACGATCCGGCCATGACCCACTACATGAACGAGGTGATGGCGCTCTATCGCGGTGTGTTTCGCACCGAGAACCGCTGGACGATGCTGGTGGACGGCACCTCCCGCGCGGGAATTGAGGCCATTCTGGTCTCCGCCATCCGCCCGGGCGATAAGGTGCTGGTGCCGGTCTTTGGCCGCTTTGGCCACCTGCTGTGCGAAATTGCCCGCCGCTGCCGCGCGGAGGTGCACACCATCGAGGTGCCGTGGGGCGAGGTGTTTACCCCGGACCAGGTGGAGGATGCGATTAAGCGTATTCGTCCGCGCCTGCTGCTGACCGTGCAGGGCGACACCTCCACCACCATGCTGCAGCCGCTTGCGGAGCTCGGTGCCATCTGCCGCCGCTACGATGTGCTGTTTTACACCGATGCCACCGCGTCGCTCGGCGGCAACGCGCTGGAGACCGACGCATGGGGGCTGGACGCCGTCTCGGCAGGGATGCAGAAGTGCCTCGGCGGCCCGTCGGGCACGTCGCCGATCACCCTGAGCGCGCGCATGGAGGAGGCGATCCGCCGCCGCAAATGCGTTGAGGAGGGCATTCGCACCGACGCCCACCGCGACGGCGATGAGGAGATGATCTACTCCAACTATTTCGATCTCGGCATGGTGATGGACTACTGGGGGCCGGAGCGCCTCAACCACCACACCGAAGCGACCACCGCGCTGTTTGGCGCCCGTGAGTGCGCGCGTTTGATCCTGCAGGAAGGGCTGGATAACGGCATCGCCCGCCACAGGCTGCACGGCGATGCGCTGCTGAAGGGCATTCAGGCGATGGGGCTGGAGACCTTTGGCGATCTGAAGCACAAGATGAACAATGTGCTGGGGGTGGTCATCCCGCAGGGCATCAACGGCGACCAGGTGCGTAAGCTGATGCTGGAGGATTTCGGGATTGAGATCGGCACCTCGTTTGGCCCGCTGCACGGCAAGGTGTGGCGCATCGGCACCATGGGCTATAACGCGCGCAAGGACTGCGTGATGACCACCCTGAGCGCGCTGGAGTCGGTGCTGAACTACCTGAAATTCACCACCACGCAGGGTGCGGCGATGCAGGCCGCGTGGGACCACTATCGCCGCGAGACGCCGCAATGAGCCCGGCGGCAGAACGGGTGATGGCCCGCGCCGACGCGCTGGCCGCCATCAGCGAAACCCCGGATGCGCTGACCCGGGTCTATCTCTCGGTGCAGCATCAGCAGGCCAACCAACTGGTGGGGCAGTGGATGAGCCAGGCGGGCATGACCGTCTGGCAGGACAGCGTGGGCAACATCTGTGGACGCTATGAGGGGGCGCTGGAAGGGGCGCAGGCGGTGCTGCTTGGATCGCATCTGGATACCGTGCGCAACGCGGGACGCTACGACGGCATGCTCGGGGTGCTCACGGCCATTGAAGTGGTGGACAGCCTGCATCAGCAGGGGGTGCATCTGGCGCAGGCCATCGAGATTGTCGGCTTTTGCGATGAAGAGGGCACCCGCTTCGGCATTACGCTGTTAGGCAGCCGGGGGCTGACGGGCACCTGGCCGCAGGGCTGGCTGGAAAAAACTGACGCCAGCGGCATCAGCGTGGCGCAGGCGATGACACAGGCGGGGCTCGATCCTGCCCGCGTGTCGCATGCCGCAAGGCGTCAGGAAGATTTCAGCGCCTATCTCGAGCTGCATATTGAGCAGGGGCCGTGCCTTGAGCAGGAGGCGCTCGCGCTTGGCGTGGTGGAAGCCATTAACGGTGCCCGTCGCCTGAACTGTCGTTTCACCGGCGAGGCCGGACATGCGGGAACCGTGCCGATGCTCCACCGCAGAGACGCGCTGGCCGCCGCCGCCGAGTGGATGGTTATCATTGAAAACGCTACCCGACAGCAGGGCGGCAACCTGGTGGCGACGGTCGGGGAATTGCGCTGTCTGCCGGGAGCGGTGAACGTGATCCCCGGTGAGGTTCAGCTCTCGCTCGATATTCGCGGCCCGCAGGATGCACCGCTGGACAGGTTGCTCAACGACCTGCTGGAACATGCCCGGGCGATCGCATCGCGCCGCGGGCTGGCATTTAGCGCCGAGGAGTTTTACCGCATTGCCGCCACGCCGTGCGATCTGCACTTGCAGAACGTGCTGGGGGAGGCCGTAAAATCGGTACAGGGACGCTCGCTGTCGCTGCCCAGCGGCGCGGGCCACGATGCGATTGCCATCGCGGAACGCTGGCCGGTGGGCATGCTGTTCGTGCGCTGCAGGGGCGGAGTCAGCCACCACCCGGCGGAATCGGTGATGGCTGAGGATGTTGCGCTGGCGATTGAGGCGTTTTCGCTTGCGGTGATTCAGCTGGCGGATCGCGTTACTCCAGCCCCAGCGTATACTGCGCGATCTTAAAGTAGATAATCAGCCCGGTACCGTCGATAAGCGTCGCGATAAACGGCGCGGAGACGACCGCCGGGTCAATGCCGCAGCGCTTGAGCACCATCGGGATCACTGACGACACAATCGCGCTCCAGAGCGTAATGCATACCAGCGTCAGGCTGACGATAAGCGTGATTTCCAGCCCGATACCCATCATCCAGGCGCGGATGCACCCGGCAATACCGAGCGTCACGGCAATCATCAGCGAGGTGGTCATCTCTTTGCGCAGCACGCGGCCTACGTCGCGCAGATGCACTTCACCCAGCGCCATGGCGCGCACCAGCGTGGAGGTGATCTGCGTTCCGCTGTTGCCACCCGTGCCGATCAGCAGCGGAATAAAGAACGCCAGCGCGATGGCAGACTCCAGCGCCTCTTCGAAGTGCTGGATCACCGAGCTGGTGTAGGCTTCCGCGACAAACAGCAGCAGCAGCCATACGGAGCGTTTCTTCCACAGGCTGAAGGCGCTGGTTTCCAGATAGGGCTTCTCCAGCGGCAGCGTCGCCCCCTGAAGCTGGGCGTCTTCGGTGACGTCATCTTCCAGCAGATGGGCGATTTCGCGCTCGGTCAGGCAGCCGACGAGCTTGCCGTGGGTCACCACCGGCACGACGTCCGCGTCGCCGTGGGCCAGAAGTCCGGCGACATCGGCTCGTTCATCTTCCGGTTTGACCTGCAAAAACTGCGAAATCATCAGGCTTTTAATTGGCTGCACGGTATCCGTGACCTGCAATAATTTGCGTACCGCAATCATGCCCGCCAGGCGTCCATGGTCTTCAATAAAAATATGCGACGGAATATCATCGTCTTTTAATTTTTCGAAGAATTGCTCGCGCGCCAGCGCCACGCATAATGAAACGTCGAGGACAATAAAATCGGTATTCATATATTGCGCGACCGCGCGGTCATTGAATGCCAGGTTGTGATTGTGAATAGCGTAAGACATAGTGAATTCCCTTTGAATAATAAAATCTCTCAGGGGCGAGCAAGACAGGGCATGTCGGAAAGGAGATCCCCACGTCCTGGGTTCAGCACTGTACACCGTATCCCGCAAGGGAAGTTATACTGACAAAGCCTTGATTCGACAGTGCCTGTTTTACCCTGTGCCGGTTCTCTCGAACCCACCAGAGCGATAACGTGTATTTGTACAGGAGCCTCGCCATAACGAGATCGTTGTAAAGCGTGAGGAATAATACGCTTGTTTAAATTTATCGCTCAGGAAATTAAATAATGTTTAAGAAAGGTTTAGGTAAATCTTATTGATAAAATGTTGAGGGTTTATTTAAGGTTATTCCTTTTAAATGGGGGATTAATTAACGGGGGAAGGAAAATGGCGTGGTTTGATAATCTGCTGAATCATTTTGCGCTTTATCCGGCACATCTGTTCGCGCTGTTATTCGTAATGGCGCTGAGCAAGTCCACGGTGTTGATCTCCTCCGTGCTGCCACCCGCCTCGGTGATGCTGCTGGCGGGCATCGGCGTCAGCCAGGGGAGCATGCACCCGGCGCTGGCGTGGCTCGCCGTGGTGCTGGGGGCAACGGCGGGATCGGTGCTGAACTACCATATCGGCCAGCTGATGGGGCACACCCGGCTGGTCGCGCGCTTTACGGCGAAGCATGCCGCTACGTTTTTACGGGTTCAGCATCAGCTGCAAAAAAACGGTGTCATCGTACTGTTTACGTCGCGCTTTCTGGCGGTGTTGCGTTATGTCGTGCCGCTGGCGGCGGGGATGCTCAGGCTGAACGCCGTCAAAGTTTACATCGTCAGCCTGCTTTCCGCCTGTGCATGGGCGGCGCTGTATGTCGGCGCGGTCACCGGCATCAGCGCCTTTTGAGTTACAGGCTTCCCATTCCGCCGTCCACCAGCAGTTCCGTTCCTACCGTGTAGCTCGACTCGTCGGACGCTAGGTAGAGCGCGGCTTTTGCCAGCTCCGTCGTCGAGCCCATTCTGCCGAGCGGCACCAGCTTGAAGATCTCCGCCATCATCGCGTTAAGCGTCTCTTCGCTTAAGCCCGTCTTCGTAAATGCCGGCGTTTCCACCGGACCGGGGCTCAACCCGTTGACGCGGATCCCGCGCGGCAGCAGCTCCGCCGACAACGTACGCGCCAGCGACAGGAGGGCGGCCTTGCTCGCGGCATACACGCTGCTGGTGGGCAGGCCGATGCGTGCGCTCACGGAGCCGCAGAGGATCACCGACGACGGGTTATTCAGCAGCGGCAGCAGCGCCTGAATTAAAAAGAACGGTCCCTTCAGGTTGATGCCCATCAGGCGGTCCCACGCATCCTCCTGCCAGGCTTCCAGCGGCGCGTGCGTCACGTCGCCAGCGTTGAGAAACACCGCGTCCAGGCGTGGCCAGCGGGCGGCGAGGGTTTCCGCCAGCGCTTTTTGCGACGCGATATCGCCTGCGTCGGTTGGGATCACCCAGGCCTTATCGCCCAGAATGCGCTCTGCTTCGGCGAGGGTGTCCGGGTTGCGTCCGGTCACGGCGACGCGCGCGCCTTCGGCGATAAACGCCTGCGCGGTGGCAAGACCAATGCCGCTGGTGCCGCCGGTAATCAGCGTATATTTATCGGTTAAACGACCCATGTTCTTCTCCTGAAATGTCACTGGAGAAAGCACTATAGAAACGTTAGTATCGAAAGGAAACCAGGTACCAAATGGATACTAACGAGGCAAGAGGTGTGCTATGGCAGAAATGCTGGAGGTGTGCTGCGAAAAAAAATCTGAGGCGTATACCTGCCCGATGACGCAGTTTGTCAACCTGATATCCGGTAAGTGGGCGATCCCCATTCTCTATCGCCTGATTGTGTTCAACACGCCCGTACGCTTTGGCGATCTGCTGCGTGCCGCTGCCCCCATCACGCAGAAAGAGCTGACGAAGCAGCTCCGCCTGTTTGAGCAGCGCGGGCTGGTGACGCGGACGGTCTACCCGGAGATCCCCCCGCGCGTGGAGTATCAAATTACCGAGCTGGGGTTAACCCTGCAGGACGCACTTTCGCCGCTGGCCGCCTGGATGAGCGAGTACGGCGACCAGCTTGAGCGTTAGGCTACTGTTTAACGTAGCGCGGTGCTGGAACCCCGGTGCGCGCGCTGTTAAACAGCTCAAGGCGCGCCGCTTCGTAGCGATCCCACAGGGCGGCGTCATGCATCGGCGGAATAGTGATCTGTTCGCCCTGATCCAGACCCGCCAGTGACGCATCGACCATATCGTCGGTGGTCATCACCGACCCTTCCTGCAGATCGTTCACCGTAACCCCTGAATGGCTCCAGATCTCCGTCGCCGTCGCGGCGGGCAGCACGGCCTGAATGCGCACGCTGCTATCGGCAAATTCTTCCTGCAGTCCGCGGGTAAAGCTCAGTACCCAGGCTTTGGTGGCGCTGTACAGCGCGCTGCCCGCACGGACATGGAGCGATAACACCGAGGCGATATTGATCAGCGTCCCGCGATTGTTCTGCGCCAGGCGGGGCAGGATGGCGTAGGTCAGACGCATCAGCGCCGTGGTGTTGAGGGTGTTGATGGCCTGATGCTGCGCCACATCGCCCGTGAGGAACGGGGCCATCTGCGCGGTGCCCGCGTTGTTTACCAGCGTATCGATGGCGGTATTGTGACGCAGTTCATTTTCCACGGCGCGGATCCCGGCTTCATCGCTGAGATCGGCCACCAGTATAGCGACGGCCACGCCATAGCGCGCGCGCAGGTCGGCGGCGAGGGTTTTCAGGCGATCCTCGCGGCGGGCGACCAGGACCAGGTTAGCGCCGCGCGCGGCCAGGCGATCGGCATAGACGGCCCCGATCCCGGAAGAGGCGCCGGTAATTAAGGCGGTGGTGATTTGCGTAGTCATTGTGTGTTACCTCAAAGCAAAGTGGGTTATCTGGTTTCAATATGAAACTGAATTAACTCTCTGCCATTTGGTTTTATAATGCAACCATTTTGCCGGGCATTTTGTGCTTTTGCCGTTGGGAACGATCAGGAGGGGAGTTTAGCCACGATCTCTTCAGGCGTCAGTTTGCGCCCATCGTCGGCGATAAGCGCCAGTTTACGCAGGGGTTTGCGCTGTTCGCTATCGACGAGAACGGTGCCGCATTCGTTTTCCGCGAACAAAAATTCATTGCCCCACTGGGAGAGAGCAACCAGCACCGTCTGGAGCGCGCGTCCCTTGTCGGTCAGAACGTATTCCTGCCAGGCGCTGCCGTCGGAGGCGGGCTGAAGCCGGAGGATGCCTTCATCGACCAGCAGCTTCAGCCGCGAGGTGAGCATGTTTTTCGCGATACCGAGGCTTTTCTGAAACTCGCCGAAGCGTTTAATTCCGCGCAGCGCGTCGCGAACGATCAGCAGCGACCACCAGTCGCCAATGATATCCAGCGAACGGGCGACGGGGCAGGTGCTCTCTTCAAGGCGGGTGCGTTTCACGGTCAGGTCTCCGGTGGGTGTGGTTTTATTATAAAACTAATTAGCGCCCACCGTAAGCACGTTAATCATCAGTTTGAGAAATGCTTCCCGAAAAAACTGTCACGAATCTGTCACACTCACTGGAACATTAAAAAAACGTGAGGAACGAGGGATGAGAAAAGCACTACTCGCAGTGGCCGTGGCAGGTACCCTTTCAATGACCTTTGGCGCACAGGCGCAGGAGACGCCGAAAGGCTATCAGCTGGAGCAGGTGTTAATCATGAGCCGTCACAACCTGCGCGCGCCGCTCGCCAACAACGGCAGCGTGCTGGAGCAGTCCACGCCGAAGCAGTGGCCGGAGTGGGACGTGCCGGGCGGTCAGCTCACCACCAAAGGCGGCGTGCTGGAAGTCTATATGGGCCATTACATGCGCGAGTGGCTGGCAGAGCAGGGGATGGTGAAGACGGGAGAGTGTCCGCCAGCGGATAGCGTTTATGCTTACGCCAACAGCCTGCAGCGTACTGTCGCCACCGCGCAGTTCTTTATTACCGGCGCGTTCCCGGGGTGCGACGTCCCCGTGCATCATCAGGAAAAAATGGGCACCATGGATCCGACCTTTAATCCGGTGATTACCGACAACTCGCCGGAATTCCGCGAAAAAGCGCTCAAGGCGATGGAGACCGAGCGGCAGAAAATGCAGCTTGGCGAAAGCTATAAGCTGCTGGAGCAGATGACAAATTACGCCGATTCCCCGTCCTGCAAAGAGAAAAAAGTCTGCTCGCTGGCAGACGCGAAAGATACCTTCAGCGCCGACTATGAAAAAGAGCCTGGCGTATCCGGGCCGCTGAAGGTGGGTAACTCGCTGGTGGACGCGTTCACGCTGCAGTATTACGAAGGTTTCCCGGCCGACCAGGTGGCCTGGGGTGAAATCAAGACCGACCAGCAGTGGCGCGTGCTGTCGAAGCTGAAGAACGGCTATCAGGACTCGCTGTTTACCTCCACCGAGGTGGCGCAAAACGTGGCGAAGCCGCTGGTGAAATATATCGATAAAACGCTGGTCACCGAACAGGCGAAAGCGCCTAAGATTACTCTGCTGGTAGGGCACGATTCGAACATCGCTTCACTGCTCACCGCGCTGGATTTCAAGCCGTATCAGCTGCATGACCAGCAGGAACGGACCCCGATTGGCGGCAAGATTGTCTTCCAGCGTTGGCACGACAAAAACAGCAATCAGGAGCTGATGAAAATTGAGTATGTCTACCAGAGCGCGGAGCAGCTGCGCAACGCCAGCGTGCTGTCATTGCAGTCACCCGCGCAGCGCGTGACGCTGGAGCTGAAGGGCTGTCCGGTGGACGCGAACGGCTTCTGTCCGGTTGATAAATTCAATGCGGTCATGAATAACGCGGCGAAGTAAAAGAGAACCCCCCGCTGCGGCGGGGGGAAACGCTTAGACGTTTTTACGTTCGATGGTTTGCTCGCCCCAGAAGAGCGAGTCTTTGTCCGTTTTTTCGAAGGCGCGAATCAGCACTTCATCGTTGCCTTCTTCCCAAATCTGCTCGGCCAGCTTTTCGTCGTAGTTCGCGACTTCAAAGATGGCTTCGGCAATCTCCGGAGAGGTGTTGCGTAAACTTGCCCATTCGCCCACGTGGTGAGCTTTGGATTCCTGTGTTGGCATACTTTTCCTCCTGTTGGGTTAGCCGTTCAGTTTTTTAGCGAGACCCGCGACGTATTCACCCTGATAGCGGGCGATAGAGAGTTCTTCATTGCTTGGCTGACGTGAGCCATCCCCACCGGCAATGGTGGTTGCGCCGTACGGCGTCCCGCCGCGCACCTGAGAAACGTCAAACAGCTCCTGCGCGCCGTAGCCAATTGGCACAATCACCATTCCATGATGAGCAAGGGTAGTCCAGGTTGAGGTAATCGTCTGCTCCTGGCCGCCGCCGGTGCCGGTAGAGCTGAATACGCTGGCGAGTTTGCCGTACAGCGCCCCGGATGCCCAGAGCCCGCCGGTTTGATCGAGGAAGGTACGCATCTGGCCTGACATATTGCCGAAGCGGGTCGGGGTGCCGAAGATAATGGCATCATACTCCGCCAGCTCCTGCGGGGTCGCGACCGGGGCATTTTGTGTTTTTCCCCCGGCTTTGGCGAACGCTTCCGCCTGCATGGTTTCCGGTACGCGTTTTACCACAACCTCAACGCCGTCCACTCTGTTTGCACCTTCTGCTACCGCGTGAGCCATGGTTTCAATGTGTCCATACATGGAATAATAGAGCACCAGAACTTTTGCCATTTTGCATCACTCCTCGTTGGTTTTTCTGACAGCGGATCGCTGCGTTCATTTAAAGATATGACATCACGGCCAGACTGCAAAAATGAACGGCATTTCTTTGATTTATAACAACATGGTTACAATAAGGTGCTGTAGCAAAATGAAACAACTTTCTCGTCGTCGAATTTTAAAATGATAAGAAAGGCTTATAGATTTCCGTCGCGTTATCTGACCCGAAAGGCGGATATCATGTTGCAGAATATTACCCGTGGCTTGCCGGATAGCCTCAGTCCACTAAGCTTAGTTTCACGCGGCACAGATAAAGGCCCTGTCCTTTAGCCGCGAGGTGAAAGAATCCTCTTTTACTGAATGCAATATGATGTCTAATGTTTCACACTCTGGAGGTTAGAGATGGCAAACCATCGTGGTGGTTCAGGTAATTTCGCTGAAGACCGTGAAAGAGCATCAGAAGCAGGTCGTAAAGGTGGCCAGTCTAGCGGGGGTAACTTCAAGAACGACCCTCAGCGCGCATCAGAGGCTGGTAAAAAAGGGGGTAAAAATAGCCACGGCAGCAATAAGTAGTACGCCGGGTTGACTCCCTGCCGCCGGGTTTCCCGGCGGTTTTTTTTATGTCTGCAACATTGAACTGTAACCAAAGGCAACGCACACTACAGAATTGATCTCACTTGTTGGTGTCGCATGTCCGTCTCACGCTTTAAATTCTCCATAAAACCGCAGGAAGCCATCCTTATTCTCATCACCATGTTCTGGGGCGGGACCTTTCTTGCCGTCCAGTACGCGGTGACCCTCAGCGATCCGTTCTTTTTTGTCGGCCTGCGCTTTGCGACGGCGGCGATAGCCGTGGGGCTGATCTCGCTTAAAACGCTGCGGGGTCTGACGCTGAAGGAACTCAAGGCCGGCGTAGCGATTGGAGTTGCGATAGCGATGGGCTACAGCCTGCAGACGTGGGGATTGCAGACCATCTCCAGCAGCAAATCCGCTTTTATTACCGCCATGTACGTGCCGCTGGTGCCGCTGCTGCAATGGTTATGCCTCGGGCGGCTACCGGGGGTGATGTCCTGCATTGGCATCGTGCTGGCGTTTATCGGCCTGATTTTATTAGCCGGGCCGGAAAATAACCTGCTGGCGCTGGGGCCGGGCGAGATCATTACCCTCGTCGGGGCCATTGCCATCGCGGCGGAAATTATTCTGATCAGCGCCTGGGCTGGGAAAGTGGACGTCAAGCGCGTGACGGTGGTGCAGCTCGCGACGGCGTCGCTGGTGGCCTTCGCGACGATGGTGCCAGCCGGGGAATCCGTGCCGCCGATGTCCACGGGGCTGGTGGTGGTCGCGCTGGGGCTTGGCATCTTCAGCGCCATTATCCAGGTGACTATGAACTGGGCGCAGCGCAGCGTATCGCCAACGCGGGCGACGGTGATCTACACCGGTGAACCGGTCTGGGCGGGGATTTTCGGACGACTGGCCGGCGAGCGTTTACCGCTGCTGGCGCTGGTGGGCGCGGCGTTTATTGTCGCCGGGGTGCTGGTGAGCGAACTAAAGCTCAGAAAGCGGGGGCGTGAAGCGAGTCATTTGACTGCTGAAAAAGGTTTAGATTGAAAAAAAGCGCAACGTTACTTAGGATGTGTACGGATTAAAACCGTACACGGTGATGTAAACCATGCCAGCACTTAAAAAACAGCGTATCGATCTTCGCTTAACGGACGAAGACAAAACAATGATTGAAGAAGCGGCGGCGATGACGAATCAAACGATCACCCAGTTTATGGTGAACAGTGCGTCAGAGCGTGCTGCAGAGGTCATCGAGCAGCACCGTCGTCTCGTGTTAAACGAAGCCTCCTGGAATGCAGTGATGGATGCCATCGACAATCCGCCAGAGCCAAATGAACGCCTCAAGCGCGCGGCAAAACGTCTTCGAAACATGGAGTGAAGCGTCTTGGCAAATCTCACGATTGAAATGTTATCAGAGGGAACCGACTATGATTTCGGGGATTTTGATTGTGGTGAACCCTCGCTAAATGCCTTCCTGAGAGAACACCTGGTGCGCCAGCACAATGGACGTATTCTACGAGCCTACCTGCTTAAAGAGCGCGACCATCCGCGCGTGCTGGGCTATTACACGCTATCGGGAAGTTGCTTTGAGAGAGCGATGCTTCCTTCTAAGGCTCAGCAGCGTCGGATCCCTTATCTCAACGTACCCAGCGTGACGCTGGGACGTCTGGCTATTCATAAAGAACTACAGGGAAACGAGTGGGGAACAACGCTTGTTGCACACGCTATGCGGGTGGTTTACCTGGCGTCGCAGGCTGTGGGAGTACACGGAATATTTGTTGATGCACTCAATGACCGGGCAAAACGATTTTATCTGAAGCTGGGTTTTATTCCGCTGACGGGTGAAAACAGCCATTCTCTTTTCTTCCCTACAAAATCTATCGAACGACTGTTTGATCAAGCGTGTTCTTACGGAACATAAAGGTCGGGTAAGGCATAGCCGTCACCCGACTTTGAGATTTCACGACTCCTGATGTACCACCTCGCCCTGCGGCGCAGCAGCCATCCGGCGGCTCAGCAGGGCGTTAAGCAGGATCGCACCGAAGGTCGCCGTGCCAATCCCGCCGATCGTAAACCCGCCCAGCGTCAGGGCAAAATCGCCCGCGCCCAGCACCAGCGTGACCGCCACCATAATCAGGTTGCCGTTCTGGCTGAGATCGACCCGATGCTGCACCCAGATGCGTGCGCCAGCCACGGCGATCAGCCCAAACACCACGATTGAGGCCCCGCCGATAACCGGTGACGGAATGGTGTGGATCAGCGCGCCGAACTTCGGCGAAAAGCCGAGCAGTATCGCCATCATCGCCGCCGCCACGAAGACCAGCGTCGAGTAGACTTTGGTCACCGCCATTACGCCGATGTTTTCGGCATAGGTGGTGACGCCGCTGCCGCCCACGGAACCGGAGAGCATGGTTGCCAGCCCGTCGCCGACGAACGCGCGGCCCATATATGGGTCCATGCTGCGTCCGGTCATCCCCGCGACCGCCTTCAGGTGGCCCAGGTTCTCCGCCACCAGGATTACCGCCACCGGTGCGATAAGCATCATCGCCTGGGTGTTAAAGGTGGGCGAGGTGATCTGCGGCAGGCCGAACCAGGCGGCCTGATGGAGCAGCGTAAAATCAACCGGCTTGCCGAGACCAACAACGTTCGCCAGCAGGGCATAGATCAGACAGGCGGCAATCAGCCCGACCAGGATCAGCAGCCGCTGGATCATGCCTCGCGTAAACACCGCCACCAGGCCGATGCACAGCACGGTCACGACGGCCATCCAGCTTTCAAACGGCGAGGCGGAGACGCTTTTCACCGCAATCGGCGCGAGGTTCAGGCCTATCGCCATCACCACCGCGCCGGTGACCACGGGAGGCATCATGCGCTCGATCCAGCGCGTGCCGATCTTCATTACCACCAGACCAATCAGGGTATACACCAGACCGCAGGCGATAATGCCGCCGAGGGCCACGCTCAGATTGGGGTTGATTCCCTGGCCGTTAAAGCCGGTGGTGGCGATCACCACGCCGACAAAGGCGGCGCTGGAGCCCAGATAGCTCGGCACGCGCCCGCCGGTGACAAAAAAGAACAGCAGGGTGCCGATACCCGACATCAGAATCGAGAGGTTGGGATCCAGTCCCATCAGCATCGGCATCAGCACCGTGGCGCCAAACATGGCGACCGCGTGCTGGACGCCCATCACCATCGTCTGCCCGAGCGGGAGTCGTTCATCCGGCGCGATCACGCCTGCTTCGGTGGAGGTCGATTTCAACTGCCAGTGGGGAAATCCGAACATGGTCTGTCTCCTTAGAGCGCCTTAACAGGCGGGTCGCATAAGCGCGTGGTAGCCGCGGTCAAACCACACCAGTCCTTGCGGCGCGGGGTGGCGAATAATTGAAACGATGTCGCAAAACAGAATGTCATGCGTACCGACGCTCACCACCAGGCTGATGCGGCAGTCAAACGAGGCCAGCGCATCCTCCAGGCGCGGGCAGCCGGTGTCGCCCGTCTGCCAGCGGGCGGCGGCAAAGCGTTCCGCCATCGGCGTTTTGCCGCCAAACAGATTGGATAGCGGCTCCTGTCCGGCGCTCAGGGTATTCACGCAAAGGGTGCGGTTTTCGCTGAACGTGGGCCAGACGGACGCGCCGCGGTTCAGGCACACCAGCAGGGTGGGAGGGGAATCCGTGACGCTGCATACCGCGCTGGCGGTAAAGCCCGCCATCCCCGCCGGGCCGTCGGTGGTGATAATGTTCACCGCCGCGCCGACGCAGGCCATGGCATCGCGAAAGGTTTGTTTATCCGGTGTCGTCATCATCGCTCCTTACGCCAGCCCGCAGGCATCGTCGAAGGTCAGGCGCGGCAGGCGCCCGTAAAGTTTGCCCGGGTCGCCGTAGCCAATATTGATCAGCAGATTGCTTTTAAGCGTCGTGCCGGTGAAAAAGGCCTCGTCGACCTTTTGTCGGTCAAAGCCCGACATCGGGCCGGTGTCCAGCCCCAGCGCGCGACAGGCGAAAATCAGGTAGGCGGCCTGCAGCGAGCTGTTGCGAAAGGCGGTCTCTTCCGCCAGCGCGGGGCTTGCGGTAAACCAGCTTCTGGCATCTCCGTGCGGGAACAGTTCAGGCAGGCGCTCGTAGAATTCACCGTCCCAGGCGACAATCGCCGTGACCGGGGCGGTGAGCGTTTTCTCCAGGTTGCCGCTGGAGAGCGCCGGGCGCAGCTTCTCTTTTCCCTCCGCGCTTCGCACAAACACAATGCGCGCCGGGGAGCAGTTGGCGGAGGTTGGCCCCCATTTCATCAGGTCGTAAATTTCGCGCAGCGTCTCGTCGCTGACGGCAATATCCTGCCAGCCGTTATGGGTTCGGGCGCCGGTGAACAGCGTTTCCAGCGCGGTGGGATTAATGGCTTCGCTCATTACAGCTCCTTATAAAGCGGGTTCATGACTGTGCAGCAGGCTGGCCAGCCCGTTCAGCAGCAGGGTGTTAAAGGTGTCCGGCTCGGTGACGTTGCAGGCATGTCCGCCCTGGCGCATTACCGCGCACTGGCTGTGCGGGATCGCTGCCTGCAGTTCTGATGAGCAGAGCGAAGGCACCAGCATGTCGTCGGCGGAACAGATAATCTGGATCGGGCAGCGGATGCGTGCGGCGTGGCGGCTAAAGTCGGCCTTTTTCAGTGCGCTGAGCCGGTGCAGCAGGTTGGCTTTTCCCTGAAAGTGGGCCAGCGCCAGCGCCTCTTCGGCCTCCAGACGGGGGGCGCGAGCGGCCATCCAGTCTGCCGGGTAGAGAAACAGGGGCTGCGACTCAACCCACGCCTGCGGGCCGCCGTAATGCAGCAGGCGCTCGCGGATCTGAAAGCAGCGGCGTGTATGGGCGTTGAGGGTTAACCAGCCGTTGACGCACACCAGCGCGGTGAGGGCGTCGGGTCTGTCGAGGGCCAGCTGCAGGCCGACCAGCGCTCCCAGCGCGTGGCCGACGATGCTGTAGCGCACGATCCCGGCCTCAGCCAGCGCCTGGGCCAGCTCGTCCGCCATCTGTGCCAGGCTGTAGCCTTCCGGCAGGGCGTCGGGGTTATTGCCCGTTCCGCGCTGGTCATAACACACCACCTGATACTCCGGTTCCAGCGCGGCCAGCTGGGGCAGCCAGTAGCTGCCGCTGCCGCCGAGGCCGGCAATAAGAACCACCACGGGTGCACCCTCATACGGGGGCGGTGAGACGGAGAGTTTCATGGCAGCCTCACTTCGCGATGTGCGCAACGGTGGCGATCTCAACCAGCGCCTCCGGCTTCACCAGCCCGCACTGAATGCAGAACCGGGCTGGCTTATCGCCGGGGAAGAACTCCGCGTAGATTTCGTTAATCGCGGCGTAGTTTTTCCAGTCGGTGATAAAGATGCTGTTGAAGGTCACATCCTCCATCGTGCCACCCGCCGTTTCGATCACGGTTTTGATCGTCTCCAGCACGTGGCGGGTTTGCGCCTTTGGGTCGTTGATAAACACCACATTGTTGTCTTTATCAAACGGCAGCGTGCCGGAAACATACACCACGCCGTCGGCAAGGGTACCGGGAACAAACGGGGCGATGGGCGTGCTGGTGCCCGGCGGGATGATTACGGATTTCGGCATCGTGTGTCTCCTCAGGCGATACGGGCGAGCGGAGGATTCAGGGCATCGCAAAACTCGGCGACGCTGCTGACCCAGCCAAAAAAGGTTTCGATATTGAACAGGGCCGCCTTCTGTGCGAATTCCGGCCCGGCCTGGTGGGTGGCGTCTTCCAGCACCACGCCGAAATACTCGAGGAAAAAGCCGTCGCGCAGGGTCGACTCCACGCAGACGTTGGTGGCAATGCCGGTGAACACCAGGTGGCGAATGCCCCGGCTGCGCAGGAGGCTGTCGAGCGGGGTGTTGAAAAAGCCGCTGTAGCGTGGTTTCGGCAGGACGATATCGCCCGCCTGCGGGACCAGCTCATCCACCAGCTGATAGTCCCAGCCGCCCTTCGCCAGCAGCTTGCCCTGCAGCTCGGGCCGCTTGCGCATGGTTTTCAGGGCGTTTGACTTGTGGAAGTTGGGCGAGCCGGGGCCGCCGGCCTCGACGTACTGGTCATCCCAGCCGTTCTGGAACCATATAATGAGCATGCCCGCAGCGCGCGCGGCGGCGACGGCGGTTTTGATGTTCTCGATCACAGGCCTTGTGGCGGAGACGTCGAACCCCGCCAGATCGAGATAACCGCCCTGGCTGGCATAGGCGTTTTGCATGTCCACCACGATCAGCGCGCTCTGCTGCGGCGCAAAGGTGATGGCTTCCGGGCGAGCGTTTAAGGTCGTCATTACGCCACCTCCTTCGTGACGGCAGGAACGTGGGCGCGGCACTGCATCAGCGGCTGGATGCGCTCGCCGAAGGTTTCTACGCCGGTGAGGAAATCATCGAAGGTCAGCAGGACGCCCTCCGCGCCGGGTACGGCAGCCACTTCGTCCAGCATCCTGGCAACGCTGGCGTACGAGCCAACCAGCGTGCCCATGTTGATATTGACGGCGGAGGTCGGGTCGGCCATCTGACGCACGTTGGTGTCTGCGCCGGAACGGGTGTCTTTCTGGCTCTGCTCGGTAAGCCAGCTCAGGGCTTCGTCGTCAGCGCCGTCCTTATACCGCTCCCATTTGGCGCGCGCGGCGTCGTCCGTTTCGTCGGCAATGACCATGAACAGCACGTACGAGCCCACGTCGCGCCCGGTTTTGTCGGCGGCCTCCTTCATGCGTGCCGCGGTCGGGGCAAAGGCGGCAGGGGTGTTAACGCCTTTGCCGAAGCAGAAGTTAAAGTCGGCGTATTTCGCGGAGAATTCCATCCCCGCGTCGCTCTGCCCGGCGCAAATCACCTTCATCGGCACCGACGGCTGCGGGCTGACGCGGCAGTCGTTCATGGTAAAGAAGTCGCCTTTGAAGTCGCTTTTGCCGGTGCCCCACAGGTCGCGCAGGACCTGCACGTATTCGGTCAGGTAGTCGTAGCGACGGGAGAAGTAATCGTCACCCGGCCAGAGCCCCATCTGCTCGTACTCCGGTTTTTGCCAGCCGGTGACCAGGTTAACGCCAAAGCGCCCGCCGGAGATGGAGTCGATGGTGGAGGCCATGCGTGCCACGATCGCGGGCGGAAGGGTGAGGGTGGCCGCGGTGGCGTAGATCTGGATCCGCGAGGTAACCGCTGCCAGCCCGGCCATCAGAGTGAAGGACTCCAAGTTGTGATCCCAGAATTCCGTTTTGCCGCCAAAGCCGCGCAGCTTGATCATCGAAAGCGCAAAGTCGAAATGGTAGTGCTCCGCTTTCTGCACGATGGCTTTGTTCAACTCAAAGGTCGGCATGTACTGCGGTGCAGTGGTCGAGATAAGCCAGCCGTTGTTGCCGATGGGTACAAATACGCCAATTTTCATCACGAACCTCTCTTCATTACGTCGCAGGTGTAACGGTGGTTTTGCAAAGGCAATGCCAGTTTTGAAAACGCTTGTGTTATTAATGTTTTAATGGGAAGTTGGGGAATTGATGCCGCTAAATGTGGACTAAATGGTCAAAAACATTGCACAGAAAACAGGCACTCATGCGCGATGGGAGTGCAGAAGGTCGTGGCGAGGCGGGGGTTTTGCTATGCTGAGCGCAGGAAAGAAAATGGAGAGCGGAAATGACACAAGGCGCAGTGAAAACACCCGGAAAACGTTCGCAGGCGGTGAGCGCCAAAAAGCAGGCGATCCTCAGCGCCGCGCTGGAGACCTTTTCACAGTTTGGCATTCACGGCACGCGCCTGGAGCAGGTGGCGGAGCAGTCCGGGGTGTCTAAAACCAATCTGCTCTACTATTACCCGTCGAAAGAGGCGCTGTATGTGGCGGTGATGCAGCAGATCCTCGATATCTGGCTGGCGCCGCTCAAGGCATTTCGCGAAGAGCTGGCCCCGCTGGTGGCTATCGAGGAGTACATTCGCCTGAAGCTCGAGGTGTCGCGCGATTACCCGCAGGCGTCAAGGCTGTTTTGTCTTGAGATGCTGCAGGGCGCGCCGCTGCTACAGGCGGAGCTGACGGGGGATTTAAAGCAGCTGGTGGACGATAAGTCGGCGATTATCGCCGGATGGGTTGCCAGCGGAAAGCTGGCCCCGGTCGACCCGCAGCACCTGATCTTTATGATCTGGGCCGCTACCCAGCATTACGCTGACTTTGCGGCCCAGGTCGAGGCGGTGACCGGTAAAACGCTTCAGGACGAGGCGTTTTTCCAGAGCACCCTCGAAAACGTGCAGCGGATGATTATCGAAGGGATCCGCGTGCGTTAATTGCCCGGCGGGAGAGGGCAGCTTAAGTCGCCCTCTTCACACTGCATCAGCGAGGCCAGAAACGCCTCGCGCTCCACGGTTTTTTCCGCCAGGCACTGGTTAACAATCATTGGCTGGACGCTCCCGCCTTCCGTCCCCGAACCGATAAACGCGCAGTCCGCGTCGCGCAGGGTAATCCACGCCTGTTGCGCTTTTTTCAGCAGGTCGCGCTGGGGGGCCGCCGCGCGTTTGATGGCGGCCTGGTAGGTCTGGTTGAGTTTTTTATCGGCTGCCTGGTACTGCTGCGCGCTACAGGTGTTCAGTTCAAGCTGCGTAGTGGCGTTGTCGCACTCGTTGGCCAGCGCGCTGGTGCTGAGCAGCAGTGCCGCACCGGCGATAAGATATCGTTTCATATACTCCCCAATAAAATAAGGCTCCGTCTCCGGAGCCTTATTAGCACAGCGTTAGCCGATTGTCATCAGGCTGGCGTTACCGCCCGCCGCCGCGGTGTTGACGCTGAGCGAGCGCTCCACGTACAGACGCTCCAGCAGCAGGTTGGTTTCCCCGCGGGCGAAGCCCTGCACGGAAACAATCGCCCCGCTGCGGGCCGCCACCTGCTCGCACAGCTCGCGCAGCTGGTCGGAATCACCGTGGTAGATCACCGCGTCAAACGGCTGGGTCAGCAGGGCATCGGCCTTCGCAAAGCGAATGCGGGCCGAAACCGCTTTCGGCAGCTGTTTGGCGAGATCGCGATGCAGCGCATCGTCCGGCCACAGCACTTCACACCCGGAGGCCATCGCCGCGGCTAGCTGTACCAGCGCGTCCTGCTCGTTATCCGCCACGCACAGTACGTGCTCGCGCGGCATCAGCGTCCAGGTGTTGCGCTCGCCGGTTGGCCCCGGCAGCAGACGCTGGGTACCGGCCTGCGCCAGCTCGCCGTACTGCTGGGCAACCGCACGCAGCTCAGGACGTTTTTCCGCCCAGGCGATCAGCGCCTCCAGCGGTTGCGTCAGCACGGTTTTCAGCTGCGCATCCACCGGATACTCCGCATCCTGACGCGCCAGGGTGACTCCCAGTGCGTTCTCAGGACGGTTCGCCAGCAGACGATACAGGTAGAGCGGGCCGCCCGCTTTCGGACCCGTACCGGAGAGGCCTTCGCCGCCGAACGGCTGCACGCCCACGACCGCGCCAACCATGTTGCGGTTGACGTACAGGTTGCCGACTTTGGCCGTGCCGGTGACCTGCGCAATGGTCTCGTCGATACGGGTATGTACGCCGAGCGTCAGGCCGTAGCCGGAGGCGTTGATCTGGTCGATAAGCGCGTTGAGGTTGTTACGGTTGTAACGCACCACGTGCAGCACCGGGCCGAAGACCTCTTTTTTCAGCTCGTCGAAGCTTGCCAGCTCAATCAGCGTAGGCGGCACGAAGGTGCCAGTCTGCCACTCGCGGGCATCTTCGCTGTTCTCGCGCACCGCCTGGAACACCGGACGGCCTTTGGCGCGCATGGCCTGAATATGGTTTTCAATGTTGGCTTTGGCTTCCGCGTCGATCACCGGCCCGATGTCGGTGGTGAGACGGCCCGGGTTGCCCATGCGGCATTCCGCCATCGCGCCGCGCAGCATCTTCAGCGTGTGGTCAGCCACGTCATCCTGTAAGCACAGCACGCGCAGGGCGGAGCAGCGTTGACCGGCGCTGTCGAAGGCGGAGGCCAGCACGTCAACAACCACCTGCTCGGTGAGCGCGGAGGAGTCAACAATCATGGCGTTCATGCCGCCAGTTTCGGCGATAAGCGGGGTAGGACGACCCTGCGCATCCAGACGGGTGGCGATGTTGCGTTGCAGCAGGGAGGCCACTTCGGTCGAACCGGTAAACATCACGCCGCGCACGCGGTTATCGGAGGTGAGTTTGGCGCCCACCGTTTCACCGCGCCCTGGCAGCAGTTGCACCACGCCCGCCGGAACGCCTGCTTCCAGAAGAATGTTGATGCCCTGGGCGGCAATCAGCGGGGTTTGCTCTGCCGGTTTCGCCAGCACGCTGTTGCCTGCGGCAAGGGCGGCGGCAATCTGGCCGGTGAAGATCGCCAGCGGGAAGTTCCACGGGCTGATACAGACCACCGGACCGAGCGGGCGGTGCGTTTCGTTGTCGAAATCATCGCGCACCTGACCGGCGTAGTAGTGCAGGAAGTCGACCGCCTCACGCACTTCGGCGATGGCGTTGCTGAAGGTTTTACCCGCTTCGCGCACCAGAATGCCGATGAGCTGCTGCATCTGATCTTCCATTAGCACCGCGGCGCGTTCCAGAATGGCGGCACGCTCCTGCGGCGGGGTGGCGAACCAGATTGGCGCGTTGTTCACCGCGCTCTCCAGCGCCTGTTCCACTTCCGCTTCGGTTGCTTCACGCGCGTAGCCGACGATGTCCTTCGGCTCTGCCGGGTTGATCACCGGCTGCATTTCACCGTCCTCAACGGACTGCTCAAGGATCGGTTTGGCCTGCCACTTCTGCAATGCGCTGTTGAGCAGGGCAGAGGAGAGCGACGCCAGACGGTGTTCGTTCGCCAGATCCAGGCCCGCCGAGTTGACGCGGCCCGCGCCGTACAGCTCGCGCGGCAGGGCAATTTTCGGATGCGGCAGACCAATCTGGCCTTCCTGCGCCGCCAGCTTCTCTACGGCCTGCACCGGATCGGCCACCAGTTCGTCAAGCGGCAGGGTGGTGTCGGCGATGCGGTTAACGAAGGAGGTGTTCGCCCCGTTCTCCAGCAGACGACGCACCAGGTACGCCAGCAGGGTTTCGTGGGTGCCCACCGGGGCATAGATACGGCACGGACGGTTCAGCTTGCCGTCCGCCACTTTCCCGGTGACCTGCTCGTACAGCGGCTCACCCATGCCGTGCAGGCACTGGAACTCGTACTGGCCCGGATAGTAGTTCTGCCCGGCCAGGCTGTAGATTGCCGCCAGGGTATGGGCGTTGTGGGTCGCGAACTGCGGATAAATCAGGTTCGGCACGCCGAGCAGTTTTTTCGCGCACGCGAGGTAAGAGACGTCGGTGTAGACCTTGCGGGTATATACCGGATAGCCTTCCAGACCTTCCATCTGGGCGCGTTTGATTTCGCTGTCCCAGTAGGCGCCTTTCACCAGGCGGATCATCAGGCGGCGACGGCTGCGGCTGGCCAGGTCAATCAGGTAATCAATGACGAACGGACAGCGTTTCTGGTAGGCCTGAATAACGAAACCAATCCCGTTCCAGCCTGCCAGCTCCGGTTCGAAGCACAATTTTTCCAGCAGATCGAGGGAGATCTCCAGACGGTCAGCCTCTTCGGCGTCGATATTAATGCCGATATCATACTGGCGCGCCAGCAGGGTCAGGGACTTCAGGCGCGGATAGAGCTCTTCCATCACCCGGTCATACTGCGCACGGCTGTAGCGCGGGTGCAGGGCAGAGAGCTTAATAGAGATGCCCGGACCTTCATAAATACCGCGACCGTTGGACGCTTTACCGATGGCGTGGATCGCCTGCTGGTAAGAGACCATGTAGGCCTGCGCGTCGGCGGCGGTCAGCGCCGCTTCACCCAGCATGTCGTAGGAGTAGCGGAAACCTTTGTCTTCCAGCTTGCGGGCATTCGCCAGCGCTTCGGCAATGGTTTCCCCGGTGACGAACTGCTCGCCCATCAGGCGCATCGCCATGTCCACGCCTTTGCGGATCAGCGGCTCGCCGCTCTTGCCGATAATGCGGTTCAGAGAGCGTGACAGGTTGGCTTCGTTATGGGTGGAGACCAGCTTGCCGGTAAACAGCAGACCCCAGGTGGCGGCGTTGACGAACAGCGACGGGCTGCGGCCAATGTGGGAGTGCCAGTTGCCGTTGCTGATCTTGTCGCGGATCAGCGCGTCGCGGGTAGCTTTATCCGGAATACGCAGCAGCGCTTCAGCCAGGCACATCAGCGCCACGCCTTCCTGTGAGGAGAGGGAGAACTCCTGCAACAGGCCCTGCACCATCCCGGCGCGGCCGGTGGCGGTTTTCTGGTTGCGCAGCTTGTCGGCTAACTGATACGCCAGGCTGTGCGCCTGGGCGGCAATGGCTTCCGGCAGGCGGGCCTGCTCCAGCAGCATCGGCACGGCGTCGGTTTCGGCGCGGCGGTAAGCCCCGGTAATGGCGGCGCGGCTGACGGACTGCGGCAGGATCTGCTCGGCAAATTCGAGGAACGGCTGGTGGTTTTCTTCCACCGCCGTCGCGGCGTCGTCGCTTTCGTTCGCTGCGCCCGCCAGCAGGGCAGGCAGCTCAGGCAGGCCATCTTCACTCTCCAGCCTTTCCAGATAGTTAAAAATCGCCTGCTTGATTAACCAGTGCGGTGTGCGGTCAATGCGGGTTGCTGCGGTCTTAATCCGTTCGCGGGTCGCGTCATCCAGCTTAACCCCCATGGTGGTCATCCCCATGCCAAAACTCCTGTTGTTCTGTAATAGCGTTCTGTTGATAGCGTGAAATATCTACCATGTTGCAACTTTGTGCAACCGTGTTAAATGTGACCTGGTTTGCAAGCTGGAAAATGAATGGATTGTTAACGATTAGTTAGCTGCGAAAAAGAACGCGCGACGGTTTACGAAGCCAGTTTTTATGCGGTGCTTAACACTTTTTAAAGGTGCAACCCGTAAAAGCGTGAGCGAGTGCAACCTATAGGAAAGACGTATAAAACCAGGGATGAAATTCATGTAAATGCAGTGTTAAATCGTTTGTCAGTGGGAAGCGTATACGGCAGGATAGCGCGCCCAACGGAAACACATACACACATCACTACGTTCCGGTGATGACATAACAAGGCAACCCGGACGGTTGTCGCTCGACATTTTGGAGAATTTGAATGGCTATTAGCACACCGATGCTGGTGACATTTCTCGTTTATATTTTTGGCATGATCCTGATAGGGTTTTTGGCATGGCGTTCCACTAAAAACTTTGACGACTACATCCTTGGCGGGCGCAGCTTAGGCCCAATGGTCACCGCGCTCTCTGCGGGCGCATCCGACATGAGCGGCTGGCTGCTGATGGGGCTGCCGGGCGCGATTTTCATCTCTGGTATTTCCGAAAGCTGGATCGCCATCGGCCTGACCGTCGGCGCGTGGATCAACTGGAAGCTGGTGGCAGGCCGTCTGCGCGTACATACCGAGGCCAACAACAACGCCCTGACGCTGCCGGACTACTTCACCGGACGCTTTGAAGATAACAGCCGCGTGCTGCGCATTATCTCCGCGGTGGTGATCCTGGTGTTCTTCACCATCTACTGTGCCTCCGGCATCGTGGCCGGTGCGCGTCTGTTCGAAAGCACCTTCGGCATGAGCTACGAAACCGCCCTGTGGGCCGGTGCGGCGGCAACCATCCTCTATACCTTCGTGGGCGGCTTCCTGGCCGTCAGCTGGACCGACACCGTGCAGGCGAGCCTGATGATCTTCGCCCTGATCCTGACCCCGGTGATTGTGATTTTCACCGTTGGCGGCTTTGGCGATTCACTGGAAGTGATCAAGCAGAAGAGCATCGAAAACGTCGATATGCTGAAAGGGCTGAACTTTGTCGCCATCGTTTCCCTGATGGGCTGGGGGCTGGGCTACTTCGGTCAGCCGCACATTCTGGCGCGCTTTATGGCGGCGGATTCTCACCACACCATCGTTCACGCGCGTCGCATTAGCATGACGTGGATGATCCTGTGTCTGGCGGGGGCGTGTGCGGTCGGCTTCTTCGGTATCGCCTACTTCAGCAACAACCCGGCGCAGGCGGGTGCGGTGAACCAGAACGCCGAGCGCGTGTTCATCGAGCTGGCGCAGATCCTGTTTAACCCGTGGATTGCCGGTATTCTGCTCTCCGCGATCCTGGCGGCGGTGATGTCCACCCTGAGCTGCCAGCTGCTGGTTTGCTCCAGTGCAATCACCGAAGACCTCTACAAGGCCTTCCTGCGTAAAAATGCGAGCCAGAAAGAGCTGGTGTGGGTAGGGCGCTTTATGGTGCTGGTGGTGGCGCTGGTGGCCATTGCGCTGGCAGCCAACCCGGAAAACCGCGTGCTGGGTCTCGTGAGCTACGCGTGGGCGGGCTTCGGTGCCGCGTTTGGGCCGGTGGTGCTGTTCTCCGTCATGTGGTCACGCATGACCCGCAACGGCGCGCTGGCGGGGATGATCATCGGTGCGGTGACCGTCATCGTCTGGAAGCAGTTCGCGTGGCTGGGCCTGTACGAAATCATTCCGGGCTTCATCTTCGGCAGCATCGGTATTGTGGTGTTCAGCCTGCTGGGTAAAGCGCCGTCTGCCTCTATGCAGAAGCGCTTTGCGGAAGCGGATGCGCACTACCACACTGCGCCGCCGACTAAGCTTCAGGCAGAATAATTTTCTCACGCAGTACCGTAGGCCGGGTAAGCGCAAGCGCCACCCGGCTTTTTTCTTGCCAAAATCCGTATTTTCCTGTGATATCCATGTGCTTATAACAATGAGGATAGCGACACATGACAATCAAAACAGGGTTAATGGCGGTGGCATTATTGATGCTGGCGGGTTGTAACACACCCTCGCAGCGTGCGGCGGTGGAGACCTGCAAAGCGGATAACCAGATGCAGCAGACCACGCTCTATTTTGGCTTGAATCGCCCGGCAGGGGCGCAGATTACCGACAGCGAGTGGCAGCAGTTTGTTGACCAGGACGTGACGCCGCGTTTTCGCGATGGCTTAACGGTGTTTGATGCGCGCGGGCAGTGGCTGGGGAACGACGGGAAAGTGGCGCGTGAATCCAGCAAAGCGTTAATGCTGATCCACGGTAAAGATGCGCAGAGCGAGAAGAACATCGAAGCGTTGCGCGGGATCTATAAGTCTCGTTTCGCGCAGGAATCGGTGATGCGTGTCGACCAGCCGGTGTGCGTGCAGTTTTAATAAAAAACGGCGGGATAACCCGCCGTTGTTGTTTTGTAGCAAAGCTATTTACAGCACTAATCCCGCAAAGCTCGCCGACAGCAGGCTCACCAGCGTCGCACCGTATACCAGGCGCAGACCAAACCGCGACACCACGTTGCCCTGCTGCTCGTTCAGCCCCTTAATCGCCCCGGCGACGATGCCGATGGAGGCGAAGTTGGCAAACGACACCAGGAAGACGGACAAAATACCCAGCCCGCGCGGTGACATTTCATGAGCAATTTTTTGCAACTCAATCATCGCTACAAATTCATTCGCCACCAGCTTGGTTGCCATAATGCTGCCCGCGTTTAACGCATCGCTGAGCGGAATCCCGATAAGCCACGCCAGCGGATAAAACACATAGCCCAGGATCTGCTGGAAGCTCATGCCGAATACGCTGGAGAAGAGGGCGTTAACGGCGCTGATGAGGGCGATAAAGCCAATCAGCATCGCCAGAATAATCATCGCCACCTTAAAACCGGCCAGAATATACTCGCCCAGCATTTCAAAGAAGCTCTGGGATTCGTGCAGTTTTTCCAGCTTGATATCCGGCTCGGCTTCCGGACGTACCGGGTTAATGACCGAGAGAATAATAAAGGTGCTGAACATGTTCAGGATCAGCGCGGCAACGACAAATTTGGCGTCGAGCATGGTCATATAGGCACCGACAATCGACAGGGAGACCGTCGACATGGCCGTGGCCGCCATAGTGAACAAACGACGCGAGGAGAGATCACCCAGCACGCCTTTATAGGCAATGAAGTTTTCCGACTGGCCAAGGATCAGCGAGCTCACCGCGTTGAACGATTCCAGCTTGCCCATGCCGTTCAGCTTTGACAGCAGCGTCCCGATGATTCGAATAAAAATCGGCAGGATCCGCCAGTGCTGGAGAATACCAATCAGTGCGGAAATAAAAATAATCGGACACAGCACGCCGAGGAAAATAAACGCCAGCCCTTTTTCTCCCATTCCGCCAAAGACGAAATTCGTTCCTTCCGAGGCAAATTTCAGCAGTGACTCAAAGAAGCCGGAAACGTATTTAATCAGGAATAGCCCGCTTTCGGCGTGCAGGAAAAAGAACGCCAGGGCAATTTCAATAACAATCAGCTGTAAAACATAACGAATGCGAATTTTTCGGCGGTCGAAACTCACCAGCCAGGCAAGCGCAAGAATAATCACCAGCGCCAGCAGGAAATGGACAATCTTAAACATGGAATATTTTCGGTTGGTTTTTGAGGCGGATATTTAGCCACAGCACTGGTTAACCGTAAATGGGCATTTTTATTATAACTTATAAACTTAACGGTAACGGTGGCAACTATTAACAGGCTTTGCGTTTACAACTCGTCATCAAATCACCACACATTTCGCTTGTGTTTCCTTCCGCCGTAATGATAATCACTATCACAAGAATTTACCTTTCTTTGCATCAGTTGACCGCGATAAACATTTAAGGTGTCGGCATGTTTGTTCCATTTCTCATTATGTTACGTGAAGGCCTTGAAGCGGCCCTGATTGTCAGCCTTATCGCCAGCTATCTGAAGCGCACCCAGCGTGGGCGCTGGATTGGCGTGATGTGGGTTGGCGTCTTCCTTGCCGCGGCGCTCTGCCTGGGCTTAGGTATCCTCATCAATGAAACCACCGGCGAATTCCCGCAGAAAGAGCAGGAGCTGTTTGAAGGTATCGTCGCCGTGATTGCGGTGTTCATCCTGACGTGGATGGTCTTCTGGATGCGCAAAGTTTCCCGCAACGTGAAGGTGCAGCTGGAGCAGGCGGTGGATAACGCCCTGCAGAAGGGGAATCACCACGGCTGGGCGCTGATCATGATGGTCTTTTTCGCCGTGGCGCGCGAGGGTCTGGAATCGGTTTTCTTCCTGCTGGCGGCATTCCAGCAGGACGTGGGCATCTGGCCGCCGCTGGGCGCCATGCTCGGTCTGGCAACGGCGGTGGTGCTGGGCTTTCTGCTCTACTGGGGCGGCATTCGCCTCAACCTGGGCGCCTTCTTTAAGTGGACCAGCCTGTTCATTCTGCTGGTGGCCGCGGGGCTGGCAGCAGGGGCGATCCGCGCCTTCCACGAGGCGGGCCTGTGGAACCACTTCCAGGACGTGGCGTTCGATCTTAGCAACGTTCTCTCCACCCATTCACTGACCGGCACCCTGCTCGAAGGCATCTTCGGCTACCAGGAAACGCCGAGCGTCAGCGAAGTGGCGATGTACTTTATCTATCTGGTTCCGGCGCTGGTGCTGTTCGCGATGCCGCCGCGTACCGGTTCGCAGGCGTCGCGCGTTGCGCCGTAATTATTGTTTTAGTTACAACATACTTTTTAAGGGAAGAGTCATGGCAATTCAGTTTCGTCGTAGTGCATTGTGCGCAGGCATTGCCGCGCTGTTCGCTTCTGCATTCGCTGCGCAGGCTGCGGATATTCCGCAGGTAAAAGTCACCGTTAACGATAAGCAGTGTGAGCCGATGACCATCACGGTTAACAGCGGTAAAACCCAGTTTATCATTCAGAACCACAGCCAGAAGGCGCTGGAGTGGGAGATCCTCAAAGGCGTGATGGTGGTGGAAGAGCGCGAGAACATCGCGCCAGGCTTCAGTCAGAAGATGACCGCCAACCTGCAGCCGGGTGAATACGACATGACCTGCGGCCTGCTGACCAACCCTAAAGGCAAGCTGATCGTCAAAGGTGCTGCGACGGCGGACGCGGCCAAAGGCACGGCCCTGCTGAGCCTGGGCGACGCTATCACCGCCTATAAAGCCTACGTCACCAAAGAGACGGCGGACCTGGTCACGGGTACCAAAGCCTTCACCGACGCCGTGAAAGCGGGCGATATCGAAAAAGCGAAATCCCTGTACGCGCCAACCCGTCAGCACTACGAGCACATCGAGCCGATTGCCGAGCTGTTCTCTGACCTCGACGGCAGCATTGATGCCCGCGAAGATGACTACGAGCAGAAGGCCGCCGATCCGAAATTCACCGGCTTCCACCGTCTGGAAAAAGCCCTGTTTGGCGATAACTCCACCAAAGGAATGGAGAAATACGCCGGGCAGCTGAACACCGACGTGCTGGAGCTGCAAAAGCGCATCAGCGAGCTTGCCTTCCCGCCGTCGAAGGTGGTGGGCGGCGCGGCCGGTCTGATTGAAGAAGTGGCCGCGAGCAAAATCAGCGGTGAAGAAGATCGCTACAGCCACACTGACCTGTGGGACTTCCAGGCCAACGTCGACGGTGCGCAGAAGATTGTCGAGCTGCTGCGTCCTCAGCTGCAGAAAGAGAACGGCGAACTGCTGGCGAAAGTAGATGCCAACTTCAAAAAGGTCGATACCATCCTGGCGAAGTACCGTACCAAAGACGGGTTCGAAACCTACGACAAGCTGACCGACGCCGACCGTAACGCGCTGAAAGGCCCGATTACGACGCTGGCGGAAGATCTCTCCCTGCTGCGCGGCGTACTGGGTCTGGACTAAGCACGATGAACAAGCATGACGAGTACGACGTCGCTGAACCTTCACGGCGTCGGTTGTTAAAAGGGGTAGGGGCGCTGGGCGGCGCGTTTGCCCTGGCGGGAGGTTGCCCGGTGGCGCATGCGGCGAAACCGCAGAGCGCACCCGGTACGCTCTCGCCGGATGCCCGCATGGAGACCCAGCCGTTTTATGGCGCGCACCAGGCGGGTATTCTCACGCCGCAGCAGGCTTCCATGATGCTGGTGGCCTTTGATTCGCTGGCCAGCGATAAGGCGGATCTGGAGCGTCTGTTCCGCCTGCTGACGGCGCGCATCGCGTTTCTTACCGCGGGCGGGCCGGCACCGGATACGCCGAACCCGCGTCTGCCGCCGATGGATTCCGGTATCCTCGGGGCGTTTATCGCGCCGGATAACCTGACCATTACCGTGTCGGTAGGGGAGTCGCTGTTTGACGGCCGCTACGGCCTGGCAAAACAGAAGCCGAACGCGCTGCAGAAGATGACGCGCTTCCCGAATGACTCCCTCGACGCGGCGCTGTGCCACGGCGATCTGCTCCTGCAGATTTGTGCCAATACCCAGGACACGGTGATCCACGCCCTGCGCGATATCATCAAGCACACGCCGGATCTGCTGAGCGTGCGCTGGAAGCGGGAAGGGTTTATCTCTGACCACGCCGCCCGCAGCAAAGGCAAAGAGACGCCGGTTAACCTGCTGGGCTTTAAGGACGGCACGGCCAACCCGGACAGCAGCGATGCGGCGCTGATGAAAGACGTGGTGTGGGTGACGGCAGATCAGGGGGAACCCGCATGGGCGGTGGGCGGCAGCTACCAGGCTGTGCGCATTATTCAGTTCCACGTGGAGTTCTGGGACCGCACGCCGTTGAAAGAGCAGCAGACGATTTTTGGCCGCGACAAGCAGAGCGGGGCGCCGCTGGGCATGAAGCACGAGCATGATGTGCCGGACTACGCGAACGACCCGGATGGCGACATTATCGCGCTCGACAGCCATATTCGCCTTGCCAACCCCCGCACCCAAGAGACGCAGTCCAGCCTGATGATGCGCCGTGGCTACAGCTATTCGCTGGGCGTGACCAATTCCGGCCAGCTTGATATGGGGCTACTGTTCGTCTGCTATCAGCACGATCTGGAGAAAGGCTTCCTGACCGTGCAGAAGCGGTTAAACGGCGAAGCGCTGGAAGAGTACATTAAGCCCATCGGCGGCGGCTATTTCTTTGCCCTGCCCGGCGCGCGCGATGCTGGCGCGTATCTCGCACAAGGTCTGATGGAAGCCTGATAATCGTCCCTGCGATAGTTCGCGGGGACATTATTTTTTCATATGACTATCTTATTGTTATATTTCTGTAATATTCATATATAAGACTGATTCCGCTGCAGGAACAGTCTTAAAAGTTGCATTCAGGTAAAATAAATGTTGCATTTATGATAACTCCTGATGTACTTAAGATAAGACAGCGGTAGTTCCCGGCAGTGATGCTGAATCACTATGGAGATCGCGAATGGTTGCGTCCTGTACTGGACAAGGTAAACATAACAACCGCAGCACCCGGCGCGGAGGCTCAGACTCCGGCAGCGATTTCCTCACCACTAAATTCTCCCCCACATCTCAAGAACCTGATTCGACCGACGTGCAGACCGGTGCGCGTAGCCGTTCTGTATCGTCATCTGATAAAGCAAGCAATGGCTTACAAGGAAGCCAACCCTCTGATGTTCGTGCGCATAATCGTGCCGAAGCTGGCGCGTGTGATGAATACCAACAACTCAAGGTGCTATCCATGGGAAGACAAAAAGCAGTGATCAAAGCTCGTCGCGAAGCAAAACGTGTGCTGAGACGGGACTCACGTAGCCATAAACAGCGTGAAGAAGAATCGGTCACCTCGCTTGTGCAGATGAGTGGCGTAGAAGCAATTGGCATGGCCAGAGACAGCCGTGATAATTCTCCAATTGTGGCGCGCAATGAGGCTCAGGCGCACTACCTGAATGCTATCGAGAGTAAACAGCTCATCTTTGCAGCCGGCGAAGCCGGATGCGGGAAAACCTGGATCAGTGCAGCCAAAGCAGCGGAAGCGCTGATCCATAAGGACGTGGAGCGCATTATTGTTACCCGTCCTGTACTGCAAGCTGATGAAGATCTCGGCTTCCTGCCCGGCGATATTTCGGAGAAGTTTGCTCCGTACTTCAGGCCCGTCTATGACGTGCTGGTGAAGCGACTGGGTGCATCCTTTATGCAGTACTGCCTGCGACCAGAGATTGGCAAGGTGGAAATCGCGCCGTTCGCCTATATGCGCGGACGTACATTTGAAAATGCGGTCGTTATTCTCGACGAGGCTCAGAACGTGACCGCTGCGCAAATGAAGATGTTTTTAACGCGCCTCGGGGAGAACGTGACGGTTATCGTCAACGGCGATATTACCCAGTGTGACCTGCCGTCGGGCGTGAAGTCCGGCCTCAGCGACGCCATGTCACGTTTTGAGGAAGATGAGATGATTGGGGTGGTACGCTTCACCAAAGAGGACTGCGTGCGCTCGGCGCTCTGTCAGCGCACGCTGCAAGCGTATTACTGAGTTTGCTGTTGTGTTCAAGGCCCGGGAAACCGGGCTTTGTTTTATGTGCAGGCATAAAGAGCGCAGGGAGTCTCAAGGTTCGAATCCCCAGGTGCGATCCAAAAGAAAAAAGCCCGTACTTTCGTACGAGCTCTCATCTCAAATATGGCGGTGAGGGGGGGATTCGAACCCCCGATACGTTGCCGTATACACACTTTCCAGGCGTGCTCCTTCAGCCACTCGGACACCTCACCATATTGTTTTGCTGCCTGACCGCTTGGGGGGCAACGGGGCGCTACTATAGGGAGTTGCGCGAAAGCGGTCAAGCAGATTTTCTGCATTCGTGCTTGTTCGGTTAAGCCTTAATCAGCTTATGTCGTACAGCGCAGGATTAACGCTGCGAATCGAGCACTTCGCTGTTTTTCACCACCTCCTGCGCTTTGCCGTAGCTTTCGATCAGCAGCTGGTAGGCCGGGAAGATGTGGGTGTATACCTCAGCCCATTCAGCCGCATCTTCACGGTTCCAGGTTCGCTGGATCTCAGAGGCCACAGCGGCGGTATCCATCGGCACCACGCCTGCCTGGACCACGCGGGCCAGGGTGATCTCCTGCGCCATTTTGCTGTAGGTGCCGGAGGCATCAATCACCGCAAACACTTTATATCCGTCCGCCACCGCGCTGATGGACGGGAAGGCCATGCAGACGCTGGTGATCGTGCCTGCAATAATTAACGTCTTGCGACCGGTAGCTTTTATCGCCGCCACGAATTCCGGGTTATCCCAGGCGTTGATCTCACCTTTGCGGGCCACATACTGCGCATGCGGCGCGTTGGCGTGGATCTCCGGGATAAGCGGGCCGTTCGGTCCCTGTGGAACGGAGGCGGTGGTGATCACCGGGATCTTCGCCAGCGTGGCGATCTTTGCCAGCGCCGCCGCACGGGCGCGCAGCTCCGGCATGGGCATGTCGCCGACGGTCTGGAACAGCCCGCTCTGGTGGTCGATAAGCAGCATGACGGCATCATTTACGTCAATGACGGGACGTGCACCGTTGAAGTTTGCAGGGGTAGACATATTGCGCTCCTTAATTACGTTCAGATCTGGCCAAAGCGGCCGGAGTTGAAATCACGAATGGCTTCCGCGATCTCGGTTTTACTGTTCATCACAAACGGGCCGTAGCCCACAATCGGTTCATTCAGCGGCTCACCGGCCATCAGCAGCAATTTCGCGTCGCTGTTCGCTTCCAGATGCAGCTTTTCACCGCTCTGACTTAGCACAACCAGCTGCGCTTCACCCGCTGGCGTGGTGCCGTTCACCGTTACGCTGCCCTCAAGTACCACCAGCGCCGTGCTCCAGCCTTCGGGCTGGTTGAGCGTCAGATGGCTGCCCTGGTTAAGCGCGATGTCCCAGACGTTCAGCGGTGAGAAGGTATGGGCCGGGCCCGTCACGTCCTCAAGGCGACCGGCGATGACCCGCAGCGTGCCGCTGTTATCCGGCAGCGTGACCACCGGGATATCCGCTTTGGTGATGCTCTGGTAGCCGGGCGTCGCCATTTTGTCTTTGGCGGGCAGGTTGACCCACAACTGCATCATTTTTAGTTCACCGCCTTTCTGCGCGAAGGCGCTGGAGTGGAACTCCTCGTGCAGGATGCCTGCGCCCGCCGTCATCCACTGCACGTCGCCGGGGCCAATAATGCCGCCTCTGCCGGTGGAGTCGCGATGCTCCACTTCGCCGGCGTAAACGATGGTCACCGTTTCAAAGCCGCGATGAGGATGCTCGCCCACGCCGCGTTTCGCGCCGTCCGCCGGGAAGGTGTACGGTCCGGCATAGTCCAGCAGCAGAAACGGGCTCAGCGGCTCGCCGTGCGTCTGGTAAGAAAACATTGAACGAACCGGGAAACCGTCACCGACCCAGTGCGGACGAGGTGCGGTATAAACGCCTGTTACGTTTTTCATGATGAACTCCTGATGTTCTGTTGATGTAATTAGCTTATATTCAGGGTTAATATCCCGGTAGATAGTGAAAATGACATTCACTGTTCTGAATATGGAACGATGAGGGCGTATGCAGGATCTCAATGATTTCGCGTGGTTTGTGAAGGTGGTGGACCATGGTGGATTTGCGGCGGCGGGTCGGGCGCTCGATCAGCCCAAGTCAAAACTGAGCCGCCGGATTGCCCAGCTGGAAGAGCGCCTTGGCGTGCGGTTGATCCAGCGCACCACCCGGCAGTTTACGGTGACGGAAGTGGGGCAGACGTTCTATCAGCACTGTAAAGCCATGCTGGTAGAGGCCGAAGCTGCGGAAGAGGCGGTGGCGGCGTTGCAGGCCGAGCCACGCGGCGTGGTCAGGATCACCTGTCCGGTCACCTTGCTGCACGTGCACGTGGGGCCCATGCTGGCGCGGTTTATGGCGCGCTATCCGGGGATCAATCTTCAGCTTGAGGCCACCAACCGACGGGTTGATCTGGTGGGAGAGGGCATCGACGTGGCGATCCGCGTTCGTCCACGTCCGTTTGATGACAGCGACCTGGTGTTAAGAGTGCTGGCAGACAGGGGACACTGCCTGGTGGCAAGCCCTGCGCTGATTGAGCGGATGGGTCACCCTGCCGTGCCCTCTGAGCTGAGCGAGTGGCCGGGTTTGAGCATGGGGGTGGGAAAGCAGCTGCACAGATGGGAACTGAGCGGGCCGGAGGGAGCGAAAGCCGCGATTCATTACACGCCGCGCTTTATTACCACCGACATGCTGGCGCTGCGTGAAGCGGCGATGGCGGGGGTGGGCGTGGTGCAGCTGCCGATTTTGATGGTCAAGGATCAGCTGGCATCCGGGGAACTGGTAAGGGTGCTGGACGCATGGGAACCCCGACGGGAAGTGATTCACGCTGTTTATCCTTCCAGGCGAGGTTTGCTGCCGTCCGTCAGAACGCTGGTGGATTTTCTTACTGAAGAGTATGCGCGGATGGTGGAGGAGTAACGATCCCCTCGCCCCTCTGGGCAGTTTCCTCGCAGGTTCGTCATCTGTCCAACTGGCTGCGCCAGTTGTCGAACCCCGGTCGGGGGTTCTCATCCCCCCTTAAGGAGAATATAAAAGAAAAAAGCCCGTACTTTCGTACGAGCTCTCATCTCAAATATGGCGGTGAGGGGGGGATTGACTCGCTTCGCTCGCCCTGCGGGCAGCCTGTTCGCTTCGCTCTCAGTCTGTCCAACTGGCTGCGCCAGTTGTCGAACCCCGGTCGGGGGTTCTCATCCCCCCTTACGGAGAATATAAAAGAAAAAAGCCCGTACTTTCGTACGAGCTCTCATCTCAAATATGGCGGTGAGGGGGGGATTCGAACCCCCGATACGTTGCCGTATACACACTTTCCAGGCGTGCTCCTTCAGCCACTCGGACACCTCACCATATTGTCATCCCGTTGTTGCTGGGACGGGCGCTAATGTAAGGAAAAGCCGAACTGCCGTCAACCCACTTTTTCAGTAATTTAGCGCGTTTAGACAAACTTCAGGCAACATGATTCTTAAATGTGCTGAAAGCGTCTTTTTTATCAACAACACGGTCACGCAATAAATTTGCTATGCTGACCGTCCAGTTAAAAAGCAAAATAAATCAGCGCAATAAAAGGCAGGATTGACTATGGATATACTCTTCTATCACCCCACTTTTGATACGGCTTACTGGATTAAGGCACTTTCTGCGGCACTGCCGGGCGCTCGCGTTCGTGAGTGGAAGCGGGGCGATAACGAACATGCTGACTACGCGCTGGTCTGGCATCCGCCGGTAGAAATGCTCCAGGGCCGTAAGCTGAAGGCCGTGTTCGCGCTTGGAGCCGGCGTGGATTCCATTCTGAGCAAGCTGAAAGCACACCCTGAAATGCTGCCGGAAGATATTCCTCTGTTCCGCCTGGAAGATACCGGTATGGGCCAGCAAATGCAGGAATATGCCGTCAGCCAGGTGCTGCACTGGTTCCGCCGCTTTGATGACTATCAGGCGCTTAAGCAGCAATCCCGCTGGGAGCCGCTGCCTGAATATCCGCGCGAAGCGTTTACCGTTGGTATCCTCGGCGCGGGCGTGCTGGGTTCGAAAGTGGCTGAAGCGCTCGCGCCGTGGGGTTTCCCGCTGCGCTGCTGGAGCCGCAGCCGTAAAGACTATCCGGGCGTTGAGAGCTTTGCCGGAACGGATGAGCTTCCGGCCTTCCTGAACGGCACGCGTGTGCTGATTAACCTGCTGCCCAATACGGCGGAAACGGTGGGAATTATCAATGATGGCCTGCTCAACCAGCTGGACGACCAGAGCTACCTGATGAATCTGGCGCGCGGCGTGCATCTGGTCGAGCCAGATCTGCTGAAGGCGCTGGACAGCGGGAAGCTTAAAGGCGCCATGCTGGATGTCTACAGCCGTGAGCCGCTACCGGAGGAAAGCCCGCTGTGGCGACACCCGCGCGTGGCAATGACTCCGCACGTTGCCGCCGTGACGCGACCTGCCGAGGCGGTGGCCTATATCTCGCACACGATCGGTGAAATAGAGAAGGGTAACCCGGTCACCGGACAGGTCGACCGACAGCGCGGCTACTGAGAGAAACCCGGCGTTCGCCGGGTTTTTGCTAATATTCGCCGCTGATAACTGCTATCCTTTGGAAAAAACGCAGAGGAGAGAAAGATGTATCCCGTTGACCTGCATATGCACACCGTCGCCAGCACCCACGCGTATAGCAACCTCCATGATTATATTGCCCAGGCGAAGCTTAAGGGCATCAAGCTGTTCGCGATAACCGATCACGGCCCGGATATGGCGGATGCGCCGCACTACTGGCATTTTGTGAATATGCGTATCTGGCCACGTCTGGTGGACGGCATTGGGATACTGCGCGGCATTGAGGCGAACATCAAAAACACCGACGGTGAAATTGACTGTACCGGCCCGATGCTGACCTCCTTAGATCTGATCCTTGCCGGCTTCCATGAGCCGGTTTTCCCGCCGCAGGATAAAGAGACCAATACCGCGGCGATGATTGCCACTATTGCCAGCGGCAATGTGCACATCATCAGCCATCCGGGCAATCCGAAATACCCGATTGATATTCCGGCCGTGGCGCAGGCCGCGGCGAAACACCGCGTGGCGCTGGAGATTAATAACTCCTCGTTCGTGCACTCGCGTAAAGGCAGTGAAGCCAACTGTCGCGAAGTGGCTGCCGCCGTGCGTGATGCGGGTGGCATGGTGGCGCTGGGCTCTGATTCGCACACGGCCTTCACGCTGGGGGATTTTAGCGAGTGCCTGAAAATATTGCAGGATGTGGATTTCCCGGAAGAGCGCATCCTGAACGTCACGCCGCGTCGTATGCTTGATTTCCTCGAGTCGCGCGGCATGGCGCCGATTGATGAATTTGCCGATCTTTAATTGAATAACGGAATAAAACAATGAATGAATTTTCCATCCTTTGCCGCGTGCTGGGCTCCCTGTATTACCGCCAGCCGCAGGACCCGCTGCTGGTGCCGCTGTTTACGCTGATTCGCGAAGGTAAACTGGCGCAGAACTGGCCGCTGGAACAGGATGAGTTACTGGAGCGCCTGCAGAAAAACTGCGATATGCAGCAGATCTCAACGGACTACAATGCTCTGTTCGTGGGCGAAGAGTGCCGCGTGTCGCCGTATCGTTCCGCCTGGCAGGAAGGCGCGACCGAAGCGGAAGTGCGGGCATTCCTTTCAGAACGCGGGATGCCGCTGAGCGATACCCCAGCCGATCATATCGGTACGCTGCTGCTGGCCGCGTCCTGGATCGAAGACAACGCTGGCGACGATGAAAATGAAGCCATCGGGATCCTCTTCGAAACGTATCTGCTGCCGTGGGTGGGGACCTTCCTGGGAAAAGTGGAAGCCCATGCCACCTCTCCGTTCTGGCGAACGCTGGCCCCGCTGACGCGTGACGCCATTGCAGCAATGTGGGACGAGCTGGAAGAAGAGAGTGAAGAGTGATGTAAATCACAAAAATCCTGCAACGATACATTTCAACTTGCACGTAATGTGCTTCTGATCTCATTTCTATGGCGCGCTTCTGCTAAGATGCGCGCCATGAACATATTACTTTGTATTGCAATCACGACGGGCATCCTCTCCGGTATTTGGGGATGGGTAGCGGTGTCTCTCGGTCTGTTAAGCTGGGCTGGCTTCCTGGGCTGCACGGCCTATTTCGCCTGTCCTCAGGGCGGGCTGAAAGGGCTCTTTATCTCAGGCTGCACGCTGATGAGCGGCGTTATCTGGGCGCTGGTCATCATGAAAGGCAGCGCGCTGGCGCCGCATCTGGATATGCTGGGGTACGTCATGACGGGTGTCGTCGCCTTCCTGATGTGCATCCAGGCGAAGCATCTGTTGCTGTCGTTTGTGCCGGGAACCTTTATGGGGGCCTGCGCAACCTTTGCCGGGCAGGGGGACTGGAAGCTGGTGGTTCCTTCCCTGGCGCTGGGGCTGCTGTTTGGCTACGCCATGAAGAACAGCGGTCTTTGGCTGGCGGCGCGACGGGAAAAAACGCAAAACATCACCGCGGTGAGTGAATAAAAAAAAGGCGAGATAATCATCTCGCCTTTTTTTATGCGCTGCCCGTCAGGATTCCGGAGGCACCGACATATCACGGTATTTCACCAGGATCGGGTTCTGTACGTCCGCTTTGTTTTGCAGATCCCACAGCCCGCGATCGATACCATCGTTGATTAAGAAGATCACGCCGGTTTCAATGGCTGACATCAGACACATCATGACCGGTTCGTTAGAGGTGTAGCCAATTTCTCCCTCCAGCAGGCGCTGGTAATCAATAAAGCGGAATACCCCAGCCTGAACTTCATAAGACAATATCGTTTTGCTGGTGTTGACCGAAGAGAGCACTTCACCGGTACTGACGTTCACGACGCGCAGGTTAACCGCAATTTGGTCGAGCTGGTACTGGGTATCTGCGCCGATACCGAAGTAGCGCGCGCCCACGCCACCCGATTTCACATTGCTCTCGTAACCGATAATCGACCCTTCAATCATCACGTTTGCGGCGGCCAGAGACTGCAGAGGCATCCGGTTATTGTCCGCAACGGTGCCATTCTCCTGCGCGGCACGAATGATTTTTCGTTCATTTAACAGATTCTGAAGCCCCTGGCGTTCCAGCGGAATAAACCAGTGCGAATCTTTAAGTGCAGTCACCAGCATGGCGGTGGCGCTTTGCGGCACCGCGGTGGAGAAGTTACTTGCCGGATAAGGCTTAAATTGTCCGGTTTCATCCTGAATGTTGTATACCGAGACAAATATCTTGCCCGTAGGTGAAGGCAAATGGGTTAAATCACGGTAACTCTGGGCCCGCGGCATTAATGTGGGTTTTGCAGCTTCTTTAGGCGGAGCAGTTAAACAACCGCTCAATAAGCACACTGCAACAAATATCAGGAAGCGCTGCATGGTCGTTGTCCTTATTTAGCTATTGTTTAAAAGTCAGTTGAATTATTTTGCAGGCCGGAAACCTCTATGGTGGAAGTTTTTCCGGTTTTACGATCGGTCACATTCAACTGGAGCTGTCCGTCCCTGTTGGCGATGTCGACGATAAAGTCGTTGGTCATCATTCGGCCGGGTTTGCCGGTATTAATGTTGGTCAGCAATCCCCCTAAAATCTGCGACTGGATAGCCTGGGTGAAGTTATCCAGTGCGGAAGGGGTATCAACGGTAAAATCCTGAAAGCTCGGATCTTTATAGGAGTTTTGTGCCTGAGCTTGATTCAGCAGAAAGGCACCGTTGTTGGGGTTACCGCCAAAGTTAGGGTTACGGAACTGGAAGGTCATATTTCCGGCCCAGCTCAGGGGAGCAATAAGCATGATCGAAACAACTGCATATGCAATACGCATGACAGCCTCCGCATATCGGTTCGCTAGAACTCATCTTTTGCTAAATCGCTGGTGCTTAATAGGGCTTTATCTATTTGCAGGCGATTAATAGCGTCTTCAGTTTGAGCCAGTGCTAAGGCTACGTTTTTATCGAAGTCTGTTTTCGAGGGGAATAAAAACGTTTGATAAATAACGTCCTGATTGGCCGTTATGGTTATCCAGCTTCCCCAACGTGCACTGGGCCGCTCGTTGATTGTTAAATTACCCGTGTAAGGACTGTCCCATTTATCGCTGAAGGCCCGGTAAAAACTGTGCCCGATCGATGAGACAGTGTGGTCAGTTAACAATCCGGGAACTTCGACCTCAACGGCCTGCAGGTTCCCTGCAGCGAGCAGGAGACTCGCTGCGGCGATCCAACTCAACGTGCGCTTCATGTGATTAACGCCTGAGGTTATCGTTTGCCCATGAAACCGCCTGAGTTCGGTTTTTAACAGCTATCTTCTTGAAAAGATTATAAAGGTGCGTCTTTACCGTATTTTCGCTGATAAATAACGAACGGGCGATTTCAATATTTGAAGCACCAATGCGTAATTTGTTCAGGATCTCTTTCTCACGGTGGGTGAGCAGCGCTGATTCCGAACTGTTATAGCGGTAATTTCCGGAGTGCGTGATGAGGTAGCTGGCCAGCTTTTGCGAGAAATAGCATTCGCCGCGCAATATGCCTTGCAGACCATCTACCACCCGAACCTCTTCTTCAGTGACGTAGAACACGCCATTGATATGCGGCCAGCTTTCAATATCTCTGAAAGGATATTCATCAGGCGTATTCAATAATAACACGCGGATATTATTGTTTTTCCTGCTTAAGTTATCTTGCCAGTAATGGATAAGCTTTTTATCGGCTTCCATCATATCAAACAGAATGATGCTGCCAGGCGCAATATCATCAAAAGAACGTTGAATATTATGCAATTTCCCGTTCAGTGATAGAGATTGCTTTAAATGTTGTAATAAAGCTGTCGCTTGCAGAGAAGGTTTTGTGATCAACAGTAATGTATGACCATGTAAACTATGGACTTCATTATACATGATGAAACCCCACTTATTTTTGGCACCTGACAGCCGCCCTCTCTGTAAAGAAGAGGGCACCAGAAGTACTGACAGATGTTGCACTGCTGTGTGTAGAATCAGAACATAACCTCCACAGGGAGGTAAATATAAAACCAATTTCGTACATCTAATTTCAATCTAGCTTTTACGAATTTTAAAGCAAGTGTTAATCATGTAACAAGATGTAAAAATTAATATTAATTTGTGAAAATTGCAGATTTTGAATGTTGCTATTTGATATGAAAGTTGTACATGGAAATAGTAGTGCATAGATTTTAAAAATCATACAAATATAATTAACCAGTTAATATTTATAAGTATTTATTATTTTATTTAGTTTGTACCCAGGTATGAGTAACTGATACTTTCTAAGTCATGCCGTTCTGGTTTTTCTGGCTTAAGAAAACTCGCCTTGTGTCACGCCCTGAAGAAAATGTCATCCTGGCGTTACGCTTAAACAACGCGGGAAGGGGCATGGACGGCTTTCGCGCCGTTGTACAACATGTCGCGCATAAATATTTCATAAAAAATAAAAACGGCCTGTGTCATGCCTTTTATGGTGCAAATTAAAACTTTGTGGTGACCTGAAAAATAAAAATAAGCCGCGCGGGTGAGATATTTAAAATGTTTCAGCGGACATACTCTTCACCGTAACGACGCGTTAACAAAAACGAGTCGTTTAATACGAAATACGATCAGGGTGTTTTCAGGTAGCCGGGTCCAGGGTGACAACATGAAAAACACATCGTTATTTTTGATGTTTACATTACTGGGTGCGCCTGGATTTGTAACCGCCGCGAATTCAGATTTAGCAAACGCTGAATATAATTTTGCGGTTAATGAATTAAGTTATTCATCATTAAATCAGGCAGCCATTATTGGTCAACAGGGCGTATTTAATGACGCTCAGCTTCGCCAGGAAGGATCGAAACTCTTGTCCGTCATTTCTCAGGATGGGGCAGGCAACAGAGCGAGAGTTGATCAATCAGGGACTTACAATATTGCCTGGATCGATCAGAGCGGTAACGGGAACGATGCAGGTATTACGCAGGATGGATATGGTAATAGTGCGAAAATTATCCAGAAAGGGTCGGGTAATAGAGCAAATATTACGCAGTACGGTACGCAGAAAACCGCAGTTGTAGTGCAGAAACAGTCGCAGATGGCAATTCGCGTTATTCAGCGCTAGCTATTTCGCGACGACGTTAATCAATCCGATGGGGGTTTACCATGAAATTTATCAAAGTGGCAGCACTTGCAGCAATCGTCGTTTCTGGTAGTGCTATGGCTGGTATGATTAATCAGGGCGGATGGGGTCATGGACACGGTCATGGCGGAAACAGTGGTCCAAATTCAACCCTGAATATTTATCAGAACGGTGGCGGTAACTCCGCGCTGGCGTTGCAGACAGATGCCAGAAATTCCGTTCTTAATATTAGCCAGACCGGTGGCGGTAACGGGGCTGATGTCGGTCAGGGTTCTGACGACAGCAAAATCAACCTGACCCAGAACGGCTTTGGCAACAGTGCGACACTCGATCAGTGGAACAGCAAAAAATCCGTTATGAATGTTAGCCAGTACGGCGGCCTTAACGGTGCGCTCGTAGACCAGACGGCGTCTAACTCCACCGTCAACGTTACCCAGATCGGCTTTGGTAACCACGCGACAGCGCATCAGTACTGATACTGAAATCTGTACTACAAAAAACAGGGCCGATGCCCTGTTTTTTTTCGGGAGTTCCTCATGAATACCTTCATTCTCCTTGCCGCGCTTTCCGGGCAGATAACCTTTCAAACGTCACAGCAGGGAAATATGACGACCATTATTCCGCAGGTCATTTTGACGGAACCGTGTGATTGTCAGGTTCAGATCCTCTCTTTGAAGGAAGGGCAGAGTGGGCAAAGTGCTTCGCGACAGCAAAATACCCTTTTTATTCCCGCTAATCAGCCGATTGATTTAACGCGGTTGAGTTTAACTATTTCTGCGGAAGACACGATCAACATCGTTGTCACCGTCACGGATGGAAAAGCGCTTCATTTATCACAGCAGTGGTCGCCAGCCGGGGGTGCGCTGTAAATATTCATGAAATCAATGCATTGTGAATATTTGCCGTTGAACTAAGCTGTTATCAGGAACTGCGTTGTTAGGTTCCGTAACGTCAGCCTTCGTTTGCATAATGAAGCGCGTTTGCCCCTCATGGACGATTTTCATTGAGGAGTACATATCGTGACCCACTCTTTTGGACATCTTATTTCAGGTCTGGGCCTGCTTGTTTCGGCATTTATCGCTCCAGCTTATTCGGCCACGCTCGCGCAGGGCGGCGTTATTCACTTTCGCGGCGCAATCGTTGCTGACCCTTGCGAAGTTACACAGCAGCAGCGGCAGCTGGCGGTGTCGTGTCCGGAAAAAAATCGTATGCAAACGCGTATGGTGAGTTACGGCGACGCGCTGAACGGCAAGGCGACGGCTTCTGGCCTGGCGACAGTGAATATGACGTACCTGAATCCTGAAAAAACGCTCGCGGTTGTTCAGATCCAGTACCGTTAATACCCGTGCACGCCCGTCGGTGGGCGTGGTTTTATGCCTATCGTTTTTCTCAATAACCCCTCTGCGATACACTTATAAAAAAGGCGGGCAGCAGAGGGGCTTTATGAAACCGCAAATTGAAGTTATTCATGGCGATATTACGACAGTTCATGTCGACGTCATCGTCAATGCGGCCAATCCTTCTCTGATGGGGGGAGGAGGCGTAGACGGCGCTATTCACCGGGCTGCCGGACCGCAGTTACTGGAAGCCTGTAAAATGGTGCGTCAGCAACAGGGTGAATGCCCTCCGGGCCATGCGGTGATTACGCTGGCGGGCAACCTTCCTGCCAAAGCGGTGATTCATGCTGTCGGGCCCGTGTGGCACGGCGGAGACCAGCATGAAGCGAGCCTTCTGGAGGAGGCATACCGAAACTGTCTGCGGCTTGCCGCCGACAACGGCTATAAAACGATGGCGTTCCCGGCCATCAGCACCGGCGTGTATGGATATCCTAAGGCGGCAGCGGCGACCATCGCCGTCGAAACGGTTTACCGCTATTTGTCGCTTAAACCGCTGCCAGAGAAGGTGATTTTTGTCTGCTTCGATGAAGACACCACGCATCTTTATCAGCGGCTTTTGACTCAGCGCAGACAAGAGCTGGAGAGCTGAAGCGAAGGCGGCGCACCGTGAGTGCGCCGCGCTGCTCAGGCGGCTTTCGGCTGAGGTTTTCCTGAAAACAGGAAGCGCAGAAGAGGGATCCGCAGATGGATCTCGTAGAGTACGACGGCAATCCCCACCACAAACACCAGCCCGGTAAAGAAGCCCAGCGTGTTGGATGCGATATGCGGCGTGATGTATGCCCCGAAGAACAGCGTCAACGGGTGGTGCACCAGATAGATAAACAGTGAGGCATTGACGAAGTAGGTCACGCGGCTGGACTTAAAGTTCAGCAAACGGTGGCCGAGCGCGAACACCACGTTCACCATCCACAAGCCCAACAGCATGGTGATCACGCTTTCCGTTTCATACATCCAGGCGTCGCCACTCCCGTAGCGCTGGTTCAGCAGGTAGGCCACAAAGGCAATGGCCGCACCCACCGCGCACCACGGTGACGGGGTGGTAAACAGCGCTTTAAGCCTCGGATGAATAAAGGCCAGCGCGCCAATCAAAAAGAACGGAATGTAGAACAGCGACTGCATCACCACAAAATTGAACAGGCCGTCGCTCAGTATCGGTGGATAGACAATAAACAGCGTGCGTCTCACCGCGGCATAGGCGATCCCCAGCAGTAAAAAGAGCACCGACAGCTTGCCCAGCGTGACGTTAGCGAAGAAAGAGTCTGCTGTCGTGCTGAGATGACGGCGCAGGCGGCTGAAAATCACCAGACTGACCGTGGTCAGCACCACCAGAACCAGCAGGAACCAGAGGTGAGACACCAGCTCCCAGACCAGCGTGTTGTACTTTTCATACAGCGAGAGATTCGGCCAGTTCTCCGCCTTGCCTTTAACGTATTGCAGCATAATGAACTGCGGCAGCGTCAGCAGCGGTATGGCGGTTAACATGGGAATACCTACGCGCTCCACGCGCACTTTCCACCAGCGCTTAAGCGGATAGCGTAAAAAAAGCATGTACGAGAAATAGCCGGAGATGACAAAAAACACCTGCATGCGGAAGGCGTGAATAAAGTCATTAAACAGCGTCAGCCACCAGGAGGGCATCTGGCTATTAACATGCCACGTGTGGCTGGAGTAAATCAGTGAAATATGAAAGGGGATCCCCAATAGCATCAGCCATGCCCGGATCGAGTCGAGGAAATATTCCCGTTGTGTCGGTGTTGTGCTCATATAACGTTGCGCATTCTCAGACTTTTCGCCTTATCCCTAAGGCTCATAATGGTTACATTCGACGCCAACCCTACACCAAGACCGACACACTGTCTCCAGGATAAGCACGCAAAGTGAATAACGGGTTCTTTCATTTGCTTAATCCATGAGCCAGCAGCTGAACAAAGCAGTGATTATGTTGTCGGATTGCCTGAGTTTCCATTAAAATGGATCGGATCGATATAAGCACACAAAGGGGGAAGTGCTTACTTATTATGAAACATAAACCACAGATGATGAAAATGCGTTGGTTGGGTGTTGCGGTGGTGTTATCACTGTATACCTCATCGGCACTGGCCTTTAACATCGACGATGTCGCAAAACAGGCAAAATCGATGGCAGGCAAGAGCTACGAAGCGCCGAAAAGTAACCTGCCCTCCGTTTTCCGCGACATGAAGTATGCGGACTATCAGCAGATCCAGTTCAACCACGATAAAGCGTACTGGAACAACGTTAAAACCCCGTTCAAGCTTGAATTTTATCATCAGGGTATGTACTTCGACACGCCTGTTGCCATCAATGAAGTGACGGCGACCGCGGTACGTAAGATCAAGTACAGCCCGGATTACTTCAATTTTGGCAATGTGCAGCACGACAAAGATACGGTGAAAGACCTGGGCTTCGCAGGCTTCAAGGTGCTTTACCCGATCAACAGCAAAGATAAAAACGACGAAATCGTTAGCATGCTTGGCGCCAGCTACTTCCGCGTGATTGGCGCGGGGCAGGTATACGGGCTTTCTGCGCGCGGTCTGGCTATTGATACCGCGCTGCCATCAGGTGAAGAGTTCCCGCGTTTCCGCGAGTTCTGGATTGAGCGTCCAAAACCAACGGACAAACGTCTGACTATTTATGCGCTGCTGGATTCCCCACGCGCAACCGGTGCCTATCGCTTTGTGATTATGCCAGGTCGTGACACGGTCGTTGACGTGCAGTCTAAGGTTTACCTGCGTGACAAAGTGGGCAAACTGGGCGTCGCTCCGCTGACCAGTATGTTCCTGTTTGGGCCGAACCAGCCGTCACCGGCAACCAACTTCCGCCCGGAACTGCATGACTCCAACGGTCTGTCTATTCATGCCGGTAACGGTGAGTGGATCTGGCGTCCGCTGAATAACCCGAAACATCTGGCGGTCAGCAGCTTTGCGATGGAAAACCCGCAGGGCTTTGGCCTGCTGCAACGTGGTCGTCAGTTCTCTCGCTTTGAAGATCTCGACGACCGCTATGACCTGCGTCCAAGCGCCTGGGTTACGCCGAAAGGCGACTGGGGTAAAGGCAAGGTAGAGCTGGTTGAAATTCCAACCAACGACGAAACCAACGACAACATCGTCGCATACTGGACGCCGGATCAGCTGCCGGAAGCCGGTAAAGAGATGAACTTCAAGTACACCATTACCTTCAGCCGCGATGAAGATAAGCTGCATGCGCCGGATAACGCGTATGTGACGCAGACTCGCCGATCTACGGGTGACGTGAAGCAGTCTAACCTGATCCGTCAGCCTGACGGTACGGTAGCGTTTGTCGTGGACTTCACCGGCCAGGATATGAAGAAACTGTCTCCTGATACTGCGGTGTCGGCCCAGGCCAGCATCGGTGACAACGGTGAAATCGTAGAGAACACCGTGCGTTACAACCCGGTAACCAAAGGCTGGCGTCTGACCCTGCGCGTGAAAGTGAAAGATCCGAAACAGACCACTGAAATGCGTGCTGCGCTGGTCAGTGAAGATCAGCCGCTGAGTGAAACCTGGAGCTACCAGCTACCTGCCAATGAATAATACATCTGAATATATTGATGCCATGCCGCTGACGGATATCGAAAAAGCGGCGCTGCCTAAGAGCGACATCCGCGCGGTTCATACCGCGCTGGATGGCGAACATCGTCAGTTTTCCCGTGATGATGATACGCCGCTGGGGTCAGTCAAGGCGCGTCTGGAGCAGGCCTGGCCGGACTCGCTGGCAGAAGGGCAGTTGATTAAAGACGACGAAGAACGCGATCAGCTTCAGGCGATGCCGAAAGCGACGCGTTCCTCAATGTTCCCCGATCCATGGCGCACCAACCCGGTTGGCCGCTTCTGGGATCGCTTGCGCGGGCGTGACGTCACGCCGCGCTATCTGTCGCGCCTGACGAAAGAAGAGCAGGCCTCCGAACAGAAATGGCGTACCGTGGGGACAATTCGCCGTTATATCCTGCTGCTTCTGACGCTGGCGCAGACGGTTGTCGCGACCTGGTATATGAAAACCATTCTGCCTTACCAGGGCTGGGCGTTTATCAACCCGACGGACATGATGGGCCAGGATCTCTGGGTCTCCTTCATGCAGCTGCTGCCGTATATCCTGCAGAGCGGCATTCTCCTGCTGTTCGCGGTCCTCTTCTGCTGGGTCTCGGCCGGTTTCTGGACCGCGCTGATGGGCTTCCTGCAGCTGCTGATGGGACGGGACAAGTACAGCATTTCGGCGTCAACGGTCGGGGATGAACCCCTCAATCCCGAGCACCGTACCGCACTGATTATGCCTATCTGTAACGAAGACGTTGACCGCGTATTTGCGGGGCTGCGTGCAACCTGGGAGTCCGTAAAGGCAACCGGTAATGCGGCGCATTTTGACGTTTACATCCTGAGTGACAGTTACAACCCAGATATCTGCGTTGCAGAACAAAAAGCCTGGATGGAGCTGATTGCAGAAGTGCAGGGCGAAGGACAGATCTTCTACCGCCGCCGCCGCCGTCGCGTGAAGCGTAAAAGCGGCAACATCGATGACTTCTGCCGCCGCTGGGGTAACCAGTACAGCTACATGGTCGTGCTGGATGCTGACTCCGTCATGAGCGGTGACTGCCTGAGCGGTCTGGTGCGTCTGATGGAAGCCAACCCGAACGCGGGGATCATTCAGTCTTCGCCAAAAGCATCCGGCATGGACACCCTGTACGCGCGCTGCCAGCAGTTCGCCACCCGTGTTTACGGCCCGCTGTTTACCGCCGGTCTGCACTTCTGGCAGTTGGGTGAGTCGCACTACTGGGGCCACAACGCCATTATCCGCGTGAAGCCGTTCATCGAACACTGTGCGCTGGCGCCGCTGCCGGGCGAGGGTTCGTTTGCCGGTTCGATTCTGTCGCATGACTTCGTGGAAGCGGCGCTGATGCGTCGTGCTGGCTGGGGCGTCTGGATTGCCTACGACCTGCCGGGATCGTACGAAGAGCTGCCGCCGAACCTGCTGGACGAGCTCAAGCGCGACCGCCGCTGGTGTCACGGTAACCTGATGAACTTCCGCCTGTTCCTCGTAAAAGGGATGCACCCGGTTCACCGTGCGGTGTTCCTGACGGGCGTAATGTCTTATCTCTCCGCACCGCTGTGGTTTATGTTCCTCGCGCTCTCCACTGCGCTGCAGGTCGTCCATGCCCTGACGGAGCCGCAATACTTCCTGCAACCGCGCCAGCTGTTCCCGGTGTGGCCGCAGTGGCGTCCGGAGCTGGCGATTGCGCTGTTTGCTTCCACCATGGTGCTGCTGTTCCTGCCTAAGCTGCTCAGTATCATCCTGATCTGGTGCAAAGGCTCGAAAGAGTACGGCGGATTCTTCCGCGTCACCCTTTCGCTGCTGCTGGAAGTGCTGTTCTCCGTGCTGCTGGCGCCGGTGCGTATGCTGTTCCACACCGTGTTTGTGGTCAGTGCCTTCCTGGGCTGGGAAGTGGTCTGGAACTCACCGCAGCGTGATGACGACTCCACGCCGTGGAGTGAAGCCTTCATGCGTCACGGGTCTCAGCTGCTGCTGGGCCTGGTGTGGGCGGCCGGAATGGCCTGGCTGGATCTGCGCTTCCTGTTCTGGCTGGCGCCGATTGTCTTCTCGCTGATCCTGTCGCCGTTTGTGTCCGTGATCTCCAGCCGTTCAACGGTAGGGCTGCGTACCAAACGCTGGAAACTGTTCCTGATCCCGGAAGAGTATTCCCCGCCGCAGGTGCTGGTGGATACCGATACCTATCTGGAGCAGAACCGTAACCGCACGCTGGACGATGGCTTTATGCACGCCGTGTTTAATCCGTCATTCAACGCTCTGGCGACGGCAATGGCCACTGCGCGCCACCGCGCAAGCCAGGTACTGGAGATTGCCCGCGATCGTCACGTTGAGCAGGCGCTTAACGAGACCCCGGAAAAACTCAATCGCGACCGTCGTCTGGTGCTGCTGAGCGATCCGGTCACGATGGCAAGACTTCACTATCGCGTATGGTCCGCTCCGGAGAAGTACTCTTCGTGGGTGAACTACTACAAAGAGCTGAAGCTGAACCCGCTGGCGCTGAAGGCGAAGTAAGCGGTTAAGCAAGGCGGGTAAGCAAAGCGCCACCCGCCAGATAAAATACCGGCTGTGAGGCCGGTATTTTTTTAGAGGTTACTGATGAAAATAATCATCGTCGTCATGATGGCATGCCTGCTGAGCGGCTGCGGCAGCATCATCAGCCGCACTATTCCAGGTCAGGGCCATGGCAACCAGTACTACCCGGGCGTAAAATGGGATGTCCGTGATTCCGCATGGCGCTACCTGACGGTGCTCGATCTGCCGTTCTCGCTGATTTTCGACACGCTGTTGCTGCCCATCGATGCCAGCCACGGCCCGTACGAGTAGCGTAAATTAACGCTCGTCCCATTCATCGGCTGCGGTTTGACCTTCTTCCGTATCCAGCGGTGGCTCGAGCTGAAATTCGCCCTCATCCCACTCGTGCAGCGTATTCTCCTCCAGCCATTCCTGGCGTAACTCGATTTCATCATAGTCGCCATCAAACACGGCCTGCGCACCTGCACCGCTCAGGACCGGCAAACATTCCCCTTCTTCACCTTCGTCGGCAAAGAATTCGGCCTGCCACATAATATCCCCATCCTGCAGAACATATTTTTGGATATTAAGTTGTTGCACGTCAGCATCTTCTTCCTCAACGCCGGGATTATCGGCAAGGAACTCTTCACGAGCGGCATCAATAGCTTCTTCCAGCGTGGCGTACATGGTCATTGGTGTCTCCCTGTTTTCCAGAAGGTTTCAGGGAAAGAATAGCTGAATATCAGATTCTGCAAGTATGAATGCGAAAATAAGCCGTCAGGCGTTCTTCTTATTCCGTCACCGGCCGTAACGCGCGGGATAAACTGAACCACGAGTAAATCGCGTTGAACAGCACCACGCCTGCCGTCACGATAAAGACGGCGCGAAAACCGAAGCTGGCGGAAATACCCGCCCCGAGAAGCGGCCCGGTGACGTTACCGATATCGCGAAACGACTGGTTATAGCTAAAGATACGCCCGGCAATCTGATTCGTGGAGTTGTAGACCAGCAGGGTCTGTACGGCGGGCAGCAACGCCCCGTCGGCGGCACCCAGCAAAAAGCGAAGCACGCCCAGCTGCCACGGAGAGTGCACCATCGACATGGGGATAAGCAGCAGGACGGAAATGATCAGTGCCCAGATCAGGATCTTTTCCGGGCCGACCCGGTCACCCAATTTCCCCAGTCTCGGTGCGCTAACCAGCGCCGCCACGCCGGGCACAGAAGCAATCAGTCCGCTGATAAATGCAATATTGCTGACGGTACCCGCCAGGTCGCGAACGTATAGGGTGAGAATAGGAGCGATCGATCCGGTTGCCACCTGAATGATCAATGTCGTTACGAACAGGCTCAGCACCAGTCTGGGATTTTTAAGCGAGGTCAGCACGTCTCTGGCGTGAAGCATCTCTTTTTTGGCGACGGGCGTAAATTTTTCACGGATGCAGACCAGGGTGACGATAAAGCACAGGAACAACACGCTGGCGGTGATGAAAAAGACCGGGCGCAGGCCGTAGTTATCCGCCAGTAATCCCCCCGCCAGCGGCCCAAGCAGGGCGCCGCTCACGCCACCGGTTGAGAGCGTGCCAAGCGCCCAGCCGCTCTTATGGCGAGGAATTTGCGTAGCGATCAGGGCGTTCGCGTTGGGAATAAATCCGCCCAACAAGCCCAGTAATGCGCGCAATATCAGGAACTGCCAGACGTTCTGCGCCACGCCCATCAGCGCCATGATAATCGCCATCCCCAGCGCTGAACGCAGCAGCATGATTTTACGTCCCTTGCGGTCGGCAAGGCCGCCCCAGAAGGGGGAGGCAATGGCGGAAAAGAGAAACGTGATGCTGAATACCAGGCCAGACCACATGTTGAGTGCGCTATGGCCCGTCACGCCCAGCTGTTCGACGTAGAGCGGCAGGAAAGGCATGACCAGGCTAAACGCCGCGCCGGTAAGAAAACAGCCAAGCCACGCAACCGTGAGGTTACGCTTCCAGTTTATGGGGGCATCTGAGGGTGTCATAACAATCCGCATAGTGAGGTGCAGAGCACCTGAGGCATGAAGTAATAAGCCTGCTAATTATGCGCCTGGGTTATGATTGCCGCAATGAGGGGGAGCTTTTAAAGCTAAAATAGCATGCGGCCCTGAGGGCCGCATGAGGATCAATAGCGGGAAGGCGTGCCTTCTGGCCGCGTTTTAAAGCGTCGATGCAGCCACATGTACTGCTCGGGTGCCAGCATGATGCACTTCTCCACAACGCCGTTCATCCAGCGCGCGGTAGTTTCCGCATCTTCCAGCGGTGGCGCGAGTTCCGGCTCAAGCATCATCAGCTCGTAGCCTGAGCCATCCGGCATACGGCGGGGAACAAAGGGAACGATGGCGGCTTTGGACATCCGCGCCAGCATCCAGGTGCCGGTCGTGGTGGCGGCCTCATCAACGGCGAAGAAGGGGACAAAGACGCTGGCCTGGGGGCCATAGTCGTGATCGGGGGCATACCAGACCACTTCACCGGACTTCAGCGCGCGGATCATGCCCTTCAGATCCTTACGGTCGATCATGCTTTTGTTGGAGCGCATGCGGCCGTTGGTCTGGATGAGATCGATAACCGGGTTGTCGTTAGGACGGTAAACCCCGATGCCGGGCGCCTGCATGCCAAACATACGCGCCCCGATTTCGAGCGTCAGGAAATGGACGCCGATCAGCAGCACGCCGGTCTGATTGGCCTGAAGCGTATGCACCGGCTCCATGCCGGTGCCTGTAACCTTGCTCCAGCGGGCCATACGTTTGTCCGACCAGAACCACGCCATGCCGGTCTCCATGAGACCCATGCCGACGGATTCGAAATTCTTCGAGACCATATCATGGCGCTCTGCCTCGCTCATCTGCGGAAAGCACAGCTCAAGGTTACGATACGCGATGCGGGCGCGGCGCTTCATAAGCGTTTGCGCGAGTCGGCCTAATGATGTACCTAACCGGAAGATAACAGGGTAGGGAAGCTGTACCAGTAGCCATAAAAAGCCAATGCCAAGCCAGGTCATCCAATAGCGGGGGTGCAAAAGGGCGACGGTAAATTTTGGTAACTGGGTCATGTCTTTCCTGTGTTCAAACGTCCTGTTTCGCTATTGTCGCATTTTTTGAGACGTAGCCAAAATATCTGCCGTCGAAACCTGCACGACGACGGCAATTGTTAAGCCTGATTCATCAGGGTGTGTGAAATGTAGCGTAAATTGTGTGGATGTAAATTGGTTTTGTTTGCTATATGATGCCGACCGATTTTGATTCTCTCTGACGATTGCAGGACTTGTACACCATGCCAGTGTTACACAACCGCGTTTCGAATGAGATGTTAAAGGCGCGCATGTTGGCTGAAACCGAACCGCGCACGACCATCTCCTTCTACAAATACTTCACCATCGACGATCCGCAGGCGACCCGCGATGCGCTTTATCAGGCCTTCACGGCGCTGAACGTTTTCGGGCGCGTCTACCTTGCCCGCGAAGGCATTAACGCGCAGATTAGCGTGCCGGAAAGCAAAGTGAATGCGTTCCGCGACGCGCTTTATAGCTTCGATCCGGCCCTCAACGGCTTACGCCTGAACATTGCCCTGGATGACGATGGAAAATCGTTCTGGGTGCTGCGCATGAAGGTGCGTGAACGCATCGTGGCGGACGGTATTGACGATCCTGAGTTTAACCCGGCGGACGTCGGCGAATATCTGAAGGCCGCGGAAGTGAATGCGATGCTGGACGATCCGGATGCCGTGTTCATTGATATGCGTAACCACTACGAGTACGAAGTGGGGCATTTCGAAAACGCGATGGAGATTCCGGCCGATACCTTCCGCGAGCAGCTGCCTAAAGCGGTGGAGATGATGCAGGAGCATAAGGATAAAAAAATCGTTATGTACTGCACCGGCGGTATCCGCTGCGAGAAGGCCAGCGCGTGGATGAAGCACAATGGGTTCAACAAGGTCTGGCACATTGAAGGCGGTATTATTGAGTACGCCCGCCGCGCCCGTGAGCAGGGCTTACCGGTACGCTTTATCGGTAAAAACTTCGTCTTTGACGAGCGCATGGGCGAGCGCATTTCAGAAGATGTGATTGCCCAGTGCCACCAGTGCGGCGCGCCGTGCGATACCCACACCAACTGCAAAAACGACGGGTGTCATCTGCTGTTTATTCAGTGCCCGGCCTGTGCCGAGAAGTTTAACGGCTGCTGTAGCGAGCTGTGCAGCGAAGAGAGCGTCCTGCCGGAAGAAGAGCAGCGTCGTCGTCGCGCGGGGCGTGAAAACGGTAATAAGATTTTTAATAAATCACGCGGCCGTCTGAATACCAAACTGGGTATTCCTGACCCGGAATGATAATAACGCCCGGCACGGCGAAAGCCTGCCGGGCGAATCTATTACGACTTCTGCTGCACACCTTCAACGGAAATAACCAGCTCAACGTCCTGCGACGCCGGGCCTAAATCCGTTGTGATATTAAAATCTTTCAGGTGAATTTTACCCGCCGCTTCAAAACCTGCGCGTTTTCCGCCCCACGGATCGTCGCCCTGACCGACCAATTTCGCATCCAGAGTAACGGGTTTGGTTACGCCATTCAGCGTCAGATTCCCGGTAATAGCCAATTTATCACCGTCTTTCTTAACTTCCGTGGAGGTGAAGGTGGCCTGTGGGAATTTTGTGACGTTGAGGAACTCTGCGCTGCGCAGGTGTTTATCGCGCTCAGCATGGTTCGTGTCGACGCTGTTCGTATTAATGGTCACATTGACTTTATCTGCCGCAGGATTTTTCTCGTCAAAAGTAAATGTGCCGTCGAAATCTTTAAAGGTGCCGTACAGCCAGCTGTATCCCAGGTGCTGAATGCGGAAATTGACGAAAGCGTGCTGGCCCTCTTTATCAATTTTATAGTCAGCCGCTACGGCAGAACCGGTGGTAAATAACAGAGAACCGAGGGCAATACCCAGCAGGTGTTTTTTCATTTTATGCTCCAGAGTCAACTGACGAGCGGCCAAGCATGCGCTTGAGCGTATCGTCTTTATCAATAAAATGGTGTTTAAGGGCGGCGAGCCCGTGCAGTACGGACAGGATCACCACGCTCCAGGCAAGCCAGAGGTGAACGACGCCTGCCGTATCGGCCTGAGCCCCGGCATCGCTGAGCGTTGCCGGAACCTCGAACAGGCCAAAAACGCTAATTGGTTTGCCGTCTGCCGTTGAAATGAGATAGCCGCTGATCAGAATGGCGAAGAGCAGTGCGTAAAGCGCAATATGCGCGGCAACGGCGCTGACGCGGGTTATTTTTCCGTATGTCTTTAGTGGCGCGGGCGGTGGGGAAATATGTCGCCAGATGGCGCGAAATACCAGCCCCAGCATCAGCAGAACCCCGATGCTTTTATGCAGCTCGGGTGCCTGATGATACCAGCCATCGTAATAGCTGAGCGTGACCATCCAGAGTCCAAGTCCGAACATACCGTAGACGGCAATGGCAAATATCCAGTGCAAACTTATGGATATTATTCCGTAGCGCCGGGAGGAGTTACGCAATTGCATCAGAATGTCCATTTTCAAATTAACCGAAAGGTAAAAATGAACGGGAAGACGCGATATTGCAACTGAAATAATTGACTATTGATTTTTATTTTATTTATTTCAGCGATTTTGAAAAGAAACGGCGAGATTAATTCAATGGCTTCGTGCAAGACGTATTTAGCAGAAGAAAAAATCTTAAATAAACATAAAGTAACGTCAGTTAACGTCAATTGTCACTTTCAATAAAACACAATGTATATAACATCAACGATAGCGAGCAGCGCCCACAATAAGATATAGAGCATAAAGTGTTCGCGAATGTTATTGATGAGGAAATCCACTATCCTGCGCATAACGCCCCACAATTGAGTACGAAGAAAACGGGCCCCGATACCGCCGGAGCCCGTGGCCGATTATCCGTTAAAACGCGAGAGTGAGAACGGCGTCAGATCAAACTGTGGCGTGATACCCTGGGCAAACTGCGCGGCGATTTCACCCAACACCGAAGCGAACTTAAAGCCGTGGCCACTCAGCCCGGTAATCAGCAGGGTGTTGTCATGTCCCGGCAGCGTATCAATGATAAAGTCTTCATCCGGCGTGTTGTCATAGGTGCAGGCCGCGCCATAAAGCAGGCCGCCGACGCCCGGGAGAATATTGCGCAGGAACGAGAAGGCTTCTGAGCCGTCCTGCGGGCAGGCGCCAAACGGCTTGCGCTCCTCAGGTGAGGAGATGACCTGCCCGCCGTTGTGTTTTCCAATCTTGAGAGCGTCCTTCTCGGAAGGGAAACCGTAGAACTGATCGCCGTTGGGTAACTCGCCGGTAAACGCCGGGAATTTATTTTGCGCGCTGTAACGCCCGTCCGACTGGAACCAGGAGAAGACCTTGCGTACCGGCTGGATCGGCAGGTCCGGGAGCAGGCGGGTAACCCAGGTTCCTGCGCTAATTAGCAGGCGGGAAGCCGAATATTCCCCGTCTACGGTTTTCACCGTAACGCCGTTTGCATCATGCGTGATGGCCTCTACGGGGCAATTGAACAGCTGCGCACAGCCCGCTTTGGCGGCAAGATCGACCCAGGTTTTGATCGCCGTTTCACAGTGCAGCACACCGGAGTTGGCTTCAAAGAGGCCAATATAATCCTCAGGGACGGTAATTTCGGGCCAACGCGCGCTAATGCCCGTCGCGTCCAGCTTTTCAACGTCCAGATTGTAGGCTTTCGCGCTGCGTTCGACGCCTGCGAGAAATTCAGAGTGGGCCGGGCCCAGATTGATAACGCCGGTACGTTCGAAAATGCGCTCTTCAGTCTGTTTTGCCAGCTCGTCCCACAGCGTCTGGGCGCGAAGCACCAGCGGAACGTAGCGCTCCCCCTCGCCATAGGCATGGCGAATGAGACGGGTGTCGCCATGATGGCTACCTTCGCTATGCGGCGGCAGGTGGGCGTCAATCATCAGGACGTTTAGCCCTGCCTGCGTTGCGTAATAACCGGCGGCCGATCCAACGGAGCCGCTACCAATAATGATTAAGTCGTATCTCATATGCATCTCGTAAACTTACGGTTTGTTAGCAGAGTAATTAACAACGCGGGCGTAAACAAGCGGGAAATAAATAAGGCACCGCGAGGGTGCCTGTTGAGTGAAAAGTGGGCATAAGGTTAGTGCCGTTTATACTCATTTTCCTGATAGTCGCCAGATTCTATTTTTGCAATGCCTGCCTCTAAAATAGAAATAAACTGACGGGCGACGTCTGTTGTTAGCCACAGCGTCTGTCCCACTTCCGCTTCGTCACGGTTGAGTTGATTTGGGGTCTGGTAGTGCAAACGCAGCATCAGTGCATCGTAGCTATCTACGGTACTGATATCCCAGCCTACAAGCGGATGGGTCTGGATGACTTCGTTATTCTTTTCCATTATAACCCCCTTAATGCGTGTTAGAAGACAACGGCTCTGAGGTTCAATGCATGTTTTTCTGAAAGCTTCTTCAGTATACCAAGTAATAAGGGTTCCAAAGGGAAAAATAAACAGGTAGCAACACATTTTTCTGCTTTTTAGGATTGTTCGAACAATAAAACACCATCTCGTTCACGATTTTTTAAGAACACGCTGAATTAATTTGAACTTTCGAAATTAGAGGCAAAAAAAAGCCGGGGCGACCCGGCAAAAAACACAATGAGGGAGCAGTGTTAATCGGTAATGAACCAGTCGTCTGCGCTTTCCCACGTCTCCTGCAGGATTTCGCTGATGCGATCTTTATCTTCTTTTGCGGCACCCATGACGGAGAGGTTGTTCGCTGCGGCGTAACGCACCGTTACGGCGCCCGCGTTGTCGGGACAGGTGTTGTTAATACGACGGGATAATTCGCCTGCCAGAGCGTCAAGCGCGCCGGCAGGCAGAACGGTAGTTTTGGCTATGGTGACTTCAATACGCATAAATGCCCCCTGTGTAATATACTGTTTATTTATACAGGCATATTATCGGTTTGACAACAAGGGGCGTTGATTTTTTAGCGTTTTACCGTCCAGCTTACGGTTTCACCTGCCAGGAAGGGGATCAGCGTGTCATCCGTCAGCGCGATAGACTCCTCAACCTGGCTCGCTTTGCGCTCCAGCTCAATAAAAGTGTCATTGACCGGCAGGCCGTAGAAGCGCGGGCCGTTGAGGGAGCAGAACGCTTCGAAATGTTCCAGCGCGTTTATCTCTTCAAATACGGTTGCGTAGCTGGCAAGCGCCGTTGGGGCGTTGAAACAGCCCGCGCAGCCGCAGCTTGCCTCTTTGCGATGGCGGGCGTGAGGCGCGGAGTCTGTGCCCAGGAACGCACGCGTGAATCCGCTGGCGACCAGCTCGCGCAGCGCCTGCTGGTGAACGTTGCGCTTGAGGATCGGCAGGCAGTACAGGTGAGGGCGCACTCCGCCCACCAGCATATGGTTACGGTTAAACATCAGATGCTGGGGGGTAATGGTCGCAGCGATCAGCTCGTTACCGTCGCGAACATACTCTGCCGCGTCTTTGGTGGTGATATGCTCAAAGACCACCTTAAGCGCCGGCAGGCGCTGGCGCAGGGGCTCCATCACGGTTTCGATAAAACGGGCTTCACGGTCAAAGATGTCAATCTCCGCATGCGTTACTTCACCGTGTACCAGCAGCGGCATGCCCAGTTTCTGCATGCGCTCCAGCACCGGCATGATGGCATCAATACTGGTGACGCCGTGACTGGAGTTGGTGGTGGCGTTCGCCGGGTAGAGTTTCGCCGCCGTAAATACGCCTTCGTTAAACCCGCGTTCCACTTCGTTCGGATCCAGTGAATCGGTCAGGTAGCAGGTCATCAACGGGGTGAAATCATGTCCCGCCGGAACGGCATCCAGAATGCGCTGACGGTAGGCAATGGCGGCATCGACGGTGGTGACTGGCGGAACCAGGTTTGGCATGACAATCGCGCGGCCATAAATTTCACTGGTATAGGGCACGACGGTTTTCAGCATATCGCCATCGCGCAGATGGATATGCCAGTCGTCTGGGCGGCGGATTTTAAGAACCTGGGGTTGTGCAGTCATGGAAGCTCCGGCTTGTCAGGAATCAGTCATAAGGATGGCTGTTTTTGCCGGACACAAATCATAAGCGGAAACGTTTTCGTTTGCACACTTTTCCGTAAAAAAAAGGGCGCCGCAGCGCCCTTCAGGTTAATCGGTGAAAGGTATAACGATCTCTCCGGGTTTCACCTCTATCCCTTTTGCGTATTTCTTCGCGAGGGCTTCACCCTTGCTGTTGTCTTCGCTTAAGACGTACGCCGGCTGCTGGTTAAAGTAGTTTCGCAGCGACTGGTTCAGATAGGGCATCAGGTTTTGCAGTACCGGCGCCATTTTGTCCGGCGAAACCTGCGCATCGACCACTTCCATCTCCTGCAGGAATATCGCCCCTTTCTCTTTGTTGAAAACGGGGAGCGCCTTCAGCTTGAGCTTGATGTTGGCTTTCTGATTGCCAAAAAGGGACGTCATATCAAGCGCGGCATCGCCTGCGAGAGTGACTTTATTCGGCTCTTCGCGACCAATCTGGCTGGTGAGATTGGTGAGAACGATGTGGGCATCGGCCAGCCCCGGCACGCCAATGTCTTTAGAGAAATTGTTATGTTTTTCCAGCGCCTGATTAATTTCCTGCTCACTGACGGTATATTGCGTAAGCTGGTTACAGCCCACCAGCAGACCGCTGACAACGAATGCCGCGGCTAAGACAATTTTCTTCATAGTGCTCCTCAACGAAAAATCGGCGCTTCTGTCCTGTTACGCCAGTATGTCAGCGTGAATGGGCAGAAACCAGCAGAAAAAACTGAGAAGTGGGGCGGGAGAGGCTCCCGCCCGAGGGAAAGGCTACGCGCCAGGCTCCAGCATGCCGCTCGCGCTGCGCTTCTGGCTAAACTGCCACCACAGGGCGAGAAGCGTCATGACGCCCACCACGCCGAGCATCATCCAGGGGAGTTCCGGCTGGTTCAGCGCTTTGCCGGCATCGAACAGCCAGCCGCCGCCGGCGTAACCCAGCGCACCGCCAAAGGCCAGACCCAGGCGGCTGAAGCCCATATAGCTGCCGCGCGCACGCGCATCCGCAAGCGAGGCGCTCAGCGTTTCGCGGGCGGGCTCGGCGATGATGGAGCCGATATAGAAGGTGCAGATCAGCGTAAAAAGCTGCTGAAGCGTGTTTACCAGACCGATCGGCATCATGCTCAGCGTCATCAGAAATAGCCCGGCCATCAGGCGATGCTCCAGGCGAAAACGCCGTTCACTCCAGCGGGCAATCGGATAAAGCAGCGTTAATGACAGGCAGGCTTCGATGGCGTACATCCATTTTACGGCAGCAGGCGTGCCCGCAATATCGTTCACCATGATTGGCAGCATCAGCATCACCTGTACGGCGAGCATGTAATAGCCGGTCAGGGTCAACACGTAGGTGACAAAACGCCTGTCGCGCAGGACGCGTCCTAGCCCCTCCCGCACCGGGGCTTTTACCGTCGACAGCTTCCAGGCCGGAAGGTAGAGGCCGTTAAACAGGGCGCACAGAATAAACAGCACCGCCCCAGCCGCGCAAACCAGACGGAAATCGTACTGCAGCAGCCAGCTGCCCAGCAGGGCGCCAACAACCGCCCCGGCGCTGTCCTGCATCATCAGAATGGAGAAGAAGCGGCCGCGGTGCTGAGGACGAATCAGCTTTACCACCAGCGCGGTGCGCGGCGGGTCAAACAGGGTGCCCCCGATGCCGGAGAGAAAGCAGGAGAACCACAGCAGCCAGGGCTCGTGGGCGATCGCCATCGTGGCAAAGCCTGCCGCGCGGAGCAGCATACCGGTAACGATCATCGGTTTAGCGCCAAAGCGGTCAGCGATCGCGCCGCCAAAGACGCCCAGCCCCTGCTGGACAAACTGGCGTAACCCCAGGGCAATCCCAACCATTAATGCCGCCCAGCCCATTTGATCAACAAAGCGGATCGAGATGAGGGGGAACACGACAAAAAAGCCGAGCACGACCAGCATGTTATCGACGAGCAGGAAATATTTACCCAGGCTCCTGGCCTGTGATACGCGGGACATTTTCCCTCCAGGGAAAATAAGAAGGTGAGCACGCTAACATTCTGCGGTGTCGCCGCGTTTTTTCCCACCCCCGGGCGCGACAATATTTTTTTATCAAAACGGTGCTTTGATAGAGAGTTCTCATCGAAAAATGTGAAAAGAGGTCAAAATGGTATGTCACTGTTTTCACAGACGGCACGGGCGCAGGTATAGTAAAGCTAATGGGTAAGCTGAAGTGACGGGAAGGAGTGGTATTGATGTTTGGCTATCGCAGTAATGTGCCAAAAGTGCGTCTGACAACGGACAGGCTGGTCGTTCGTCTTGTGCATGAGCGTGATGCCTGGCGTCTGGCGGATTATTACGCCGAGAATCGCCAGTTTTTAAAACCCTGGGAACCCGTTCGGGATGAGAGCCATTGTTACCCCTCCGGCTGGCAGGCACGCCTCAGCATGATCGCTGAATTTCATAAGCAGGGCAGCGCGTTTTATTTCGCGCTGCTGGATCCAGAAGAGAAAGAGATTATCGGGATCGCCAATTTTTCAAACGTGGTGCGGGGATCGTTTCACGCCTGCTACCTTGGCTATTCCATCGGCCAGAAATGGCAGGGGCAGGGGCTGATGTACGAGGCGTTAACGGTAGCCATCCGCTATATGCAACGCACGCAGCATATCCATCGCATTATGGCGAACTACATGCCGCATAATCAGCGCAGCGGGAATTTGCTGGCGCGTTTAGGGTTTGAGAAAGAGGGTTATGCCAAAGACTATCTGCTGATAGACGGAGAGTGGCGCGACCACGTTCTGACGGCATTAACCACCCGTGACTGGACCGCAGGTCGTTAAGGAGAAAAGATGAAGTATCAGCTAAACGGTACGGAAGCGCGCGTGATTGGGTGCTTACTCGAAAAACAGGTCACCACGCCGGAGCAGTATCCGCTCTCTGTTAACGCCGTGACCATGGCCTGCAACCAGAAGACCAACCGCGAGCCGGTGATGAATCTCAGCGAGCATGAGGTTCAGGACGTGTTGGATGCGCTGGTGAAGCGCCACTATCTGCGCACCGTCAGCGGCTTCGGCAACCGCGTGACCAAATACGAGCAGCGCTTCTGTAATTCCGAATTTGGCGATCTGAAGCTAAACAGCGCGGAAGTGGCGGTTATTACCACGCTGCTGCTGCGCGGGGCGCAAACGCCGGGGGAACTGCGAACGCGCGCATCCCGAATGCATGAGTTCAGCGACATGCAGGAAGTCGAGCAGACCCTGGAAGGGCTGGCCGCGCGTGAGGATGGCCCTTTCGTGGTGCGACTGGCGCGCGAGCCGGGTAAACGTGAGAGCCGCTACATGCATCTCTTCAGCGGCGACGTTGACGCCGCAAGCGCGGCGACGGAATCGAGCCCTGCAACCCGTGACGACCTTGCCGGGCGCGTAGAGGCGCTGGAAGACGAGGTGGCCGGGCTGAAACAGCGTCTGGATGCACTGCTGGCACATTTGGGAGACTAACGGTGAAAAAATTACGCATTGGCGTGGTGGGGCTGGGCGGTATTGCGCAGAAAGCCTGGCTGCCCGTATTGGGCGCTGCGTCTGACTGGACGCTGCAAGGGGCATGGTCACCCACCCGAGAAAAGGCAGAACGTATCTGTGAAACCTGGCGTATCCCGTATGCGGCATCGCTCCAGGATCTGGCCCACGAGTGCGATGCGGTCTTTGTGCATACCTCAACGGCAACCCACTATCAGGTGGTGAGCGAGTTGCTCAATGCGGGGGTTCACGTCTGCGTGGATAAACCGCTGGCGGAAAATGTTCAGGACGCCGAACGGCTGATTGAGCTGGCGGCACGTAAAAAACTGACGCTGATGGTCGGTTTCAACCGCCGCTTCGCGCCGCTTTACCAGCAGCTGAAGGCGCAGTCCGGCAATATGGCCTCGCTGCGCATGGATAAGCACCGCACCGACAGCGTGGGACCAAACGATCTGCGCTTTACCCTTCTCGATGACTACCTCCACGTGGTGGACACCGCGCTGTGGCTGGCTAACGGCGAAGCGCTGCTGAAAAGCGGCACTCTTGTCACCAACGAACAGGGGCAGATGGTCTATGCGGAACACCATTTTGCCGTTGAGCATCTTCAGGTCACCACCAGCATGCACCGCCGCGCGGGCAGCCAGCGGGAATCCGTGCAGGCGGTAACCGACGGCGCACTGTACGACGTTACCGACATGCGTGAATGGCGGGAAGAGAAGGGCGGCGGCGTGGTGATGCAGCCGGTCCCCGGCTGGCAAAGCACTCTGGAGCAACGAGGTTTCGCAGGATGTGCCCGCCACTTTATCACCTGCGTGCAAAATCAGACGGTTCCTGAAACGTCCGGCGAGCAGGCCATTCTGGCTCAGCGCATTGTGGAACGGCTCTGGCGCGAGGCCATGAGTGAATAACTCGCTGTAACATCTGCGGATAGTAATTCGTTGAAATCGGGTTAGACTAAGCGCCGCTTGTTGGCTTTGCCGGGTGGCGCTTGTGCTTTCCCGGTCTATAAATCCGTATGGTTCTGGAAATTCACGTTAATGAACTTATTAAAATCGCTGGCGGCCGTCAGCTCGATGACCATGTTCTCTCGCGTTCTCGGTTTTGCGCGCGATGCCATTGTGGCAAGGGTCTTTGGTGCAGGGATGGCAACGGACGCCTTTTTCGTGGCGTTCAAGCTGCCGAACCTGTTGCGTCGCATTTTTGCTGAAGGGGCGTTCTCCCAGGCGTTTGTGCCTATTCTGGCGGAATATAAAAGCAAGCAGGGTGAAGACGCGACGCGCGTGTTTGTCTCTTATGTCTCCGGGTTGCTGACGCTGGCGCTGGCCGTGGTGACGGTAGTCGGTATGCTGGCCGCGCCCTGGGTCATTATGGTGACCGCGCCCGGCTTTGCCGACACGGCGGATAAATTTGCCCTGACCTCGCAGCTTCTGCGCATTACCTTCCCCTATATTCTGCTGATCTCGCTGGCCTCGCTGGTGGGGGCGATCCTGAACACCTGGAACCGCTTCTCCGTTCCGGCGTTTGCGCCGACGTTTCTCAACGTCAGCATGATCGGTTTTGCGCTGTTCGCCGCGCCGCACTTCAATCCGCCGGTGCTGGCCCTGGCCTGGGCGGTCACCGTGGGCGGCGTGCTGCAGCTGGCGTATCAGCTGCCGCATCTGAAGAAAATCGGCATGCTGGTGCTGCCGCGCATCAACCTGAAAGATGCCGGGGCGATGCGCGTTATCAAGCAGATGGGGCCCGCCATTCTTGGCGTCTCCGTCAGCCAGATCTCGCTGATTATCAACACCATTTTTGCCTCTTTCCTGGTGTCGGGTTCCGTCTCGTGGATGTACTACGCTGACCGCCTGATGGAGTTCCCGTCCGGCGTGCTGGGCGTGGCGCTGGGGACCATCCTGCTGCCGTCGCTGTCGAAAAGCTTTGCCAGCGGCAACCATGACGAATACTGCCGCCTGATGGACTGGGGCCTGCGTCTCTGCTTCCTGCTGGCCCTGCCAAGCGCGGTAGCGCTGGGGATCCTCGCCAAGCCGCTGACGGTGTCGCTGTTCCAGTACGGGAAATTCACCGCGTTTGACGCCGCGATGACTCAGCGCGCGCTGGTCGCTTACTCGGTGGGATTGATGGGGCTGATTGTCGTCAAAGTGCTGGCGCCGGGGTTCTATTCGCGTCAAGACATTAAAACGCCGGTGAAAATTGCCATTGTGACGCTGATTATGACGCAGCTGATGAACCTGGCATTTATCGGCCCGCTGAAGCATGCCGGCTTGTCGCTTTCTATTGGTCTGGCGGCCTGTCTGAATGCCGGGCTGCTTTACTGGCAGCTGCGCAAGCAGGATATCTTTACGCCGCAGCCGGGGTGGGCAAGTTTCCTCGTGCGTTTGGTCGTGGCGGTGCTGGTGATGTCTGCGGCACTCTTCGGGATGATGTACGTCATGCCGGAGTGGTCTCTGGGTACGATGCCTTATCGTCTGATGCGGCTGATGGCCGTGGTGGGCGTTGGGGTGGTAGCGTATTTTGCCACGCTCGCCGTGCTGGGCTTCAAAGTGAAAGAGTTTACCCGCCGGACGGCATAAACGCCAAAAGGGGAGTTCACCTCAGGGTGCTCCCCATTGCATGATTTGTCGCTTACGCGTCAAATCGAAATCTTTTTTACACCCGCAATACGTGCCGTCGCCGTCTGACCATCCGCGCCGTACAGTCCGGTTTCTTTATGCGGCTTCAGCACCTCAAGCGCCTGCTGATTACGCTCTATCTGGCCTTCAAGCAGCCAGCCGTTATGCTGGTTGAGATCGCGCAGATGCTGGGTTTTTTCGGTAATGGTCTGCCAGCGCTCGGCAATATCGTCATTGGCGCTGCGCTTCGAGTCCTGCTCGGCGCGGCGCTGCTGCTCCAGATAATCCAGCGTGGCCAGCAGCGAACTCTTATCTTCAGTAATACGCTGCAGCGCGCTGCCGTTAATGTGACCGGAAGAGAGATGCTGTTGTTCAGCATCCATTACCGTTTTCAGGTCGTTCAGGACAACCGTCATTTGATCCAGTATTTCTGACAGTCGACTCATACGGTTAGTTACTCTGTAAGAAACTCTGTGCTTCCTGAATCAGGGCATCAGCGATTTTGCTGGTGTCCATTTTCAGCTCACCGTTGCGAATGGCCGTTTTCAGCGCTTCAACACGTTCCATATTGATATCGTTGCTGCCTGGCTGCATCAGTTTTGCCTGGGCATCGCTCAGGGTCACGCTGGTGCTGTTAGACGTTGACGGTTTTTCCAGACGCGTTTTCTGAGGGGTAGCGTCGTTCGTTTCGCGAGGCTGTACAGCGCTTACCGGCTTCAGGGCTGATGTACGATCAATGCTCATAGTGTTGTCCTCATCGAGGGTTCGCGGCGTTTGCGCCTGACATCATCATTAGTGGAATATTTATCGGCACGCGCCGCGAAATCTTTAAAAAGATTATAGGTTAATCAGAATATTCCCATCAGAATCGACGGTTCCGCTCACCACCTGGCCTGAGGACATTCTGACGCGGGCGTTTTGCGCTACCGCGGCATTGTTTAACGCTTTCCCTTCACTGTTGATGCTAAAGCCGTCTCCGTTGGCAACGACCATCACCTGCTGTCCCGCTTTGACACGCCACGCCTGGCGCAGCATGGAGAGCTGAATCGGCTGGCCCGGCGCGACATCGCGCAGGCTGACGGCGTCCTGTGCCTGGTTAATGTCCAGCATTGTCCGCGGCGGGAGCTGATCCAGACGCCCGCGCTTTAACGTCACGCTGTTTGCCTGCAGCGCGCTGCCACGCACAATGGGTACGGCGGCGACAACATAATTGCCCGTCGCCTGAACTGCAACCTGTAAATAGCGTTTTTCGTTGGCGCAGCGTGCCAGGACGTTCACATTGCCCCACAGCTTCGTGGTCCCCGTCACGCTGAATGACGGTTGCTCGCAGGTCGGATACAGATTCGGCGGCGTGCGGATGGTCACGTTAACGTCATCGCTAAAGCCCGCCAGCTTCTGGGCAAAAAAATTCGTCAGCGCATCCTGTAAATCCCCGGCATTCACCAGAGGGCTAAACAGCAAGAAAGTTGCCATCAGGCCACGTTTTAACGTTTGCATCGCAAGTTCCACCGTTTCCAGAGTTGGATGAATTCTACCTGCAGTGGTTTTGCATCAACGGAATAAATAGCGACGCATTTTGTGCTTATTCCGTCGATAGGGGAGACCGGGTGAGATTTAAGCTGTGAACTGAAATTTTGCCATCAGCGGAGGAGACATGCTCGATAAACTCGACGCCGCGTTACGTTTTCAGCAGGAAGCGCTCAATTTACGCGCCCAGCGGCAGGAGATTTTAGCCGCCAACATCGCTAACGCCGATACGCCCGGGTATCAGGCGCGCGATATTGATTTTTCCAGTGAGCTCAAAAAGGTGATGGAGCGTGGACGTGCCGAAGGAACCGGTGTTGCACTCGCCATGACATCCTCTCGCCATATTCCCGCTCAGGCGATGACCGCGCCAGCGACCGATTTACTTTATCGCATCCCTGACCAGCCTTCACTCGACGGTAACACCGTGGATATGGACCGGGAGCGTACGCAGTTTGCCGATAACAGCCTGAAATACCAGACGGGCCTGACCGTACTCGGCGGACAAATCAAAGGCATGATGAACGTCCTGCAGGGGGGCAACTGATAAATGGCCTTGCTGAATATTTTTGATATCGCCGGCTCGGCGTTAACCGCCCAGTCCAAACGTCTGAACGTGGCCGCCAGTAACCTGGCGAACGCCGACAGCGTGACCGGACCTGACGGACAGCCTTATCGTGCCAAACAGGTTGTGTTTCAGGTCGACGCTGCGCCAGGCGCGGCGACGGGCGGCGTGAAGGTGTCTGACGTGGTTGAGAGCCAGGCGCCGGACAAGCTGGTGTATGAGCCAGGTAACCCGCTCGCGGACGCTAACGGATACGTGAAGATGCCAAACGTGGATGTGGTGGGTGAGATGGTGAACTCCATGTCGGCGTCCCGTAGCTACCAGGCGAACGTCGAAGTGCTTAATACCGTGAAGAGCATGATGCTCAAAACACTCACTCTCGGCCAGTAAAGGAGACATGCATGTCCATCGCCGTAAATGTGAATGATCCGACGAACACGGGTGTTAACAACACCAAAAGTTCGACAAGCTCCAGCTCCCTGACGGGAAGCAATGCCTCCGATTTGCAGAGCAGTTTTCTGACGCTGCTGGTGGCGCAGCTTAAGAACCAGGATCCGACTAACCCAATGCAGAACAACGAACTGACCACGCAGCTTGCGCAGATCAGTACCGTGAGCGGCATTGAGAAACTGAACACCACCCTCGGTTCCGTCTCCGGTCAGATTAACAGCGCTCAGTCCCTGCAGGCGGCAAGCCTGATTGGTCACGGTGTGATGATCCCGGGGACCACGATCCTGGCGGGCACCAGCACCACCGACGGTACATCGACCACCACCACTACGCCGTTCGGCGTTGAATTGCAGCAGGCGGCTGACAAAGTGACGGCGACGATCACCGACTCAACCGGCGCCGTGGTTCGCACCATCGACATCGGCGAGCTGAAAGCGGGCGTTCACACCTTTACCTGGGACGGCAGCCTGACCGACGGCACGAAAGCACCAAATGGCTCCTACAAAGTCGCGATTAGCGCCAGCAACGGGACGACCCAGCTGGTGGCGCAGCCGCTGCAGTTCGCGCTGGTTCAGGGCGTGATTAAAGGGGGCGACGGCAACAAACTGGATTTGGGTACTTCCGGTACCACCACACTCGACGAAGTTCGGCAGATTATCTAAGCCTTAACACTTATCAGGAGTAAGTCATGGCCTTTTCTCAAGCGGTCAGCGGCCTGAATGCTGCGGCCACCAACCTGGACGTCATTGGCAACAACATCGCCAACTCCGCGACCTATGGTTTCAAATCCGGTTCTGCGTCTTTTGCAGATATGTTTGCCGGTTCCAAAGTGGGTCTGGGCGTAAAAGTTGCGGGCATCACTCAGGACTTTACCGACGGTACCACCACCAACACCGGTCGTGGCCTGGACGTTGCCATCAGCCAGAACGGTTTCTTCCGTATGGTCGATGCAAACGGCTCGGTGTTCTACAGCCGTAACGGCCAGTTCAAGCTGGACGAAAACCGTAACCTGGTGAACATGCAGGGGATGCAATTAACGGGATATCCGGTTGCCGGAACGCCATCAACGGTTCAGACCGGTGCGAATCCACAGGCGATTAATATCCCGACCACGCTGATGGCCGCGAAGTCCACCACCACGGCTTCCCAGCAGATTAACCTCAACTCCACCGATGCCGCACCAACCGCCGCCTTCGATCCGGCCAACCCGGACACCTACAACAAAAAAGGTACGGTAACCGTCTTTGATAGCCAGGGTAATGCGCACAACATGAACCTGTTTTACGTCAAAGATGCGACCCCGGCCAACTCCTGGAAAGTGTATGCCCAGGACGGCAGCGTGGCAGGCAGCCCGGCGGCAGTGGCCACGACCTTGACCTTCGATAATAACGGTACGTTGATCGGGGGTGGAAACATCAACATCACTACCGCGACTATCCCAGGTGCGGACCCGGCGACCTTCGCGATGAGTTTTGCTAACTCCATGCAGCAGAACACCGGTGCGAACAATATCGTGGCGACCAACCAGAACGGCTTCAAGCCGGGCGACCTGGTGAGCTATCAGATTAACGATGACGGCACCGTCGTCGGGAACTACTCCAACGAGCAGACTCAGGTGCTGGGCCAGATCGTGCTGGCAAACTTCGCCAACAACGAAGGTCTGAAATCTGAAGGCGATAACGTCTGGTCGGCTACCCAGTCCTCCGGCGTGGCGCTGCTGGGCACCGCGGGCTCCGGTAACTTCGGCACGCTGACCAACGGCGCGCTGGAAGCCTCTAACGTGGACCTGAGTAAAGAACTGGTGAACATGATTGTCGCGCAGCGTAACTATCAGTCGAACGCGCAGACCATCAAGACCCAGGATCAGATCCTCAACACGCTGGTTAACCTGCGTTAAGCGGCTAACAGGAAAGCGCAATGGATCACGCAATATATACCGCGATGGGCGCGGCAAGTCAGACGCTCACCCAGCAGGCCGTTACCGCCAGCAATCTGGCAAACGCCTCTACGCCGGGCTTTCGCGCGCAGCTGAATGCGCTGCGCGCGGTGCCGGTGGAAGGGCTCTCCCTGCCGACCCGTACGCTGGTGGCGGCATCCACCCCGGGCGCAGACATGACGCCAGGGCAGATGGATTACACCTCACGCCCGCTGGACGTTGCTCTGCAGCAGGACGGCTGGCTGGCGGTGCAAACGGCGGACGGTGGCGAAGGCTATACCCGTAACGGGAATATCCAGGTCAGCGCGACCGGCCAGCTGACGATTCAGGGGCATCCGGTGATGGGTGAAGCGGGCCCGCTGACCGTGCCGGAAGGCTCTGAGCTGACCATCGCCGCGGACGGCACCATCTCGGCGCTGAACCCGGGCGATCCGGCCAACACCGTTGCCCCCGTCGGGCGTCTGAAGCTGGTCAAAGCGGAAGGCAAAGAGGTGCAGCGCGGCGACGACGGCATGTTCCGTCTGACCCAGGCAGCTCAGGCTACCCGTGGTGCCACTTTACAGGCCGATCCGAGCATCCGCGTGATGTCCGGCGTTCTGGAAGGCAGCAACGTTAAGCCGGTAGCCGCTATGAGCGACATGATCGCCAGCGCCCGTCGTTTTGAAATGCAGATGAAAATTATCAGCAGCGTGGACGAAAACGCGGGCAAGGCTAACCAACTTCTGTCGATGAGTTAACAGGACTCTTTATGATCAGTTCTTTATGGATCGCGAAAACTGGCCTGGACGCGCAGCAAACCAACATGGATGTGATTGCCAACAACCTGGCAAACGTGAGCACCAATGGTTTCAAGCGTCAGCGCGCCGTTTTCGAAGATTTGCTTTATCAAACCATCCGCCAGCCGGGCGCGCAGTCTTCTGAACAGACGACGCTGCCGTCAGGCCTGCAGATCGGTACCGGCGTTCGCCCGGTGGCGACCGAGCGTCTGCACAGCCAGGGCAACCTGTCTCAGACCAACAACAGCAAAGACGTGGCGATCAAAGGCCAGGGCTTCTTCCAGGTGCAGTTGCCTGACGGGACCTCTGCCTACACCCGTGACGGTTCCTTCCAGGTCGATCAGAACGGTCAGCTGGTGACGGCGGGCGGTTTCCAGGTTCAGCCTGCGATCACCATTCCGGCGAACGCCCTGAGCATTACCATCGGCCGCGACGGCATCGTGAGCGTGACCCAGCAGGGGCAGGCCGCGCCGGTCCAGGTCGGCCAGCTCAACCTGACCACCTTCATGAACGATACCGGTCTGGAAAGCATTGGTGAGAACCTCTACACCGAAACGCAATCCTCCGGTACGCCAAATGAAAGTACGCCAGGCCTGAACGGTGCCGGTCTGCTGTATCAGGGGTATGTTGAAACCTCCAACGTGAACGTGGCGGAAGAGCTGGTGAATATGATCCAGGTCCAGCGCGCGTATGAAATTAACAGTAAAGCAGTCTCGACGACCGATCAGATGCTGCAGAAACTGACGCAACTCTAAGGTGTAGTCCGGTGCGGTAAACCCCGCACCGGCTCCCTGTTTTCGAAGATGAAGGCAATGCAAAAAAACGCGGCGTTTCGTTATCCGATACTGACTGTTCTGGCCGTCACCCTCAGCGGGTGCGCTTTGATCCCGTCTAAACCATTGGTCCAGGGTGCGACGACTGCCCAACCCGTTCCTGGCCCTGCGCCAGTTGTAAACGGCTCCATTTTCCAGACCGCGCAGCCGATTAACTACGGCTATCAGCCGCTGTTTGAAGATCGCCGCCCGCGTAATGTCGGCGATACATTGACCATTGTGCTGCAGGAAAACGTCAGCGCGAGCAAGAGCTCGTCGGCGAACGCCAGCCGCGATGGCAAAACCAATTTTGGCTTTGACACCGTTCCACGCTATCTGCAGGGCCTGTTCGGCAATGCCCGTGCGGATGTTGAGGCCTCCGGCGGCAACACCTTTAACGGTAAAGGTGGCGCGAACGCCAGCAACACCTTCAGCGGTACGCTGACGGTCACGGTTGACCAGGTGCTGGTTAACGGCAATTTACACGTCGTGGGTGAAAAACAGATCGCCATTAACCAGGGCACTGAATTCATTCGCTTCTCGGGCGTGGTGAATCCACGCACCATCAGCGGCACCAACACCGTTCCGTCCACCCAGGTGGCGGATGCGCGCATTGAGTACGTCGGTAACGGCTACATTAATGAAGCGCAGAATATGGGTTGGCTGCAGCGCTTCTTCCTTAATTTATCGCCGATGTAAGCGAGGTGACCCATGTTTAAATCGATCTTCGCCGCGGCGCTGGTTCTTGTCGCAACGTTTGCCCAGGCCGACCGCATTCGCGATCTCACCAGCGTTCAGGGCGTCCGCGGGAACTCGCTGATTGGCTATGGCCTGGTGGTGGGGCTGGACGGTACCGGTGACCAGACCACCCAGACGCCGTTTACCACCCAAAGCTTAAACAACATGCTTTCCCAGCTCGGCATTACCGTGCCGGCGGGAACCAACATGCAGCTGAAAAACGTGGCCGCGGTTATGGTCACTGCCTCCTACCCGGCGTTTGCGCGCCAGGGGCAGACCATTGACGTGGTGGTCTCCTCAATGGGTAACGCCAAAAGCCTGCGCGGCGGTACGCTGCTGATGACCCCGCTGAAAGGCGTCGACAGCCAGGTCTACGCGCTGGCGCAGGGGAACATCCTGGTCGGCGGGGCAGGCGCATCCGCTGGCGGAAGCAGCGTCCAGGTGAACCAGCTGAACGGCGGGCGCATCACCAACGGTGCGATCATCGAGCGTGAACTGCCGACCCAGTTTGGCGCGGGCAACACCATCAACCTGCAGCTGAATAATGAAGACTTCACGATGGCGCAGCAGATTGCCGACACCATCAACCGCAGCTATGGCAATGCCACGGCACTGGATGCGCGTACCGTGCAGATCCGCACCTCCACCGGCAGCAGCAACCAGGTGCGCATGCTGGCGGATATCCAGAATCTGGAAGTGAACGTGCCGGTGCAGGATGCCAAAGTGATCATCAACTCCCGTACGGGCTCCGTGGTGATGAACCGGGAAGTGTCGCTGGATAGCTGTGCCGTGGCGCAGGGTAACCTGTCGGTGACGGTTAACCGTTCCGCCAACGTCAGCCAGCCGGATACACCATTTGGTGGCGGCCAGACGGTAGTGACGCCGCAAACGCAGATTGATTTACGCCAGAGCGGCGGTTCCCTGCAGAGCGTGCGCTCCAGCGCCAACCTGAACAGCGTGGTACGTGCCCTGAACGCCCTGGGCGCGACGCCGATGGATCTGATGTCCATTCTGCAATCGATGCAAAGCGCGGGCTGCCTGCGCGCCAAACTGGAAATCATCTAATGTTGACCGATAGCAAACTGTTGACCAGTGCCGCCTGGGACGCCCAGTCGCTCAACGAACTGAAAGCCAAAGCAGGTAAAGACCCGGCGGCGAATATCCGCCCGGTTGCCCGCCAGGTGGAAGGGATGTTTGTACAGATGATGCTGAAGAGCATGCGCGAAACCCTGCCGAAAGACGGGATGTTCAGCAGCGATTCAACGCGTCTTTATACCAGCATGTATGACCAGCAGATTGCGCAGCAGATGACCGCCGGTAAAGGCCTCGGTCTGGCTGACATGATTGTCAAACAGACCGCCGCCGCACAGGGTGTTCAGCCAGAAGAGCAGCCGCCGCAGGTGCCGATGAAGTTCGACCTCGAAACGGTGACCAGTTATCAGAACCAGGCGCTGACGCAGATGGTGCGTAAAGCGATACCGAAGGCAACGGGCAGCGGCGACGAGGCGCTCTCCGGTGACAGCAAAGACTTCCTGGCGCAGCTTTCTCTTCCGGCACGGCTTGCCAGTGAACAGAGCGGCGTGCCTCACCACCTGATTCTGGCCCAGGCCGCGCTGGAGTCGGGCTGGGGCCAGCGCCAGATCCGCAAGGAAAACGGCGACCCGAGCTTCAACATCTTCGGCGTGAAGGCCACCTCCAGCTGGAAGGGGCCGACCACCGAGATCACGACTACGGAATACGAGAACGGCGCGGCGGTGAAGGTGAAAGCCAAATTCCGCGTTTACAGCTCGTATCTGGAAGCGTTGTCTGACTATGTAGGCCTGCTGAGCCGAAATCCGCGTTATACCGCCGTTACGCAGGCGGCAACGGCGGAGCAGGGCGCTCAGGCCCTGCAAAACGCGGGCTACGCAACCGACCCGAACTACGCGCGCAAGCTCACCAGCATGATCCAGCAGCTGAAATCGATGGGCGAGAAGGTCAGCAAAGCCTATAGCACAGATATCGAAAATCTGTTCTGAAAGTTCTCAAGTCCCGGTGGAGGTTGCCGATAACCTTCATCAGGACTCGTGTCTGAACGTATAAAAGGAACCCCCATGTCCAGTTTGATTAACAGCGCCATGAGTGGCCTCAGTGCCGCGCAGTCGGCACTCAATACCGTCAGTAATAATATTTCAAGCTATAACGTGGCAGGTTACACCCGCCAGACGACGGTGCTGGGTGCATCTAACAGCACGCTGACCGGCGGTGGCTGGGTGGGTAACGGGGTGTATGTCTCCGGTGTCCAGCGTGAATATGACGCTTTCATCACCAACCAGCTGCGCGCCGCGCAGACCCAGAGCAGCGGCCTGACCACGCGCTATCAGCAGATGTCAAAAATTGACGATGTGCTCTCCGATACCACCAACTCGCTTTCCACCACCCTGCAGGATTTCTTTAAGAGCCTGCAAACGCTGGTGAGCAACGCGGAAGATCCGGCCGCGCGCCAGACAGTGCTGGGAAAAGCGGATGGTCTGGTTAACCAGTTTAAAACTAACGATCAGTATCTTCGCGACCAGGATTCGCAGGTGAATACCGCGATTTCAACCAGCGTGTCGCAGATCAACAACTACGCCAAACAGATTGCCAACCTGAACGATCAGATCTCCCGTCTGACCGGCGTTGGCGCGGGCGCATCCCCGAATGATTTGCTCGACCAGCGCGATCAGCTCGTCACTGAGCTGAACAAAATCGTGGGCGTGGAAGTCTCTGTGCAGGATAGCGGCACGTATAACATCTCTTTCGGCAACGGTTACAGCCTTGTGCAGGGCAGCAAAGCTAACCAGCTGGCGGCCGTGAAGTCCAGCGCCGATCCGTCCCGTACCACTATCGCCTACGTTGATGACGTGGTGGGTAATGTCGAGATCCCGGAAAAGATGATCACGACCGGTTCGCTAGGCGGTTTGCTGACCTTCCGTGCTGAAGATCTGGATAAGGCCCGTAACACCCTGAACCAGATGGCGCTGGCCTTTGCTGATGCGATGAACAAACAGCATGAGGCCGGCTTTGATGCCAATGGCGATGCGGGCGGTAAGCTGTTCGACTTTGGTTCTCCGGCCGTGCTTTCCAACAGCAAGAATAGCGGCACGGCGGCGGTCACTGCCACCGTTGCGGACAGTACCAAAGTACAGGCAACGGACTATACGCTGCAGTTTAACGGCACCGACTGGACCATCACCCGTGCCTCGGACAAGACCAGCTTTACAATGAGCCCGGATGCCAGCGGTAATCTGTCGTTTGATGGCCTCAACGTGAACGTCAGCGGTTCGGCAAATACTAAAGACAGCTTTACCGTGAAGCCCGTGTCCGATGTCATCATGAATATGAAATTGTCCATCAGCGACGAGTCCAAACTGGCCATGGCTGCGGCACAGGACGGCGGCGAAAGTGACAACCGCAACGGGCAGAAAATGCTCGATCTGCAAAACAGCAAAGTGGTTGGCGGAAACAAAACTTTCAACGATGCGTACGCCTCGCTCGTCAGCACCGTCGGGAGCACCACTGCCTCACTGAAGGTGAGCAGTCAGACAAAAGCCAACGTGGAAACGCAGTTAACCAAGCAGCAGCAGAGCATCTCCGGGGTCAACCTCGACGAAGAGTATGGCAACCTGCAGCGGTATCAGCAGTACTACCTCGCCAACGCGCAGGTGCTTCAGACTGCCAGTACGCTCTTTGATGCAATTATCAACATTCGTTAAGGCTGAGGTGAAAAATGCGTATTAGCACCCAGATGATGTACGAGCAGAACATGCGTGGGATCACCGATTCCCAGAGCAAATGGCTGAGCTACGGTGAGCAAATGTCGACCGGTAAGCGCGTCAACCGTCCGTCGGACGATCCTATCGCGGCTTCGCAGTCCATTGTGCTGTCACAATCTCAGTCACAAAACAGCCAGTTTGCGTTAGCGCGTACCTTTGCAACGCAGAAGGTCTCGCTGGAAGATAACGTGCTGGCCCAGGTGAATACTGCGTTATCAAGCGTGCGTGAGAAGCTGGTCTATGCGTCTAACGGCACGTTAAGCGATGACGACCGTCTCTCTCTGGCGACCGATATCCAGGGGATCCGCGACCAGCTGATGAACCTGGCTAACACCACGGACGGCAACGGTCGTTTTATCTTTGCGGGATACAAAACCGAGACCGCGCCGTTTGATGCCGCAACCGGCACCTACAATGGTGGTACTGAGGCGATTACGCAGCAGGTTGATACGGCGCGAAACATGGCAATCAGCCATACCGGCCAGCAGATCTTAGAGAGCATTACCAGTAATGCGCAAGAGCTGCCGGGCGGGGGCTATGGCGACACCAACATGTTTAAAATCCTGGACTCTGCCATTGCGTCGCTGAAAACGCCGATTGAGAACGATCCGGCCGCCGCCGCCGCGCAAAGCCAGGTGATTTCCAACGCGCAAATCGGCATCAAAAACTCTCAGAACAATGTCCTGACGGTTGTTGCGGATGTGGGAACGAAGATGAACGAGCTGGAAAAACTCGATACGCTGGGCGATGACCGCGCGCTGGGTCAGACCAAGCAGATGAGCGACCTGGTTGATGTCGACTGGAACGAAGCGATCTCCTCTTACACCATGCAGCAGGCGGCCCTGCAGGCCTCTTATAAAGCGTTTAGCGATATGCAGGGCATGTCTCTGTTCCAGCTGAACAAATAACATCTTGACCTCTTGGAACATGTCTTGAAACTGGGCATGTTTTACTGCCCAATCCGTCTGGATTGGGCATTTTTTTTATGCCATTTCTGCTGGTGCCGAGGCGACCCGCGCGCTTTCAATCATACGGATTGCCAGCGCAATGATGCCGCAGACCGTTGCCAGCGCAACCACGCCCGTCCAGCCAGCCAGCGTGTAAATATTGCTGCCTAACGCGGAACCCAAAGCCATGCCGATAAAGATCACGGTAAAGAGCAGGGCGTTCAGACGACCCCGCGCCTGTGGCTCAAGGCTGTAAACCAGATTCTGGTGCGCGACCAGGCTGGACTGCAGGCCCAGATCGAACCCGATAGCAGAGACGGCAATCAGAATCAGCTGTCCGTGAACTCCCAGGGCGGGCATCAGGAACATCAGGGCAAACGAGACGGTCACAAGGACGGCACCAAGCTGCGTGACTTTCCCGGCACCCAGTTTATCCGCCAGGCCGCCCGCCAGCGGGGCTGCCAACGCACCGGCTGCACCTGCGATACCAAAACCACCGGCGACGGCACTCCCGAGGTGATAGCGTTCCAGCAGCATGACCGCAAGCGTAGACCAGAAGGCGCTAAAGGCTATCGACAGAAAACCCTGGGCCAGCGCGGCACGGCGCAGAGCGGGATAGCGACGCCACAGATGTTCCATCGAGCGCAGCAGAGCGGGATAGCTCAGCGTGGAGTGAACGGCGAAACGAGGGAGTACGGCCCACATTACCACGCCGATAAACGCAATACTTCCCGCAGCCAGCTGATACATCACGCGCCAGCCAAATGCTTCGCCCACCACGCCGCTGACGGTTCGGGAGAGCAAAATGCCCAGCAGCAGACCGGTCATCACCGTACCCACGGTTTTCCCCTGTTTGCCTTCCGGCGCAAGGATCGCCGCAGCCGGGACAATATCCTGCGCCATGGTGGCGGCCATGCCGATGAGCAGGCTTGCCAGCAGCAGGGAGTGGATCTGTCCGGTCAGGCTACAGCCCAGCAGGAACAGCGCCAGGGCCGCGCTCTTTATCAGGATTAACGTTCTGCGGTCGTGGCGATCGCCGAGTGGCAGCAGGAACAGGATCCCTAAGGCATATCCCGCCTGGGTGAGGGTCGGGACCAGGCCCATTCCTTCGATACTCAGGTGAAGGTCGGCGCCAATCAGAGGCAGCAGAGGCTGGGCATAATAGATGGATGCCACGCTGAAGCCTGCACCGAGCGCCAGCATTAAGATTACCCAGCGGCTTACGGCATGGGCGGCGGTTGTTGTATTCATAAGACGTTCCTCATTCATCGTGTGAGGCTATTTTTCATCAGTACGCCTTGCGGCGGTAGCGGGCGCGGTGGTAAAACGCTTATACGCTAAACGTATAGATGAAAAGTAAATGAAAAGAGCTGAGCGTATAGACAGGGTAGAGCTAATGCGGACGTTTGTCCGCATTGTGGAGGCGGGTTCCCTTTCTGCGGCGGCACGGCAGCTGGACACCACCCAGGCCACGGTGAGCAGGCGGCTGCAGTCGCTTGAGACAATGCTGGGCGTGCGTCTGATGTTGCGCACCACCCACACGACGCGGCTGACGGATGACGGGGAGCGCTGCTATCAGCATGCCCGTCGGGTAATTGACAGCTGGCTGGCGCTGGAAGATGAGGTGGGGCAGACGGAAGATGAACCTGTAGGCGTGCTGCGAGTGCGGGCGCCGCATGCGTTTGGTCAGGATCAGCTCCTGAAACCACTAACCGAATTTCTACAGCGTTATCCGCAGCTTTCTATTGAGTGGATGCTCAACGATCGGTCGGCAGATTTTCTGGGCGACAACCTTGACTGCGCTATTCGGGTGGGAATGGAAGTCGACCCGGCGACCGTGTCCGTGCTGCTGGCCGAAGTGCCGCGCTCGGTGGTGGCTTCTCCGGCATTGCTGGACCGCTTTCCGACGGTTAACGCCCCGGAGGATTTGCAGCAGCTTCCCTGGATTGCCATTAGCTCTTTCTACCAGCGCCATGTGGAGCTTTTTCACGAGGCATCATCCGCCACCGCACGCGTGATAATTACCCCACGCCTGAGCACTGACAGTCTGTATGTCGCACGCAATACGGCACTCACCGGTCTTGGCGTGGCGGTAGTATCCAGCTGGACGGTACAGGATGATATCCGGGAAGGTCGGCTGGTACATTTGCTGCCAGAGTGGCAGCCGGCGGCGTTACCGGTGCATCTGGTTTACCCCTGGTCCCGGTATTATCCTGCGCGCTTGCGGCGATTTCTGGAGCTAATGCGGCAGATCATGCCGGAGGTCACCGGGATGAGAAAGCCCGTGCAGCAGCCATAAAAAAAGCCGACCCGAAGGTCGGCTTTTTACTTTCTGCGTCGTTATTCGACAGACTGTGGACGCGTCGCTGGTGCCGTCGCCTGATGCGTTGCACTGTGGCCGCCTGCAGCGCCTTTACCGTCAAAGCTGAACGCCGGGCGAACCCAGTCGCTGTGACGCGGTGCTTCAGGCACATACTCTGGTGCCGGAGCGCGCGTCATCGGCGCTGTCGCAACGTGAGCAGGCGCAGGAGCGGTAACAACCTTAACCGGCTCTGGCTCCACTTCAGGCGCTTTCGCTTCTTCAACAACCGGTTCAACCTGAATCTCAACGTCCTGAACGATTTCTTCAGTGGTGGTTTCTACGACGGTTTCAGCGGCTTCTTCCACTGCGGCTACAGGTTCAGCCTCTTCAGCGACTTCCTCAGCCACCACGACATCTTCTTCGGCGATAATCTGCGGTGCGGCATCAACCGGCGCGGCAATCACTTCAGGATGGGTGGTTTCGACGTCCACTGCGTGTGGTTCTGCTGCTTCAACAACCTGAGGTTCAACCACGGTTGCTGCTTCGGTCACAGCATCTTCAACCGCGGCTACAGGAGCAATCACCTCTTCGGTCACAGCCTGCTCTTCAACAGCCTGCTCCAGGCGAGCGACCGGATAACGGATCCAGACTTTGCCGGATGCCATTTCTGGTGACGCGCACGCCACGGTCAACGGCATTGGAGACTGAGTCGGATAACGCTCGTCACGGTAGCGACGACGACGCTGGCCACTCACGCGCAGATGACGCGGAGAACGGCGGGAGCGACGCGGCATACCTGCGTTGTCACGGTTTTCACCGTTTTCATCCTGCTCAACGTTATTGTCCACGACGGCTGGCAGGTCAACTTTTGCAACCTGCGTGCCTGTTGCGGTTTCTGCCGCTTCAGCCGCAACTACGGTGGTTTCTTCTACCGGAGCCGCACCAACGCGCACTTTCTGTGACAGCTGGCGCTGCTTACGACGAGGCATCACCTGAGTACGTTCTTCCTGCTCGCCGTCCTGCTGCTCAACGGGCTCTTCGCGGTTCAGGTTTTTAACTTCCTGCTGCGCCTGACGCTTCTCGTCGTTACGACGACGGTTGCGTTCGCGGCGTGGCTGCTGCTCGTCGCGCTGTTTGCTCTTCTCGGACTCATCGCCCGCCTGCTGGCGAATTTCACGATCTTCAACATTCTGCTGCTGTTTCTCGCGACGGTTGCGACGGTTGTCTTCGCGCTGCTCACGGCCTTCGTTATTGTCTGAACGGCTGTCACGACGCTCGTTACGGTCGCTGCGGTCGTTACGATCGCGGCGGTTGTTCTGACGCTTGCGACGGTCCTGCTGACGTTCAGGTTTGGCTGCTTTAGGTTCTTCTTTCGGCTGCTCTGGCTGAACTTCTTCACCCGCAAACATCTTCTTCAGCGCGCCGAAGAAGCGGCTCAGCAGACCCGGTTGCGCCGGCTGGGCTTTCACTGACGTTGCTTCTGGTTTCTGCGCCGCCGGTTTGGCTGCAGGTTTTTCCAGCGCCGCTTCCGGTGGTGCTTCAGGCATAATGAAGGTCGCTAACGCAGGCTGCTCTGGGAGTTTGCGCTCGGCAGGTTCTTCATCGGAAGGCAGCGCCATCTCTTCTTCATGCAGCTTCGGCAGCAGGTAGCTGAGGGTGCTGGTCTCTTCGCCCTTACGGACACGCAGCACGTGATAGTGCGGGGTTTCCATCTGGTCGTTTGGAACGATGATGCAGCGAACGCCGCCCTGACGCGCTTCGATTGCGCTGACCGCTGCACGTTTTTCGTTCAGCAGGTAGGAGGCAATCGGCACAGGCACAATGGCGTGAACCTCTTTGGTGTTCTCTTTCAGCGCTTCTTCTTCAATCAGACGCAGGATAGAGAGAGACAGAGATTCATTATCACGCACGGTACCGGTGCCGGAGCAGCGCGGGCAGACGTGATGGCTGGACTCACCCAGCGACGGGCTCAGACGCTGGCGGGACATCTCCAGCAGGCCGAAGCGCGAGATGTGGCTAATCTGGATACGCGCACGATCCTGACGCACCGCTTCACGCAGGCGGTTTTCAACCGCGCGCTGGTGGCGAACAGGGGTCATGTCGATGAAGTCGATAACAATCAGACCGCCCAGGTCGCGCAGGCGGAGCTGGCGGGCGATTTCATCAGCGGCTTCAAGGTTGGTGTTGAAGGCCGTCTCTTCGATGTCCCCGCCGCGGGTTGCACGCGCGGAGTTGATGTCGATAGCGGTCAGCGCTTCGGTGGTATCGATAACGATAGAACCGCCAGACGGCAGGCGCACTTCACGCTGGAAGGCGGACTCGATCTGGGATTCGATCTGATAGTGGCTGAACAGCGGGATTTCACCGGTGTACAGTTTAATTTTGCTGGTGAAATCCGGACGACCCAGCGCGGCGATGTGCTGGCGAGCCAGCTCAAGCACTTTCGGGTTATCGATCAGAATCTCACCGATGTCCTGACGCAGGTAATCACGGAAGGCACGCACGATAACGTTGCTTTCCTGGTGGATCAGGAACGGAGCAGGGCGGCTTTCTGCGGCTTTCTGGATAGCTTCCCAGTGCTTCAGACGGAAGCTCAGGTCCCACTGCAGCGCTTCGGCAGATTTGCCCACGCCCGCGGTACGCACGATAAGCCCCATGCCATCCGGCAGCTCAAGGCTTGCCAGCGCTTCTTTCAGTTCGGTACGGTCATCACCTTCGATACGGCGAGAGATGCCCCCCGCGCGCGGGTTGTTTGGCATCAGCACCAGATAGCTCCCCGCCAGGCTGATAAAGGTGGTCAGTGCGGCACCCTTGTTGCCGCGCTCTTCTTTATCGATCTGAACGATAACTTCCTGACCTTCACGCAGAACATCTTTGATGTTTGGGCGGCCATGGGCGTTGTAGTTTGCAGGGAAATATTCGCGGGCGATTTCTTTCAGAGGGAGGAAACCATGACGCTCAGCACCGTAATCGACAAATGCAGCTTCAAGGCTTGGTTCAATGCGGGTGATTTTACCTTTGTAAATGTTCGCTTTTTTCTGTTCGTGTCCAGGACTTTCGATATCCAGATCGTACAGGCGCTGCCCATCCACAAGGGCGACACGCAACTCTTCTTGCTGAGTTGCGTTGATTAACATTCTTTTCATCGTAACTTACTCGTTATTCTTACATTGACGACAAAGCTGCGGGCAAGGTGACGCTTTCCGGGGTATGAACCGATGGCCTCGTGTCTGTTCACGTCGCCAACCTCACGGTTGTCGCTCGCTTAAGAGGCGCAGAGTGTCGGTTGCCTGTATTTCATACGGAAACACAGCGCAATTATCAGGGGAATTGCCTGGGTAGAACTCTCCAGAGAACAATCCTTATACCGGGAAGTACTGCAACCCGCAGCCCGCTAACTGCCTGAAAGATCAATACGTCTTACGCCATTGCTGCGTGGATGATCGGTCAGACAAAATTGGTCATTCCGTCGACATCCTTACAAAACCCGGATTTAACGCGGAAAACAGCCCCATTATTCCACTGCTCGCCGGGTTATAGCAAGATGACTTTTACCAATTATCACCCGGTTACTCACAGTTTCTTCACCTCAAGGTGGTGATTGGTTTAATAACCACCAAATCGATTGCGTGAAACGGGGCGCAGGCCGGATAAAAGTAAATATAAGCATAGAAAAATGAGTGGCGCTAATGGCTGACGATATTTAGAATCGCCAACCATGAAAACAGAGACTCCAGCCGTAAAAATGGTTGCTATCGCGGATGACTACGCGGGGCAACGCATCGATAACTTCTTGCGCACCCAACTGAAGGGCGTGCCAAAGAGTATGATTTACCGCATCCTGCGTAAGGGCGAGGTGCGGGTGAATAAAAAACGCGTGAAGCCTGAGTATAAGCTCGAAGCCGGTGATGAAGTGCGTATTCCACCGGTGCGCGTGGCTGAACGTGAAGAAGAGGTGGTTTCGCCGAAGCTGCAAAAAGTCGCGGCCCTGAGCGATGTCATCCTTTATGAGGACGATCATATTCTGGTGCTGAATAAGCCATCGGGTACCGCGGTCCACGGTGGTAGCGGTCTGAGCTTCGGCGTGATTGAAGGGTTACGTGCGCTGCGTCCGGAAGCCCGTTTCCTCGAACTGGTTCACCGCCTGGACCGTGATACCTCAGGCGTGCTGCTGGTAGCGAAAAAGCGTTCAGCGCTGCGTTCCCTGCACGAGCAGCTGCGTGAGAAGGGCATGCAGAAAGATTATCTGGCGCTGGTGCGCGGTCAGTGGCAGTCCCACGTGAAGGTGGTGCAGGCCCCGCTGCTGAAGAACATTCTGCAAAGCGGCGAGCGCATTGTGCGCGTGAGCCAGGAAGGGAAACCGTCGGAGACGCGCTTTAAGGTTGAAGAGCGCTATGAGTTTGCCACGCTGGTGCGTTGCAGCCCGGTGACGGGGCGTACCCACCAGATTCGCGTGCATACCCAGTTTGCGGGCCATCCGATTGCGTTTGATGACCGCTACGGCGACCGGGAATTTGATAAACAGCTGACGGGTACGGGCCTGTCGCGTCTGTTCCTGCATGCGGCAGCGCTGAAGTTTACCCATCCTAATACCGGGGAAATTATCCGTATTGAAGCGCCGCTGGACGAGCAGTTGAAACGCTGCCTGAAGGTTCTGCGCGGCTGATTATGTGCCGGGTGGCGCTGCGCTTACCCGGCCTACGAAACCCGTAGGCCCGTGCAAGCGAAGCGCCGCTGGGCATAACTTACACGATCAGCGGGTTACACTCTTCTCGCCGTAACATCTGGCACAAGGCAATCAGCGGCAATCCCACCAGTGTGTTCGGATCCCGACCGTCCAGCTTGTCGAACAGCGCAATTCCCAGCCCCTCACTTTTGAAGCTTCCTGCGCAGTTCAGCGGACGTTCCCGGCGCACGTAGTCCATAATCTCCTGCTCGCTAAGATGGCGGAAGTGCACGTCGAACGGCTCGCATTCGGTTTGCAGATGGCCGGAGGCGGAGTTATAGAGCGCCAGGCCCGTGTAAAAGGTCACGATAGTGCCCCGCGCACGCAGAAGCTGCTGGCAGGCATTCTCCTCCGTATGAGGCTTGCCGGTGATTTCGCCGTCCAGCACGCAAACCTGATCGGAGCCTATAATCAAATGTGCAGGATAACGTGCGGCCAGCGATTGCGCTTTCTCCTTAGCGAGACGCGTTACCAGATGACGAGGTGATTCGCCCGGTTGCGGCGTCTCATCTACTTCTGGCGCGGCGCATTCAAACGGGATCCCGAGCTTTTCCAGCAGCGTTCGACGGTAGGGAGAAGTGGAAGCAAGGACGAGATTTGGCATATTTTTATCACCAGATATAGCGTATCGATGCCAGCCATTTTAAACTACAGGCCGCAATGTGTGCGAATAATTGGCAAAAGGCAGCTCTGGTTGCCTTTTTCTTTGACTCTATGACGTTACAAAGTTAATATGCGCGCCCTATGCAAAAGGTAAAATTACCCCTGACTCTTGATCCGGTTCGTACGGCTCAAAAACGCCTTGATTACGAAGGTATCTATACTTCTGATCAGGCCGAGCGTATTGCCGAATCTGTAGTCAGTGTGGACAGTGATGTAGAATGCTCCATGTCGTTCGCTATCGACAACCAGCGTCTCGCCGTTTTAACCGGTGATGCAAAGGTAACGGTAACGCTCGAGTGTCAGCGTTGCGGGAAACCGTTTGTACAGCATGTTCACACAACGTATTGTTTCAGTCCGGTTCGTTCTGACGAACAGGCTGAAGCACTCCCGGAAGCGTATGAGCCGATTGAGGTTAACGAATTCGGTGAAATCGATCTTCTGGCTCTGGTTGAAGATGAAATCATCCTCTCCTTGCCAGTCGTTCCGGTGCATGATTCTGAACACTGTGAAGTGTCCGAGGCGGACATGGTCTTTGGGGAACTGCCTGATGAAGCGCAAAAACCAAACCCATTTGCCGTATTAGCCAGCTTAAAGCGTAAGTAATTGAGGAGTAAGGTCCATGGCCGTACAACAGAATAAACCAACCCGTTCCAAACGTGGCATGCGTCGTTCCCATGACGCGCTGACTGCAGTTACCAGCCTGTCTGTAGACAAGACTTCTGGTGAGAAACACCTGCGTCACCACATCACCGCTGACGGTTTCTACCGCGGCCGCAAGGTTATCACTAAGTAATCGCGCGAAAGCGTGATTAGGCTTAGTGAGGATTTCCCCGTGCAAACGGGGAAGTTACCGAACCAGGCTGCGACGATACCTTGACACGTCTAACCCTGGCGTTAGATGTCATGGGGGGAGATTTTGGCCCTTCCGTGACAGTGCCTGCAGCATTGCAGGCACTGAATTCTAATTCGCAACTCACACTTCTTTTAGTCGGCAATCCCGACACAATCACGCCATTACTTGCAAAAGCTGACTTTGAACAACGTTCGCGTCTGCAGATTATTCCTGCGCAGTCAGTTATTGCCAGTGATGCACGCCCCTCACAGGCGATTCGTAATAGCCGTGGCAGCTCTATGCGCATGGCGCTGGAGCTGGTAAAAGAAGGACGAGCGCAGGCTTGCGTCAGCGCCGGCAATACCGGTGCGCTGATGGGGCTGTCGAAATTATTGCTCAAGCCGATTGAGGGCATTGAGCGCCCGGCGCTGGTGACGGTGTTACCGCATCAGCAGAAGGGGAAAACGGTGGTGCTCGATTTGGGCGCTAACGTGGATTGTGATAGTACCATGCTGGCTCAGTTCGCCGTGATGGGGTCGGTGCTGGCAGAAGACGTGGTCGGGATCAACAATCCCCGCGTTGCGTTATTGAATATTGGTGAAGAAGAGACCAAAGGCCTGGACAGCATTCGCGACGCTGCTGAAATGCTCAAACAGGTTCCCTCCATCAACTATATTGGTTATCTCGAAGCCAATGAGTTGCTGACGGGAAAAACGGATGTTCTGGTGTGCGATGGCTTCACCGGAAACGTAACGTTGAAGACCATGGAAGGGGTCGTGCGCATGTTCCTTTCTCTGCTGAAATCTCAGGGAGAAGGCAAAAAAAGCGCCTGGTGGTTGATTTTATTGAAGCGTTGGTTACAAAAGAGCCTGACGCGGCGATTCAGTCACCTCAACCCCGACCAGTATAATGGCGCCTGTCTGTTAGGATTGCGCGGCATCGTGATTAAGAGTCATGGCGCCGCCAATCAGCGAGCATTTTCTGTCGCCATTGAACAGGCAGTGCAGGCGGTGCAGCGACAAGTCCCTCAGCGGATTGCCGCTCGCCTGGAATCTGTATTAGCTAAAAGTGACTGAGCGTACATGTATACGAAGATTTTAGGTACCGGCAGCTACCTGCCAAAACAAGTGCGTACCAACGCCGATCTGGAAAAAATGGTAGATACGTCTGACGAGTGGATTGTCACGCGCACAGGTATCCGTGAACGTCGTATCGCCGCGCCAGACGAAACCGTGTCCACCATGGGTTACGAAGCCGCACAGCGCGCTATCGAAATGGCGGGTATCGATAAAGAAGAGATTGGCTTGATCGTGGTTGCCACGACGTCTGCCACGCATGCTTTCCCAAGCGCGGCGTGTCAGGTGCAGAACATGCTCGGTATTAAAGGCTGCCCGGCGTTTGACGTTGCCGCCGCGTGCGCAGGTTTCACCTACGCGCTGAGCATTGCCGATCAGTATGTTAAATCTGGCTCCGTCAAATATGCGCTGGTTATCGGTGCTGACGTTTTGGCGCGTACCTGCGATCCAACCGATCGCGGAACGATCATTATTTTCGGTGATGGTGCCGGTGCGGTGCTGCTGGGGCAGTCCGAAGAGCCGGGTATCATCTCCACGCATCTGCATGCCGATGGCCGCTACGGCGAGCTGTTAACGCTGCCTAACGCCGATCGCGTTAATCCGGACAGCTCCATCTACCTGACCATGGCGGGTAACGAGGTGTTCAAGGTGGCGGTGACCGAGCTTGCGCACATTGTCGATGAGACGCTGGAAGCAAATAACCTTGAACGCACCGCACTCGACTGGCTGGTGCCGCATCAGGCGAACCTGCGTATCATCAGCGCCACCGCTAAAAAGCTGGGCATGTCGATGGATAACGTTGTGGTGACGCTGGATCGTCACGGCAACACCTCTGCGGCGTCGGTACCGTGCGCATTTGATGAAGCGGTACGCGACGGACGAATCAAACGGGGCCAGCTGGTCTTGCTTGAAGCCTTCGGTGGCGGGTTCACCTGGGGTTCCGCGCTGGTTCGTTTCTAGTATAAGGAATAAAAAATGACGCAATTTGCTTTTGTGTTCCCGGGCCAGGGTTCTCAAACCGTTGGGATGTTGTCTGAAATGGCAGCAAACTACCCGGTCATTGAAGAGACTTTTCGTGAAGCTTCTGATGCGCTGGGTTATGATCTGTGGGCGCTGACCCAACAGGGTCCGGCCGAAGAGCTGAACAAAACCTGGCAAACTCAGCCAGCGTTGCTGACTGCGTCCGTTGCGCTGTGGCGCGTATGGCAGCAGCAGGGCGGTAAAGCGCCAGCGCTGCTCGCGGGCCATAGCCTGGGTGAATACTCTGCGCTGGTGTGCGCCGGTGTGATTGCGTTTGCTGACGCGGTGCGCCTGGTAGAACTGCGCGGTAAATTCATGCAGGAAGCGGTGCCAGAAGGAACGGGTGGCATGTCTGCCATTATTGGTCTGGATGATGCCGCGATTGCAAAAGCGTGTGAAGAATCTGCTGAAGGGCAGGTGGTTTCTCCGGTTAACTTCAACTCGCCGGGCCAGGTTGTTATTGCTGGTCATAAAGAGGCCGTTGAACGTGCCGGTGCTGCCTGTAAAGCCGCGGGCGCCAAACGCGCACTGCCGCTGCCGGTCAGCGTACCGTCTCACTGCGCACTGATGAAGCCCGCAGCCGAGAAACTGGCGGCTGAGCTGGAAAAAATTACCTTTAACGCACCGACGATTTCCGTTGTGAACAACGTCGATGTGAAATGCGAAACCGCGCCTGAGGCTATCCGTGACGCACTGGTTCGCCAGCTCTATAGCCCGGTACAGTGGACCAAAACCGTTGAGTTTATGGCCTCTCAGGGCGTTGAGCACCTTTATGAAGTCGGTCCTGGTAAAGTCCTCACCGGTCTGACGAAACGTATTGTTGACACCCTGACTGCCTCGGCGATTAACGAGCCGGAAGCGATGTCAGCGGCACTCTCGCAATAAAAGAGGAATACCATGAGTTTTGAAGGAAAAATTGCCCTGGTTACTGGCGCAAGCCGCGGTATCGGGCGTGCAATTGCTGAAACACTGGTCGCGCGCGGCGCGAAGGTGATTGGTACAGCAACCAGCGAGAATGGCGCTCAGGCCATCAGCGAGTATCTGGGTGCGAACGGTAAAGGTCTGGTACTGAATGTGACCGAACCTGCATCTATCGAATCTGTTCTGGAAAATATTCGCGCAGAGTTTGGTGAAGTGGATATTCTGGTCAATAATGCCGGGATAACTCGCGACAACCTGCTGATGCGAATGAAAGATGATGAGTGGAACGATATTATCGAAACCAACCTGTCATCTGTATTCCGTCTGTCAAAAGCGGTAATGCGCGCTATGATGAAAAAGCGTCATGGTCGTATTATCACTGTTGGTTCTGTGGTTGGTACCATGGGAAATGCTGGTCAGGCTAACTACGCTGCGGCGAAAGCAGGTCTGATCGGTTTCAGTAAGTCGCTGGCGCGTGAAGTCGCGTCCCGCGGGATTACTGTAAACGTTGTTGCTCCGGGCTTTATTGAAACGGACATGACGCGTGCGCTGACTGATGATCAGCGTGCGGGTACGCTGGCGGCAGTTCCGGCGGGTCGTCTTGGCGACCCTAAAGAAATCGCCAGTGCGGTTGCATTTTTAGCCTCTGACGAAGCGGGTTACATCACTGGTGAGACCCTCCACGTCAACGGCGGGATGTACATGGTTTAATCACGATCGAAAATATTTGCGTTATTAGGGCAAATGGCCTCAAAATAACGTAAAATCGTGGTAAGACCTGCCGGGATTTAGTTGCAAATTTTTCAACATTTTATACACTACGAAAACCATCGCGAAAGCGAGTTTTGATAGGAAATTTAAGAGTATGAGCACTATCGAAGAACGCGTTAAGAAAATTATCGGCGAACAGCTGGGCGTTAAGCAGGAAGAAGTTGTGAACTCCGCTTCCTTCGTTGAAGACCTGGGCGCAGATTCTCTTGACACCGTTGAGCTGGTAATGGCTCTGGAAGAAGAGTTTGATACTGAGATTCCGGACGAAGAAGCTGAGAAAATCACCACCGTTCAGGCTGCCATTGATTACATCAACGGCCACCAGGCGTAAGTGAACATCTCCAGGCGGTCATTCGACCGCCTGAGTTTTATCTTTTTTAGTCCCACGTATCTCTTTTTTTATCCCTCCCTGGAGGACAAACGTGTCTAAGCGTCGTGTAGTTGTGACCGGACTTGGCATGTTGTCTCCTGTCGGCAATACCGTAGAGTCCACCTGGAAAGCTCTCCTTGCCGGTCAGAGCGGCATCAGCCTAATCGACCATTTCGATACTAGCGCCTATGCAACGAAATTTGCTGGCTTAGTAAAGGATTTTAACTGTGAAGAGATCATCTCGCGCAAAGAACAGCGCAAGATGGATGCCTTCATTCAATATGGAATTGTCGCTGGCGTTCAGGCCATGCAGGATTCTGGCCTTGAGATTACGGAAGAGAACGCAACCCGTATCGGCGCCGCTATCGGCTCCGGGATTGGTGGTCTTGGCCTGATCGAGGAAAACCATACATCGCTGATGAATGGCGGACCGCGTAAGATCAGCCCGTTCTTCGTTCCGTCCACGATTGTTAACATGGTGGCAGGTCACCTGACCATTATGTTCGGCCTGCGTGGGCCAAGCATCTCTATCGCTACCGCGTGTACGTCTGGCGTACATAACATTGGCCAGGCCGCGCGTATCATTGCGTACGGTGATGCAGATGCTATGGTTGCGGGCGGTGCTGAAAAAGCCAGTACCCCACTGGGTGTTGGTGGTTTCGGCGCAGCGCGTGCGCTCTCTACCCGTAACGATAACCCTCAGGCGGCGAGCCGTCCGTGGGATAAAGACCGCGATGGTTTCGTGCTGGGTGACGGCGCAGGTATGCTCGTACTGGAAGAGTACGAACATGCGAAAAAACGTGGCGCGAAAATTTATGCTGAAGTCGTTGGCTTCGGGATGAGCAGCGATGCGTATCACATGACGTCTCCTCCGGAGAACGGCGCGGGTGCTGCGCTGGCGATGGAAAATGCGATCCGTGATGCGGGTATTACCCCTGCACAGATTGGCTACGTTAACGCGCACGGCACTTCTACGCCTGCAGGCGATAAAGCAGAAGCGCAGGCGGTTAAGTCTATCTTCGGCGAGGCTGCCAGCCGCGTAATGGTCAGCTCCACGAAATCCATGACCGGTCACCTGCTGGGTGCGGCGGGTGCAGTAGAGTCAATCTACTCTATCCTTGCGCTGCGCGATCAGGCTGTGCCGCCAACCATCAACCTGGATAACCCGGATGAAGGTTGCGATCTGGACTTCGTTCCGCACGAAGCGCGTCAGGTTAGCGGTATGGAGTACACCCTGTGTAACTCCTTCGGCTTTGGCGGCACGAATGGTTCTCTGATCTTCAAAAAGGTCTGAGCCTGACCGCCTGAAAGCTATAAAAAAAGGTCCGCTTGGCGGGCCTTTTTTATTAGGGAAAATCCCCTTGTCCGGCTTTTAACATCCTGCCAGACTGAGCCTCCACGCATAAGGAGCCACCATGTTTTTAATTAATGGCCTTGAGCAAGAAACGCTGCCGGCAAGCGACAGGGCAATCCAGTTTGGCGATGGCTGTTTCACCACTGCGCGTATTCTTGACGGTGAGGTGAGCCTGCTTGACGCCCATATCCGTCGTTTACAAAAAGCCTGCGAGAAATTGCTGATTCCCTTCATGCAGTGGGACACTCTCGAGCGCGAGATGCGCCGGCTGGCGTCAGGTAATACAAACGGCGTTTTAAAAGTTATTCTTAGCCGCGGCAGCGGCGGGCGAGGGTACAGCGGTTCCGCCTGTCAGCATCCCACGCGTATTCTTTCCGTATCAGCGTATCCTGCTCACTATGCGCGCTGGCGTGAGGAGGGGGTAACGCTGACGCTGAGCCCGGTACGGCTGGGGCGAAACCCTATGCTCGCCGGAATAAAACATCTTAACCGCCTTGAACAGGTGCTTATTCGTACTCATCTTGAACAGACGGCCGCCGATGAGGCGCTAGTCCTTGACAGCGAAGGGTTCATTACGGAATGCTGTGCGGCTAATTTACTCTGGCGGAAGGGCCGTGAGGTCTTCACCCCTTCGCTGGAGCAGGCTGGGGTTAACGGCATCATGCGCCAGTTTTGTTTGCAACAGCTGGCACATGCAGGCTTTCGCGTTGTCGAAGTAAACGCGAAGGAAGAGGCGCTGCTGTCCGCCGATGAAGTTGTGATCTGCAATGCGCTGATGCCTGTTATACCCGTTCGGGCGTATGGTCAACAGCGCTGGTCTTCGCGAGAGCTCTTTACGTTTTTAGCCCCGATATGTGAGCAAATCAAAAAGTCATGAAGAAAATGTTGCGCTTTGTCCTTCTCCTGCTCGTTGCGCTGGGTATTGCCGGCGGAGCGGGAGTATGGAAGGTTCGCCAGCTGGCGGACAGTAAAATCCTGATTAAAGACGAGACGATTTTTACCCTGAAAGCCGGTACCGGGCGGATGGCGCTGGGCGAGCAGCTTTACGGGGATAAAATCATCAACCGTCCACGCGTGTTCCAGTGGTTATTGCGTATCGAGCCTGAACTGTCTCACTTCAAGGCTGGTACCTATCGCTTTACGCCCGGCATGACCGTCAGAGAGATGCTGCAGCTGCTGGAAAGCGGTAAAGAGGCACAGTTCCCGCTGCGCTTTGTTGAAGGGATGCGCTTAAGCGATTACCTCAAGCAGCTGCGTGATGCGCCTTACATCAAGCACACGCTCAAAGATGACCGCTATGAGACGGTCGCTGAGGTGCTGAAATTTGAACATCCTGAGTGGGTGGAAGGTTGGTTCTGGCCAGACACCTGGATGTATACGGCGGGCACGACCGATGTGGCGATTCTTAAACGGGCACACAAAAAGATGGTCGAGGCAGTTGATTCCGCCTGGGAAGGGCGCATGGACGGGCTGCCTTATCAAGATCAAAACCAGTTTGTGACAATGGCCTCGATCATTGAGAAAGAGACGGCCGTGGCGGCTGAGCGCGACCGGGTCGCGTCGGTATTTATCAACCGCCTGCGCATCGGCATGCGTCTGCAAACCGACCCGACCGTTATCTACGGCATGGGCGAGAGCTATGCCGGTAAGATCTCCAGAAAAGATCTGGAGACGCCAACGGCGTATAATACCTACGTGATTAACGGCTTACCGCCGGGCCCGATAGCCACGCCGAGCGAGGCTTCGCTCAAAGCCGCCGCGCACCCGGCTAAAACACCATACCTCTATTTTGTGGCTGATGGAAAAGGGGGGCATACCTTTAACACCAACCTTGCCAGCCATAATCGCTCTGTTCAGGACTATCTGAAGGCACTTAAGGAAAAAAATGCGCAGTAAATACATTGTCATTGAGGGACTCGAAGGGGCGGGTAAAACCACCGCCCGTAACGTGGTAGTGGATACGCTGAAATCGCTTGGCGTCGCTGACATGGTCTTTACCCGTGAGCCGGGCGGTACTCAGCTGGCGGAGAAACTGCGCAGCCTGGTGCTGGATATTAAATCCGTTGGCGACGAGGTTATTACTGACAAAGCCGAAGTGCTGATGTTCTATGCGGCGCGCGTCCAGCTGGTTGAGACCGTGATTAAACCTGCGCTGGCCGACGGCAAGTGGGTGATCGGTGACCGTCACGATCTGTCGACTCAGGCCTATCAGGGCGGCGGACGCGGTATTGACCAGGCGATGCTGGCAACCCTTCGCGATGCCGTACTGGGGGATTTTCGCCCGGACCTGACCCTCTACCTGGATGTGACCCCGGAAGTGGGCCTCAGGCGCGCCCGCGCGCGCGGCGAACTGGACCGCATTGAGCAAGAGTCTTTCGATTTCTTTAACCGCACGCGCGCACGCTATCTTGAGCTGGCCGCACGGGACAGCGCAATTCGTACCATTGACGCCACGCAATCTCTGGACGACGTCACGCGCGATATTCAACAGACCGTTACGCAGTGGCTACAGGAGCAGCAGGCATGAAATGGTATCCATGGTTGCGCCCGCACTTTGAACAGCTGATCGCCAGCTATCAGGCCGGTCGGGGGCATCATGCGTTACTGATTCAGGCGTTGCCGGGAATGGGGGATGATGCGTTGATCTACGCCATCACTCGTTTTCTGATGTGCCAGCAGCCGGAAGGGCATAAAAGCTGCGGTAAATGCCGCGGCTGCCAGCTGATGCAGGCCGGCACGCATCCTGACTATTACACGCTTGAGCCAGAGAAGGGCAAAAGCGCGCTTGGCATTGATGCCGTGCGTGAAGTCAGCGAGAAACTGTACGAACATGCGCGTCTGGGCGGGGCAAAAGTGGTCTGGCTCAACGACGCTGCGTTGCTTACCGAGGCGGCGGCGAACGCGCTGCTTAAAACCCTGGAAGAGCCGCCGGAAAAGACGTGGTTTTTCCTTTCCTGCCGGGACCCGGGACGTTTACTGGCGACGCTGCGCAGCCGTTGTCGTCTCCATCATCTGGCGGTGCCTCAGGAATCGTGGGCGTTAAGCTGGCTTGAGCGAGAGGTGACAACGTCACAGGAGAGTGCGTTGTCTGCGCTGCGCCTCAGCAGCGGCGCCCCCGCGGCGGCGCTGGCATTACTACAGCCTGACGTCTGGTCGCAGCGAGAAGCGCTCTGCCGGGCCGTTGAGGCTTCACTTAACAACCAGGACTGGCTAAGTTTACTGCCTGCGCTGAATAGCGATCGGGCCGTCGAGCGTCTGCACTGGCTGGCTTCCTTATTGCTCGATGCGCTAAAAATCCAGCAAGGGGCTACGCTGTTGACTAACCCGGACGCGTGGCCCCTGGTGAACATGCTGGCGAGCCGCCTTACAGGCGCGTCTCTGCACGCTATCCTTCATGATGTTTGCGAGAGTCGCGAACAGCTTTTAACCGTGACGGGTCTTAATCGCGAGCTTTTGCTGACCGACCAGTTACTGCGTATTGAACACTACCTGCAACCGGGCGTTACGCCGCCTGTTTCCCACCTCTGAGAGAGACATTATGTTTTTAGTCGACTCACACTGCCATCTTGATGGCCTGGATTATCAATCCCTGCACAACGACGTGGATGACGTGCTGGCGAAAGCCGCTGCCCGCGATGTGAAATTTTGTCTTGCGGTGGCGACGACGCTGCCAGGGTATCGCTCAATGCGTGAGCTGGTGGGCGATCGCGATAACGTGGTGTTCTCCTGCGGCGTTCATCCGCTGAACCAGGATGAAGAGTATGACGTAGAAGAGCTGCGCCGACTGGCAGCAGAAGCGGGCGTCGTGGCGATGGGTGAAACCGGGCTGGACTATTTTTACACGCCGGAAACGAAAGCGCGCCAGCAGGCGTCTTTCCGCAACCATATTCGCATCGGCCGCGAACTGAATAAACCGGTCATCGTACATACACGCGATGCGCGCGCCGATACGCTGGCGATCCTCCGGGAAGAAAACGTGACGGATTGCGGTGGCGTACTACACTGTTTCACAGAAGACAGAGAAACGGCGGGTAAACTGCTTGATTTGGGGTTTTATATTTCGTTTTCCGGGATCGTGACGTTCCGTAACGCTGAGCAGCTCCGTGATGCTGCGCGCTATGTCCCGCTCGATCGCATTCTGGTGGAAACAGACTCTCCGTATCTGGCGCCGGTACCGCATCGCGGTAAAGAGAACCAGCCGGCCATGACGCGAGACGTCGCAGAGTACATGGCCGTGCTTAAAGGCGTCAGTATCGAAGAGCTGGCCCGCGTCACGACGCAAAACTTCTCTGCGCTGTTCCATATCGACCCCGCCCGCCTGCAATCCGTCTGATAAGCCTGTTTTTTTTAGGCTCGTAATTAATAAATAAAACGAGTAAAGTTCACCGCCTCATTTGGGGCGGTGACGGTGTTCTTAGAAACATCCAGACATGCTTTTTGTAAATTACTGAAAGTTTTTCGACCGTCTTAAGCTGAAACGTGATAGCCGTCAAACAAACTCAGAGGGAATTATTTTACTCTGTGTAATAAATAAAGGGCGCTTAGATGTCCTGTCCACGGCACGGTACTCCCCCCGGGCCAATGCGTGAAAGCGTAAAAAAAGCACAAATACTCAGGAGCACTCTCAATTATGTTTAAGAATGCATTTGCTAACCTGCAAAAGGTCGGTAAATCGCTGATGCTGCCAGTATCCGTACTGCCTATCGCAGGTATCCTGCTGGGTGTCGGTTCTGCTAACTTCAGCTGGCTGCCAGCCGTAGTTTCCCATGTGATGGCTGAAGCAGGCGGTTCCGTCTTTGCTAACATGCCTCTGATCTTCGCTATCGGTGTGGCGCTGGGCTTCACCAATAACGACGGCGTTTCTGCGCTGGCTGCAGTGGTTGCTTACGGCATCATGGTGAAAACCATGGCTGTGGTTGCGCCGCTGGTTCTGCATTTACCTGCAGAAGAGATTGCCGCGAAACACCTGGCAGATACCGGTGTTCTGGGCGGTATCATCTCCGGTGCGATTGCAGCGTATATGTTCAACCGCTTCTATCGCATCAAGCTGCCTGAGTATCTGGGCTTCTTCGCGGGCAAGCGTTTTGTTCCGATCATCTCTGGTCTGGCAGCGATTTTCACTGGCGTGATCCTGTCCTTCATCTGGCCACCAATCGGTTCCGCTATCCAGACCTTCTCTCAGTGGGCTGCTTACCAGAACCCGGTTGTCGCGTTCGGTATCTATGGCTTCATCGAGCGTTGCCTGGTGCCATTCGGTCTGCACCACATCTGGAACGTTCCATTCCAGATGCAGATTGGTGAATTCACCAACGCAGCAGGTCAGGTGTTCCACGGCGATATCCCACGTTACATGGCGGGTGACCCAACTGCAGGTAAACTGTCTGGTGGCTTCCTGTTCAAAATGTACGGCCTGCCGGCTGCTGCGATTGCAATCTGGCACTCTGCTAAGCCAGAAAACCGTGCAAAAGTGGGCGGTATCATGATCTCCGCAGCGCTGACCTCGTTCCTGACCGGTATCACCGAGCCGATCGAGTTCTCCTTCATGTTCGTTGCGCCAATCCTGTACATCATCCACGCTGTACTGGCTGGCCTGGCGTTCCCAATCTGTATCCTGCTGGGTATGCGTGACGGTACGTCCTTCTCTCACGGCCTGATCGACTTTATCGTTCTGTCCGGTAACAGCAGCAAGCTGTGGCTGTTCCCAATCGTGGGTGCGTGCTATGCCGTTGTTTACTACACCATCTTCCGCGTGCTGATCAAAGCACTGGACCTGAAAACTCCGGGTCGTGAAGATGCAACTGAAGACAGCAAAGCAGGCGCGACCAGCGAAATGGCTCCGGCACTGGTTGCTGCGTTCGGCGGTAAAGAGAACATCACTAACCTGGACGCGTGCATCACTCGTCTGCGTGTGAGCGTTGCCGACGTTGCGAAAGTGGACCAGCCGGGTCTGAAAAAACTGGGTGCAGCGGGCGTGGTTGTTGCAGGTTCGGGCGTTCAGGCTATCTTCGGTACTAAATCCGATAACCTGAAAACCGAAATGGATGAGTACATCCGCAACAGCTAAGCTGTGACCTGGGGAGACTAAGGCAGCCGAATGGCTGCCTTTTTTATTACTGTGGTTTGTTGTGCCAACACTCAGAAGTCGTAGCTTGCGCTCACTGAGACGTTCAGCGGTGCGCCATAAACCACGTAAGAGCCGACGTAATCGTAATACTCTTTGTCGAACAGGTTGTTGACGTTCGCCTGAATAGCAAAATCTTTGGTGACCTGATAGCGGCTGAACAGGTTAACCAGTCCGTAGCTGCCTTGCTCTGCGCGGGATTGTCCCGCCGGGCCACCGTCCACATCCGTCCAAACTTTGTTCTGCCAGTTTACGCCACCGCCCACCGTCAGCGCCGGCAGCATTGGCAGTTGATAACGGGTAAACAGCTTCATTGTCGTGCGCGGCTGATCGGAACTGACAGCGCTGCCGTTCTTATCTTCCGCAATGTAGCGGGTCGCGCCGAACGTCAGCTGCCAGTTATCGGTCAGGGCGCCGTTCAGCTCGAACTCAATCCCTTTGCTGACCACGCCGTCCAGCGATTCATAAATCGACTCACCGCTCGGCATGTAGGTATAGGTGTTGCTCGCCACGTTATCCTGCTCGATGCGGAAAATCGCCAGCGAGGTGGTCAGACGGGTATTAAACCAGTCTGCTTTAACACCGGCTTCGTAGCTTTTGCCCGTGGTTGGATCGAGATAACGTCCGCTGGCGTCGCGCTTGTCCTGCGGCTGGAAGATGGAGGTATAGCTGACGTAGGTCGACCAGTCTTCGTTGATATCGTAGACCAAGCCCGCGTAAGGCGTTACGTCATCTTCAGTGCTTTCCAGACGGGTGTCAGGAGAGCCCGCCGGGTTATAGCGAATGTTGTAGTTGGTGTAGCGCGCCCCGAGGATCAGGTGCAGCGGGTCAGCCAGCGAGAAGCGGGCGGAGGTGTACGCTGAGGACTGGCGAATGTCGTCCTTGCTATAGAGCTTCCACGGCGTCCACTGCGGATCGGCGATATTTCCGTTCCAGTTTTTGAAATTCCCCACGTCCACCATGCCGTACAGCGCATCCGGCATTCTGTTGTCATAGTGGTTGCGCTGTCGGCTGAAGCTGCCGCCAAACATCATCTCATGCTGGCGGCCGAAAAGATCGAAGCCGCCGCGCAGGAAGGCATCAACCGCATCCTGTTTGCGTTCACCTCTGTTCCAGCCGCCGTAGCCAACCATGCCCGCCCCGGTCTCTTTTTCCGGATAGCCGGACATATACATCAGCTTGCTGTCGAAGTTGGTCTCCGCGTGCATGCCGTTGACGTGCGCTTCCCAGCCGTTGTCGAAACGCTGGGTCAGGTTAGCGAAAATGCGGGTGCTATCCTTGTCCGAGTAGGCCCAGTCAGGCGCGACGGTCTGGCTGCGATTGTAGTCGGTTTTACTCCCGTCGCTGTACCAGGTCGGCAATCCGCCCCAGGTCGGATCGGCGGTGTGGCTTTCCTGATATTCATACCCTACAGAGAGGGTGGTGCTGTCGGTGACGTCCGCATCCACCACGCCGTAGAGGAACTTCTTCCGGTAGTGGTAGTTATCCACGAAGCTGTCGTTGTCCTGATAGCCCGTAATCAGGCGTCCCCGTACCTTCCCGGACTCTACCAGCGGTGCCTGGAGATCCAGCACGTAGCGCTGTTTGTCCCAGCTGCCGTAGCTGGCGGAGACATTGCCTTTGAACTCATTGCTGTCCGCATGCTTACGCACCATATTGACGTACGCCGCCGGGTTACCGGTGCCGGACATCAGCCCGGTCGCGCCGCGAACCACTTCGATACGGTCGTAAATCGCGGTATCGGCGGCGGTGTCGCCGAAGTTCCACACTTCGCTGATGGAGGTGGGCAGGTCGTCATACGCGTAGTTACTGACGAAAAATCCGCGCGAGTAAAAGACGGTACGATCGCTGTCCTGCACCTGCGCCGTTACGCCCGTGGTGTTGGTTAACACCTGGCCGATAGACTGCAGGTTCTGATCCGCCATGCGCTGTTGGCTAATGACGCTAACGGACTGTGGGATATCACGGGGAACCAGCAACAGCTTTGTACCGGTGGTGGTGGTTTTTACGCTGTAATCCCGGTCCTGACTTGCGGAAGGATCCTGCGTATTGTCAAAACTTCCATCCACGACGACGGTGTCTTCGGTTGCTGATGCAGCGAAAGCGGCGGCTGGCGTCAATGCCATAGCAATACAGGCTGCCAGCAACGAAGGCGTTGCGACAGGCTGACGTTGCCCATCCCTGGTGTGATCAATGAAAGACATTATCAAACCCTTATGAACGGTGAAGAGTGTTTGCGTCAGTCCCACAAATACGGTCTGACGTCGTTTTCTATGTTAAAAATGCGCATGAAAATGCAAATGCGAAATATACGCATTGCCATTAATGCTGTAAACAGATGTGTCGTGCGAAACTGAAATAATGTTTCAGCCCGTTAAGGCACGCGAGCGGTCACTCTTCAGTCAGCTGATGAATATTCAGCAAAGAATTCGGGGGAGAAGGTTGAAAGGACAGGAGAAACTCGCTCATACTCTTGAATTGTGTCACACAGTCCTCCAGAGAGTGTGTTAACAGCGGACGCACCTAACAAAAAAGGAAAAGGTCATGGCTGAAGAAACGATTTTCAGTAAAATTATTCGCCGCGAAATCCCGTCGGATATCGTCTATCAGGATGAACTGGTAACGGCTTTCCGGGACATTTCCCCTCAGGCACCGACACACATCCTTATCATTCCTAATATTCTGATTCCGACCGTAAACGACGTAAAAACCGAGCACGAAGTGGCGTTAGGTCGTATGCTGACGGTGGCGGCGAAAATTGCCGAGCAGGAAGGCATAGCGGAAGACGGTTATCGTCTGATCATGAACTGTAATCGTCATGGCGGCCAGGAAGTTTATCATATTCACATGCATCTGCTGGGTGGACGTCCGCTGGGACCGATGCTGGCTCACAAAGGTCTGTAACATGTTTAAAGGGCGTATTGCAGCGCTGGTAATGACGATGATGGTTGTGGGGTGCAGCACGCGTCCGGCGATCCCCGTCAGCGATGAACAGACGCTGGTGATGGAATCCTCCGTGCTGGCTGCGGGCATCACGGCGCAACAGCCCGCACTGACCATCAGTGAAATTAAATCTTCTGCCTCCTCTACGCTCTATAACGAAAGAAATGAACCGGTGACGGTCCACTACCGTTTTTTCTGGTATGACGTAAGAGGTCTTGAGATGCACCCGCTGGAGGCGCCGCGCAGCGTCACTCTTCCGGCAAGGTCGTCGGTAACGCTCTATGACAGCGCCAGCTATCTGGGTGCGCATAAGGTGAGACTTTATCTTTATCTCTAAGGGGTGAACCTTGATTAAAAATATGAGCCGTTATGCGCTCGTGACCGCATTCGCGCTGTTCCTCGCAGGGTGTGTGACCCGTACAGAACAGCCAGCACCTGTGGAAGAGGCAAAGCCGGGTACCGAGCAGCCGACACCGCCAACGCAGACCCAGCCAACCGTGCCGTCTGTACCGTCTATTCCGTCACAGCCTGGCCCGATTGAACATCAGGACCAGACCTCACAACCTGCGCCGCGCGTGCGCCATTACGACTGGAACGGTGCGATGCAGCCGATGGTCGGTAAAATGCTGCAGGCTCAGGGCGTGACGGCAGGCAGCGTGCTGCTGGTCGATAGCGTGAACAACCGTACCAACGGTTCGCTGAACGCGGGCGAAGCGACAGAAACGCTGCGCAATGCACTGGCAAACAACGGTAAGTTTACGCTGGTCTCTGCTCAGCAGCTCGCGTTAGCCAAACAGCAGCTGGGCCTGTCGCCGCAGGATAGCCTCGGCACCCGCAGCAAGGCGATTGGCATTGCCCGCAACGTTGGCGCCCAGTATGTGCTGTACTCTAATGCGACCGGTAACGTGAATACCCCAGCCCTGCAGATGCAGCTGATGCTGGTTCAGACAGGCGAAATTATCTGGTCAGGTAAAGGTGCGGTTACGCAACAATAACACCACGCGTGAAGAGATTCTGACGCGTTATTTTCCACAGTACCGCCTTATCGCGCCGCAGGCCCACTCCGGGCTTAGCGGCGCGAGTTGCATTATAGCGTGGGGCGCGCACCGTCTGGTCTTGCGGCAGAACCACGATCCCTTCGCCCCGGCTTTCCAGTTTCGCCGTCAGTTTCGCGCCCTCAAACGCCTTCCGTCGGATCTCGTGCCTGAACCCCGATTTTTCAGCAAGGGCTGGATGGCCGTCGACTATCTGGAGGGGGAGGTGAAAAGCGCGCTCCCGGACACCCCAGCGCTTGCGGCGATGCTGTATCATCTGCACCAGCAACAGCGTCTGGGGTGGCGAATCGACTTACTTCCACTGCTGGAAAACTACTGGCAACAAGCCTCTCCAGCAAGACGTACCCCAGTGTGGCTTGCGCATCTCAAACGGCTGCGTAAAGCGGGCGAGCCGCAACCGATTCGGCTCTCGCCGTTACATATGGATGTGCACGCCGGGAACATCGTGCATACGCCACAGGGCGCCAGGCTTATCGACTGGGAATATGCCGGAGACGGCGATGTGGCGCTGGAGCTGGCCGCGGTCTGGACGGAAAGTGAAGCCGCGCGGCAGAAACTCATCAGAGAGTATGCCAGCGTTGCGCACTTTAACGCCGATGCGCTGGCATGGCAGGTGAGACGCTGGCGGCCCTGGGTCATCATGCTGATGGCGGGCTGGTTTGAGATGCGTTTGCAGCAGTCCAGAGATAAACAATTTATTGCGCTGGCAGACGATGCCTGGCGCCAGTTACAAACGAAAGGATAAGAGAGGTGAGTGTGGGTCCAGTCATGTTGGATGTAGAAGGGTTTGAGCTGGATGCGGAGGAGCGTGAAATTCTGGCGCATCCGCTGGTGGGCGGCCTGATCCTGTTTACCCGCAACTATCACGATCCGGCGCAACTGCGTGAACTGGTGCGCCAGATCCGCGCCGCGTCGCGCAATCATCTGGTGGTGGCCGTCGATCAGGAAGGCGGCCGCGTGCAGCGTTTTCGCGACGGTTTTACCCGCCTGCCGGCAGCCCAGTCTTTCGCCGCGCTGCTCGGCACGGAAGAAGGTGGGAAACTGGCGCAGGAAGCCGGCTGGCTGATGGCCAGCGAAATGATTGCCATGGATATCGACATCAGCTTTGCCCCGGTGCTGGATGTGGGCCATATCAGCGCCGCGATTGGCGAGCGCTCCTACCATGAAGATCCGCGTATTGCGCTGGCAATGGCGACCCGGTTTATCGACGGGATGCACGAGGCGGGAATGAAAACTACCGGGAAACACTTCCCGGGCCACGGGGCGGTGACGGCGGATTCCCACAAAGAGACCCCGCGCGACCCGCGTCCGGAAGCGGAAATTCGCGCCAAAGATATGTCGGTGTTCCGCTCGCTTATCACCGATAACAAGCTGGACGCCATTATGCCTGCGCACGTGATTTACAGCGACGTTGATCCGCGTCCTGCCAGCGGCTCCCCGCACTGGCTGAAAACCGTTCTGCGCCAGGAGCTGGGTTTCAACGGCGTCATTTTCTCCGACGACCTGTCGATGGAAGGGGCGGCAATCCTGGGCAGCTATGCTGAGCGCGGTCAGGCCTCGCTGGATGCAGGTTGCGATATGATCCTGGTCTGCAATAATCGTAAAGGTGCCGTTAGCGTGTTGGATAACCTGTCACCGATCAATGCAGAGCGTGTTACGCATTTGTATCATAAAGGTTCATTTAGCCGTCAGGAGCTGATGGATTCGGCGCGCTGGAAGTCGGTCAACGCCCGGCTTGAAGACCTGAATGAGCGCTGGCAGGCACATAAAGCCAGCCTGTAAACCCTCCCGGAAGGCGTAGCGTGGTGAGAAGACAATGATCATCTATTTACACGGTTTTGACTCAAACAGTCCTGGTAATCATGAGAAGGTGCTACAGCTGCAGTTTATCGATCCCGATGTACGGCTGATTAGCTACAGTACGCGCCATCCGAAGCATGATATGCAGCATCTGCTCAAAGAGGTGGACAAGATGCTGCAGCTTAACGTCGACGATCGCCCGTTGATTTGCGGCGTAGGGCTGGGCGGCTACTGGGCGGAGCGGATTGGCTTCCTGTGCGACATCCGCCAGGTGGTCTTCAATCCTAACCTTTTCCCGAATGAGAACATGGAAGGCAAAATTGACCGCCCGGAAGAGTATGTCGATATTGCGACCAAGTGCGTGAGCAACTTCCGTGAGAAAAACCGCGATCGCTGTCTGGTGATCCTCTCGCGTAATGATGAAGCACTGAACAGCCATCGAGCCGCAGAGCTGCTGCATCACTATTACGAGATCGTCTGGGACGAAGAGCAGACCCACAAGTTCAAGAACATCTCCCCGCACCTCCAGCGCATCAAAGCCTTTAAAACGCTGGGCTAAACCACAGCCTGCCACTTCAGAAACCCGGTCGCGAACGCGCACCGGGTTTCTTTTTATCCAGAATTGTCTACTTTTAAGCCATCAAAACTTGATGCATATCAATTTTGGTATGACCAATGCGCCTGACGTGTTATTCTCAATGCACCTGAATGGTTTCAGTGCTGTAACCTGTTGTTAATTAAGGGTTATTTTCATAACTTTTAATTAACAATTGGTTAATAATTTGAGGGGGTCACGTTGACTACGCCATTGAAAAAGATAGTTATTGTAGGCGGTGGTGCTGGCGGGCTGGAGCTGGCCACACAGTTAGGCAAGAAGCTGGGGCGCGGTAAAAAAGCCAAAATCACGCTGGTGGATCGTAACCACAGCCACCTGTGGAAACCGCTGCTGCACGAAGTGGCGACCGGCTCACTGGATGAGGGCGTGGACGCGCTGAGCTATCTGGCGCACGCGCGCAACCATCATTTCCAGTTCCAACTGGGCTCGGTGGTTGACATCAACCGTGAGAGCAAAACCATTACCCTGGCCGAGCTGCGTGATGAAAAAGGCGAGCTGCTGGTCCCCGAGCGCAAGCTGGCGTATGACACGCTGGTGATGGCGCTCGGAAGTACCTCCAACGACTTCAACACGCCGGGCGTTAAAGAGCACTGTATCTTCCTCGATAACCCGCACCAGGCGCGTCGTTTCCATCAGGAAATGCTGAACCTGTTCCTGAAGTACACCAGCAATCTGGGTGCGAATGGCAAGGTTAACATTGCCATTGTCGGCGGCGGCGCGACAGGCGTTGAGCTGTCCGCAGAGCTGCACAATGCGGTTAAACAGCTGCACAGCTACGGTTACAAAGGGTTAACTAACGAAGCGCTGAACGTGACGCTGGTTGAAGCGGGTGAGCGTATTCTGCCTGCGCTGCCTCCGCGCATTTCCGGCGCAGCGCACAATGAACTGACGAAACTGGGCGTGCGCGTCCTGACGCAGACCATGGTGACCAGCGCTGACGAAGGTGGACTGCACACCAAAGACGGCGAGTACATCAAAGCGGATCTGATGGTCTGGGCGGCAGGTATCAAAGCGCCTGACTTTATGAAAGATATCGGTGGTCTGGAGACGAACCGCATTAACCAGCTGGTCACCGAGCCGACGCTGCAAACCACGCGCGACCCTGAAATCTTCGCTATTGGTGACTGTGCCTCCTGCGCGCGTCCTGAAGGGGGCTTCGTGCCGCCGCGCGCTCAGGCCGCGCACCAGATGGCAAGCCTGGTGCTGCACAACATCCTGGCGCAGTACAAAGGCAAGCCAATGAAGGCGTATGTCTATAAAGACCACGGTTCTCTGGTATCGCTGTCAAACTTCTCTACCGTCGGTAGCCTGATGGGTAACCTGATGCGTGGCTCGATGATGGTGGAAGGGCGCATTGCACGCTTCGTGTATATCTCCCTGTACCGTATGCACCAGATCGCGCTGCACGGCTACTTTAAAACGGGCCTGATGATGCTGGTGGGCAGAATCAACCGCGTCATTCGTCCACGTCTGAAGCTGCACTAATCTTTCACTCCCTCCGGGCCCTCCGGAGGGATTTTTTAGCATATCATGCTGCTCGTCGTGGATTAGGTGCCTAAGAGTTCTCCTAAACGCGATATATCTCTCCCCGATGTCCACTTTTTGATCCTTTGTCTTATTGGCGAAGCCGCGCCTCCATAGCAGAATTGTTACCAATAGCAACAAAGGAGGAAGTCCCGTGAATAAATCAATGTTGGCGGGTATAGGGATCGGCGTCGCAGCTGCGTTAGGTGTGGCTGCTGTTGCCAGTCTCAACGTTTTAGATCGCGGCCCGCAGTATGCGCAGGTGGTTTCTGCAACGCCTATTAAAGAAACCGTAAAAACCCCACGTCAGGAGTGCCGTAACGTCTCCGTAACCCACCGTCGTCCGGTACAGGATGAAAACCGTATTGCCGGCTCTGTACTGGGTGCGGTAGCTGGTGGGGTGATTGGTCACCAGTTTGGCGGTGGCCGGGGTAAAGATGTCGCGACCGTGGTCGGCGCGCTGGGTGGCGGCTATGCCGGTAACCAGGTGCAGGGCGCAATGCAGGATAACGATACTTACACCACGACCCAGCAGCGCTGTAAAACCGTCTATGACAAGTCGGAAAAAATGCTGGGCTATGACGTGACCTACAAAATTGGCGATCAGCAGGGCAAAATCCGCATGGATAAAGACCCGGGCACCCAAATTCCACTGGATGGAAACGGCCAGCTGGTACTGAATAACAAAGCGTAAAAAAGATGTTCTCTGAACTTAGCTCCTCAAGCGCTCAGGCTGAGGAGCTTTTTTTTGCGTCAGATTTTGAGCAGTTCAGGCCACAGGCGCAGCGTGGTGTCAGAAATGTTCTGCAGTTTTTCCAGCGTCGCCCCTTCACGGGCGCTGATCGACATTCCCTGTAAAATACAGCTCAGGTATTGCGCCAGCATCTGAGGCTGGCAGTGTGCGGGAATTTCACCGCGCTGCTGGCGCTGAGCCAGAAATGCGCTGAGCGTCTCCTCCTGCATCGCATGACGCGATTTCACCGTATTGGCGATCTCTTTTGATGCTGCCGCCAGGGTGGCAGAGGTGTTAATCATAAAGCAGCCCGCGGGCGTCTCTTTACTGGTGAAGCAGGTGGCAACGGCGGTAAAGTAATCCCGTAGCGCCTGTTCAACGCTTTTCTCTTCACAAAATAGCTGGGCTTCGTGTTTCGCCGCAAAGCGCGAAATGTACCTGTCCAGCACCGCCCTGAACAGCCCCTCTTTATTGGTAAATTCAGCATAAAGCGTCGGCGCTTTAGCTCCGGTGGCTTCTACCAGATCGGAAAGCGAGGTCGCTTCATACCCATGTTGCCAGAAGAGAGTCATGGCCTTATCAAGCGCTGCATCCCTGTCAAACACTTTTGGTCGGCCACGGCTTTTCTTCACACAACTCGTGACGTCGGTTGTCATTTGCCGTTGGTCCTCTGTTGGTTTGTTGAATGACCATTATAAAAATAAACGCAACCCACCACCAGTGCAGAATGCTTAAAAATAAATTAATCATATATGTATGAAAAATAACAATTTTAAAATTTAATTAATGTTCGTTATAAAAATCTGTTGACGCGTGAGCTGGATCACATTTATTATTTACCTATCGATCGTTAACTAAATAGCTAACGACCAAAAAATTCATCTGCCAAAGGTAAACATTATGAAAAACGTCAAAACCCTCATCGCTGCTGCTGTACTGAGTTCACTCTCTTTCGCAAGCTTTGCTGCTGTACAGGTACAATCCACTCCAGCCGATCAGCATAAAGTCGGGACGATCTCTGCGTCTGCCGGGACTAACCTGGGCTCTCTGGAAGATCAGCTGGCACAAAAAGCGGAAGCAATGGGTGCAAAATCTTACCGCATCACCTCTGTGACCGGTCCTAACACCTTGCACGGCACCGCTGTCATCTACAAATAAGCCGGGCATAAACCCTCATTTATGCCACTGCAATAAAAAACGCCCTGCACATGTGCAGTAATGCCGATCGTTTAAGAACACTTGAACGATCCTGCCAGTAAGAAACAATCCGGGTTCAGCCCCTCTGGCCCGGATTTTTTACGTCTGAACTCGATATGGACTTCGTTGCGGATGCTTTCCCGTCCGACTGGATACTTTTTCCCGCTCTCTGGATGCGTCCTGCGAGAGCCGTCTGGTCATAATCTGATGCATCCAACAACGTGGTGTCCACCAAATAAGTGGTGGGTATCAACGTGTCAGATATACGGAAAAATGTGACTCCCGGTAGGCGAAAAGGCTGCCCTGAGTATTCTCCTGAGTTTAAACAGCACCTCGTTGCCGCCTCCTGCGAACCCGGGATACCGGGACGGACTTTATCCTCACAGACTGATGGCAGATAAAATCCCGCTTACGGAAACTGCCGTATATTCTTATCCTGCGGCGAAGCGGTTTAATATTTATTGCTGTTCGCCAGGGAAGAGTGATTTATATCAGGAAAAAGGTCTGAATTATCCTTTGGCAGCGGTTCCTGAATATCTGATGATGCGTTCACAAGAAAAATGCGTCGCCCATATTGTTGTTACCGGCTGAATTATTATATATGGCCAAGGCGTTATTTTTGGTCTTTTTTTATTTGTGGCGTGAATGTTTTTGTCTTATTTATGTTTAAACTGAATGACATGTATTTTGTAACATTCTGTGATGTGTTACGGAATGGCGTTTTATTAAATGGACTGTGGGCGTATTGTATTTTTAATAAATAGTCATTTTTAACAGGGATATTTGGCGATGGAAGGACCATCTGGCATTGTTCAGCAACAGGATACGTTAAACCGTTATTTACTGTATTTTACACGAGGCAAATCTGTTTTACCGGATGTTCACTCTTTTACCGGGGAAGAAGAACTCAGTAAGCCCTACCGCTACACCATCCGCTTTACCAGCCCAACATCAAACATTGCAGTCAACGAAGTCCTCAATCAGAGCGCGGAATTTATTCTGCGTGCCCCGAATCCGAAAGCAGGCTGGTACGATCAGGAGCCCTGGCTGCCGGTGCGCCAGATTAACGGGGTGATCACGTCGTTTTCCCGTCTGAAGTCATCTGCCGATGAAGCCCTGTACGAGTGTGTGCTGGAGCATGAGCTGGCGCTGCTGGACCGAAATTACCGCTCGGCCGTGTACATGGATGTAACCGTACCCGAACTCGTCACTCAGCTGATGAAGGAAAGCAGTCTGTTTGAAGGCTACAACATTGATTTTGACCAGCTGAGTCGCAGCTATCCCCGAAGGGAAATGGTCATTCAGTGGAAGGAAACCAATCTCCAGTTTATCCGCCGTCTGCTGGCCGAGGTAGGGATCTGGTTCCGCTTTGAAAACCACGACAAGGTGCAGGGCGAAACGGTGGTTATCTTTGGTGACGGTGGCCGCCGCTATGTCTTCAGCGATAAGCCGCTGCCGTACGTCCGCCATTCCGGCATGACCAGTCATGAAGAATACATTACCGAGCTCGAAGAACAATACGAACTCATTCCCGAAAGCGTGCTGGTGCGTACGTATAACTACCGTAATCCATTTTCGCCACAGGCGGATAAAACCATTTTCGATAATGATATTCCCGACGGGATAACTAGCGGCAAACAGTATCACTATGCCGATCATTATCTGGAGAACGGCGATTTTTACGGTGAAGAGGCGGAAACAGCCACGTTCTACGCGCGCCTGCGCTATGAGCGCCTGCTGAACAAACAGAGTGTGCTGGGTGGAACAACCAGTGACCCGGCACTGTTGCCGGGTGTGATGTTCCACCCGACAGGGGATATTCCTGACGGGTTTAAGCACGGTTTTCTTGTCACCACAATGACGCTTTCCGGCAGTCGAGCACAGCACTACCGCGCCATCCTGAAGGGGATCCCTTATCTGAACGGCTACAGCTATCGTCCGGAATATCTGCCGCGACCGATGATTGCCGGTACGGTACCCGGTCGCGTGGCGGCCATCAATCGGGATCGCACTTATGCCGGAGTCGATGCCCGGGGCCGATACCGCGTGAAGTTTGATTTTGACCTCGACGAGAAACGTGACGGTTTTGAAAGTGCGCTGATGCGTCTGGGCAGACCGTACGGCGGGGATGTGTTTGGTTTTCATTTCCCGCTGCTGGACGGCACAGAAGTGGCTGTAGCCTTTGAAGGCGGCGATCCGGACCGGCCCTTTATTGCGCATGTCATGCATGACGGCGCGCACCCTGATCTGGTTACAAACCGCAACGACACCCGCAACGTGATCCGCACTGCTGCTTCAAACAAAATCCGCCTGGAGGACCGCCGCGGTCAGGAACACATCAAGATTTCCACGGAGTACGGCAAGAGTCAGGTCAGCGCTGGCCACCTCGTTGACGCGGAGGGAAAACAGCGCGGTGAAGGTGTGGAAGCGCGTACTGACAATCACATGGCGCTCCGTGCGGCCAAAGGGGTGATGATCACCACGGAGGCGCAACCGCGTGCTGTGGGTAAGCAACTGGATATGACGGCCGCCATTGCGCTTCTGGAGAAAGCGTTGTCGCTGGCAATGACGCTGCAACAAAGCGCACTGACGGCCGGGGCCAGTAATGTGGAAACCGATCAGCAAAACCAGCTGAACCAAGTGCTGAGTAATCTGGCAGGGCCGGGTCTGCTTACCTATGCCGACAAAGGGCAGGCACACGTCACGCCGGACAGTCTGCAACTGTCTGCCGGGAAAGATGTGATTGTGACTGCGGGCCAGGATACCAGCGTAAACGTGGTGAAAAAATTCTCTCTGGCCGTGGGGGAAAAACTCTCGCTGTTTGCCCGCAAGCTCGGCATTCAGATGATTGCCGGTGCCGGGGATATCACGACGCAGGCCCAGCGCGGTGCCATGCATATGCTCTCGCAGAATGATTTCACGATGGCGAGCACCGACGGGCAGCTGAACGGCATCGCCAAACAGGGCATACAGCTGGTCTGTGGGGGAGGCGGGATACGCGTCAGTCCGAACGGACTGGTCACCATCTTCTCGCCGACGGGAATCGAACTGAAAGGACCCAGTCTGAAGTACGACGGCCCGGAAAGCGCGCAGGTCACGGTCCCGCCGTTCAATCAGGGCGCATTTAAGCTCCGCTACCAGCTGCACGCCGGAGATGACCCGGAGCAAATTCTCGCGAACAAAAAATTCAGGCTGACCAGCTCGGCCGGAAAAGTGGTGGAAGGCATAACGGACAGCAACGGCCATTCAGCATTACTCGATGCCGATGACCTGGACACCTACAAAATGGAGTTAATGGAATGACGGAAGCCAGACAAAGCCCGTATGCCCCACGGATCATATCAGAAGGGGATATCCCGATACACAAAGATTTGGGGGAGGTGGCCCAGACCCGTCGCGTTGGCGTGCCGCGCCCGATGCCGGGGATTGTGATCCTGGTTCATGGCGTGAACGACGTGGGTGAAGCGTACCAGAATCAGGAGAAGGGCATTATTGCGGGCCTGAGTAAGCGTCTTAATCGTCAGGATTTTTACGCGCATGAATGGGGGGAATATAGAATTGCGCACCCCGGCCGTTCACCGGTTATCCCGTTTTACTGGGGATACAAGCCGGTAACGCATGAGGATTACGTTGAAGACCAGCAACGCTACAGGGAAGAGGTTTACAGGCAGGGAAACAATGCGCACCTGTCGTTTGATGCTTATCAGGAGGATAACGAGGAGAATAAAGCGGCGCTGGGTAACGACGGCAAAGGTGCGTATAAGTACCAGAACGATAATTTCAAAAACGCCCTCGATACGAATTTTGCCAAAGGTGGAGGGACGTTTGCCAATGCGACAACCAACATCCCCGATATGTTAGGACCGGGAGCTGGAGGCGCGGCGCTGGCCGCCGCAGGGTTTGCCACATTGCACATGAACGGCGGCGATTACACGCACCCCATCTTTCCGAACCCGCACCGCATCTATCAATTCTTTGCCGCGCAGCGGCTGGCGGATTTGATCCTTCAGATACGTGAACCGCTGGTGACGCGAAATGATGTGATTAACGTGGTGGCACATAGCCAGGGAACCATCATCACCATGCTGGCAAATATGCTGGTTAAACAGGCAGGATATGAGCCGGTTAACTGCGTCATTCTGAATCACTCACCGTATTCGCTGGAAGGACGTCTTAGTGAAGACGTCCAGCCCGGCCATCACCAGACGGCGTTTGCCCGCCAGGAGACGTTTAAACACTTCTGCGCACTGATGGCAACCCAGTACAAAGGCGGAGAGCTGTCAGAGGCAGATATGCTGGCGATGGAAGCCAGCTGCGCATCACGCAAGCCTTCCGATAACCCATTGAGGAAGGATGCTAAGTATCGTCGTGACAATAACGGCAAGGTTTATAACTACTGGTGTCCGCAGGACGGTACCGTCTCCCTGCAAAACATCCAGGGATTTGGCTGGCGGGGTATTCCCGATAAGTTAGCTGCTGGCATTCCTAACCTGCGTCAGCGGGTATTCTGCCAGCATCGCTGGGTTGGCCGCATGGAGACGGAGCCGTTTAAGATGGCACCGGAGAGGAAAGGTGATTTCAGCACCACCCCGGTGATGAATGCGGGATATTCGTACAGCGACGTGGTGATAAACGGCGAAGAGCTGCCGGAGCCATTTATTTTTAAACTCATGGGGCAGGATAACCATCCGGATAACGATCCGAAAACCAGTGATAAACCGTACACCGCGTATATCGACCCGGACAGCCCGGATGCCTACATTTCCTATTCAGCTAAAGCCAGTGCCATTTCGCGCACGGCATCGGCTACCTATGCGCTTGATAACTATCAGCGTATCAGCTGGCAACCGGGTCATGTATTAACGCCGAATGAGCTGCAGGTGGAAAGTTTTGACCGGGGGCATGAAGTTATTCGCGGTGAAGTGACGGGAACGAGAGATTTTTCTCAGCTGACGCTGACCTGGCTTAAATCCCGTGACGAACTTGAAAAGGAGTGGCAGAACACCGATCCGGTAGGCTACAGCCAGCACTCTTCTATCGTCGCCAGTGAATTTGCACCGTCGCACGCGATGGCGTTCGACCTGGCTATCGGTCAGTGCAAGTCCTTTGACTATCAGGCGGGTAAGTTCTGGGAAGGCTTGTTACACCGCGCAGACTGGCGAGACCCGCAGAATGGGTTCAAGTCAGCTGTAGATTATTACAGAACCGGAAAGTTGAATGATGAAACAACAAAATGGTTTATGAATAAACCTGAAGATGTTCTGCCTAAAGGTGAGTTCGGCGTGGAAAACCAGTTTAACAATGCCACGTCGGTTAAGCCATCCCGTGATCTGGCAACAGGGAATCAGGAAGTGGCAAATCTACAATGGGATATGCCTAAGCCAAAATCTGACAGCGACCTGGGAATAGCGAAACAAAAATCGTGGTGGGAATCGTGACAGGGAGACAAGCATGAAGATAGAACGTACAGCAGGTATTGCCCTGGTGTCAGTGCTGGTGGCCGCAGGTTGCAAGGCTTCAGAGCCGCCAACGCAGGTAGTGTACCGGTTCGATGACCATCGTTATCTGGAGCTGAAGGGCTGGGACTGCGAGGGTGAACTCTGGTACACGGATACACTGCGGGGTATCCACACGGAGCCTGTCAGCCAGTTTTACCGGATATTTACCAAAAAATATGTCCATCCATCTGAGAAATATATTGCAATAACTGGTTGGGGTGTTGGTGGATTTAGGGTTTCGAAAGATTATGGGCAGACCTGGCAAATTGCACAGTTTTCCCTTGGTGAAAATGATCTTAATGGAATGAATGCCCCACAGCAGGAAGATGTTCTTTCCTTCACGGTCGTCAACGATCAGGGTTTTTTGCAGACCAAACATCGACTGTATATGTCGTCCAAACCGTTTGACGACCCGCGCCTTGCCGCTGGTGGTCCTGGGATTGAATATACCGTTGACGACGGAACTGGGCAAAAGGTAAGCGGGAAAGTGGAACCTCGTTCACCTGGCTGGCCTTGGGGAATGGTGTATATGACCAAACAAGGTTTAGAAGGCTCTACTGAGCAACTTAAAACCAATTGGCAGAATCAACCCGATAAGGTTCCGGAAGTGAAGGGATACACCGGCTGGGACCATATGCGCTGTGATATGGATGCGGGGCGTTAAAAGATGAAAGGACTTTATTCATTGCTGACCGCGCTGCTGCTGGTGGCCGCAGGTTGCAAGGCTTCAGAGCCGCCAACACAGGTAGTGTACCGTTTTGATGATCATCGTTATCTGGAGCTGAAGGGGTGGGACTGCGAAGGAGAGCTCTGGTTTACGGATACGCAAAAAGGCATTCATTCGCAAATAGCCAGTCAGTTTTATCGAATTTTCACTAAAAAGTTCGTCCACCCTTCAGAACGTTATATTGCCATTCCGTGGTGGGGAAATATAACTGGTGGTTTTTCAGTATCAAAAGACTATGGAAAAACATGGGAAAAAGGTGGTGCATCAATGTCGCCGGGAGGCAATGAGCCTGATGGAAGTAATGCCCCTTATTATGACGATGTTATTTCCTTTACTGTTGTGAACGATCAGGGTTTTTTGCAGACCAAACATCGACTGTATATGTCGTCCAAACCGTTTGACGACCCGCGCCTTGCCGCTGGTGGTCCTGGGATTGAATATACCGTTGACGACGGAACTGGGCAAAAGGTAAGCGGGAAACTGGAACCCCGTTTTCCTGGGTGGGCCTGGGGAATGGTGTATATGACCAAACAAGGTTTAGAAGGCTCTACTGAGCAACTTAAAACCAATTGGCACAATCAACCCGATAAGGTTCCGGAAGTGAAGGGATACACCGGCTGGGACCATATGCGCTGCGATATGGACGCAGGAAGGAAAGGAAACTGATGAACGGCGTAATTCGACTGAATGACCCGCTGGTGAGCGGCGGGAAGGTAATTAAGGCGTCAGGCGCGCAGTTTATGGGCATGCCTGTCGCGCTGAAAGGGGATGAGGTGATGTGTCCCGAACACAAGGGGACGTTCCCCATTAAAGAGAGCCATCCGACATGGACGATGAACGGCCGGGGCGTGGTCGTGGATGGCTTTAAAGCGGCGTGCGGCTGTGTTATTCGCACCACACTCCCCACTGCGGGGGCTGTGTGATGAACTGGTGGCTTTACCCTAAGCAGAACGAATTTAAACATGACTTTCCCACTATTGGTGTGTGTGTCGTCTATGTGCTCGTGGTGATTGTTTGTACTGGTATTCGGGCTGTCACCTGGCCGGGTAATAAACATGTAGATTCAGGTTTTCTTGTTGATGCCGTGGTAATACCTGTCGCTGTAGTAACCTTTTTAGTACAGGCGTTCTGTATTGCGTATAACGCGCACAGACACTACATAGAAACGCGGTTATTGATTGCGGCACGGCAGGAATACAAGGTTGTCAGCTATGCCAGGCGTAACATCATCCTGGCTGGCTGGTCGATACTGACCCCGCCAAAGGCAACAAAGGAGCTGGCGCTGAACATGTTGAAACTGGAGGGGGAGTTTCCGCTGGCCGCCAAAATGCCGTTGAAGATTGACCTGGATAAATCATTCGATTTCACGCGAGCCGGGCAGGCAATTATCTACCTCCTGGCGCCGATGATGGAAAAACTCTCCCGGTACAGGCAGATTGAAGCGCTTGTATGGGTGCGAGGTGGGGATGAATCCTGTAGCGATGAACTCCGGCGTGTGCTTGAACGTTCCGGGATTTCAACCAAAAAAATCACATTTTTGCCTGAATGCCCGGACTATACGTTAGTCACAGAGTGGATAAAACAGGCGAACGGCTACGTTGTTGAACGCCTGCTTATCTGTGTAGATTTGCATTCTGAAGAAGGGGAATGCAAGTGGATGGAGAATGCTACCGCGCTTCTCCTGACGAATTACTACGTTAAAACGGAAGGAGAAAAACCTGTTTATCTTTATCAACCGATGACGGGGGTTATTGACGTAGAAAGTGCAGTACCTGTTTATCTGCGTGCGGAGGCTGTCAGTAAACCCAAACAGATCTGGTATACCGGTTTATCGCGCACAGAGAAGTATCCGCTGCTGGAAGTGCTGGACGAAAAAAAAGTCGTACCGGATCGGCTGGAGCTTGAAATGTCGCTCGGTGAGCATTCTGCAGGGTATCCGTGGCTGGCGCTGGCGCTGGCTTCAGATGCAGTATCGTATGCACAGGGCGACCAGTTTGTGGCGGCATCCGAACAGAAAAAGTTTTGTATTACGGCGGTATCCTCCAGATTAACCCATCAGCCCGATTATCCGGCGGAAAAAATGTACACTCCACCGTGGTCTTCCGCCGGACTATCCGGAATGATGTTATTTTTCGCTGTTATATTAACTATGTTTGGTTTCAGCGTTAACGAGGGTGAAGATATTTCTGGCGGGTTCCTGGTTATTCTGTTTGTAATATTTACTGGATTGTTTACGGCTGCAGGGGTATTTATTACCTGGCTACAGGGTGATAAGGCTTACCAGCACATGGGGATGTAATGATGAATAAACTAATCGATCTTATTTTACCTCATAAATCTGTATTTTATTATGATGATTTGGCCCTCGGTGTAATGCTTGCGTTAATGGTGGTGGATATTGATTTGTCTTTTGATTACAGGAACAAAAAGCACTGGTGTGCATATAATAAATTAAAATCATTGAAGGATTCTCCAGGAAACTACCACTTATATGCCGATACGTATCCCTTCCCGACGGGAATGCTATATTTGTGTGCCGCTGAAAATTTTCACAGACTATAAGGTGTTTTTAATGATGTTGATTATGTATCCGGGATTTCCTGCCAGAAAAAAGAAAGCACCGACGATACGATCGTTCAGTGCTTTATGTGCCATCTAAATATCCGTTCAGGTTTAAGTCACGTGAGCCTTAAGTAAAGCAGACGTGCAGGGCGTTTTTCTTTCCAGTTTACATCGATTGCTGGATAACATCGTGATGCCGGGTGACGTCGGTCGGCATGCCTGACCGCGCTTCCATCGCGCGCTCCATCACCAGGCTATCGGTATTCGCATTCGTTTTGAAGCTCACCATCGCGGCATTCAGGTTAATGGGTAACGTCTGGGGATCATCGCCGATATTTTTTGATAGCGGCTGGTGAATCTCAACCAGCCGCACGCCGCCTGGCTCTTCAGAGACCTTAATCGGCGTATTGATAATATTCACCTTCGTTCCCGGCGTAACGACGTTAAACAGCGTTTTGATATCGTCATCGCGCAGACGAATGCAGCCGGAGCTGACGCGCATGCCGATGCCAAAATCCGCGTTTGTACCGTGCAGCAGGTACACGCCGCCGTATGCGGCAAGGCGGATCGCGTGATGACCCATCGGGTTATCCGGGCCTGCCGGAACCACGGCAGGAAGATCGATACCCTGGGCCTTATAGCGGGCGCGAATGTTGGCCGTCGGCGTCCAGGTTGGGTTGGCGCGTTTATCCGAGACGGTGGTGACCATCGTCGGCGTCAGCGTATCGCCGCCCAGTTGACCAATACCGATAGGGTAGACGGTAACCTCATTTTTACCCGGCGGGTAATAGTACAAACGCAACTCCGCCAGGTTGATCACGATCCCCTCGCGCGGGGCATCCGGCAGGATAGTCTGTAACGGAATCGTCAGTACGCTGCCCGCGCGCGGGACGTACGGATCGACGCCGGGGTTCGCCTGCAGCAGGGCCAGAAAACCGACGTTATATTTTTTGGCTATCGCTTCCAGTGAGCCACCATTGTTTTCAACCACATGAAAACGGTTTTCGCCCACCACCTTGCTGCCGGGCGGGGGAAGGGGCCAGGTGTTTGCCCGCGCAGGAAGCGCAACCGCGACGGTGGCTGCCAGCGCAAACAGGGTTATCCAGCGGGTAAAACGCGAAGAGGTCATCATCACCATAATCCATATAAATGATAAGGTTATTGTTTTATAAGGGGTTAAAGATAATTATGGCGAATGGGTGTGTCGGGAAGATCGGGTGAAGTGCAAAGAGTTTGTAAATTGTCCCCCCGCCAGCACTGCGCTAACGGGGGGAAGGGAGGTCAGGCGATCGCGTTCTCTTCCAGTTGACGCATAAAGTTACGCACCCAGTCCATGCGCGTTTTGCGCTCCGTCAGCTCCTGGGTAAATTTCAGTCGCGTCGGGCCATCAAGACGGAAGTGCTGCGGCTGTTTTTGCAGCAGGCCGATCAGCCACATCGGGTTGACGTGGTTCTTCTCGGCAAATTCAATGACGCCGCCTTTTTCGTTGCCCTCAAGCTTGCGAATGCCCAGCTTCTGCGCCTGCTGGCGCAGGCGCGCGATATCCAGCAGATTACGCGCAGCATCTGGCAGCAGGCCGAAGCGGTCGATCAGCTCAACCTTAATTTCTTCCAGCTCGTTTTCCGTCTTCGCGCTGGCGATGCGCTTGTAGAACGACAGTCGGGTATTCACGTCCGGAATGAAATCATCCGGCAGCAGGGAAGGCATTCGCAGCTCGACCTCGGTCTGCTGGCTGGTCAAATCTTCCAGCGACGGCTCGCGCCCGGCCTTCAGGGCATCAACCGCGTTTTCCAGCAGCTCCATATAGAGCGAGAAGCCGATGGTCTCCATGGAGCCGCTCTGGTCCTCACCCAGCAGTTCACCCGCGCCTCGGATCTCCAGGTCGTGCGTGGCCAGCGCGAAGCCTGCGCCGAGGTCTTCCAGCGAGGCGATGGCTTCCAGGCGCTTTTGCGCGTCGGTGGTCATCGCTTTCGGATGCGGCGTCAGTAGCCAGGCGTAGGCCTGATGGTGCGAACGCCCGACTCGGCCGCGCAGCTGGTGAAGCTGGGCCAGGCCGAAGTGATCCGCGCGTTCGATGATAATCGTGTTCGCCGTTGGAATGTCGATCCCGGTTTCGATGATGGTGGTACACACCAGCACGTTAAAACGCTGGTGGTGGAAGTCGTTCATCACCCGCTCCAGCTCGCGTTCGCGCATCTGTCCGTGACCGATGGCAATACGCGCTTCCGGTACCAGTTCCGCCAGCCTGTCGGCGGCTTTCTGGATATTTTCGACATCGTTATACAGGTAATAGACCTGACCCCCGCGCAGCACTTCACGCAGAATGGCCTCACGCACCACCAGATTGTCGTACTCGCGGACAAAGGTTTTTACCGCCAGACGACGCGCCGGCGGCGTGGCGATAATCGACAGATCGCGCATGCCGCTCATCGCCATGTTCAGGGTTCGCGGGATCGGCGTCGCGGTCAGGGTCAGGATATCGACGTCGGCGCGCATCGCTTTGATGCGCTCTTTATGACGCACCCCGAAGCGGTGCTCTTCGTCGACGATCAGCAGCCCCAGATCTTTCCACTTCACATCGCTTTGCAGCAGCTTGTGGGTACCGATCAGAATGTCAATTTTGCCTTCGCTGGCCTGCTCCAGGATCTGCGTCTGCTCTTTGGTGCTGCGAAAACGCGACAGCATCTCGATGCGTACCGGCCAGTTGGCGAAACGGTCCCGGAAGTTGTCGAAGTGCTGCTGGGCGAGCAGGGTGGTCGGCACCAGCACCGCCACCTGCTTGTTGTTTTCCACCGCAAGGAAGGCGGCGCGCATTGCCACTTCGGTTTTGCCGAAGCCGACGTCGCCGCAGACTAAGCGGTCCATTGCCAGCGGCTGGCACATGTCGCTCAGCACGGCATTAATGGCCTGGGCCTGATCCGGCGTAGTTTCAAACGGGAAGCTGTCGCAGAACAGCTGGTACTGTTCTTTGTCGTGCTTAAAGGCGAAGCCCTCTTTGGCCGCGCGCTGGGCGTAGATATCCAGCAGTTCGGCCGCCACGTCGCGCACTTTTTCCGCCGCTTTCTGGCGTGCACGCGCCCAGGCGTCGCCGCCCAGCTTGTGCAGCGGCGCATTTTCCTCCGCGCCGCCCGCATAGCGGCTGATCAGGTGCAGCGACGAGACCGGTACATAGAGTTTGGCGTCGTTGGCGTAGGTCAGCATCAGGTATTCACCTTTGATACCGCCCGCTTCCAGCGTGGTCATCCCCTGATAGCGGCCAACGCCGTGCTCCAGGTGAACAATCGGCTGGCCTGGATGCAGCTCGGCCAGGTTGCGGATCAGCGTGTCCGGGTTGATGGTCCGACGGCTGTCCTGACGGCGGCGCGCGACGCGCTCGCCCAGCAGGTCGCTTTCGCAAATCAGCGCCAGGTTGTTGAGCGTGTCGATGAACCCGTGCTCGGCGGCGCCGATCATCAGATAACGACCGTTTCCGGTTGCTTCGCTCAGGCGAAGAATGCGCTTCGGCGCCACCTTAATGCGTCCCAGCAGCTCACCCAAAGCTTCGCGGCGGCCTTCACTCTCAACGGAGAACACCACCGGCCCGGTAAAGGATTCCAGGAACTTGCGCAGATTATCCAGCGGCGATTTCTGCTGCGCCTGTACGGCCAGCTCCGGCAGCGTGCGGAAGGCGAGGTTGGTATTGGCGGCCTTATCGGCAAGCGAATCGGTTTTCAGCTGCATGCGCGGCCAGCGCTTCAGCTCGGCGTTGAGTTCGTCGGTGCGCAGCCACAGCGCTTCCGGCGGCAGGAGCGGACGCATCGGGTCAACGCCCCGGTTTTCGAAGCGTGCGCGGGTTTCGCTTTCAAAGCGGCTGGCGCTGGCGTCGATATCGCCGGTGTTCACAATCAGCGTATTCGCCGGGAAGTAGCTGAACAGGGCGGGCAGCGGCTCGCTGAAGAACAGCGGCTGCCAGTATTCGATTCCGGCCGGGAGCGTACCTTTGCTGACCTGCTGATAGATATGTTCTGCATCGCGCTTTACGTCGAATCTGTCGCGCCACTGGCTGCGGAACAGCTCGATGGCGGTTTTGTCCGTCGGGAACTCGTGGGCAGGCAGTAAATTGATGGATTCCACCTCTTCCAGCGTGCGCTGGGTGTCGGCATCGAACACGCGCAGGCTGTCGATTTCATCATCAAAGAAATCCAGACGATACGGCTGGTCGCTGCCCATCGGGTAAAGGTCGAGCAGCGCGCCGCGGGTGGCATATTCCCCGTGCTCCATGACCTGATCGACATGGCGATATCCGGCACCGTCAAGCTGGTCTCGCAGGGTGTCGCGAGACAGGCGCTGGCCTTTTTTCATCACCAGCGCGTGGCCGTGCAGATAGCTGTGCGGGCAGACGCGCTGCATCAGGGTATTCACCGGCACAATCAGCACGCCGCGCTGCATGGTCGGGAGTTGATATAGCGTCGACAGGCGCGAGGAGATGATCTCCTGATGCGGGGAGAAACTGTCATACGGCAGCGTTTCCCAGTCGGCCAGGCTGAACACCAGGCTATCGGTGAACTGGCGGATTTCATCGTGCAGGCGCAGGGCGTTTTGCATATCCGGGGCAACCAGCACCACCGGGCCAGGGTGCCGCTCAGCGATTTCTGCCACCAGCGTGGCGCAGGCCGCGCCCGTGAGTTCACCCAGCTGGCGCTGGTCGCCCGCTTTGACGGGCAAGGAATAACGATAGTGTTCAGGCATGGCTATGTCAGAGTCTCTTATGGATATACCAACAGTATTGGGGCATATCACTGATACGCAATGTCTTTATTATCCTCGATCGTTTTACATAAGCAAATTGTAACCGCACGGCAGGGCTAAACGCCCCCAAAACGGGGGCGGAGAGGGCATTAACGGGTGGCAGGTGACAGGCTCCGCGCAGACGGAGGAGAGAAGAAAAGGTCCCCGAACAGCGCGGTGGAAATTTTACGCACCCCAAGCCCGGCAAGGGTACAGATCAGCAGGCTGGCAAACGGGTAGATCAGAATTAAGCACAGCTCTGCCCAGACCGGCCAGTAAGCGGCATTCATCTCGCCAATCAGGATCAGGCTGAAGGCCTCAATTAAGATGCGGTGGGTGGTATAGATCGCAATGGTGTTTGAGCCAATCACGTTCAGCAGGTTGTTGGGATGTACGGCATAACGCTGCTCAAGGCTGTAGAACAGTTTCATGATCAACACGATCGACAGCAGAGAAAGCAGGAGAGGAACGTTAGTAAACCACAGCACCACGGAGACGGCCGCGAAAGCGCCAGTAGCCAGCCAGGTGCGGCGCAGGTTGAAACTTTTCATCCACGCCATCAGCTCGGCGCCATACCACGCCCCCAGGCTGTAGTAGATCATGTTGCGTACCACGCTGTTCATTCCCCACCACGGCAGCGGCAGGAAGTTGATCGCGATGCTCGCCAGCGCAAGCAGTCCGAGTACCGGCAGCTTCCAGCGGCTCAGCAGTTTACACAGCGTGAAGTAGACCACCAGAGCATACAGATACCACAGGCTGGTGCTGGCGGTGAGCATGCCCCGCACAAATCCTGCCAGGGAATCGGCGTAGGCCGCGTTCGACGAGGTGGCAAGCTCGCGATCGGGCGCCAGCCAGGCGTTCAGGTGGGTCAGCGCCTGCCATTGCAGGATCCCCCACAGCGCCAGAACCCAGACAATACTCCAGATCCGCTTGTCGAGGCTGGTGCGCCAGTCTACCTCATCAATATAACGACGGATCAGATAGCCGGAGATAAAGAAGAAAACCGGCATCCGGAACGGGGCGAGATAGAGGTTAAAATAGACCCAGCATTTGGCGAGGAGACCGGAGAGCGGATGCTGTAGCCCGCTGAGATGAGGATAAAAGGTGATGACCGAGTGGTAAATCACCACCAGACAGATGCACAGCCCTTTTATCTGGTTTATCCATAATGCTTTTTGCTTCATTGTTCGCAACTACCTTATTGCCATAGACGAACGAGCAATTGTTGTTAAACGAAACCGTGATGTAATGGGTAACAGTCTGTATCAGGAGGTTTTTCGGAAAAGGTGGAGGTTGCGAGGCGCGGTTTCAGACATTAGTACCCTGATTTATCTGAATTTTTCGGAAAAATGATTACCAAAGCTTACGGTTTCAGTCATTTACCCTTAACGGATTCGCTTATATACTCGTGGGTCTGCTATCAGCAAACAGACGGACTTCATGTATCAACCTGTCGCACTCTTCATAGGCTTACGTTACATGCGTGGGCGCGCCGCGGACCGCTTCGGTCGCTTTGTCTCCTGGCTTTCGACTATTGGCATTACGCTCGGCGTGATGGCTCTGGTGACGGTGCTTTCCGTCATGAATGGCTTCGAGCGCGAGCTGCAAAACAACATCCTGGGGCTGATGCCGCAGGCCGTTCTCTCATCGAATAACGGTTCCGTTAACCCGCAACAGCTGCCGGAAAGCGCGGCGAAGTTACAGGGCGTCACGCGCGTTGCGCCCTTAACCACTGGCGATGTGGTGCTGCAAAGCGCCCGCAGCGTGGCGGTCGGCGTGATGCTGGGGATTGACCCGGCGCAAAAAGACCCGCTGACGCCGTTCCTGGTTAACGTGAAGCAAACCGATCTGGAAGCCGGAAAATACAACGTGATTCTGGGTGAGCAGCTTGCCGGACAGCTTGGCGTCAACCGCGGCGATCAGCTGCGCGTGATGGTGCCGTCCGCCAGCCAGTTTACGCCAATGGGTCGCCTGCCGAGCCAGCGCCTGTTTAACGTGATTGGTACTTTTGCCGCCAACAGCGAAGTTGACGGCTATCAGATGCTGGTGAACATTCAGGATGCGTCACGCCTGATGCGCTACCCGGCGGGAAATATCACCGGCTGGCGCCTGTGGCTCGATCAGCCCCTGAAGGTCGATACCCTCAGCCAGCAAAAACTGCCGGACGGCACCAAATGGCAGGACTGGCGCGAGCGTAAAGGCGAGCTGTTCCAGGCCGTGCGCATGGAAAAAAACATGATGGGGCTGCTGCTGAGCCTGATCGTCGCCGTGGCTGCATTTAACATCATCACCTCGCTGGGCCTGATGGTGATGGAGAAGCAGGGCGAAGTCGCCATCCTGCAAACCCAGGGGCTGACGCCGCGCCAGATCATGGCGGTCTTTATGGTGCAGGGGGCCAGTGCAGGCATTATCGGCGCGCTGCTGGGCGCCGTGCTCGGCGCGCTGCTTGCCAGCCAGCTTAATAACTTAATGCCGATCATCGGCGCGCTCCTTGACGGCGCGGCGCTGCCGGTGGCTATCGAGCCGCTGCAGGTGGTCGGAATTGCGCTGGCCGCGATGGCCATTGCGCTGCTTTCTACGCTTTACCCTTCCTGGCGCGCTGCCGCCACTCAACCCGCTGAGGCTTTACGTTATGAATAAGATCCTGTTGCAATGCGACAACCTGTCCAAACGCTATCAGGAAGGCACTGTGCAGACTGACGTGCTGCACAATGTGAGCTTCAGCGTGGGCGAGGGCGAGATGATGGCGATTGTCGGCAGCTCCGGCTCGGGGAAAAGTACGCTGCTGCACCTGCTGGGCGGGCTGGACACGCCAACCAACGGCGACGTGATCTTCTCCGGTCAGCCGATGAGCAAAATGTCCTCTGCGGCGAAGGCCGAGCTGCGTAACCGCGAGCTGGGCTTTATCTACCAGTTCCACCACCTGCTGCCGGACTTTACGGCGCTGGAAAACGTGGCGATGCCGCTGCTGATTGGCAAAAAGAAACCGGCAGAAATCAACGCCCGCGCCAGCGATATGCTGAAAGCGGTAGGGCTGGGCCACCGGGGAAATCACCGCCCGTCGGAGCTGTCCGGTGGCGAGCGCCAGCGTGTGGCGATTGCCCGTGCGCTGGTCAACAACCCGCGTCTGGTGCTGGCGGATGAACCGACCGGTAACCTGGACGCGCGCAATGCGGACAGTATCTTCCAGCTTCTCGGCGAGCTGAACGCCTCGCAGGGAACCGCGTTTCTTGTGGTGACTCACGATCTGCAGCTGGCAAAACGCATGGGTCGCCAGCTTGAGATGCGCGACGGCCATCTGAATGCGGAACTGACCCTGATGGGGGCAGAGTAATGGCGTCACCGTTATCGTTACTCATCGGGTTACGCTTTAGCCGCGGCCGCCGTCGCGGCGGTATGGTGTCGCTGATCTCCGTGATCTCCACCATCGGTATTGCGCTGGGCGTGGCGGTCCTGATTGTCGGCTTAAGCGCCATGAACGGCTTTGAGCGCGAACTGAATAACCGCATTCTGGCGGTGGTGCCGCACGGGGAGATCGAGCCGGTTAACCAGCCGTGGGCCAACTGGAGCGATGCGCTCGCCAAAGTGGAAAAAGTGCCGGGCATTGCCGCGGCCGCGCCATACATTAACTTTACCGGGCTGGTGGAGAGCGGGGTAAACCTGCGCGCCATTCAGGTGAAAGGGGTGAATCCGGCCCAGGAGGAGCGGCTCAGCGCGCTGCCGAAATATGTGCAGAACGGCGCGTGGGCGAACTTTAAGGCCGGCGAGCAGCAGATCATTATGGGTAAAGGCGTTGCCGATGCCCTGAAGGTGAAGCAGGGCGACTGGGTGTCAATCATGATCCCGAATGCCAGCGCCGATCACAAACTGCAGCAGCCAAAACGCGTGCGCCTGCACGTCACCGGTATTCTTCAGCTGAGCGGCCAGCTTGACCATAGCTTTGCGATGGTTCCGCTGGAAGATGCGCGCCAGTATCTCGACATGGGCGACAGCGTGACGGGCATTGCCATTAAGGTGAACGACGTCTTTAACGCCAACAAACTGGTGCGTGATGCCGGCAGCGTGACCAATAACTATGTCTACATCAAAAGCTGGATCGGCACTTACGGCTATATGTACCGTGATATCCAGATGATCCGTGCGATCATGTATCTGGCGATGGTGCTGGTGATAGGCGTGGCGTGCTTTAATATCGTCTCGACGCTGGTAATGGCGGTTAAGGACAAGAGCGGCGACATCGCCGTGTTGCGTACCCTTGGGGCAAAAGACGGTCTTATTCGCGCCATCTTTGTCTGGTACGGTTTGCTGGCAGGGCTGTTCGGCAGCCTTTGCGGCGTGGTGATTGGCGTGGTGGTTTCTCTGCAGCTGACGCCGATTATCAACGGCATTGAAAAGCTTATTGGTCACCAGTTCCTGTCCGGTGACATCTATTTTATTGACTTCCTGCCGTCTGAACTGCACTGGCTGGACGTTTTTTATGTGCTGGTTACAGCACTTTTACTGAGTCTGCTGGCAAGCTGGTATCCGGCGCGTCGCGCAAGCCGAATTGATCCGGCGAGGGTATTAAGTGGCCAGTAATTACGTCATGGTGTAGCGGTCCTGAGGCCGCTATGTCAGAAAGAGGAATGCGTTATGTATTATGGATTTGATATTGGCGGCACCAAGATTGCGCTCGGCGTGTTTGATAAAGACCTCAAACTGCAGTGGGAAACCCGCGTTCCCACGCCGCGCGAAAGCTACGATGAATTTTTAACCGCCATTACTGCGCTGGTGGCGCAGGCGGATGAACGCTTTGGCGTGAAAGGCAGCGTCGGCATTGGTATTCCGGGCATGCCCGAAACCGACAACGGTACGCTGTATGCCGCCAACGTGCCTGCCGCCAGCGGTAAACCGCTCCGCGCCGACCTCTCGGCCCTCCTTAAACGCGACGTGCGTTTAGATAACGATGCCAACTGCTTTGCCCTCTCTGAAGCCTGGGACGATGAATTCCGCCGCTATCCGCTGGTGATGGGGCTGATCCTCGGTACCGGCGTAGGCGGGGGGATTGTCATCAACGGCAAGCCGATTACCGGGCGCAGCTACATCACCGGGGAGTTTGGTCATATCCGTCTCCCGGTGGATGCGCTGGAGGTGGTAGGGCGTGATTTCCCGCTGACCCGCTGCGGCTGCGGCCAGCACGGCTGCATCGAGAACTCTCTCTCAGGACGCGGGTTTGCATGGCTTTACGAACACTTCTATCATCAGAAACTTGAGGCCCCTCAAATCATTACCCTGTGGGAGCAGGGGGATGCGCAGGCGCATGAGCACGTCGAGCGCTATCTGGATCTGCTGGCGGTGTGTCTGGGAAATATTCTCACCATCATCGACCCGGATCTGCTGGTGATCGGGGGAGGGCTGTCAAACTTTACTGCGATTACGGAACGGTTGTCCGGGCGTCTGCCCCGACATTTATTGCCGGTCGCCCGCGTGCCGCGCATTGAACGCGCGCGACACGGGGACGCGGGAGGCATGCGCGGAGCCGCATTCCTTCATCTCACCGATTAGTTTACGAGGTCTTTATGCTGTCGCGTCGCCAGGGTCGACTCAGCCGTTTTCGCAAAAACAAACGCCGCTTACGAGAGCGCTTGCGCCAGCGGATCTTTTTCAGAGACAGAATCATGCCAGAAGCGATGGATAAACCCAGAGTGGTGGTACTGACCGGGGCGGGGATCTCCGCCGAGTCAGGAATTCAAACCTTCCGTGCGGCAGACGGGCTGTGGGAAGAGCACCGCGTCGAGGACGTGGCGACGCCGGAAGGCTTTGCCCGCGATCCGGATCTCGTGCAGGCGTTTTACAACGCTCGCCGTCGACAGCTTCAGCAGCCTGAGATTGCGCCGAACGCGGCGCATCTGGCGCTGGCGAAGCTGGAAGAGGCGCTCGGGGATCGTTTTCTGCTGGTGACGCAGAATATCGACAACCTGCACGAGCGGGCCGGTAACAAGAACATCATCCACATGCATGGCGAGCTGCTTAAAGTTCGCTGCGCCTGGAGCGGCCAGGTGCTGGACTGGAAAGAGGACGTGCTGCCAGAGGACAAGTGCCACTGCTGCCAGTTCCCGTCGCGCCTGCGTCCGCACGTGGTCTGGTTTGGCGAAATGCCGCTGGGGATGGATGAGATCTACAGCGCGCTGGCGATGGCGGACGTGTTTATCGCTATTGGCACATCAGGTCACGTTTACCCGGCGGCGGGGTTTGTTCACGAAGCGCGACTGCACGGGGCGCATACGGTGGAGCTCAATCTGGAGCCGAGCCAGGTGGGCAGCGAGTTTGAAGAGAAGCAATATGGCCTGGCGAGCGAGGTGGTGCCAGCGTTTGTAGATAAGCTTCTGAAGGGGCTGTAAGAGTAACGGGCGACGTTGCGTCGCCCGTTATGTATTGCATTAACGACCTGCTTTTAACTTCTGATAATACTCTTCGTAAAGGCGGCTCGCGTCGCCTACATCGTTCTGCCATTCTCCTTTGCTGATGGTTTCGGCATCCGGATAGAGTGACTTATCGTTAGCCACGTCAGGCTTCAGCAGCTTGCGGGCGGCCAGGTTTGGCGTCGGGTAGCCAATCGTCTCGGCTACCTGTTTCGCCACGTCCGGACGCAGCAGGAAATTAATCAGCTTCAGCGCACCGTCCACGTTCTTCGCGTTGGCCGGGATCGCGAGGCTATCCATCCAGAAGATCCCGCCTTCCTTCGGCCAGACCACCTCCAGCGGCGTCCCGGCCTGACGGGCAACATACGCAGAGCCGTTCCACACCATCCCCAGGTTTACTTCGCCTTCCATATACGGGTTTGCCGGGTTATCAGAGTTGAATGCCGCCACGTTAGGCATCAGCTTTTTCAGCTCGTTGTAAGCCGCGTCGATCTCTTTCGGATCGGTGGTGTTACCGGAATAGCCAAGCTTACGCAGCGCGATCTGGAACACTTCACGCGCATCGTCGGTTAACAGCAGGCTGCCTTTGTATTCCGGTTTCCACAGATCCGCCCAGCCGGTGACCGTTTTCGGATCAATGGCCTCGCTGTTCACGCCAATCGCCGTCGCCCCCCAGATATACGGAATGGAGTAGTCGTTATTCGGGTCGAACGGCTTGTTGAGCATCTCAGGATCGAGGTTTGAAAAATTAGTTAGCTTCGTTTTGTCGATCTTCTGGATCATGCCCTCTTTGCGCATTTTGTCGACAAAGTAGGTGGAAGGAACCACCAGATCGTAGGCGCCGTCCTTGTAGGTTTTGAGCTTGGCATACATGGTTTCATTCGACTCATAGGTCGAATAGATAACCTTGATGCCCGTCTCCTTTGTGAACTGCTCCAGCAGGCCCGGCGGCACGTATTCCGTCCAGTTGTAGAAGTAGAGCGTTTTGCTGTCATCAGCGTGCGCGGCACCCATGCCAAGCACCAGCGCCGCAGCGGCGAGCATTTTTTTCATTTCATTGTCCCCTGAGATTTTGTTTTATCACGAGCAAGAACCTGGCTGGCGATCACCAGAACCAGCGAAAACAGCAGCAGTATGGTCGCCAGCGCGTTCACCTCCGGTGAGACGCCAACTTTTACCATCGAATAGATCTTCAACGGCAGAATTTCGTAGCTCGGCCCGGTCACGAAGGAGGAAACCACGACGTCATCCATCGACAGGGTAAAGCTGAGCAGCCATCCGGCGGCGACGGCAGGCATCGCCAGCGGCAGGATGATTTTGCGCAGGATGATCATCTCGCTGGCACCCAGATCTTTGGCCGCCTCCAGCATGCGCACGTCGAACCCTTTCAGACGCGCGTAGACGGTGACCACCACAAACGGCAGGCAGAAGGTGATATGGGAAAAAAGCAGCGACCAGAAGCCAAGCTGTACGCCCAGCAGCATAAACAGCACCAGCAGCGAAATCGCCATCACGATGTCCGGCGACATCATCACTACAAACAGCATGCCGCTGACGAACGGCTTGCCGGGAAAACGGTAGCGATACAGCGCCACGGCGGTCAGCGAGCCAATCAGCGTGGCGAAGGTGGCGGAGACGATCGCCATCGTCAGCGAGTGCTGTGCGGCCTGCAGCAGGCTGTCATTGTTCATCAGCAGGCTGTACCAGTTGGTGGTAAACCCCTGCCAGTTGATCCCGAACCGCGAGCTGTTAAACGAGTTCACGATCAAAATGATAATCGGGATATAAAGGTAAGCGTAAATGGCGGTCATAAAACCGCCGCGAAGCAGTCGACCGATCATTCGAGTTCCACCTTCTTGTTGAGCAGGCGAGAAGCGCGCCAGTAGACGAGCAGCATCAGCCCCATCACCACCGTGAGCGTAATGCTGGTCGCGGAGCCGAACGGCCAGTCGCGGATGTTCAGGAACTGGCTCTTGATCACGTTCCCAATCAGCAGGTTTTTCGCCCCGCCCATCAGGTCAGACACGTAGAACAGGCCCATCGCCGGGAGCATCACCAGCAGACAGCCCGCAATAATGCCGGGCATGGTCAGCGGAATGATAATGCGGATAAAGGTCTGCAGCTTGCTGGCCCCCAGATCTTTTGCCGCTTCCAGCAGCGGTTTATCGAGCTTCTCAATGCTGGAGTAGAGCGGCATCACCATAAACGGCAGCAGGATATAGACCAAGCCAATGATTACCGCACCTGGGGTAAACATGATGCGCACTGGCGTATCAATCACGCCCAGCCACAGCAGAAACGCGTTGAGGTAGCCTTTGGTGCTGAGGAAGATTTTCAGCCCGTAGATGCGAATCAGCGAGTTGGTCCAGAACGGCACAATCAGCAGAAACAGCAGCAGCGGGCGCACCTTTTGCGGCAGTCCCGCCAGGAACCATGCGAAAGGGTACCCCAGCAGCAGGCAGGCCACGGTGGCAATCAGCGCCATATTGAGCGAGTGCAACAGCACGTCGAAATAGAGCGGATCGAGCAGGCGCGCGTAGTTGTCCAGCGTAAAGACCAGCGAAACGAAGTTTGCATCGTCGCGGGTCAGGAAGCTGGTGGCGATGATCATCAGGTTGGGTAAAAAGACAAATAACACAAGCCAACCGACGATAGTGGCAATGACCACCTTCTGGAACTTACTTGTGTTCTTCATCAGCCAGCACAACCTCCCAGCTTTCTACCCAGTTGATAACCATTTTCTGGTCAAGAGAGTGGTCAAAGTCAGGATCGTCCTCGTTAAAGAATTCGCTGACCATCACCATTTTGCCGTTCTCCAGTTCCACAACGGACTCGAGGGTCATCCCTTTATAGTTACGTTCGCGAACGTAACCGATCAGACCTTCGACGTCGGCCGTGTCGTGGATCTCATCAACGCGGAGATCTTCCGGGCGCAGCAGGACGTTGAGTTTTTGTCCTTTCTCGACGGCAAAGTTCACGGTGATAATGCAGTCGCGTCCCTCGACGTTCGCGCGAACGCGCTGTGCATCCAGACGCTCAAGTACGGTGGCGTTGAAGATATTGATCTCGCCAATAAAGCTGGCGACAAACAGGTTTTTCGGCTCTTCGTATATTTCACGCGGCGTACCGTCCTGTTCAATCTTACCGTCACGCATTACCACGATACGGTCTGACATGGTCAGCGCCTCTTCCTGATCGTGGGTGACGAAGACAAAGGTGATACCGAGCTTGCGCTGTAGCGCTTTCAACTCGTTCTGCATCTGCTTGCGCAGCTTGTAATCCAGCGCGGAGAGGGATTCATCCAGCAGAAGCAGGCGCGGTTTATTGACGACCGCGCGGGCAATGGCCACGCGCTGCTGCTGACCGCCGGAGAGCTGGTGGGGCTTTCGCTGGGCAAACGTCTCCAGCTGAACCATGCGCAGGGCTTCGGTGACGCGCGGTTCGATCTCATTAGCCGGGGTTTTTTGCATCCGCAGGCCAAACGCCACGTTCTCAAACACGGTCATGTGCGGGAACAGGGCGTAGCTCTGAAAAACGGTATTGACGTGGCGATCTTCGGCAGGAACCTGGGTTATGTCCTGGTTCTCAAGATGGATGCGGCCATTATCAACGCTTTCCAGCCCGGCGATAAGGCGCAGTACGGTGGTTTTGCCGCAGCCGGAAGGGCCAAGCAGCGTAAGAAACTCACCATCATTGATGGTCAGGTTGAGGTCGGAAATGACGTCTTTGCCATCAAAGCTTTTACGAATTCGTTCCAGTTGCACCAGCGGTGAACGAGAACGGGATTGTGTATTCAATTTTTGCGCTGTCCCATATAGACGCCTCAGGCAGCAGACTGAAGCGGGGTTTGTGTGTAACCACCTTGGTGACTCGTAATGAGGGCGGACATTCTACGGCAATCCCCCGTAATCGCCAATCCTTGTCACTGATTCATAAGCTACATTTATTAACGCATAAAGATATAAACGTAAAAAGTTCTCGTTTGCGGGATAAAAGTGACCTGACGCAATATTTGCGTTTTGATGCTTACTGATAATGTTGTCACAAAAAGTGAGGGTGACTGCATGGATAAATTACTTGAGCGTTTTTTACAGTATGTTTCGCTGGATACCCAATCTAAGCCGGGTGTCCGCCAGGTGCCAAGCACCGAAGGCCAGTGGAAGTTGTTAAACCTGCTTAAAGAGCAGCTTGAGGCCATGGGGCTGGTCAACGTCACGTTAAGCGAAAAAGGCACTGTGATGGGAACGCTGCCGGCGAATGTGCCGGGTGATATTCCGGCGATTGGCTTTATTTCTCATGTCGATACCTCACCTGATTTTAGCGGCAAACACGTGAACCCGCAGATCGTGGAAAACTACCGCGGCGGTGATATCGCGCTGGGGATTGGCGACGAAGTGCTCTCTCCGGTGATGTTCCCGGTGCTGCACCAGTTGCTCGGCCAGACGCTGATCACCACCGACGGCAAAACGCTGCTGGGGGCGGATGACAAGGCGGGCATCGCGGAAATCATGACGGCGCTGGCGGTGCTGAAAGGTAAAAACATCCCGCACGGGGACATCCGCGTTGCTTTTACCCCAGATGAAGAGGTGGGTAAGGGCGCGAAGCACTTCGACGTGGACGCTTTTAACGCGCAGTGGGCGTATACCGTCGACGGCGGTGGCGTGGGCGAGCTGGAGTATGAAAACTTCAACGCGGCGTCGGTGACCATAAAAATTGTCGGAAACAACGTTCACCCAGGGTCTGCCAAAGGGGTGATGGTGAACGCGCTGTCGCTGGCGTCGCGTATTCATGCGGAAGTCCCGACGGAAGAGAGCCCTGAACAGACAGAGGGGTACGAGGGCTTTTATCACCTCACCAGCATCAAAGGCACCGTGGACAGCGCGCAGATGCACTACATCATCCGCGATTTCGACCGTAAAGCTTTTGAGGCGCGCAAGCGCAAAATGATGGAGATTGCCAAGAAGGTTGGGAAGGGATTGCATCCTGACTGCTATATTGAGCTGATCATTGAAGACAGCTATTACAATATGCGCGACAAGGTGATGGCCCATCCGCACATTCTGGATATCGCCCAGCAGGCGATGCGAGACTGCGATATTGAACCGGTCTTAAAACCGATTCGCGGCGGAACTGACGGCTCGCAGCTATCGTTTATGGGGCTACCGTGCCCGAACCTGTTTACCGGGGGCTATAACTACCACGGCAAGCATGAGTTTGTGACGCTGGAAGGGATGGAAAAGGCGGTGAAGGTAATTGTGCGCATAGCCGAGTTAACCGCTAAACGCTAAAAAAATGCCCGGTGGCGCAGCGCCACCGGGCATTATCACAACTCAGTCCTCAAAGAACCAGTACCCGCTGTTGACCAGCGCGGCCAGCATCGCGAGGAAGGATGGGTCTTCCAGCGCGTCGCCAAAGGTTTCTGCAGTCAGTACCATATGGCTGGCAATGGCTTCCAGCGCCGGGCGGTGCGGGGAGTCGAGCTTCTCACCGTTGACGAAGACCTCTTCACCAATGCGCAGCACGCGTAATCCGCCCAGACGAACCAGCTTGTCACCCTGCTGCAGCGCATCATAGATCTCATCTGCCTGATACGGCGGCTCCGGCGGTGCAACGTCCAGCTCGTGACGTGACTGGCTAATAAATTCGCCAAACCACTGCCTGAAATGTTCCGGCTCGTTGATCAGATCCAGCATCATGCCGCGCAGCTTATCCAGCTCTTCTGGCACGATGTCTGCCGGATGCTCGCGCGCAGGCACATCCGGATCGCTGTAGCGATAGCTTCCCAGCTCGCGCTGCAGGACATAGTCTGCAAAGCCGCTGATCATTTCGCGGCCGCTTGGCGCACGGAACCCGACAGAGTAGTTCAGCGAGTTCTCCAGGGAGTAACCTTCGTGAGGGAATCCTGGTGGAATGTAGAGAATATCGCCTGGCTCCAGCTCTTCGTCGATAATGCCTTCGAACGGATCCACCTGAAGCAGATCCGGGTGCGGGCAGTGCTGCTTCATCGGCACTTTTTCGCCCACGCGCCAGCGGCGGCGGCCCGTGCCCTGAATGATAAACACGTCGTACTGGTCCAGATGCGGACCCACGCCGCCGCCAGGTACGGAGAAGGAGATCATCAGATCGTCCATTCGCCAGTCTGGCAGGGCGCGGAACGGGCGCATTAGCGCGGCAGTCGGCTCGTGCCAGTGGTTAACCGCCTGCACCAGCAGCGACCAGTTGCTTTCGCCGAGATGATCGTAGCTTTCGAAAGGACCGTGGCTGACCTGCCATTTCCCGTCCTGGTGGCTGACCAGACGGCTGTCGACTTCGTTTTCCATGGCCAGACCGGCCAGCTCGTCAGGTGAGATAGGGTCGACAAAGTTGCTGAACCCGCGTTTCAGAACCACCGGGCGCTTTTGCCAGTAACGTTCAATAAACTCGGGCCAGTTAAGTGTTAAGTGATAATCCATATTTTTTTATCCGCAGGCTCTTACTGACTCGGATTATAACGGAAGCTCAGCCCCCCGGCTGCGAGATCCTCGCATTTTTCACATAACGGGTTAACTATCGTCCGATGTGGGCTGCTGACGACCAAAAATCACTTCCATTCTGGCCCCGCCGAGCAAGCTTTCGCTGGTTTCGATTTTTCCGTCATACTGGTCGACAATCTCGCGGGCGACGGCTAAACCCACGCCCTGACCGGGGCGCAGCGTATCCGCTCGCTGACCGCGATCGAACACCACATCACGTTTATTAAGCGGGATCCCGGGGCCATCATCCTCAACGATAATGTGTAACTCGTTATCCGTCTGGCGCGCCGATACTTCAACAAACTCCAGGCAGTATTTACAGGCGTTATCCAGCAGGTTGCCCATCACTTCCATAAAGTCATTTTTTTCGCCAACAAAGCTAATTTCAGGCGAAATGTCGAGGCTGATGTTGACCCCTTTACGCTGATACACCTTGTTAAGGGCGGACGTGAGATTATCCAGCAGCGGGGCCACCGGGTGCAGCTCGCGGCTCAGGAGCGCGCTGCCGGAACGCATGCTGGCGCGGTGCAGATAGTAGCCAATTTGCTGCGAGATTCGGCTGATTTGTTCCAGCATCACCGGCTCGGCATCGTCGACGCTCAGCCTTGAGCTGCGCATGGAACGCAGGGTGCTTTGCATTACGGCCAGCGGCGTTTTCAGGCTGTGGGTGAGGTCGGTCAGGGTCGTACGGTACTTATCATAGCGTTCACGCTCGCTTTTCAGCAGGCGATTGAGGTTACGCACCAGACTGGTCAGCTCACGGGTGGTTTCCGGATTGAGCTTTTCACGATGATGTTCCTCAAGCTCGCGCACCTCTCGCGCCAGGGACTCAATAGGGCGCAAGCTCCACCACGCCGCCACCCAAAGCAGCGGGATCACCAGCAGCAGGTTTGCGGCCAGAACATAAACGAACCAGCCCCAGACCTTATAGGAACGTTTTAGCTCAACCGGAATGGTGTCGATCACCACAATGGTTAACTGCGGCATGTTCATGGTCGCCGGGTAGATATTGATCGCCACCGAGTGCGTCATTTCCGTCTCGGCATCGTCAGCCCGGATTTCATTGAGCTTTTGCTGCATCGAGCGATCTTCGCGAATCAGCGTGCTGGTGGTATTGAGATCGGCTTCTATCTCATGAAACCCGTTGGTTTTGAGCCACTCCGGACGAATGCTTTTCGCCAGCCACGGAATATCGCGTTGCGCCCAAAGCAACTTTCCCTTTTCATTGTAAATCAGGGCTAAAGTAGGACTCTGTTGATCCAGGTTCTCTGGCATTTCAACGGTGATGTGGTTGTCTTCCCATGTGGCCAGGGTATAAAACAGATTACTTTCGCCGCGTAACAGTCGGAAGGTCGTTTTATCGAAGCTGACGCTGTAGCCCACCAGGGCGACCAGACCGTAGGAGAGCGACAGCACCAGCACCACCGCGGCCGTTGCCAGTAAAAAACGAACCCGCAGCGAGAGGGGCAGAATGTGGCGCAAAATCCGTCTCATTTAGCGTAATTCGAACAGGTAGCCCTGGCCGCGGACGGTCGTAATCACGTCCTGCGGATACTGCGCCTGAATTTTCTTACGCAAACGGCCCATCAGCACGTCTATGGTGTGACTCTCGCGCAGCTCAGCGTCAGGGTAGAGCTGGAGCATTAAGGAGTCTTTGCTCACTACTTTTCCGCTGTTACGGATCAGCGTTTCCATAATGGTGTATTCGAACGCGGTGAGCTTGATCACTTCATCGTTAATCGAGAGCTCGCGACGGGAGAGATCCACCTGGAAAGGCGGAATGGAGATAACCTGTGAAGCCAGCCCGCTGTTGCGGCGTAACAGCGCCTGCATGCGCGCCGCCACTTCTTCAATGTGAAACGGTTTGGTGACGTAATCATCCGCACCGGCGCTGAGCACTTCAACTTTGTCCTGCCAGCCTTCGCGGGCGGTGAGAACCAGAACCGGCAGGGAAACGTCATGGCTGCGCCAGCGACGAATTAACGACAGGCCGTCTTCATCAGGCAGGCCTAAATCGACAATGGCGATGTCCGGCAGGTGTTCATTGAGATAATAATCGGCTTCTTTTGCATCTTCAGCATCATCCACCTGATGTCCCATCTCCTGAAGCTGAACCTTCAGGTGGTGGCGTAGCAATGCGTTATCCTCAACAACCAGTACGCGCATCATCTTTTCTCCCAGAATAAATAGTATGAATAGTTTAACGCTGATTATGTTGCTGTGGGGATAAACATTCAGTAAACCGGGGAAAAGCAACCCCCTTTCCGGGCGGAAAGGGGGGAAGGAACATTACTTCAGCTCATCAACCATGGTGATGGCGCGGCCAATGTAATTCGCCGGAGTCATGGCCTTCAGGCGGGTTTTCTCTTCTTCCGGCAGTGCCAGACCGTCGATAAACTGTTTCATGCCTTCGGCATCGACGCGTTTACCGCGTGTCAGCTCTTTCAGCTTCTCGTACGGTTTTTCGATACCGTAGCGGCGCATCACGGTCTGAATCGGCTCTGCCAATACTTCCCAGTTGTGATCCAGCTCGTCCAGAAGACGGTCACGGTTCACTTCGAGCTTGCTCACGCCCTTCAGGGTGGACTGATACGCGATCAGCGCGTAGCCAATGCCCACGCCCAGGTTACGCAGCACGGTGGAGTCGGTCAGGTCACGCTGCCAGCGGGATACCGGCAGCTTGCTCGCCATATGCTGCAGCACGGCATTCGCCAGGCCCAGGTTGCCTTCGGAGTTTTCGAAGTCGATTGGGTTCACTTTGTGCGGCATGGTGGAGGAGCCAATTTCCCCGGCGATGGTCTTCTGCTTGAAGTGGTTCAGCGCGATGTAGCCCCACACGTCGCGATCGAAGTCGATCAGGATGGTGTTGAAGCGCGCGATGCAGTCAAACAGCTCTGCAATGTAGTCGTGCGGCTCAATCTGGGTGGTGTACGGGTTCCACTGGATCCCCAGAGAGGTCACGAACTCTTCGCTGAACTGATGCCAGTCCACTTCCGGGTACGCGGCAATGTGGGCATTGTAGTTACCGACCGCGCCGTTGATTTTACCCAGAATTTCAACCTGCTCCAGCTGACGATACTGGCGCTCCATACGGTACGCCACGTTCGCCATCTCTTTACCCATCGTGGATGGGGTGGCTGGCTGGCCGTGAGTACGGGAAAGCAACGGAATGTCGCGGTATTCCACGGACAGCGCTTTCACCGCGTCGATGATTTTACGCCAGTAAGGCAGCACCACTTCTTTACGCGCGGTGGAGAGCATCAGCGCGTGAGACAGGTTGTTGATATCTTCGGACGTACAGGCGAAGTGAATGAACTCGGATACCGCATGCAGGGCCGGGACGCTTTCCACTTTCTCTTTCAGGAAGTACTCAACCGCTTTCACGTCGTGGTTGGTGGTGCGTTCAATGGTCTTAATGCGCGCGGCATCTTCTTCGCTAAACTCAGCAACGATTTTATCAAGGTAATCGTTTGCCTTTTCGTCAAAAGCAGGAACTTCCTTGATTGCTGCCTGGGCGGCCAGCTTCTGCAGCCAGCGTACTTCAACCTGAACACGGAACTTCAGCAAACCATATTCGCTGAAGATCCCGCGCAGCGCGCTGACTTTATCGCCGTAGCGTCCATCGACAGGGGATACGGCGGTCAGTGAGGATAATTCCATAATTCGCAACTCCGGGAGGTTAACAATGAGCAAGAATTTGTTTTGCCTGAGTAGTCAGGCGATTACGAGAAAACATTAACTGCAGGCGGCCACCGCCAACCTGATGCCACAGCACGGCGGCGCGGATCCCAGCCAGCAGGGAAGCGCGAACCTTCGCCTGCACCTGCGGGCTTTGCAGTACGGCAGGGGATCCGGTGACCTGAATGCGCGGGCCCAGCGGGCTGATGACGTCAACGTAAATGCCCGCCATGGCGCTCAGCAGCGTTTCAGACTGCAGGTCAAAATGGTCGAGCTGACGCTGTAGCCCGGCGATGCGATCGCCCAGGGTATTGAGCGCGCCTTTTGCCGCGCTCAGCTTACGCTCAAGCACCATCAGGCTTAAGGTGTAGCGGGTCAGTTCCGCGTTTAACCCCTGACGGCTGCTGGCGTTAAGCACGCCAAGCAGGGTTTCAAGACCGAGACGAAGATTGGTTTCACTGCCGCCGAACACGCCCAGGGTTGAACCGGGGTTGAGGTCGATAACGCTGTTGAGCGAAACGTGCAGGGCATCAGCGTCACAGTGACCCTGATGCGCCAGCTGTTGCACCAGACGAGCAGACTGGCAAATTCCTGCCAGCGCCAGGGTGATGTCATAATAATTCTTCGCCACACGGTCTCCTTTATGTGTGCAATCGGTTAAACAGCGGGCAGCGGCAGGCGCTGTTCAATGATCCCGCCGCCCAGGCAGATTTCGCCGCTGTAGAAGACAGCAGACTGGCCCGGGGTAACGGCGGCGACCGGCTCGTCGAAACGGACGTCAATACGGTCGTCATCAAGCGCGGTGATGGTGCAAGGAATATCGGTCTGGCGGTAGCGCGTTTTCACCGTGCAGCGCAGCGTGCCTTTCAGGGGCTCGCGATCGACCCAGTGCAACTGCTGTGCGATAAGGCCAACGGACATCAGACGCGGGTGGTCGTGACCCTGAGCCACCACCAGAATATTGTTTTCGACGTCTTTGTCGACCACGTACCACGGATCTTCGCTGCCTTCTTTCGTCCCACCAATACCCAGGCCTTTACGCTGGCCTAAGGTGTGGTACATCAGCCCCTGATGCTGACCAATCTCGTCGCCATCAACGGTGACAATTTTACCTGGCTGTGCAGGCAGGTAGCGGCCCAGGAAATCACGGAATTTGCGCTCGCCGATAAAGCAGATACCGGTGGAGTCTTTTTTCTTCGCGGTGATCAGGTCCAGCTCTTCGGCAATTTTACGCACTTCCGGCTTTTCCAGTTCGCCGACCGGGAACAGGCTTTGCGCAATCTGTTCGTGGCTCAGCGTATAAAGGAAGTAGCTCTGATCTTTATTGCCGTCGAGGCCGCGCAGCAGCTGGCTTTTGCCATTCACGTCCGCACGACGCACGTAGTGACCGGTCGCAATGTAGTCAGCGCCCAGATCTTCCGCGGCGAATTCCAGGAAGGCTTTAAATTTGATCTCTTTGTTGCACAGAATATCCGGGTTCGGGGTACGGCCCGCTTTGTACTCTTCCAGGAACAGTTCAAAGACGTTGTCCCAGTACTCTGCGGCAAAGTTAACGGTGTGCAGTTCAATGCCGAGCTTGTCGCATACGGCCTGCGCGTCGGCGAGATCCGCTGCGGCAGTGCAGTATTCCTCGCCATCGTCTTCCTCCCAGTTCTTCATGAACAGGCCCTCCACCTTATAGCCCTGTTGCTGCAACAGGTAGGCGGAAACGGAGGAATCGACACCGCCGGACATGCCGACGATCACTTTTTTCTGGCTGTTATCTGACATGGAATACTCACGACATTGAACTTCAAGGCGGCGTATTCTATCACGCCCCCCCACCGTTGACACCCTCTGTAAACGGCCAGTTAAATTCTCCGATGACACCCAGCGGCAGGCGTGCGCCTGACTGCCAGCAGCGGATGCTTTCCGCAACCAGCGGCGAGCGCAGGTTTGGCGCGTTCAGGATCTCTTCGGCGGTGACCCACAGGCAGCGATCGATATCGTCATCATGCGGTTCTGTGGCGCACGTTTCGCTAAGCTCAACGGCGAATAAAAAGCGCAGGAAGGGGGTGCTGTCGGGCGCAATCCACTGGTGCATGCGAATGAAGTGCTGGGGCTCAGCGCGAATGCCGGTCTCTTCCCAGAGCTCGCGCTTCGCGGCCTGCAGCAACGTTTCATTGGCTTCAAGATGCCCGGCAGGCTGATTCCACAGCGCCCTGCCGTTGATGCTCTCTTCCACAACGAGGAATTTTCCCTGCGCGTGCACCACGCAGGCGACCGTAACATGAGGTTTAAACATCGTTTCTCCTTAAGGGGCAGCGTCGCGCCATTCGCCGTTTGCCAGCGTATCCAGCGTGTAGCTGCCCATGGCGTAGCGAATCAGACGTAGGGTAGGGAAGCCGACGTGCGCGGTCATTCGCCTCACCTGGCGGTTGCGGCCTTCATACAGGGTGATTTTGAGCCAGCTTGTCGGGATGGATTTGCGCTCGCGAATGGGCGGGTTACGCGGCCACAGCCACTCCGGCTCATTCACGCGTTCAATACCGGCGGGCAGGGTGGGACCGTCGTTCAGCGTCACCCCGCTGCGCAGTTTCGCCAGCGTCTCTTCGTCCGGCTCGCCTTCAACCTGCACAAAGTAAATTTTGCCGGTGCGTTTGCCCGGTTGTGTAAGCTTTGCCTGTAGGGCGCCGTCGTTGGTTAGGACCAAAAGTCCTTCGCTGTCCCGGTCCAGGCGACCGGCGGCGTAGACGCCCTGAACGGGGATGTAATCCTTGAGCGTGCTGCGTCCGGCCTCATCGGTAAACTGCGGCAAAACATCGTAGGGTTTATTGAACAAAATCACCCGCTTCGGCTGGGTTTGCTGGGGTCTTCTGGTGGCTTGTCGCGAGCTGAATCGCTCAACCCGGTGTTTTGTAAAAGAAGTTTTCTTCATGGTATTTTCAGGCGTTATCAATTGCCGCATTATAGCCTAATAACGAAGACCTTTCATGGCGCAGGACAATCAGGTACTATCGAAGGGCTCATTACAATTTATTAACATAAGATCAGTAACAACCAGAAGCGCTCGAAGGAGAGGTTAATGGAAAGCAAAGTAGTTGTTCCGGCGGAAGGTAAAAAGATCACCCTGCAAAACGGCAAGATTAACGTTCCTCACAATCCGATTATTCCGTTCATCGAAGGCGACGGTATCGGTGTAGACGTTACCCCGGCAATGCTGAAAGTGGTTGATGCCGCTGTTGAGAAAGCCTACAAAGGCGAGCGTAAAATTTCCTGGATGGAAATTTACACCGGTGAGAAATCGACGCAAGTTTATGGCCAGGACGTCTGGCTGCCAGCAGAAACGCTGGACCTGATCCGCGACTACCGCGTTGCTATTAAAGGCCCACTGACCACTCCGGTCGGCGGCGGCATCCGTTCTCTGAACGTGGCGCTGCGTCAGGAGCTGGACCTGTACGTGTGTCTGCGTCCGGTTCGTTACTATCAGGGCACCCCAAGCCCGGTTAAGCACCCTGAACTGACCGACATGGTTATCTTCCGCGAAAACTCAGAAGACATCTACGCGGGTATCGAGTGGAAAGCGGACTCTGCTGATGCAGAAAAAGTGATTAAATTCCTGCGCGAAGAGATGGGCGTGAAGAAAATTCGCTTCCCTGAGCACTGCGGTATCGGCATTAAGCCGTGCTCTGAAGAAGGGACCAAGCGCCTGGTGCGTGCGGCCATCGAATACGCGATCACCAACGACCGTGATTCTGTGACCCTGGTTCACAAGGGCAACATCATGAAGTTCACCGAAGGCGCGTTCAAAGACTGGGGCTACCAGCTGGCGACCGAAGAGTTCGGCGGTGAGCCGATCGACGGCGGCCCGTGGCAGAAGATCAAGAACCCGAACACCGGCAAAGAGATCATCATTAAAGATGTGATCGCCGATGCGTTCCTGCAGCAGATCCTGCTGCGTCCTGCTGAATACGACGTGATCGCCTGTATGAACCTGAACGGTGACTACATTTCTGACGCCCTGGCGGCACAGGTTGGCGGTATCGGTATCGCCCCTGGCGCGAACATCGGCGACGAGTGCGCCCTGTTCGAAGCAACCCACGGTACTGCACCAAAATACGCAGGCCAGGACAAAGTGAACCCAGGCTCTATCATCCTCTCCGCAGAGATGATGCTGCGTCATATGGAATGGTTCGAAGCCGCGGACCTGATCGTTAAAGGTATGGAAGGCGCGATCAACGCGAAAACCGTAACGTACGATTTCGAACGTCTGATGGAAGGCGCTAAGCTGCTGAAATGTTCAGAGTTTGGCGACGCGATTATCGCGAACATGTAATCCAGATTCTGGGTTAAACAAGAGCGGGGGCCTGAGGGTTCCCGTTTTTTTTGCTTCTGCCTGCAGGAAATAACACGATGCTCGCTACTGTTCTTATCGCTGTCGTTGCATTCATCCATATCTACATTCTTGTGCTGGAAATGTTCCTGTGGAACACCAGAACAGGGCACAAGGCCTTTAATCTGCGTCCCGATTTTGCGCGCGACACCCGCGTGCTGGCCGCGAATCAGGGGCTGTATAATGGTTTTCTGGCTGCGGGTCTGCTCTGGAGCCTCTGGCTTGGTGAGAAGGGTATATCTGTGGCCATCTTCTTCCTGACCTGCGTGTTGATTGCCGGACTCTTTGGCGCAGCGACCGCCAGCCGAAAGATACTGTACGTTCAGGCCATACCTGCTCTTGCAGCCCTGCTTGCCCTGCTTATCTGACGCAACGCGTTGGTTAACCGTACGTCGTCGGATATAATTGTGGCTTCACCCTCAGAGATTAACGCTGTTATGAATAACGAAATCCCACTGAAGTATTATGACATCGTCGAAGAGTACGCGACGGAAGCCACAAAGCCCGTGAGTGAGTCAGAGCAGGACTCGCTGGCGCATTATTTCCAGCTGCTTCTCACGCGTTTGTCGAATAATGAGGAGATCGATGAGGAAGCTCAGCAGGAGATGGCGCGTGAAGCCGGGGTTCGTGCCGAACGTATTGATGATATTGCGAACTTTCTCAATCAGTGGGGAAACGAGTAACCTACCGCGCGATCCCAGCGAGTCGCTTCGCAAGCTCGCTTCGGGTGACGGATTTTGAGAAATACCATCCCTGAATCAGCGCCTCGGGGTATCTTTCAGCAATAAAGCGATACTGTATTTCGCTCTCTACGCCTTCGAAAACAAGCGTTTTATTCAGTTTTGCGAGGGCGTCGCTAAAGATGACAAAAATGTTCTGCTTGTAATGTTCACTGATGCCATCGACCAGCGACTTGTCGATTTTGATCTCATCATATTCAAGCAGCGAAAGCCTTGCCAGGTTTGAGTTTTGCACCCCGAAGTCATCAATGGATATTCTCACGCCAAGGTTTTTTAAATCCTTGCAGAAATCTTCCAGAATATTCCCCGTTGAAATGGCTTTTTCAGAAAGCTCGATTTTGATCAGAGAGAGCGGAATATTATTAGCTAAACAGCTACGGCGCAAAATGCTGATAAACTGTCCGTCTTCAATTTCCGTTCGGCCAACATTGAGCGAAACAACCAGATGATATTTAATAATAAGTGGCGCGATATCCGAAAGGGATTTTTGGAGAATATTTATATAGTAATTTTTATACAGGCCAATTTTTTTGATTAATGGAATAAACAGTTCCGGGGAGACGTCACCGTATCTTGCGTCACGCCATCTCGACAAGACCTCCACGCCTACAATTTTTTTATCCTCAATCCGAACAATGGGCTGGTAATGAACGCCGATAGTATTAGTGATAACAGCTTTGACCAGCGTCCGCTCCAGGGAGAACCGGTCCTCGTTGAGTCGAAAGAAAAAGAGCGTTATCGCAATCCAGATAAAACATAAAATGACCGCGAGAACGATAAATACAACGGGAGATAACGAGGCCAGTCCCGCGTTGTGATGCTTCACAATGACGCACAAATCCCACGTGGTGCTGCACCGGGTGAGGGTCAGGGTAAACAAGGAGGAATTCAGTTCGCTCTGTTGGTTTAATTCAGGCGTAGCCGAAAAAAACGTTCTGCTTAAGTCCCTGGTGGTGGTGCTCAGAGAATAGCTCTCCGTAACCGGGGTGAATTTATCGTAAGCATAGCGGGAGGTGAAGATAATGTGATTATTATAGATGGCCGCATTGCCGGTAAAAAAATCTTTTCTCGAAAATTGCGCGAGGAGAAATCCTCTGGGCGTTTCATGGAGCTCTTCAGGAAGCGGGACAGGATTAACGAGTTTACCCCAAAAAGCGGTACAGACTATTTTTCCCTTTTCAATAAAACCGACGTCAGCGACATAGCGGCTTTCGAGCTTGACCTGCCGGTAGCGATCGAGGCTGTCTCTGTCGCATCCCTGTGTGGTCAGGTTTTTGAGCGTCTGCGCCATGCTCTGGGTCAGACTTTCTGAATGCTGTAAAAGGGTTCGGGAAATCTCAAGCTGTTTGCTTTTCTGCTGGCTCCCGATAACTGCATTAACCGCAAAAAGAGACAGGAAGACCAGAAACGCTGAAACGATAGTAACGGCAATGATCTTTTTCATTTTCCAGATACCCTGTCCGCTCCCTCATCTCTCAAATCTTATCACAGGCAGTGCAAGCTACAAGCCTGATAATAACGGCAGCCGTTATGCTTAAGTGCAATTTGTTTTCCTCTTAACCTGAGCTTTGTTACAGTGACAAGAGTTGTCAGCCAGGGATGCCAGGCGTGATAAGGTGGAAAAGCTCGTGCATGTGAAAAATACTTTTTACACAACAACCATTACCGTCATCATTGTCTCATTGATTGTTTCATTGTCGCTTGCCGTCCAGATTGCCACGTCCCGACAGCAGTCAATCCAGCAAATCAATACCAGCGTTGCCAACCTGAGCCATACCCTTAACGTCTACACGGAAGGGATCATTCGCCAAAGTGAAATGTTGATTACCACCGTTTCCGACACAATCGAAATTTATGGTATGACCCCCCAACAGGCGATCAATATTCAGCGAATGATAAGCAATCAGGATAATCTTCTTACTCAGATTAATAATGTGGTTGTCTATGATGCGCATGGGGATATCTTCACTGCATTGCACAAGAATTTTGCGGGCACCCATAATGGCGCGGACAGGGCATTTTTTGTCTATCACAAGGAAAATAAAAGTCAGCAGATTTATATCGGTGAGCCGGTGATAAGCAGAACCAATGGTAAATGGGTTATTACTCTTAGCCGACGCCTTGAAACCCACACCGGTGCATTTAACGGTGTTGTGGTGGTGACGCTGGGTATCGAAAATTTTCTGGCGCTTTATGGACAAATTTATATTGGTCACGCGGGCGTTATTGGTTTAACGACGCAAGCAGGCGTTTTACTGATTCGTTATCCCTTTAAAAATAACTATATCGGTACGATTTTTTCTGACTCACCTCTCTTCAGAAAATACCTCAAGGTACAAAATACAGGGATAGCCAGCTCTGTCTCCAGGTTTGATAAAATCGAACGCATTTATGCCTATGAGAAAAACAGGCGCTACGGACTGGTTACGACGGTAGCGGTAAGCATTGATGAAGCCCTTTCACCGTGGCGCAAGCAGGCGATTCAGCTTGCCGCACTTATTTTGGTGTTTACCGCGACGCTCATCGTGGCGTCCTGTTTCCTCTATTCCGACTTATCCAGAAAAGCACGGGATAACAAAGCGCTAAAGATTATTGCCTCGGAGGATGCGCTGACAGGGCTTTATAACAGGCGCATCTTTGATGAAAAAATCCTCTCGGAAATTGCGGCGTGTGCGGCAAAGGACGCGCCGGTTTCGCTGCTCCTTGTGGATGTGGACTACTTCAAAAAGTACAACGATAACTACGGTCATCCGGAAGGGGACAGATGCCTGGCGTTGCTGGGAAACTGCCTCAGGGAAAGTCTCACCCACGACAACCAGATTGTGGCGCGCTATGGCGGGGAGGAGTTTGCGCTGATTTTGCCTGAAACGGATATCCAGGAGGCGCTCCGCCTTGCGCAGACGATTATTCGCTATGTTTTCTCTCAGCAAATTGAACACGCGTTTAGCCCCTTCGGGCGGGTTACGGTAAGCGTAGGGGTCTCCAGTGCGCGTGCTGTCAACATCGCGGGTAGCCAGCAGAATATTATTAATGCTGCTGACCAGGCGCTCTATCAGGCAAAACGCGGCGGGCGCAACCGGCACGCTTTCATTGGGGCTTGATCAAAAAAAAGCCCACTCATGAGTGGGCAAGAAATACTGGAAGCAATGTGAGCAATGTCGTACTGAATACCTGAGTGTTTAGCTCAACTATTCAGTGTTGAGAAAGATAATCTTTCTCAACAAAAGATGCAACCCCACAGTTATTGTGGAAGGGCATGTTGATGAAGAAATGCGCAGACTCTCTCTGTGAGGCTTATCACAAATTTCCTTTCTCAGATCCTGTGCTATCCTTTTTGTGTCGTTGATTTAATGACAAAAACCATACAGAGAGGAAAGTTATGGGAATTTTATCCTGGATTATCTTTGGGCTTATTGCGGGTATTCTGGCGAAGTGGATCATGCCGGGCAAAGATGGCGGTGGGTTTATCGTCACCATAATACTGGGTATTGTCGGCGCGGTAGTCGGCGGTTGGATCAGTACGCTGTTCGGTTTTGGTAAAGTCGATGGCTTTAACTTCGGCAGTTTCGCTGTCGCGGTGATCGGCGCGCTGGTTGTGCTGTTTATCTACAGAAAGATCAAAAGCTAATACTGAAGCGTTAAAAAGGCTGCCATATGGCGGCCTTTTTACGTAACGGGTTTACCACCAGCCAAACTGCGTGCCGGCAAACGCCACGACGGCAACGATCAACATTATAAGGGTGGTTTTTCTCATTTATGCCCCCGGAGCAGCGTAACCACCGACAAAAAACCACGCCAGAAACACCACCGCCGTTATAAAAATAACGACCGGGAAGAGGATCCCTATTCTCATATCATCACCTGTTTCGGTTTTTATAACGCCGTAGAGTGTACGGGGTTAATCCATCGCGAGAAAGCCTGTTTTGCTTTTTCCTTTCTTATCCTGATACATCGCGATATCCGCGGCACGTAACGCACTGTCCGGATCGGTTACGCCGGGATCCACTTCGATAACGCCGAGGCTGGCGCCAGGATAAATGATGCTGATGCTACCCAGCCAGTATTCCCCCGCAATTCGGGCGCTGAGGCGCGTTCTGAGAAGGTGAATTTGCTCCTCATTCTCGACGTTGCTCAGAGTGGCCACCAGGAACTCATCGCCGCCCAGCCGGCCGATGATATCGTCCTGCTGTTTTTCTGCGGTCAAACGCTTGCCCACTTCAATCAGGAACTGGTCGCCTGCTTCATGCCCGTATCGATCGTTAATCAGTTTAAAATCATCCAGATCGATAAAGGCAATGATGGCGTTACGTTTCAGATGCCGTGCCAGAGAAAACAGGGTCGTTAAATCCTCAAAAATGGCGCGACGATTGGGCAGACCGGTCAGAGCATCGGTATAGGAGTGTGCAATGAGGGCCGCATTGGCTTCACGAAGCTGGGTGACCAGAGACTCTTTTTGAATGTACTGACCGATCAACCCGGCGAAAAGTTTTAATATCTGTTCACCGCGTTCGCTGAGCGGTTTCTTTGCCGTACTGGTGGCGCAGAGCGTACCGTAAAGTGAGCCATCGGCAAGATGCACTGGGATGCTCATGTAAGTGGTAATGCCGAGCGCTTTAGCCGCTTCGCATTCCGGCCAACGCTCGGGCACATCGTTACTGAATAATGTGTCGCTATCCAGCGCGCGCTTACACAGCGTTTCATCCCATGGCACGCTTAACCCTTCCGGGATAGTCATCTGCTTGCTGTTGCGGGCATACAGGATATGCTGCAGCCGGGCTGTTATATCCACCTTCGTCAGATACGTCGACTCCATGTCGGTGACGATTTCCAGCATCTCCAGCAACTGACGAACGAGGCTTTCAAGGGATTGCTCGGTGGCAAGGGTTTCTGAAACGCGAGCGAGGATAAGATCCGACATGACGTAGAATGACTCCCAGGCAGAAGACGTCTGCATCTGCATGTTATGCTGAATTTTTAGGCTTCCGGCATAGTAAAACATGAATATATAAAATTTAATATATGCAGAGGCGGGCAGCAGGCGGGAAAAAAAGCCCCGTTGTTGAGAACGGGGCAAAGACATCTTGATTACGGAATGATGTTCTCTGGTCAAAGTGAGAACATGCCAGACTGTAGCGTTGAAAAGTGCAGTTAGAATGGAGAAATCATGGAGAAAGCGGCGACAAGCCGTTACCCTTAGCCAATGATGATGTCAAAAGGATCAACAAGATGAGATTTCTGCTACTGGCGCTGGCGCTTCCCCTAGTTGCCTGCACCGCAAAAACAACCCCACCCGACGCCCCGAAACCGCCGCACGCCGTGGGCATGGCGAACCCGGCTTCCGTTTACTGCCTTGAAAAGGGCGGGGAACAGGTCCCAATTCAAAGCCCGCAGGGGGTCCGCACCGAGTGCAAGCTGCCCGGTGGCGAAGTGATCGACGAATGGACGCTCTATCGTCGCGATCATCCGCAACCTGCCAGGTGACAGAGGGACAGTAGCTGCGATACACTTCTCTTTAGGATTATTCTTAGCCAATTTCTGGCTACCGTTACCGCGAGAGAAGTATGTTTCAGCTTAAACCGGGCAGCGTGGCGATGATCGTCGGTGCCCGCACGGCGTCAGGCCGTCGCAATATTGGTAAATCTGTGGAGCTATTTGGTCTCTGCCAACCCGGCCAGCGTTTCGTTAACCCGGTCAACGGCGTGATGACGCAGTTACCCGCAAGCGCGGACCGCGCGCTCTGGCTGGTGACGGGAGACGTCTACGCCTTTGACAATCAGCACGGCTTTGCGTTTGTGCGCGCCGAACACCTGATGCCGCTCACCCCGGACGAAGCTCCGCAAATTCACGATGAGCTGACGGTCAGCTGATCACAGATGGCGCAGCCAGTCGGCTAAGACCAGAGCGTGATTCTGCTTCGTGTCCTTCGCGCCGTAGAGCAGGGTTACGGTCTGCTTTTTCGCCAGCGCCGCCAGACGCTCTCCTTCGTCCTTATGCTGCGCCAGCTCTTCCTTGTAGGCTTTAGTGAAGGCCGCGAAATCAATCGCTTCGCTATGAAAGTCCTTGCGTAACGCGCTGGACGGTGTGAGCGTTTTACACCATTCGTCATACGCGAGGTCCGTTTTTTTCACCCCACGGGGCCAGAGCCTGTCCACCAGAACCCGATAGCCATCGCCCGGGCTCGCCTGTTCATAGACGCGTTTGCACTGAATCATAATTCCACCCTCCCAATTTAAGGTATTGTGATAATTGCAGAAGATCGGTAGTCTGAGGTTCCTTATGTTATCTGATAATACTCTGGCATAAGGAACCTTTCATGGAACACCTCCCGGTTAAAACGACGCTGCGCATTGCGCTGGTTGGCGATTACAATCCTGATGTTATTGCACACAAGGCGATCCCGCTGGCCATTGACGACGCCGCCGCGGTCCTTGACCTCACCGCCGATTACGACTGGCTTGCCACCACGGAATTAACCAGTTCTGAGGATCTGGTGGGCTACGATGCCATCTGGCTGGTTCCCGCAAGCCCCTATAAAAATACCGAGGCGGCCTTTATTGCCGCACGCTACGCGCGTGAAAACAGCATTCCGTTCCTGGGCACCTGCGGTGGGTTCCAGCATGCGTTAATTGAGTATGCCCGTAACGTGCTGGGCTGGAGCGACGCGGCACATGCTGAGACGGATACCGAAGGCACGATGGTGATTGCGCCGCTGAACTGCTCGCTGGTGGAGAAAACCGATGCCATTGAGCTGCGCAATAATACGCTGATCGCGAAGGCCTACGGAAAGCCGGAAATCGTAGAGGGTTATCACTGTAACTATGGCGTATCGGCGGCGTTTGCTCAGGAACTGGAGAGCGGTGATATGCGCGTAACGGGCTGGGACGAGCAGGGGGAAATTCGCGCTGCGGAGCTGGTGACCCATCCGTTCTTTGTTATCACCTTATTCCAGCACGAGCGTGCTGCGCTGGAAGGGCGTCCGGTGGTGCTGGTGCAGGCAATGCTGCGCGCGGCGCGCGGGTAAAAAAGGCAGACCCGATGGTCTGCCACTGTGTTTATCGGGGCGCGATTTCCCGGTCGCGCCCGGCAAGTACGCCGCAGATGGCCATGACGACAGCGGCCAGCGCGCAGGCGAGAAGCGGGATCCGCCAGTCTCCAGCCGAATCGTGAATTTTACCCATCAGCGGCGGACCGCAGGCGGCGAGCAGATAACCAATAGACTGTGCCATACCGGACAACGCTGCCGCCTGGTGTGCGGAGCTGGCGCGCAGGCCGATGAACGTCAGGCCGAGGATCATCGTTGCCCCGGTACCAAAGCCAAACACCAGCGTCCACATCACCGCCATCTCAGGCATAAACCACAAACCCGCCGCGCTAACCGCGCACATCAGCCCAACCGCTCCGGCGATGGTTCGCTGATCCTTCAGGCGCTGGAGGACGAGCGGAACGGCAAGCCCCGGCACGGCCGTGGCAAGCTGTAAAAGACCGTGCACCGAGCCGGCCTGCGCTTCGCTGAAGCCATGGCTGAGTAATATGGCCGGCAGCCAGCCGATGATGACATAATAAATCAGCGAGTTAATCCCCAGAAAGAGCGTCACCTGCCAGGCGAGTGCCGAGCGCCAGATCGCGCGGTTATGCAGCGCGCCTGCGCCCGTTACCGTTGCGACGTGTTTTTGACGCCACTGCGGCAGCCAGAGCAGCAGTGCGATCAGCGGAAACGCCATCAGCATCAACAGCGCGCCGTGCCAGCCCGCATCACCCTGCGCCAGGGGAACAATCAGCGCCGAGCCTAACGCGGCAGAGACACCCATCGTCAGGGAATAGGCGCCGGTGAGTTTTGCCACCTGACCCGGAAAGTCACGCTTAATTAAGCCGGGCAGCAGCACATTCCCCAGCGCGATCCCGCAACCAATCACCGCCGTTCCGATGAAAAGCAGGGTAGCGGAAGGCAGGGAGCGAACCGCAATCCCGATGCAAATCAGCATCAGGGCGATAAACAGGCTGCGCTCCATGCCGATACGCCGGGCAACGCCCGCCGCGAGCGGGGAGACAAGAGCAAAGGCAAGCAGGGGCAGGGTGGTCAGCAGACCGGTTTGCGCCGTGCTTAAGCCATAATCAAGGCGAATGGTATCGAGCAGCGGCGCTGCGCCGGTAAAGGTGACGCGAAGCGTGGTGGCAATCATCAGGATGCCTGCAATCAACAGCGCGCCCTGTTTTCCTGAGGTGCGAAGAGCAGTAGTCATTGTGTTCTCATACGTTCAAGCGAGCGCACACAATACCGATTTTCTCAGCGGTTGAAATCAGGCTAAAATGACAGTTTATCGCTAATATCGGACAACCTGATGATTGGTCTGGGACTGGACGGCTACGATCCTGATAGCCAGCACGATGCGGCCGTCGCGTTTCGCATCCGCGTGGTGACGGAAGAACAATATATTCCGCAGCATCAACACCGTAAGGGGCAGCTGATTCTGGCCCTTGGCGGCGCGATCACCTGCGAAGTGGAAAATGCGATGCTGATGGTACCGCCCCAGTATGCCGTCTGGATCCCAGGCCAAATGCCGCACAGCAACAGGGCCACGCCGGGGGCGCAGCTCTGCTTTTTGTTTATTGAGCCTGGTGCCGCCAGCCTGCCCGACCGCTGCTGCACCCTGAAAATCTCTCCCCTGGTGCGGGAGCTGATTTTATCCCTGGCGGAAAAACCGCGAGAACAGCTGCATCTTGCGGCCACATCGCGTCTGGTGGACGTCCTGTTTGACGAACTGCCGCTCCAGCGCCAGGAGCATCTGCAGCTGCCCGTCTCTCCCCATCCTAAAATCCGGCTGATGAGCGAGAAGATGGCGGAAGAGCACGCCGCCTGGCAGACGCTGGCACAGTGGGCGAGCCATTTCGCGATGAGTGAACGCAACCTGGCGCGGCTGGTGGTCAAAGAGACCGGTTTAAGCTTTCGCCGCTGGCGTCACCAGCTTCAGCTGATCGTGGCGTTACAGCATTTGATTAGCGGGAAATCGGTGCAGCAGGTGGCACAGTCTCTGGGCTATGACTCTACCACCGCGTTTATCACCATGTTCAAAAAGGGGCTGGGCCAGACGCCGGCGCGTTACATGGCCAGCCTGACTATGACTTCCCGATAAACAGGGACACCAGCCCTGCCGCAATCAGCGGGCCTACCGGCACGCCGCGGAAGAGCGCCACGCCGAGTACCGTGCCCACCAGCAGGCCCGCCACCAGCGAGGGCTGGCTGCTCATCAGCGTCACGCCGCGTCCGCCCAGCCACGAAACAAAAATCCCCACCGCGATCGCCACCAGCGATTTCCAGTTCACAAACGAGTGCAGCAGCGTTGAGGCGGGAAGGGTGCCGCTGGCGATGGGAGCCATCACCCCGATGGTTAAAATGATGATCCCGATGGTGAGGCCTTGTTTTTCTATCCACGGGAAAAAGCTATTTAACGGGGTCACGCGCACAATAATCAGCACCAGAATCGAGATGGCGACGGTGGTGTTATGGCTGATAAAGCCGAGCGCGGCGAGCGCCAGAAGAATGAGCAGAGTCGGGTCAAACATGGGGGATCCTTGCCAGAATAATTATCCTGCTTACTGTACGCGCAAACGCGGCGGAGGACAGCGTTTAAAAGATTTTATCGCTGTCATTACCCTGTCATTTACGCGGATTAAAACGAAGGCAGGTATCGCAAAGGGATCGCCATCATGAACGATCACATGTTTGTTGAAACGCTCATTATCTCCTCATCGTTTTTCGCTATTGCCGTGATTCTCGTCGCCTCCGTGCTGTTTCTGGAAAGAAGAGGCTAGCGCCGTCACGACGACGCTTTATGGAAGTTTACAAGCTCAGGACGGGCGATGCGCAGGTAATCCTGGGTGTCCATGATCACGGATTTCTCCAGTAAACCGGCGTTAAAAGCAATTTCGTCGAAACGCTCGAACAGCAGCGGGTCGGCCACCAGCGCCAAATCAGGATGGAAGCTAAAGGGCGGGATCGCGCCAAAAACGCAGGCGGTAAGGGTATCGACCTCGGCCGGGCTGGCGAGGGAGGCTTTAAGCCCGCCAAAATGGCTGGCAAGCTGGCTCAGATCGGCCTGCAGGTCGGCGGCCAGGATCGCCAGTACATGTTTTTTAACGCCGTTGCCCTTCACCTTGCAGACCAGGGCTTTTGCCCCCTGGCGCAGATCGGTCCCGCGAATTTCACTCACCGCTTCGCATTTCCCCACCGCCTCGTGCTCCATGACGCGAAAACGCGCGCCCTGCTCGGTGAGTAAGGTAATCAGCTGATGGTAGGTACTTGTCCCCATAACGTCGTCAGTCATCACAATTTTCCCGGTGATAATCCAGTATGCAGCTTGCTACATTAGCACGGGATAAACGGGGTCGAAAGAAAACAGCCAGCGGATTCGCTGGCTGTTGGGTTATGCGTTGCTGGTAGCAGATTGCTTGTGGAACAGCTCCCTGAACACAGGATAAATATCATCCTGATCGCGGATATGCTGCATGGCAAAGTTATCGAACATGGACTGCAGATGTTCATATTCCCGCCACAGGGTCTGGTGGGCGCGACGGGTGATTTCGATATAGCTGTAGTAACGCACCACCGGCAGAATTTTCTTCGCCAGGATCTCGTGACACAGCGGTGAGTCGTCGGCCCAGTTGTCGCCATCCGACGCCTGGGCGGCATAAATGTTCCACTGCGCCGGGTCGTAACGCTCTTTCACTACTTCATCCATCAGCTTCAGGGCGCTTGATACGATGGTCCCCCCGGTCTCCTGGGAGTAGAAGAACTCATGTTCATCCACCTCTTTGGCCTGGGTGTGATGGCGGATATAGACCACTTCCACGTTCTTATAGGTTCTGCTCAGGAACAAGTAGAGCAGGATATAGAAACGCTTCGCCATATCCTTGGTGGCCTGGTCCATCGAGCCGGAGACGTCCATCAGACAGAACATCACCGCCTGGCTGGAGGGTTCGGGACGTTTTTCGTAGTTCTTGTAGCGCAGGTCGAAGGTATCGATAAACGGCACGCGGTCGATCTTCGCTCTTAGCTCGGCAATCTCTTTACGCAGGCGCTCCTCTTCCAGCAGCTGCGCCGGCTCCGTGTTTTCCACGACCTTCAGGCTGCTCTCCAGCTCGCGCAGTTCGCGACGTTTGCCTGCCGTCATGGCCGTGCGACGCGCCAGAGAATTCTGCAACGAACGCACAACGCTGATATTGGCGGGCACGCCGTTAGCGGTATAGCCCGCGCGATGGGTTTTATACTCGTTAAGCTGACGATGCTGATTCTTTTTCAGATTCGGCAGCGCAAGGTCCTCAAACAGCAGGTCGAGATATTCATCTTTCGAAATCTGGAAAACGAACTCATCCTGGCCTTCACCGTCCTGGCTGGCCTGCCCCTGACCGCTTCCTGAACCACCGCCGCCGCCCTGAGGGCGCTCAATCCTGTCGTTCTGAACGAAGTGGTCGTTACCTGGATGAACGCGATGGCGCAGGCCGCCGCGCCCCTGATGAAACATCGGTTCGCTGATGTCATCGGTAGGGATGGAGACAGACTCGCCGCTGTCGACGTCGGTCACCGAGCGTTTGTTGATGGCCTCGGAGATCGACTGTTTAATTTGCGCTTTATAACGGCGCAAGAAGCGCTGGCGGTTCACCGTGCTCTTGTTTTTGCCGTTAAGACGCCGGTCAATAAACCAGGTCATATACCCCCCGTACTGCATTTGCCAACTTGCGTTTTTGTTGGCCCGGCAGGCGCAGGCGCTACCGGGCACTTGTTTTAGGACGATTTACGCACGCGCAGATACCATTCGCAGAGCAGGCGAACCTGTTTGCGGGTGTAGCCTTTTTCCATCATACGGTCGACAAAATCGTCGTGTTTCTTCTGCTCGTCGGTTGAGGTTTTGGTGTTGAACGAGATCACCGGCAGCAGCTCTTCGGTATTGGAGAACATTTTCTTCTCAATAACCGTGCGCAGCTTCTCGTAGCTGGTCCAGTTCGGATTGCGCCCGTTATTATGCGCTCTGGCGCGCAGGACGAAGTTCACAATCTCATTACGGAAGTCTTTCGGGTTGCTGATCCCGGCAGGCTTCTCGATTTTTTCCAGCTCCGCGTTCAGGGATTCACGATCAAACAGCTGGCCGGTATCCGGGTCGCGGTACTCCTGATCCTGGATCCAGAAGTCAGCATAGGTGACATAGCGGTCGAAAATGTTCTGCCCGTATTCTGAATAGGATTCCAGATAGGCCGTCTGGATCTCTTTGCCAATGAACTCGGCATATTTCGGGATCAGGTAGCCTTTCAGGAACTCAAGGTAGCGTTCGGCCTGCTCCTGCGGGAACTGCTCGCGCTCGATTTGCTGCTCCAGGACGTAGAACAGATGAACCGGGTTGGCCGCCACTTCCGCGTGGTCGAAGTTAAAGACCCGGGAGAGGATCTTAAACGCGAAACGCGTGGAGAGGCCGTTCATCCCTTCATCAACCCCGGCGTAATCGCGGTATTCCTGGTACGATTTCGCTTTCGGGTCGGTATCTTTCAGGCTTTCACCGTCGTAGACGCGCATTTTCGAATAGATGCTGGAGTTTTCCGGCTCTTTCAGACGCGACAGGATGGAGAAGCGTGAGAGCGTTTCCAGCGTGCCAGGAGCGCATGGCGCATGCACCAGCTCACTATGGTTAAGCAGTTTTTCGTAAATTTTGATCTCTTCGGAGATCCGCAGGCAATAAGGCACCTTGACGATGTACACGCGGTCAAGGAAGGCCTCATTGTTTTTGTTATTACGGAAGGTCACCCATTCCGATTCGTTCGAGTGGGCGAGAATAATCCCGTTAAACGGCAGGGCGGAGATACCTTCCGTCCCGTTATAGTTCCCTTCCTGGGTCGCCGTCAGCAGAGGATGCAGCACTTTGATCGGTGCTTTAAACATCTCGACGAATTCCATAATCCCCTGGTTGGCGCGGCACAGCGCACCGGAATAGCCATAGGCATCCGGGTCGTTTTGTGCGAAGTTTTCCAGCTTACGGATATCGACTTTACCCACCAGCGCCGAGATATCCTGGTTGTTCTCATCACCCGGTTCCGTTTTGGCGATAGCGATCTGCTCCAGTATGGATGGCCACACTTTCACGACGCGGAATTTGGTGATATCACCGCCAAATTCGTGCAGGCGTTTTGCCGCCCACGGCGACATAATGGTGCCGAGGTAGCGACGCGGGATGCCAAACTCTTTATCCAGAATTTGCGCATCTTCCTGCGGGTTAAACAGGCACAGCGGATGGTCGTTCACCGGGCTGCGTTCGCCGTTGGCGCTCAGCACATAAATCGGTACGCGCTGCATCAGCGACTTCAGGCGTTCAGCCAGCGAGGATTTACCGCCGCCGACGGGGCCGAGTAAATAGAGGATCTGTTTCTTCTCTTCCAGACCCTGGGCGGCATGCTTCAGATAGGAGACAATCTGTTCAATGGCATCTTCCATACCATAGAACTCTTCGAACGCCGGATATCGGGCGACCACCCGATTCGAAAATAGACGGGAAAGCCGTGGCTCCAGGGCAGTATCAACCATGTTTGGCTCACCGATAGCCATCAATAGCCGTTCTGCCGCATTGGCATAGGCACTGCGATCTTGCCGACAAATGGTAAGAAACTCCTGCAGTGTGAACTCTTCGTCCTTGGCAGCTTCGTAGCGCTGGCGATAGTGATCGAATATATTCATGGCATGCCGTCCTTTCGTTTTTTAGCACAGGATAAGAGCCGTTCGTATGAGTAGTGGAGGCTCCCGGAAGAGAATCTCTCGCACCCCACTGCCAGAGCAGCAACCTGTGTGCCAGGTCAGACGCTAAGAACCGCAGGTGTTCAGGAAAACTCTTCTTAAATTTAAGCGTAGATGGCATTTGCCAAACTTGCATGCTGAGAAAAACTAATTTCAATGACATATCAATAACTCATCCAAAAATTTCCACCCTGGTTATAAGGCTTAAGCACGTTTTTCATTCAGCGGTCATATAAATGAAAGCGGGTTGTCATCTGAAAAGTTAAAAATAATGGGTTAATCAGACTGATTAGCAGGCAAAAAATTTTGGGATGTACGGGAATGGCGGTTACACTTCACCCGCTGATTATTTGACTACAGGAAAGAATGGATTGTGACCAAACTCAAACTTCTGGCATTGGGCATCCTTGCCGCGACCGCAGTTAGCACCGCTCAGGCGGAAAGTCAGTGGACGGTGGGTGCGGGCGTTGGCGTCATTAACAGCCCATACAAACAGTATGACCGCGATGTTTATCCTGTACCCGTTATCACCTATGAAGGCGATAACTTCTGGTTCCGCGGTCTCGGCGGCGGCTACTATCTGTGGAACGATACGGCCGATAAGCTTTCTATCATGGCCTACTACGATCCAACGCACTTCAAGCCGGGCGACAGCGACAGCCACGCGCTTCGCCAGCTCGACAAGCGCAAAAGCTCCATGATGGCCGGGCTTTCATACGTGCATAACACCCAGTATGGCTTCCTCCGTACGGCCCTGGCGGGTGATACGCTGGATAACAGCAACGGCTTTATCTGGGATCTGGCGTGGTTGTATCGCTATACCAACGGTGGGCTCACCCTGACGCCGGGTATCGGCGTGCAGTACAACAGTGAAAACTACAACGACTATTACTACGGCGTTTCTAAAAACGAGTCCCGCCGCAGTGGGCTGAAAAGCTACAGCGCCGATGATGGCTGGGATCCTTACCTGGAGCTGACCGCGAGCTATAACTTCCTCGGCGACTGGAACGTCTACGGTACCGGCCGTTACGAGCGTCTGAGCGACGAAGTGAAGGATAGCCCGATGGTTGATAAGTCCTGGGCTGGCATCTTCTCGGTGGGTGTGACCTACAAGTTCTGATTGTGCATTATTGCGGTGCAATCATTGCATCAAAACGGGGCGCTTGCGCCCCGTTTGCTTTGGTGTGGTGCAGCGACCTTATCGCTTAACGATGCGAATTGTCTGCCCTAAACGAGACGGCTTTTCCTCGCTCGCTTTTTGCGGGGTCGTCACGCAGGCTGTTTCCACGCAGACGAACGTTTTGTAACCGTCATCAGGGATGTCGGCCATGCTGATGGAGAGTGCAGGCCCCGGGTTCCAGCCCACCACGTTGCTGTGATGGTGATGAACCACCTCAATGCCGCGGTTCAGAGCACCGTCGTGGATCACGCTGCACGCTTCCGGATGCAGATAGACGCGGTCAGTACGGTCAGGGAACGCCTGAACGCCGTCACTCAGCTTACCTTCATTCGCGTTATCAACTTTGTCGATAAAGGTATCGCCCAGGCCGCTCACCTTCACTGCATTGATGTCACCCACGTTGAAGTAGGTATGCAGGGCAGAGGTGGTCTCGAACTCGCCGTGGGCTTCCAGCTCAATCTCGCAGCTTTGACCCAGTTTGAAGCGGGCATACAGGGTGAAATCATGCGGCCACAGGGCGCGGGTTTCATCATTAGCCTGCAGCTCAAAGGTCAGCACTGCGCCGTTGTCGTCTTCGTTATGCGCTTTCAGCGTCCACTGCTGGTTACGGGCGAAACCGTGAGAAGGCAAACCCGGCTGTGAGGACGGGCCAAACCACGGCCAGCAGATCGGTACGCCGCCGCGAATCGCATCCCCTTTTTTGAACGAGGTGGCGTCACTCAGCCACAGCGCTTCCGCTTCGCCTTCCGGTTTCCAGGAGAGCAGGTGTGCGCCGTTCAGCGCCACGGAGGCTTTAACGCGCGGGTGGTCAACGACGATAACGTCGGCACCGTCAATCTGACGGCGGGAGAGCACAGGGGTAAGTTGTTCGACTACCGGAAGTGCAAAAATTTTATTTATCATTAAGCAATCCTCTGTCTAAAAACAATAAAAAAGGCGACCGAAGTCGCCTTTTTGGATCAAACACTCATCTCAACTTATTTGGAGATGTGAGCGATCAGGTCCAGTACTTTGTTAGAGTAGCCGGTTTCGTTGTCGTACCAGGAAACCAGTTTCACGAAGTTGTCGTTCAGTGCGATACCTGCTTTAGCATCGAACACGGAAGTGCACACTTCGCCGTTGAAATCGGTAGATACAACGTCGTCTTCGGTGTAACCCAGAACGCCTTTCATTGGGCCTTCGGAAGCAGCTTTGATTGCTTTCTTAATTTCTTCATAAGAAGCAGCTTTTTCCAGACGAACGGTCAGGTCAACAACGGATACGTTAGGAGTTGGAACGCGGAACGCCATACCAGTCAGTTTGCCATTCAGTTCTGGCAGTACTTTACCTACCGCTTTAGCAGCACCGGTAGAGGATGGGATGATGTTCTGAGCCGCGCCACGGCCGCCGCGCCAGTCTTTGTGAGACGGGCCATCAACGGTTTTCTGAGTAGCGGTGGTCGCGTGAACGGTAGTCATCAGACCTTCGATGATGCCGAAGTTATCGTTGATCACTTTAGCCAGCGGTGCCAGGCAGTTGGTGGTGCAGGATGCGTTAGAAACGATGTCCTGGCCAGCGTAAGTTTCGAAGTTTGCACCGCGAACGAACATTGGGGTGTTGTCTTTGGAAGGACCAGTCAGAACAACTTTCTTCGCACCCGCAGTGATGTGTTTACGTGCAGTTTCGTCGGTCAGGAAGATACCGGTTGCTTCAGCAACAACGTCAACACCGATTTCGTTCCATTTCAGGTTAGCTGGGTCTTTCTCAGCAGTAACGCGGATGGTTTTGCCGTTAACAACCAGGTGGCCGTCTTTCACTTCAACGGTGCCGTCGAAACGACCGTGAGTTGAGTCGTACTTCAGCATGTACGCCATGTATTCAGCGTCCAGGAGATCGTTGATACCAACGATTTCGATGTCAGAACGTTTCTGAGCAGCACGGAAAACAATACGGCCGATACGGCCAAAACCGTTGATACCTACTTTGATAGTCATATATTCCACCAGCTATTTGTTAGTGAATAAAAGGTTGCCTGTAAAATTACAAAAACCTTACGCAGCGTCAAGCGGAATCGTGTCAATCATTGCGACAAATCAATCCTGTGACTAACGTTTGTGCGACTGACTCGCCTCACTTTCCCTTTGAGCTTGCAACCACATGGGGGCTGCGCCCGGAATTTTAAAGTCCTCGCAGGATAAAAATGTGAACGTGATCACAATTGCCTGACCGCCTTTTCGCGACACATAAGTTTAGAACAAAAGTGCACGCAAGGGTGTTAATGTTTTGTTAGAATCCGGGTTAAAAGATGTCTGTTTCTACAGCGAGATGTAAGCATATGTCGAACCAACATAACCCTGACGATTTGAAAAAAAACCTCACCGAAATGCAGTTTTACGTGACCCAGAATCACGGCACGGAGCCGCCATTTACCGGGCGATTACTGCACAACAAGCGAGACGGTGTCTATCACTGTCTGGTCTGCGATGCCCCGCTGTTCAATTCACAAACGAAATACGACTCCGGCTGCGGCTGGCCGAGCTTTTACGAGCCGGTGAGCGATGACGCAATCCGCTATCTGACCGACTCGTCGCACGGTATGGTGCGCACGGAAATTCGCTGCGGTAACTGCGACGCGCACCTGGGGCACGTCTTCCCGGATGGTCCTCAGCCAACCGGTGAGCGTTTCTGCGTGAATTCGGCCTCAATGAGCTTTACCGATGATGAAAACGGCGACCAGATTAAGGGTTGAAAAAACGATTCAGCAAATTATTCCTTTGAAAGGGAGAGATCGTGAATATTGAGGACATGATTAACGGGATGACCCCGGAAGTTTATCAGCGTCTGGTGACCGCCGTTGAGCTGGGAAAATGGCCGGACGGTGTGGCGCTCACGCCTGAGCAAAAAGAGAACAGTTTGCAGCTTGTGATGCTGTGGCAGGCGCGCAATAACATCGATGCGCAACACATGACTATCGACACTAACGGTCAGATGGTGATGAAGAGCAAGCGCGAGCTGAAGGAAGATTTTGGCATCACGCCGAAGCCGATTGCGACGATCAAAATGCAATAACGGTACGGGTTGATGCCCTCACCAGGCCCTCTCTCTGTGGGAGAGGGCCTGGTGTCTTACTACTTATGCGGGATCCCGAGCGACTCCGCCAGCTGTTTCGCTAACAGATTATTGTCGTCCGCTCCGTACTCCCAGAACATCGCCCCGGCGAGGCCTTTCTCTTTGATGTAGTCCGCCTTGATCTCGACAGAACGCGGATTCTCATACGAAATCGCAAACAGCGCGTTGCCATCGGCACCCTTTACCGAGAGCCACGGTACCTTCGCCTGGTCGTCCCAGTGCTCGGTAAAACGCTTCTGCGGATCGTTCAGCAGCTTCTTCACGATATCGTTGTACTTCACGTAGGTATCTTTAGTCAGGTCATAGCCGAGCGACTTAAACAGGGCGATCTCCTGCGGTCCAAAGTAGGGCTGTGTGACCGGATTTTTTTGCGCGTCCGGCTTGCTCCAGTCAATGCCCGGTTCAACCGCACGTTTCGGTACGCGGCCGTAAAAACCGATCCCGAGGTTCATCTGCTTCGGCTTAAGTCCGGCGGCCAGATAGTTGTTCACTACAAAATCGACGCTGTATTTGTCGGCGGCAGCCACCGTTGGCCAGGCGCTGGAGTCATACAGGTTCGCGTTGAAGTACTGTGTCCCGTACGCCATGTCGTAGGTCATCAGGTTGATGTAGTCGAGGAGCGGGGCGATGGCTTTGACATCCACCCAGCTTTTCGGACTTTCCGCATTCGCGCCCACCGCAATGGTCACCAGCTTTTTCTGCCCGAACGCGTCGCGCATCTCTTTCAGCAGGGCGGTGAAGTTATCCCTGTCGGCGGGCTGGCTTGCAACCAGCCCCCACGCGCCGTTGACTGGATATTCCCAGTCGAGATCGATCCCGTCCAGACCGTATTTCTCAACAATTTCCTTCGCGGAGCGGATAAACACCGCGCGACTTTCTTTGGTTGCCGCTGCGCCAGAGAAACCGCGCGCTCCCCAGCCGCCAACGGAGAGCAGGACTTTCAGGTTCGGGTTTTGTTTACGCAGGGTCGGGATAAGGGCCAGATCGGACGCCACTTTTGGCGAAAGCCAGATTTGATGCAGCTTCGCCGGATCTTTCAGCGCGGGGTTGGTCTCGTCTTTCTCGTTGTTATAAACAAGCCCAAACGAGTAGTTCAGATGGGTGATCTGACGAACGTCCAGTTTATTGATATCGCCACCCGGTCCGGCGGTGACGTCGCCACCCCCGTTAAAGTAGCCCACGGACATCAGAGGTGCGGCGGAAGCAAGCGACGCGCAAAGCAAGGGTAATGCTGCCAGCAGGGGCAAACGTTTCATACAAGTTCCTCTTTGACTTAATGAAAATAACCACGCCACAGAAAAGGCGTGGCGAAAAAACAGTCTGAAGAGAATAGCATTGCCGCTTCGCTGAGGATGCGAGGGAGTTCACTTTATGGGGATTGGGGAGGGGTTTTGCCGGGTAAGCATCAGCGCCACCCGGCTTAAAAGGCTACGCCTGCGTTTCCTGCCAGTCTGCCAGCGTATACAGCGTGGCACCTTCGGCGGCCATATCCATAAACGCCTGGGCGCTGTCCTGTGGTTGGATGTTCACACCACGACAGCCGTCGGTGATGACGCTAACGGTATAACCCAGCTGGAGCGCGTCCAGCACGGTAAACTTCACGCAGTAATCCGTCGCCAGACCCAGTACGATCAGCTCCGTGATTTCATGGTGACGGAACCACGCATCCAGCGCCGTCTTCTGGCGATGCCCGTTATCGAAAAACGCGCTGTAGCTGTCGATAGCCGGGTTTTCACCTTTATGGAACACCGCGTCGATGGCCTTCTGATTCAGGAGCGGGTGCAGCTCCGCTCCTTCGGTCTGCTGCACGCAGTGATCCGGCCAGAAGGTTTGCGCCAGACCGTCGAGTTCACCCTGGGTGAAAGGCTCAACGTTGTGCTGGCTGGCAAAGCTGCCGTGGTTCGCCGGGTGCCAGTCCTGGCTGGCGACAACCGCTTCACCGCGGGCTTTGCACCAGTCAATCAGGGTATTTGCCACGTCAACGGTGCTGTCACCTTCGGCGACGGCCAGCGCGCCGCCCGCGCAGAAATCATTTTGCAAATCGACCAGTAGTAGGGCGCGTTGCTTCATGAGAGCTCCTTATTCGTCCGGGGTCAGCTCGCCACGCAGGTTTTGCATCATTGCGCGGCGAATGGACTGAATGTCCAGATCCTGACTCAGTAAATAATGAAGTTTAGTCAGCGTCGCCTCAACGGTCATATCGAAGCCGCTGATCACCCCCGCGTGCGCCAGCGCGTTGCCGGTGGCATAGCCGCCCATATTGACCTTGCCAGACATGCACTGGGTCAGGTTTACCACCACAATTCCGCGCTCGCTGGCTTCCTGAAGCTCCTTCAGAAATTCGCCGTTCTGCGGAGCGTTGCCGACGCCATAGGAACGGAGTATCAGCGCTTTCACCGGCTGGCGCAGGAAGTTGCGCACCACGTCCGCGGAGATGCCCGGATAAATGGTGACCACGCCAATCGGCTGCGGGGTAATCGGATGCACAATCAGCTCGCCGGCGGTGTTCGGTGCCGGAGGCGTTCCCAGACGACGGATATGAATACCCGCTTCCAGCAGCGGCTGCAGGTTAGGGGAGGCAAAGGCGTCAAAACCGTCGGCATGGGCTTTGGTGGTGCGGTTGCCGCGATACAGGCGATTGTTAAAGAACAGCGACACTTCGTTGATCGGGTAATTCGCCGCCACGTACAGGGAGTTCAGCAGGTTGATCTGCCCGTCCGAGCGCAGCTCCGCCAGCGGTATTTGCGACCCGGTGACGATCACCGGCTTGCTCAGGTTCTCCAGCATGAAGGAGAGCGCCGAAGCGGTGAACGCCATGGTGTCGGTGCCGTGCAGGATCACGAAGCCGTCGTACTGGTCGTAATGGGCTTTAATGTCATCCGCGATGTGCTGCCAGTCTTCCGGCGTCATGTCGGAGGAGTCCATCAGCGGCTCGTATTCGTGGATGGTGAAGTCAGGCATTTCCGGACGGTGGAATTCAGGCATCAGCGCAAGCTGACGCTGCAGATGGCCGGAGACGGGGATATAGCCATTTTCAGAGCGCTGCATACCGATGGTACCGCCAGTGTAGGCTACATAAATCGATTTCTTCTGCATGGTAGTGAGTTCTTGTTCTTCAAAAGAAAAAAATCCCCTCTTCACGGGAAGAGGGGACGGTTTTTAACGGACGTTCGCGCAGGTCAGGCAAAACGCGTAACGACTTTGTGGATCGTTAAAGGCCGCGAGCTTATCGCTTTCCGCCTTCATCGCTTTCGCAGCCGTGGTCACCGGGGCCGGCAGGTACGCCTGCAGCGCCTCCGGCAGCATGGCGCGTACGGAGACGGACATGCTGTCCATCACCATATCGAAGAACGACGGTTCGTCCTGATAATACTCAACGTGCCACTGCTTGAGCTTCGCCAGTTCGGCGGCTTTCTTCACCGCGTCGTCGAAGTCGCCCAGGCTGTCGACCAGACCGTTACTCTTCGCATCCTGTCCGGTCCAGACGTGGCCCTGAGCAATCTGGTCGATCTGTTCCGGCGTCTTTTTACGCGAGTCGGCAACCAGCGTGATAAAGCGTTTATAGCCGTTCTCAATGCTCAGCTGCATCATCTCTGAAACTTCCGGCGGCAGAGATTTGGTCATCGACACATCCGCCAGCGGCGACGTGGAAACGCCATCGGTATGCACGCCCAGATAATCCAGGCTGTTTTCCACGGTGTTAATCACCCCGAAGATGCCAATCGAGCCGGTCAGCGTGCTTGGGTTCGCCACAATATAGTTGGCAGGCGTGGAGATCCAGTACCCACCAGACGCGGCCATGCCGCCCATGGATACGACGATCGGCTTGCCAGCGGCACGCGCTGCGGCCAGCTCGGCGCGGATCACTTCGGAAGCGCTAACGCTGCCGCCAGGGCTGTTCACCCGCAGGACAATCGCTTTCACTTTCGGGTCAAGGCGTGCATCACGAATTTGCGACGCGGTAGTATCACCGCCGACGTTCCCCGGTGTTTCCTGACCGTCCATGATAGCGCCGTTAGCAAACACCACGGCTACGCTGTCGCCGCTGTCGTCCGGCTTTTTCGCAGCATAGTCATACATGCTGATGGCGCTGTAGTTTTTGTCCTCTTTGCTCCAGCCAAACTGTTTGGTCAGGGCTTTTTCGATATCTGCACTGGTGCCCAGCGCGTCAACCAGCTTGTTGTCGAGCGCATATTTCGCGGTATCACCGTCGACCTTGCGCAGTCCATCCAGCACGCCGCGAGCGCCAGGGAACACCTGCTCAGCGGTAATTTGACGGTTAGCGGCAACGGTACCCAGATAGTTCTGCCACAGCTCGCCAATCCAGCGGCTGTCCGCTTCACGGGCGGCAGGGGACATATCGTCGCGGATAAACGGCTCCACGGCAGATTTATAGGTACCGACGCGGAAGACGTGGGTGGTGACCTTCAGCTTGTCGAGCAGCGATTTGTAGTACAGGCCGTTGGTGGCAAAACCGTGCAGATCGACCGTACCCTGCGGCGAAAGCCAGATCTTATTGGCGAAGCTTGCCAGATAATATTGCCCCTGGCTGTAGCTGTCGCCCACGGCAATCACCGGCTTGCCGCTGTCGCGGAACTCGCGCAGCGCTTTACCGATGTACTGCATAGAAGGCTGGTCGCCGCCGGCAAAATCTTTCAGATCCAGCACGATCCCGGTGATGTTTCGGTCGTCTTTGGCCTGACGGATAGTATCGACGATATCGAACAGGGAGTTCTCCTGCAGGCGGTCTGACGTCGCGCCAAACAGCTGGCGGCCGATCACCCCCAGACGGTTGCTGGTGGACGGTTTATCAACGATCACGCCGGTGATATCGAGTAACAGGGCCCCACGTGTCGAATGCTGCGCCTGATTCGCGTTGCTGATATGCATCCAGATGCCCGCGCAAACCAGAACCAGCAGGATGAAGAAGATGTTCATCACCAGGTTGCGGACGAAGTTGAGCAGTCGCCACGTCCATTTAAAGAAACCGGCAAAGATTCGCCAAAGGGTTCGCATGTATTCTCCCTAACCAGAAAATGACTGTTTCCGTCGCCACTGGACGGTAATGTTGGGTTATCGTAATGACCCAACTGCCACTTGTCAGCAGGAATCGCCTGCCAGGCTGTAACAAAATCTGCCGTCGTGTTAATTTTGTGAGTAAATTTCAAGAAAGGAGTTAACCAATGGATGCACTCGAACTGCTTGTTAACCGTCGTAGCGCGTCACGTCTGGCCGAACCCGCCCCAGCGGGCGAGCAGCTGGAAAACATTCTGCGTGCCGGCATGCGTGCGCCGGATCATGGCACGCTGCAGCCGTGGCACTTCTTTGTGATTGAAGGCGAAGGCCGCGATCGCTTCAGCCAGCTGCTGGAGCAGGGGGCAGTTGCCGCCGGGCAGGATGAGAAAGGTATCGACAAGGCGCGTAACGCGCCGTTCCGCGCCCCGATGATTATCGCTGTCGTGGCGAAATGCCAGGCCGACCATAAGGTGCCGGTCTGGGAGCAGGAAATGTCTGCCGGCTGTGCGGTGATGGCGATGCAGATGGCCGCCGTTGCGCAGGGTTATAACGGTATCTGGCGCACCGGGCCGCTGACCGAGAGCGCCGCAGTGCGGGCAGGATTCTCCTGCGGTGAGCACGACAAAATTGTCGGTTTCCTTTACCTCGGCACCCCGCAGCTTAAAGCCTCCAGCACCATTAGCGTGCCGGACACCACGCTTTTCGTCAGCCGTTTTTAATTACACGCGCTAAACTGTCTGGATTCTGAGCATCCGCCGCAGAATTCAGACAGTCATACTTACCTCTTTATGGAATGAGCGCTACCATAGCGCGATTGAGATGACAGGAGACGTCCATGAGCGAGCAAACCATTCGTTTAACGCAGTACAGCCACGGAGCCGGTTGCGGTTGTAAAATTTCCCCGAAAGTGCTGGAGACTATTCTGCACAGTGAACAGGCGAAGTTTGTCGACCCGAACCTGCTTGTCGGCAACGAAACGCGTGACGATGCGGCGGTTTATGACTTAGGTAACGGCACCAGCATTATCAGCACCACTGACTTCTTTATGCCGATTGTTGATAACCCGTTCGACTTCGGGCGCATCGCGGCCACCAACGCCATCAGCGATATCTTCGCCATGGGCGGTAAGCCGATCATGGCCATCGCCATTCTGGGCTGGCCGATCAACACCATTCCACCGGAAATCGCCCGCGAGGTGATTGATGGCGGGCGTTTCGCCTGCCAGCAGGCGGGGATTGCCCTGGCTGGGGGCCACTCGATTGATGCGCCAGAGCCGATCTTCGGCCTGGCCGTTACCGGCGTGGTGCCGACCGAGCGCGTGAAGCGCAACAGCACCGCGCAGGCGGGCTGCAAGCTGTTCCTCACCAAGCCGCTGGGCATTGGCGTGCTCACCACCGCTGAGAAAAAATCCCTGCTCAAACCGGAGCACAAAGGGCTGGCGACGGAGGTCATGTGCCAGATGAACCTCGCCGGCGCGGCGTTCGCCAATATCAACGGCGTAAAGGCGATGACCGACGTCACCGGTTTTGGCCTGCTGGGGCACCTCTCTGAAGTCTGTCAGGGGGCGGGCGTGCAGGCGCAGGTCTGGTATCAGGACGTGCCGAAGCTGCCTGGCGTGGAAGAGTACATTGCCCAGGGCGCGGTTCCGGGCGGTACCCAGCGCAACTTCGCCAGCTACGGTCACCTGATGGGCGAAATGCCTGAGGCGTGGCGCAACCTGCTATGCGATCCGCAAACCTCCGGCGGCCTGCTGCTGGCCGTCACGCCGGAATCCGAAGCCGAGGTTCAGGCAACCGCCGCCGAGTTTGGCATCACCCTGACGGCGATCGGCGAACTGGTGACCGCCCGCGGCGGCCGACCGATGATTGAGATCCGTTAATTCGATGCGGTTGTTTATTGCCGAAAAGCCGAGCCTGGCCCGTGCCATCGCCGACGTGTTGCCTAAACCGCATCGCAAAGGCGACGGCTTTATCGAATGCGGTAACGGGCAGGTGGTCACCTGGTGTATCGGCCACCTGCTTGAACAGGCGCAGCCGGACGTCTACGACAGCCGCTACGCCCGCTGGAACCTCAACGATCTGCCCATCGTGCCGGAAAAGTGGCGTCTTCAGCCTCGTCCGTCCGTCACCAAACAGCTCAACGTCATCAAGCGCTTCCTGCATGAGGCAACGGAGGTGGTCCACGCAGGTGACCCGGACAGAGAAGGGCAGCTGCTGGTGGACGAAGTGCTGGACTATCTTGAGCTGGCGCCGGAAAAGCGCCAGCAGGTGCAGCGCTGCCTGATCAACGACCTCAACCCGCAGGCCGTTGAGCGGGCGATCTCGCGCCTGCGTTCCAATAGCGAGTTTATTCCGCTGTGCGTCTCTGCTTTAGCGCGCGCCCGAGCGGACTGGCTGTACGGCATCAACATGACCCGCGCCTACACCATCCTCGGGCGTAACGCGGGCTATCAGGGCGTACTCTCCGTGGGCCGCGTGCAGACGCCGGTGCTGGGGCTGGTGGTGCGTCGCGACGAAGAGATCGAGAACTTTGTCGCCAAAGATTTCTTTGAAGTGAAAGCGCATATCGTCACGCCTAAAGACGAGCGCTTTACCGCCGTCTGGCAACCGAGCGACGCCTGCGAGTCGTACCAGGATGAAGAGGGGCGTTTGCTGCATCGTCCGCTGGCGGAGCATGTGGTTAACCGTATTACCGGCCAGCCGGCCATCGTTACCAGCTATAACGATAAACGGGAATCAGAACCCGCGCCGCTGCCGTTCTCCCTTTCTGCTCTGCAGATTGAGGCCGCGAAGCGCTTTGGCCTCAGCGCGCAGAACGTGCTGGATATCTGCCAGAAACTCTACGAAACCCACAAGCTGATCACCTATCCACGTTCGGACAGCCGCTACCTGCCGGAAGAGCACTTTGCCGGACGCCATTCGGTGATGAATGCTATCGGCGTCCACGCGCCGGATCTGCTCCCGCAGTCCGTCGTTAACCCGGACACCCATAACCGCTGCTGGGACGACAAAAAGGTCGATGCCCACCACGCGATTATCCCGACGGCGCGCGCCAGCAAGGTCAACCTGACCGATAACGAAGCGAAGGTCTATAACCTGATCGCCCGTCAGTACCTGATGCAGTTCTGCCCGGACGCGGTGTTCCGCAAGTGCGTCATCGAGCTGGAAATTGCCAAAGGCAAGTTTATCGCTAAAGCGCGTTTCCTCGCGGAAGCGGGCTGGCGCACGCTCCTCGGCAATAAAGAGCGCGATGAGGAGAACGACGGCACGCCGCTGCCGGTGGTCGCTAAAGATGACGAACTGCTGTGCGAGAAGGGCGAAGTGGTTGAACGTCAGACCCAGCCGCCGCGCCACTTCACCGATGCGACGCTGCTGTCGGCCATGACCGGGATCGCCCGCTTTGTGCAGGATAAAGATCTGAAGAAGATCCTGCGCGCCACCGATGGACTGGGTACGGAAGCAACCCGCGCGGGGATCATCGAGCTGCTCTTTAAGCGCGGTTTTCTTGAGAAAAAGGGGCGCTACATCCACTCAACGGAACCGGGCCGGGCGCTCATACACTCCCTGCCGGAGCTGGCCGCAAGGCCGGACATGACCGCGCACTGGGAATCCGTACTGACGCAAATCAGCGAAAAGCAGTGCCGCTATCAGGACTTTATGCAGCCGCTGGTGGGGACGCTTTACCAGCTGATCGATCAGGCGCGCAGCACGCCGGTGAAGCGGTTCAGAGGGATGGTTGCACCCGGTGGTGGCGCGAAGAAACCGTTCAAAAAGAAAAAGAGCGCGGCCTGATACACCCGGTTTTCTCCCTCTCCCTGTGGGAGAGGGCACCCGGCCGCACGATATAAACCTTAAATCACACCCTGCCCAATCATCGCATCCGCCACCTTCACGAACCCGGCGATATTCGCCCCGCGCACGTAGTTGGTTTGCGATGCCTCGCCGCCGTACTCGACGCAGGCATGGTGAATATCCAGCATGATGTGGTGCAAACGGGCATCCACTTTCTCCGCCTTCCAGCCGAGCCGCGCCGCGTTTTGCGCCATCTCCAGGCCGGAGGTTGCCACGCCGCCCGCGTTCGCCGCCTTGCCTGGCGCAAACAGCACGCCCGCCTCCAGGAACAGATCCGTTGCCTCGATAGTGGTCGGCATATTCGCCCCTTCGGCCACCGCCTTCACACCGTTGCTAATCAGCGTGCGCGCGGCGTCCGCGTCCAGTTCGTTTTGCGTGGCGCACGGCAGGGCGATATCCACCGGTACGCCCCACGGCTGTTTGCCTTCCAGATACGTCAGGCCAAACTCCGCGGCATAATCGGCAAGTCGGCCATCGCGGCTGGCTTTGATTTCGCACAGGCGCGCCAGTTTCTCCGCCGTAAAGCCCGCTTCGTCCACTACCGTGCCTTTAGAGTCGGAGGCCGTCACCACGCGGGCACCAAACTGCATCGCTTTTTCGATAGCGTACTGCGCCACGTTACCGGAGCCGGAGACCGCCACGCGCATCCCCTCGAAACCTAAGCCGTGACGCTTGAGCATTGCCTCGGTGAAGTAAACCAGGCCGTAGCCGGTCGCCTCCGGGCGGATCAGGCTGCCGCCAAACGATAACCCTTTGCCGGTAAAGACGCAGGCGCTGTTGTTGGAGAGTTTTTTCATCATCCCGGCCATAAAGCCCACTTCACGTCCGCCCACGCCGATATCACCGGCAGGCACGTCGGTATCCGGGCCGAGGTGGCGGTAGAGCTCGGTCATCAGCGCCTGGCAGAAACGCATGACTTCACCTTCGCTTTTGCCTTTCGGGTCGAAATCGCTCCCGCCTTTACCGCCGCCCATTGGCAGGGTGGTGAGGGCGTTTTTAAACGTCTGTTCAAAGCCAAGGAATTTCAGAATCGACAGGTTCACGGAAGGGTGGAAGCGCATGCCGCCCTTAAACGGGCCGATGGCGGAGTTAAACTGCACGCGCCAGGCACGGTTGACCTGTACCTGGTTGCGGTCATCCACCCAGGTCACGCGGAACTGGATCACACGCTCTGGTTCAACCAGACGTTCCAGCAGCGACAGTTGACGATAGCGCGGGTTTTCTTCAAGGAACGGCCAGAGGGTAGTCATTACTTCACGAACGGCCTGAGCAAATTCGCTTTGGTGCGGGTCGCGCTGCTGAACATAGGCAAGGAAACTTTCCAGAGAGCGTGTCTGATCCATAGATATAAGAACCTCTTATAGTAATTAATGTATGTTGCTTATGCGATTTGTGTTGTTTTTTTGACTATACCACCCGTACCGCTTTGTGAAGCAAGCAGAAATGTGGACCGAAAGGGAAATTAATGACCCGGGCCGCGTCATAACAAAAAGCGATGGCGCGCTAAATTAAAGATTCTGCCCGATTTACCGTTATAGTCATTATCAGGACACAACAGGAAGAGAAGTCTATGAACCGTTACGTGATGGCCGCGTTATCATTGATGTTGACCGCAGGCGCTCAGGCTGACCGCATTCGCCCGGATGTAGAAGTGAACGTGCCGCCGGAGGTGTTTAGCTCCAGCGGCCAGCGCGCGCAGCCGTGTAACCAGTGCTGCATCTACCAGGATCAAAACTATTCTGAAGGGGCCGTCGTGAAGGCGGATGGCGTGCTGCTGCAGTGCCAGCGCGATGAACGTACCATCAGCACGAATCCGCTGGTCTGGCGTCGCGTAAAAGAATAAACGCCTCCAGCAGCGGAATATCCGCCGGAGCTAACTCATAACTGAAAGCCTCTTCCGGCGTACACCACGCCAGCGCGCTGTGGTAGTGCGCCGTTAACTCTCCGCTGAAGCGGGGTACGTGCCAGGCGTGCAGGTTGATTAACCGCTGTGATACCTCGCGCTGATGGCTCGCCACGTACTGCTCAGGCTGAGCCTCGATACCCAGCTCTTCACGCAGCTCGCGGATAAGCGCCTCAGGCTGGGTTTCTCCGGCCTCCACTTTGCCGCCAGCGAACTCCCACATTCCCGGCTGGTCGGCGTGAGCAGGGCGCTGCGCCAGTAAAATTTTGTCGTCTTTTTCGATGATGGCCGCAACGACATCGACTGTTTTTAGCATGGTCGTCAATACTTGATAGCGAAAAACGCCATATTATCGTGCCCTTTCAAAGAGTCCAGCCATCAGGAGAATCAGGTGAAAGAGACGTCCACCTGGGTAGAGCCCATCCCAACCCTTCCGGCGAGCGTAAAACCCATTGCCGCCATGCAGCAAAAACACTTCGGCGCCGTGCTGAACCCCACGCGCTGGTGGGGACGCATGCCGCGTCTGTTCTGGCTGGTCGCTTTGTTTGTGGGGTTTCTGGAGCGCAGAAAAGCGCGCCTGACGCCAGTGCTGCGCTCGCTGCTTATGACGCGCGTATCGCAGCTGTGCCACTGTGCGTTCTGCATTGACGCCAACAGCCTGCGTCTGGCCGAGCGCTGCGGCGCGCTGGATAAAGTCCAGGCCGTAAGCGGCTGGGCTGATTCTGACGTGTTCAGTGAACAGGAACGCGCGGCGCTGGCCTATGCGGAGGCGGTGACCGCCACGCCGCCCAGGGTGGATGAAGCAATCAAAACGGCGATGAAACGCCACTTTACGGATGATGCCATCACTGAAATGACGGCGCTCATTGCCTTTCAGAATCTCTCGGCCCGGTTTAATGCCGCGCTGGATATACCGGCACAGGGGCTGTGCGCCACGTTTAAAGGGAAGCCTGATGCTTGACCGTCACCTGCACCCGCGGGTAAAGCCCGCTCTGGACCGTCTGGTATCCGTGCTGGATAAGCCGGGCGTTACGCCCGACGGATTAACGCTTGCCGGGTTTGCCATCGGCCTGCTGGCGCTGCCGTTTCTGGCCCTCGGCTGGTATCCGGCGGCGCTGGCCGCCATCGTCCTGAACCGCCTGCTGGATGGTCTGGACGGCGCGCTGGCGCGTCGGAGAGGGCTGACGGATGCGGGAGGGTTTCTCGATATCGCCCTCGATTTTCTGTTCTATGCGCTTGTGCCGTTTGGCTTTGCGCTGGCTGCACCCGCAGAGAATGCGCTGGCGGCGGCCTGGCTGTTGTTTGCATTTATCGGCACCGGCAGCAGTTTTCTCGCCTTTGCCGCGCTGGCGGCGAAGCACGATATCGACAACCCCGGCTATGCGCATAAGTCGTTTTACTATATCGGCGGGTTAACGGAAGGGACGGAGACCATCGCGCTGTTCGTGCTGTGCTGCCTGTTTCCGGCACAGTTTACGCTGTTCGCGTGGATATTCGGCGCGCTGTGCTGGTTGACCACCACAACGCGCATCTGGAGCGGCTACGTGACGCTGAAGTCACTCACCCGTTAGAGAGCACTCTCTGGTCCGCGCTCTCCGGCGGTGACCGGGTTCTGCGGGTGGCTGCTCCATTCGTACCAGCCGCCGTCATAGACGGCGATATTTTTCCAGCCCATCGCCCGGGCGTACATAAAGGTTTCGGACGCCCGCCAGCCGGTGCCGCAGTAAAACGCGACCTGCTGTTCCGGCAGAATATTCCAGCGCTTCCACTGGGCGGCGATGTCGTCAGCGCTGCGCATGGTGCCATCCGGGTTATGGAAATCCTCCATGTGGGTGGCATCGCTGCCCGCATGGCCCCAGCGGGCGCCGGCAATTTCACCTTTTGACTTGATGTAGCTGTAGCCGCTGGTTTCGCCGATAAACTCCGGCCATGAACGAATGCTGACCAGGGAGGCATCCTGACGGTGCAGCATGCCGCGCGCCTGTTCCATATCCACCATCAGCTGCGGCTGGCCGGGGATCGGCGCGCCAAAATCAGGGGCAGGAGCCACTTTGCCGGGCGTACCGCGCTCAACCGGCAGACCGGCATCTGACCACGCCTTCCAGCCGCCATCGAGAAGGCGCACATCCTTCACGCCCGCGTAGAGCATGATCTGCGCCACGCGCGCGGCGGCGTAAACGTCGCGCCCGTACAGAATAACGGTGGTATCGTTACGGATCCCGTGCTTTGCCAGCATTGCTTTCAGCCTGTCGTCGGAGACTTTGTTCCACAGCGGCTCGCTTTCCACCTCGTTGGTGTCAATGTAGCCCGCGCCGGGAATGTGGTTAAGCAGGTAAAACTTCGGCGCGCCCCAGGCCGCTTCTATGACTTTCCATTCGCCCGCCGGCGCGGAGGTCACCGGTTTGCCCTGCTGAAGCCGGTGGATCCACTGCGGGTAGACGAGCTGTTCAAAGTGGGGCAGGCGCTGAAGGCGGTCGGTCGTCCGCAGAGCATCGCTGAGCAGCGAAACGTGGCGGTAACCAGCTTTCTCCAGACGGGCTTTCACCGCCTGGTTATCGTTCTCGTCGCCATACAGCGCGATGGACGTCGCAGGGGTAAGCTGATGCTGTTTTGCCCAAAGTGCAATCTGCTCGTCGCTCATGGCGCTAAGCCAGGCGGCTGCCAGGTTGAGCGCAGCGGGTTCGTGCCCGGAAGGACCGCTGAGGGTCTGCGGCCAGCCGTTATAGAAGGCGCTGGGGCGGGTGTCGATTGCCGCGCCGTGCTGCGCCTGAAGCTGAGACAGCGTCATCGCGTTGGCCATATCAGCAGCCTGAGAGGAAAAAGAGGCGAGGCCGCAGATCAGGGCCAGCGCGGTCAGTTGAGAAACACGTTTCATCGAATAACCTGACGTCAGTAAAAGAGGAGGGCATTGTCGTCTCTCCCGAAACGGAAAACATTGCGTTAGCACATTATTGCCAGCGAGAAATCTCCATCACCTCGCCGCCGGGCGGAATATCGTCCTCGTCATGGGTGACCAGCACCACCGGAATATTGCGCGCGCGGACGGCGTCAAATACCCATGCCCGGAACGTCGTGCGTAACGCTTTATCAAGGCGGCTGAACGGTTCGTCCAGCAGCAGCGCCTGCGGCTCTGCGAGCAGGGCGCGCAGCAGGCTCACCCGGGCGCGCTCTCCGCCGGAAAGGGTGGCCGGATCGCTGTCGTAATGACCGCCAAGCCCGGCGGAATCCAGCGCCTGCTTGACCGCTTCCCGCCGTGCGCGTCCCGCGATCCGCTCAGGCAAGGCCAGCAGCAAATTTTGCCCAACGCTGAAAGGGTCGAACAGCAGCGCGTCCTGAAAAAGAATCCCCAGACCGCGGGATTCGACGGGCAAACCGTCGCAGCGGCGTTCGCCGATCCACAGTTCGCCCCGCGCCTGAAAATTCTCTGACAACGCGCCGACCATCCAGGCAAAGAGGGTCGATTTGCCGCTGCCGGACGGCCCCATCAGGGTGACAATCTCCCCGCGGGGTACACAAAAATTGACCTCGCGGAAAAGCGGTTCGATGGTGAGATCGTTGACCTTAAGCATTAGCGTAATCCTTGACGGTAGCAGCCCGCGAGCCGGGATAACAGCGCAGCAAGACCGAATACGACGCCCGTGACCAGCAGTAATCCCAGGGCACGGTTAGCGAGAACCGGGATGCTGCCTCCGCTGCTGAGCGCGACGGTCTCGGTGGTCAGCGTGGCGAAACGTCCCGCGCCCAGCCACAGGGTCGGCATATATTGGGCCATGCTGACGGAAAAGCCGGTGGCAAAGGCCAGCAGCGCAGGACGCACCAGCAGGGGACATTTCAGCAGGCAGAAAATTTTTGCCCGCCGCCAGCCGAGCGTTCTGGCGGTAAGGATAAGCCGGGGATCGATCCGCCGCCAGGCGGGCTGCAGCACCAGCAGCATCCACGGTAGCACCCACAGCAGATGGCTCCAGAGGACGGCGATAAAGCCTCCGTCGAGACCCAGATGCAAAGCAATCGCGTATTGCCCGGTGACGAGCGGCAGTGCCGGAAGGGCGAGCGGTAGCCACACCCACGCCGCGCCGCGCTGCGGTCCCCATTCCAGCCAGAGAAAAATGACGATCAGGGCGATAAGGCTCGAAAGCAGACCGAAGGAGAGGCTGGTTCCCACGGGACCTACGTCGTCCCGCTGCGCCAGCATCAACAGCACGGCGGCGCAAAGGAGGCCGCATGCGGGCAAAAAGCCGTTGAATGCGCGTTCAGGCAGGACGAGATGCAACCTGCGGCGCGTCCCGCTCAGGTCCGGAATCGCGCGACGCCAGACCTTCCACAGGCCGTACCCCAGCGCGGCAAGCGCGGCCAGCAAAAGAAGGAGCACCAGGCACAGCAGCGTCCCTTTCACCTGCTGCTGCGCGTCGCCCTGGCTCAGCCACTGCCAGGCCAGCACGGCCAGCGTGGGCGGGTTGCCGGGCCCGAGAACGATCGCTACGTCCACAACCGACAGCGACCACGCCAGCACCGCCAGCATAACCGCCCCGAGGACGGGCGCGATCGCCGGAAGGATCAGCCAGCTGAGCGTCTGAAAACGCCCGTAGCCAAAGGTTTGCAGGACGATCTTCTGCTGCGCAAGCCCTTTTTCCGGCAGCACGGCGTAAATGGCCCACAGCACAAATGCGCTCTCTTTGACCGCGAGCGTCAGGCCCAGCCCTACGCCGTAGCGGTCAAACGGCGGCGAACAGACGGTACAAACCTGATAAAACAGTCCGCCCTCGGCAAACAGCAGTAGCGCGCTGGTGGCGAAGGCCACGTGGGGGATCGCCAGCAGCCACGGCAGGCGCGTGCTGAGGCGCCGCCAGCGGGTGCCGGGCCAGAAAAGAGCCACGAGGGAAAGGGCGATAAACAAGGCCCCCAGCGTAGCGATAAGCGTTGAGACCAGCGTGGCAATGGCTGCCTGCGGCAGCTGAGGATCGTTTAGCAGCCGCTGCCAGTTCGTCACGGAAAAGGCCGGCGCGAACAGCACGGTGCCAGCGGGCAGGATCGGCAGATAAATCACCGTCATCGCCAGCCAGACAAGCCAGCCTAACGGGTGCCGTAACGACGCAGCCATTCCTGCTCCAGCGCGTTCACCCACGCGGACTGCGGCTCCGGGAGCACCTTCGGTAGCCCCTGAGGCGTGTGGGCCTGCAGCTGTTTCGCTTCACCTTCGGGCAGCGTTTTCGCATCCAGCACGCTCGGATCTCCCCAAATGGCCGGGTCGGCCTTGCGGATCTGTGCCTGCGGCGACAGCAGGAAATTGGCGACCACTTTCGCCCCCGCGCTCGCGCTGGCATTAGCCGGAATAGCGACAAAATGCACGTTGCCGAGCATCCCGCCCTGAAAACCAAAGCTGTAGCTGTCGGCAGGCAGTTCGCCGCTCGCCACTTTTTGCTGCGCATGCGCCGGGTTAAAGGTCAGCGACAGGTTCAGACTTCCGCTGGCGAGCAGGGCATCCATCCGGGCGGGTGAGGGAGGGAAGTCTTTTCCTTCACGCCACAGCAGCGGGTGCAGTTTATCGAGGTAGGCCCAGAGCGGCGCCGTAACCTGGGCAAACGTATCATCAGGCGCTTTTTGTAACGCCTCGGGATTCGTCGTAAGCGTCAGCAGCAACTGCTCAAGAAAGGCCGTGCCGGTAAAATCGGGTGGGCGAGGATAGCTCACCTTGCCCGGGTGCTGCTGCGCGTACGCCAGCAGCGCCTGCGGATCCTCCGGCGGCATTGGCATGCTGGCTTTGCGGGCAATAAAAGTCAGCTGCGCGCCGCCCCACGGCGATTCCGCCCCGTCGGTGGGAATCGCAAAATCTTCCGTAACGGGTTTACGGGTATCGACATAGCGCCAGTTGGGCAGACCCTGCGCCCACCCGGTTTGCAGCAGGTTCGCCTCTTTTAGCGTGCGGAAGTTCTCGCCGTTCACCCACAGGAGGTCGACCGAGCCGTTGGTCTTACGCCCTGCGGCGGCTTCCGTCTGAATACGTTTGACCGCATCGGCGGCATCCGCCAGCGGGACGATTTTTAGGGTGATGGCATAGTGCGTTTGCATCTCACCGCTGACCCACTCAAGGTAGCGGTTAACCGCCGGATCGCCGCCCCAGGCGTTAAACCAGACGGTCTGGCCTTTGGCCTGCTGTTGAATAGCTTGCCAGCCGTCGGCGGCATAGAGGGGGGCTGCCAACAGCAGACCGGTCAGAAACGTGCAAAAACGCACACGGCGCATAATGCCTCACTTTTTATCAGCAGGGAGATAGCGGGAAAACAGCCGGCGCGTAACCAGCGGTAATAACCCCAGTAGTGTAAAGGCGAATACCACGCCCGGCGACAAAATATCGCGCAGCGATGCCACTTTTCCCAGTTCCCGCCCGGCGTTCAGAAAGATAACCGTCGCGGGCAGCATGGCGAGCTGGCTGACCCACCAGTAGCGCCGGACCGTGATGCGGGTCAGCCCCATCAGTAAATTCACCAGGAAAAACGGGAACAGCGGCATCAGGCGCAGGGCAAAAAGATAGCCCGCGCCGTCGCGCGCCATGCCCGCATTTACCGTTGCCATCTGTCGGGCAAACCGCCGCTGCACCCAGTCGCGCAGCAGGTAACGGCTGGCGAGCATCGCCAGCGTGGCCCCGAGCGTGGAGGCAAACGAAACCAGCACGGTGCCTTCCCACAGCGTAAATAACGCCCCGCCCAGCAGGGTCAGAACCGCCGCGCCGGGTATCGAGAGAGCGGAAACCGCCACGTAAAGCGCAAAGAAGATCAGCGCGCTACGCAGCGGCGCGTGGTCGACATGGGAGAGTAGCGTCTGCTGGTGGGTTTTAATTCCTGCCAGAGAAAGCGTGTCAGGCGGCAGAATGACAAGTGTCATAAGAAATGCGCCCAGAAGGGCGCACAGGAAGAGTGTTTTTCGTATGTTCACGCGCGATTACAGCTTGAATTTAGCCCATACCGGCGCGTGGTCCGACGGTTTTTCCATGCTGCGGATGTCGTAGTCGATCCCGGTTTCGATGCAGCGCTCCGCCAGCGGCGTACTCGCCAGCAGCAGATCGATACGCAGGCCGCGGTTGTCGTCAAAGCCCTTCGAGCGGTAGTCAAACCACGAGAAGCGATCCTGCGTTTCCGGGTTGGCATTGCGGAAGGTATCCACCAGGCCCCAGCCCAGCAGGCGCTCCATCCACTCACGCTCTTCCGGCAGGAAGGAGCATTTGCCGGTGCGCAGCCAGCGCTTGCGGTTCTCTTCGCCGATGCCGATATCCAGATCCGTTGGGCTGATGTTCATGTCGCCCATGATCAGCACCGGATTCTCTTTTTTCAGTTCGGTCGTCAGATAGTTCTGCAGATCCTGATAAAACTTCGCTTTGGCCGGGAATTTTGTCTCGTGATCGCGGCTCTCACCCTGCGGGAAATAGCCGTTAATGACCGTAATATTCCCGAGCGCGGAGGGCACTTCCGCCATGATGATGCGGCGCTGGGCTTCTTCACCGTCGCCGGGGAAGCCGCGGCGCACGGAAACCGGCGTGTCTTTGGTGAGCAGCGCGACGCCATAGTGACCTTTCTGACCGTGGTAAAAGACGTTGTAGCCGAGTTTCGCCACCTCTTCGAGGGGGAACATGTCGTCGTGTACCTTGGTCTCCTGCAGGCCGATCACATCTGGCTGATGTTGCTCAACAATGGCTTCTAGCTGATGAGGGCGGGCGCGCAGGCCGTTGATATTAAAAGAGACAAATTTCATAGTCGCTGCCAGTGCAAGGTGAATAGTGCATGGATGGTAGCAGAATTTGCGTCAACTGTTACCGGGTTCGACCAATAACTGCGACAGATATTGCCGGTGGTGCAATATTTGCACCATTCTGACGCGCTTCGCCCTCAAACAGGGCGTAAAGGGCCGATAAATTTCGCGAGCGATCACAATTCCAGAATTATATTTGGCCTGTGCATACTCTTTCTGATTTTCATGCGGCAAAGCGCCGCTTGTCGTAAAAATATTCACTTTTTATGCACTAACAGTGAATAACTCCATATTGTAACCTATTGATATTCTGTTACCTCACCCCGTTTATGCATTTTTATCGCTGGCTGGCACGAAGGCTGCAATCTACATTCACAGTGCAAACACTCAATTATTTAACATTCAAATAACTTTTTATTTACCGGATGAGGTCGCTATGTCTCTGTCAATTACGCGTGAAAATTTCGATGAATGGATGATGCCGGTTTACGCTCCGGCGGCTTTTATTCCGGTTCGCGGGGAAGGCTCACGCCTGTGGGATCAGCAGGGTAAAGAGTATATCGACTTTGCCGGGGGGATTGCGGTGAATGCGCTGGGTCATGCCCATCCGGCGCTGCGTCAGGCGCTGAATGACCAGGCGGCGAAGTTCTGGCATACCGGCAACGGCTTTACCAACGAACCCGCGCTGCGCCTGGCGAAAAAGCTGATTGACGCGACCTTCGCTGAAAAAGTCTTTTTCTGTAACTCCGGCGCGGAGGCCAACGAAGCGGCGCTGAAGCTGGCGCGCAAATATGCCCACGACAAGTTTGGGACGCACAAGAGCGGGATTGTGGCGTTTAAAAATGCCTTCCACGGGCGCACGCTCTTTACCGTGAGCGCGGGCGGCCAGCCTTCTTATTCGCAGGATTTCGCTCCGCTGCCGCCGGATATTCGCCACGGCATTTATAACGATCTGCAGTCCGCCAGCGAGCTGATTAACGACACCACCTGCGCGGTGATTGTCGAACCAATGCAGGGCGAGGGCGGCGTGCTTCCGGCGCAAAAGGCATTCCTGCAGGGGCTGCGCGAGCTGTGCGACCGTCACGACGCGGTCCTGATTTTCGACGAAGTGCAGACCGGCGTAGGCCGCACCGGCGAGCTGTATGCCTATATGCACTACGGCGTGACGCCGGACGTTCTCTCTACCGCCAAAGCGCTGGGCGGCGGCTTCCCGATTGGCGCGACGCTGACCACCGATAAATTCGCCAGCGTGATGACCGTGGGCACCCACGGCACCACCTACGGCGGTAACCCGCTGGCGACCGCCGTCGCCGGACAGGTGCTCGACATCATTAACACCCCTGAGGTGCTGAAGGGCGTTAAGCAGCGTCACGAGTGGTTCGTTGAGCGCCTGAACGCCATCAACGGCAAGCTTGGCCTGTTTAAAGAAATTCGCGGCCTGGGGCTGTTGATCGGCTGCGAGCTCACGGCTGAGTTTGCCGGAAAAGCGAAGCTTATTTCACAGGAAGCGGCAAAAGCGGGCGTGATGGTGCTGATTGCCGGTGCCAACGTGGTGCGTTTTGCCCCTGCGCTGATTGTCAGCGAGGAAGAGGTGCAAACCGGTCTGGATCGTTTTGCGCTGGCGTGTGAGAAGGTGAAATCCGGGGTGTCATCATGATGGTCATCCGTCCCGTTGAGCGCGGCGATATTGCCGGGCTCATGCAGCTTGCCGGTAAGACGGGAGGCGGGCTGACCTCGCTTCCTGCCGATGAAAAAACGCTGTCAGCGCGCATTGAGCGCGCCCTGCAAACCTGGCAGGGGACGTTGCCAAAAAGCGAACAGGGTTACGTGTTCGTACTGGAAGACACCGAAACGGGGAGCGTGGCCGGGATCTGCGCCATTGAAGTGGCCGTCGGGCTTAACGACCCGTGGTACAACTACCGCGTCGGCACCATGGTTCACGCCTCGAAAGAGTTGAACGTCTATAACGCGCTGCCCACGCTGTTTCTCTGCAATGACCACACGGGCGCCAGCGAGCTCTGTACGCTTTTCCTCGACCCGGCGTGGCGCAAAGAGGGCAACGGCTATCTGCTCTCCAAATCGCGCTTTATGTTTATGGCCGCTTTCCGCGATCGCTTTAACGAAAAAGTGGTGGCAGAGATGCGCGGCGTGATCGACGACAAAGGCTACTCGCCCTTCTGGGAGAGCCTGGGCGAGCGCTTCTTCTCGATGGAGTTCAGCCGGGCGGACTATCTCTGCGGCACCGGCCAGAAAGCTTTTATCGCGGAGCTGATGCCTAAACATCCTATCTATACCCATTTCTTAACGCCTGAAGCGCAGGCGGTAATTGGCGAAGTGCATCCGCAAACCGCGCCTGCCCGCGCGGTGCTGGAGAAAGAGGGCTTCCGCTACCGTAACTATGTCGACATCTTTGACGGCGGGCCAACGCTTGAGTGCGATATCGACCGCGTGCGCGCCATCCGTAAAAGCCGCCTGGTTGAGGTATCCGAAGGCCAGCCCGCGCCGGGTGACTGGCCGGCATGCCTGGTGGCGAACGAAAATTACGCCAACTTCCGCGCCATGCTGGTGCGGACCAACCCGAAATGTGAACGTCTGGTGCTGACGGCTGCAGAGCTGGATGCCCTGAAATGTAACGCCGGCGATACGGTTCGCCTGGTGCGTCTCTGCCCTGAGGAGAAAACAGCATGACATTATGGATTAACGGTGACTGGGTAACGGGCGAAGGCGAACAGCGCGTAAAAACCAATCCAGTTGGAAAAGAGGTGCTGTGGAAGGGAAATGACGCCAGCGTCGCGCAGGTCGAGCAGGCCTGCCGTTCCGCACGACACGCGTTTCTCGCGTGGGCAAAACGGCCATTCGCCGAGCGCCAGGCGCTTATTGAAAAATTTGCCGGACTGCTGGAGGCCAACAAGGCCGAGCTGACGCGCATCATCGCGTCCGAAACCAGCAAACCGCGCTGGGAAGCGGCGACCGAAGTGACGGCGATGATCAATAAAATCGCTATTTCGGTTAAGGCGTACCACACCCGCACCGGCGAGCAGCATACTGAGATGCCGGACGGCGCGGCCACGCTGCGCCACCGTCCGCACGGCGTGCTGGCGGTGTTTGGCCCGTATAACTTCCCTGGGCATCTGCCGAATGGTCACATTGTCCCCGCGCTGCTGGCGGGCAATACCGTCATCTTCAAACCGAGCGAGCTTACGCCGTTAACCGGCGAGGCGGTGGTGAAGCTATGGGAGCAGGCCGGGCTGCCGCCGGGCGTGCTGAACCTCGTGCAGGGCGGGAGGGAAACCGGCCAGGCGCTGAGCGCGCTGAGCGATATCGACGGCCTGCTGTTTACCGGCAGCGCCGGAACGGGCTATCAGCTGCACCGCCAGCTAGCGGGGCAGCCGGAGAAAATTCTGGCGCTGGAGATGGGCGGCAACAACCCGCTGATTGTCGAAGATCCCGACGATATCGATGCCGCGGTGCACCTGACGATCCAGTCTGCCTTTATTACCGCCGGACAGCGCTGCACCTGCGCCCGCCGCCTGCTGGTCAAGCGCGGCGCGCAGGGGGATGCCTTCCTGAAGCGTCTGGTAGAGGTGAGCGCGCGGCTGGTGCCTGCCGCGTGGGATGCCGACCCGCAGCCGTTTATCGGCGGGCTGATCTCCGAACAGGCCGCGCTGAACGTGCTCAACGCCTGGCAGGACCACGTTGCACGCGGGGCGAAAACCCTGCTAGAGCCGAAGCAAGTTCAGCCGGGTACCTCGCTGCTGACGCCGGGCATCGTTGAGATGAGCGGTGCGAGCAGCGTTCCGGATGAAGAGGTGTTTGGCCCGCTGCTGTGTGTCTGGCGTTACGACGATTTTGATACGGCCATTGCGATGGCGAATAACACCCGCTACGGCCTGTCGAGCGGGCTGATATCGCCGCATCGCGAGAAGTTTGAACAACTGCTGCTGGAAGCGCGTGCCGGGATCGTGAACTGGAATAAACCGCTGACCGGGGCGGCGAGCACCGCGCCGTTCGGCGGCGTGGGCGCCTCGGGCAACCATCGCGCCAGCGCCTGGTATGCCGCCGATTACTGCGCGTGGCCGATGGCGAGTCTGGAAACCCCGGCGCTGACGCTGCCGGAGACGCTTAACCCGGGGCTCGATTTTACGAAGGGAGAAGGCCATGAAAGCGCGTGAAGTCAACTTTGACGGGCTGGTGGGGCTGACGCACCACTATGCCGGTCTCTCCTTTGGTAATGAAGCCTCGACGAAGCACCGCTTTCAGGTCTCCAACCCGAAGCTGGCGGCGAAGCAGGGGCTGCTAAAAATGAAGGCGCTCGCGGATGCCGGCTTCCCGCAGGCGGTGATCCCGCCGCAGGAACGCCCTAACGTGGCGGTGCTGCGCCAGCTAGGATTTAGCGGTACGGACGAGCAGGTCGTCGAAAAAGCGGGTACGCAGACGCCGCATTTGCTCTCTGCGGCAAGCTCTGCCTCTTCAATGTGGGTGGCCAACGCGGCCACCGTCGCGCCGTCAGCCGATACGCTGGATGGTAAAGTCCATCTGACGGTGGCGAACCTGAATAATAAGTTTCATCGCGCCACCGAAGCGGACACCACGGAGCGCGTGCTGCGCGCTATTTTCAAGCATGACGCCCATTTTGAGATCCATCAGGCCCTGCCGCAGGTGGCGATGTTTGGCGACGAAGGCGCGGCCAACCATAACCGGCTGGGTGGCGATTACGGCGATCCCGCCGTGCAGCTGTTTATCTACGGGCGGGAAGAGGGCGGCCACGCCGCGCCAACCCGTTATCCAGCGCGTCAGACGCTCGCGGCCAGCCAGGCGGTTGCGCGCCTGAACCAGGTCAATCCTTCCCAGGTGATTTTTGCCCAGCAGAACCCGCACGTGATCGACCAGGGCGTGTTCCATAACGACGTGATTGCCGTGTCCAACCGCCAGGTGCTGTTCTGCCATGAGCAGGCCTTTGCCCATCAGGATAAGCTGCTCGCCACGCTGCACGAACGCGTGCCCGGCTTTATGCCGATCCAGGTGCCAACGCAGGCGGTCAGCGTGCAGGACGCGGTCGAAACCTATCTGTTCAACAGCCAGCTGCTGAGCCGCGATGACGGCAGCATGATGCTGGTGCTGCCGCAGGAGTCCCGGGATCATCGGGGCGTGTGGCGCTACCTCACCGAACTGGTGAAGGCTGATAACCCGATTGACGAGCTGCGCGTGTTTGACCTGCGCGAAAGCATGGCTAACGGCGGTGGTCCCGCCTGTCTGCGCCTGCGGGTCGTGTTAACGCCAAATGAAATACAGGCCGTTAACCCGGCAGTCATGATGAATGAGACGCTCTTTAACACCCTGAACGACTGGGTGGACCGCTACTATCGCGACCGGTTGACGCAGGCCGATCTGGTTGACCCGCAGCTGCTGCGCGAAGGGCGCGAGGCGCTGGACGCGTTATCGTCAATCCTGCAGCTGGGCTCGGTTTACCCGTTCCAGCGCTAAAGGAGTGGATATGGAAAATTTACTGGCGCTGACCCTGGCCGATGAAACGCCGGACCAGAGTGAGGGGGAAGGCCCCTCATTCCGCTGGCGGTGGCTGGGGCGCGGGGTGCTTGAGCTGACGCCGAAGTCCAGCAGTGCGTTATCGCTGCTGCTTTCCTCGGGGATCCACGGGAATGAAACCGCACCCGTTGAGATCGTCGATGGGCTGCTGCGCGCGCTGTATCGCGGCGAGATATCCCTTGCGTGCCGCGTGCTGGTGGTGCTTGGCAATCCGCCTGCGCTGGCGCAAAACAAACGGTACCTGGTTAGCGACATTAACCGCATGTTCGGCGGTCGCTGGTCGCAGTTTCCGCAGAGTGACGAAACGGTGCGCGCGCAGTGGCTGGAGAACGTCGTGACGACGTTTTTTGCCGCGGCGGGACCGGCGCGCTGGCATCTGGATCTGCATACGGCGATCCGCGCCTCTTACCATGTCAGATTCGGTGTTCTGCCGCAGCGCAATCAGCCGTGGGATGAAGCGTTTCTGAGCTGGCTGGGGGATGCCGGGCTGGAGGCGCTGGTGTTTCATCAGTCGCCGGGCGGGACCTTTACTCACTTCACTTGCGAACGGTTTGGCGCGCTGTCCTGTACGCTGGAGCTGGGAAAAGCGCTACCGTTCGGACAGAACGATCTCACGCGCTTTGCGCCAACGGAGCTCGCGCTTCGGGCGCTGCTCGGTGGGACGGCTACCGAGCACGCACATCAGCCCGTTGAGCGTTACCGGGTCGTACAGCAGATCACCCGCCGCAGCGAGGCTTTCCAGCTTCACATGGCCGCGCACACTCTGAACTTCACGCCGTTTCGCAAAGGGGCTCTGCTGGCGGAAGATGGCGAAGAGCGTTACGAGGTGCAGAAAACCACCGAATATGTGCTGTTCCCCAACCCCTCCGTAGCGTTTGGCCTGCGGGCCGGTCTGATGCTGGAAAAACTCACCTGAACCTTTCCCCTCTCACCATCCGGGAGGGGAAGTAAATATGTTTTCTTAGCGATTAAAGCGCTCTGATTTCTTTTACGGAATATTCCTGGCGAATTGCTTTATTATTCACCGTTACTTCGTTATACTTCTGCTTAATAGCTTTAAAATCATCGTATTGAATATTTCTTGTTGCAACTCTCCACGCTTTATCCTTATTTCCTCCATATTTGGCGAAAAATTGTTTTTTACACTTTCATTGTTTTACCGTTGCTCTGATTAATTGACGATAAACCCCGTAAAGTTAATCTCGTCAACACGGCATAGCGCCGAAGAATAACTGAAAGAAAGGAAATAAATTATGCGTAAGTTTACTGCACTGTTTGTTGCTTCTACCCTGGCTCTGGGCGCTACCAGCATGGCGTTCGCCGCAGATACCGCAACCACCACCGCCGCGCCAGCTGAAGGCAAAATGATGATGCATCATAAAGGCAAGCCGGGTATGCACCACGAGATGATGATGTTCAAAGATTTGAACCTGACGGACGCGCAGAAGCAGCAGATCCGCGACATCATGAAAAGCCAGCGTGACCAGATGAAGCGTCCTCCGCTGGAAGAGCGCCGCGCAATGCATGACATCATTGCCAGCGACAGCTTCGATAAGGCGAAAGCCGAAGCGCAGATCGACAAAATGGCCGAGCAGCACAAAGCCCGCATGCTGGCCCACATGGAAACCCAGAACAAGATCTACAACATTCTGACCCCGGAACAGAAAAAACAGTTTAATGCTAATTTTGAGAAGCGTCTGACAGAACGTCCGGCGATGGAAGGTAAAATGCCAGCACCAACCGAATAATCGGTTCACTCTCTTAAGACCGCCGGGATCCTGTCCACAAAAGCGAAATCGCTGTGGACAGGACCGGCGGTTTTTCTATTCTGCCCTCTTGCCTGCCGCCGCCAGCGCGGTATTCTCCTGTAGTCGCTTCAGAGAATGTCTGTAGAGTCATGGCGTTAGCATTTTTATTAACGTTCCGCTAAGGCCTGCCCGCTCTGCTGCCGATACTGTGTCTGTGAATACCTAACGATAACAAACAAGACTGCAGGGGTAGCGATATCCTTGCCCTGGCACGGGTTGTGCCATTCAGGAGTGGTGATGGAGTTCTTTGATATTCGTAAGATGCCGGTCAGCCTCTGGCGCAATGGTGCCGGCGAAACGCGAGAAATTTGCTGTATCCCTCCCGCGACGCGCGATTTTTTCTGGCGTGCCAGTATTGCGACCATCGCCAGCAACGGCGAATTCTCCTCGTTTCCCGGTGTCGACCGGGTCATTACCCTGCTGGAAGGCGGGGAGGTGACGCTGGATGCCGGTCAGGCGTTCTGCCATACCCTTAAACAGCATCAGCCTTACAGTTTTGCCGGCGATTTGCCGGTGAAGGCGCTGCTTTCCGATGGCAGGATGGCGATGGATTTCAACATCATGACCCGGCGCGACTGCTGTCAGGCGAAGGTGCGGGTTGCCGATCGTACTTTTACCACCTTTGGTTCGCGCGGGGGCGTGGTGTTTGTATTAAGCGGGGCGTGGCAATTGGGTGATAAATTGCTCACGGCCGATCAGGGCGCCAGCTGGCAGGAGGGGACCCATACTCTGCGTCTGCTGGAGTCTCAGGGCACCCTGCTGTTCAGTGAAATTAACTGGCTGCCGGGTCACTGAGCGCGATGATCTCGAACTTGCCCGCTAATACGGGCTTGCAGAGGATTTTGTAGCCGTCGTGGTCGAATCCCGCGGGGGTGCGCAGCAGGGTTGCCGCGTCGCTTAAATCATCGACCGCCCCCAGCCAGAGCCAGTTATTGACGATGTGATACTGCGTCATGGTTTCACCCACTTCTTTTAGCGCAACGGCGCCGTCCCACGGCCAGCAGTTGACGCTGATCCCGGCCAGGCCCGCGAGGAGCCGGGCGTGATGCGCCTCAACGCTCTCTTTTCCGCAGCAGGCGCCTGCGCAGCGCTTCAGAGCGGAGCGGAAACAGGCGCGGCCCCGCGTGGTGCCCTCTAGCCCTAAAAGGCTATAGCAAAGCTGCAGCTCGTCCGCGAGCGCCTGCAGAGACTGTAGGGCGGCACGCTTGTTTGCGAACAGCCCGAAGAGATTCGGGGCGTGGGAGAAATCGACCTCGCGGGCGTAGACGACCTGCGGCTTGCCGTCGGCGATCTGCAGGGAGCAGAGCTGGCGGTTGCGGCGCAGGCGCTTATTGAAGAGCGGCTGCTGCTCTTTTATCAGCCGGGCTTCCAGCAACAGCGCGCCCATTTCTCCCGCCGTCTGGAACCAGGTAATGCGTCGCGACTGGCGCAGCATGGCGGCCTCGTCCGGGGTGCGCAGGTGGGATAACACCCGGCTGCGAATGTTAACGCTTTTGCCGATGTAGAGCGGCAGGGTCTCGCTTTCACCGTGAAATATGTACACGCCCGGCTGTTTGGGCAGCGCCTCAAGCCAGGGGCGAAGATGTTCGGGATATTCATAGATAGCCGCCGCTTCAAACTCAAGACGCGGGGCTGATTGACGCCTGCTCACATACTGCTCCATATACTGTTCAGGTATACAGTGTAGCAGGTGTGCTGTGGTTAAAAAAGAGCCGGGTAGCGTGATGCCCTCTTCCTAAAGGGGAGAGGGAGCAAAGATTAACGTTTTGCGTTTATTTCCAGAAATCGTCAAACACCGTAATTGGCGTGTGGCGCTTGTGCTCGGTTTTCAGGTACCAGCCCTCGATAATTTTCGCGGTACCTTCATCCAGCGTTTTGCCTTCCAGATAATCATCAATGTTGTCATAAGTGACGCCAAGGGCCGCTTCATCCGGCAGGGAAGGGCGATCGTCTTCCAGATCCGCGGTTGGCGCTTTCTTGTACAGATGCTCAGGGCAGCCCAGCGCGGCGAGCAGCTGCTTGCCCTGACGTTTGTTGAGACGGAAAATCGGGTTGATGTCGGTGCCGCCATCGCCGTATTTGGTGAAGAAACCGGTGATCGCTTCTGCCGCATGGTCGGTGCCTACCACAACGCCTTTGGTCATCCCGGCGATGCTGTACTGCGCTTTCATGCGCTCGCGCGCTTTCTCGTTGCCGCGCACAAAATCACTTAATTCAATGCCCGCTTCGCGCAGCGCCTGCTCGCTTGCCAGCACCGAGCCTTTGATATTGACGGTAAGCACGCGATCGGGCTGGATGAACGCGATGGCGTCCTGGCAGTCCTGTTCGTCCGCCTGAACCCCATAAGGCAGACGCACGGCGATAAACTGCAGCGCTTCGTCGCCCGTCTCTTCACGAAGCTCTGAAATCGCCATCTGGCAGAGTTTACCCGTCAGGGTAGAGTCCTGCCCGCCGCTGATGCCCAGCACCAGGGATTTCAGGAAAGCGTTCTTTTTTAAGTACGACTTTAAAAAATCCACGCTGCGGCGGATCTCTTCCTGTGCATCTATCGCAGGCTTAGCGCCCAGCGCCTGAATAATCTCTTGTTGCAGAGCCATCATGCCCTCCGTATGCAGAACATAAACAGAATGTGTTAACTGTTAAAACTAACCCTTTGGGCGGAAAACGACAAGGATCACAGTTTCGAGTGCGTTAATTTGCGGCGATTTAGCAGCTTATCGTTGTTTTATTAGAATTTTCCGAAATTCGTCTGGCGTAAATCACAAAGTTGAACAATAGTACTTTTTATCCCATGCTTAGATAACACGCTGATAAACAAGAGGACGGAATATGAACAAGAACGTAGCAGGAATTCTTAGCGCAGCGGCGGTACTGACGATGCTGGCAGGGTGTACGGCTTACGATCGCACCAAGGATCAGTTTACCCAGCCCGTGGTTAAAGACGTTAAAAAAGGGATGACACGTTCGCAGGTGGCTGCGATCGCCGGCAAGCCTTCTTCTGAAGTGACCATGATTCACGCGCGCGGTACGTGTCAGACTTATATCCTGGGTCAACGTGATGGTAAGGCAGAAACCTACTTCGTCGCGCTGGATGATACCGGACATGTGATTAACTCCGGCTATCAGACCTGTGCTGAATACGACACCGATCCGCAGGCACCTAAGGCGCAGTAACCCTGCTTGCCTGAAGATGTTAACAAACCGGCCTCTGGGCCGGTTTTTTTATTCATACGTTAATCTTATTTCTTTGCGCGAATTATTTGCCTGAAATGTGAAGGTAGTCAACAAGCCAGGTCAATGAGAGACAATTTAGGCCTATCCAGAATTATCTCCCCTCTGTACCATTGCGTATACTCACTTCAACGATAAACAACAGTACGCAAGCTACCTGTCTGCCGGGACAGCGAGTCGAGTGATAGCGCGACGGCAGGTAGTCATACAAGAGGGAAATTATGATGGAAAAGAAACATATCTACCTGTTCTGCTCAGCGGGCATGTCAACCTCGCTTCTGGTGTCAAAGATGCGCGCGCAGGCTGAAAAGTATGAAGTTCCTGTGGTGATTGAAGCGTTTCCGGAAACGCTGGCGGGCGAAAAAGGCCAGAAAGCCGATGTTGTGTTACTGGGGCCGCAAATTGCCTATATGTTGCCCGAAATTCAACGACTGCTACCGAATAAACCGGTCGAAGTGATCGACTCGGGGCTGTACGGCAAGATCGATGGTTTAGGTGTACTTAAAGCTGCTGTGGCAGCCATTAAAAAAGCTGCTAATTAATTTTTATTTTTCCCGTCAAAGAGTTATTTCACACACAATTACGCCGTAACATGCGTTACGGCATTTAAGGGTATTTTCCTATGAGTAAAGTCATCGCTTCACTTGAAAAGGTACTCCTTCCTTTTGCTGTTAAAATAGGAAAGCAGCCTCACGTTAATGCCATCAAAAACGGTTTTATTAAATTAATGCCGTTGACGCTGGCCGGGGCCATGTTCGTTTTAATTAACAACGTTTTTCTGAGCTTTGGTGAAGGTTCCTTCTTTTATTCATTAGGAATTCGGTTAGACGCTTCCACTATTGAAACCCTTAACGGTTTTAAAGCCATCGGCGGCAACGTATATAACGGTACGTTGGGTATTATGTCGCTGATGGCGCCTTTCTTTATTGGGATGGCGCTGGCTGAAGAGCGGAAAGTGGATCCGCTGGCCGCCGGATTATTATCCGTTGCCGCGTTTATGACCGTCACGCCTTACAGCGTGGGTGAAGCCTACGCCGTTGGCGCAAACTGGCTGGGCGGAGCCAACATCATCTCCGGTATTGTTATCGGCCTGGTGGTGGCAGAAATGTTCACCTTTATTATCCGTCGCAACTGGGTTATCCGCCTGCCGGATAGCGTGCCGGCCTCCGTTTCTCGTTCATTTTCCGCGTTGATCCCAGGCTTCATTATCCTCTCCATCATGGGGATTATCGCCTGGGCGCTCTCTCACTGGGGCACGAACTTCCACCAGATCATCATGGACTCTATCTCTACGCCGCTGGCGTCGATGGGTGGCGTGGTCGGTTGGGCGTATGTGATTTTCACCTCTCTGCTGTGGTTCTTCGGCGTGCATGGTTCACTGGCACTGGCCGCGCTGGACAGCGGAATTATGACCCCATGGGCACTGGAAAACGTTGCGCTTTACCAGCAGTACGGCTCCGTTGACGCGGCGCTGGCGGCAGGTAAAACCTTCCATGTGTGGGCGAAGCCGATGCTTGACTCCTATATCTTCCTGGGTGGTACCGGGGCGACCCTGGGTCTGATCATCGCGGTCTTTATTGTCTCTCGTCGCGCTGACTATCGTCAGGTGGCGAAATTGGCCCTGCCATCAGGCATCTTCCAGATTAACGAGCCGATTCTGTTCGGTCTGCCAATCATCATGAACCCGGTAATGTTTATCCCGTTCATCCTGGTGCAGCCGCTGCTGGCAGCGATCACCCTGACGGCCTACTACATGGGTATTATTCCACCGATCACCAACATCGCTCCGTGGACCATGCCGGCAGGTCTGGGCGCCTTCTTTAACACCAACGGTAGCGTCGCGGCCTTCCTGCTGGCGATATTCAACCTCGGGATTGCCACCCTGCTGTACATGCCGTTCGTGGCGATTGCGAACAAAGCTGCCACCATCATTGATGAAGAAGAGAGCGAAGAGGAAATTGCCCTCTCACTGAAATTCTAAGATTGACCGGCGCGGGGAAGCCCGCGCCAGCCACAAGGAGCTAAAACATGTTAGATTTGGATAGTATCGTCGCAGACGAAGCCGCAGAGAACGATCTCGAAGAAGTGGTGATGGGCCTTATCATCAACTCCGGGCAGGCGCGCAGCCTGGCGTATGCCGCACTGAAGCAGGCCAAGCAGGGCGATTTCGCCGCCGCGAAAACCATGATGGAGCAGTCCCGCACGGCCCTGAACGAAGCGCACCTGGTGCAGACAAAGCTGATTGAAAGCGACCAGGGCGAAGGGAAGATGAAGGTCAGCCTGGTGCTGGTACACGCTCAGGATCACCTGATGACGTCCATGCTGGCGCGTGAGCTGGTGGCGGAGTTGATTGAGCTTCACGAGAAAATGCACTAGGTCGGATTGAGCAGCAGGAGGTCAGCACGATGGAAATCAAAACCGCATTTGAACAGCAACTGTTTAATGGCAAAAATTTTCACGTGGTTATCTATAACAAGACGGAGAGCGCCAGTGGTCTGCACCAGCATGACTACTATGAGTTCACGATTGTTCTGACCGGCCGCTACTACCAGGAGATCAACGGTAAGCGCGTCCTGCTTGAGCGAGGGGATTTTGTCTTCCTGCCGATGGGTTCCTATCACCAGAGCTTTTACGAATTTGGCGCGACCCGCATTCTGAACGTGGGCGTCAGCAGACGCTTCTTTGAGAAGCACTATCTGCCGCTGGTGCCGTTCTGCTTTGTGGCGTCCCAGGTATATCGTGTGAAAAACGAGTTCATGACCTGGATTGAAACGGTCATCGCCTCGCTTAACTTCCGCGACAATGAGTTTGATGAATTTATTGAAACGGTGACCTTCTACGTGATGAACCGGTTGCGGCATCACCGTGAAGAGCAGCAGGTGACGGATGATGTTCCACAGTGGCTGCGCAGCACCGTGGAACTGATGCACGATAAAGGCCAGTTCAGCGAAAATGCGCTGGAAAATATGGTATCCCTCTCGGGGAAATCCCAGGAATATCTGACCCGCGCGACGCAGCGTTATTATCGTAAAACGCCGGTGCAAATTATTAATGAAATCCGCATTAATTTTGCCAAAAAACAGCTGGAGATTACCAACTATTCTGTCACCGATATTGCCTATGAGTCAGGATATAGCAGTCCCAGCCTGTTTATTAAAACTTTTAAGAAGTTGACCTCGTTCACACCGAACAGCTACCGGAAGAATTTAACGGTAATTAATTAACTTTCGGCGGATTACCCGCCATAAATATTGCTTTAATGGCTTGCCCAAATAGCGGGAAGAGTACGCTATACCTTGCAGGCGATTAACCTGATACGCTAAGGGAGATATTATGCAAAAGAAATTAAAAGTCGTAACCATTGGTGGCGGCAGCAGCTATACCCCAGAATTACTCGAAGGTTTTCTGAAACGTTATCATGAATTACCGGTCAGCGAATTATGGCTGGTGGACGTTGAGGAAGGTCAGGAGAAGCTGGATATTATTTTCGACCTGTGCAAGCGCATGGTTGAGAAAGCGGGCGTGCCTATGACCGTGCATAAATCCCTCGATCGTCGCCTGGCGCTGAAAGATGCGGATTTCGTTACCACTCAGCTGCGCGTCGGCCAGCTAAAAGCGCGCGAGCTGGACGAGCGTATTCCGCTGAGCCACGGGTATCTGGGACAGGAGACCAACGGCGCGGGCGGCCTGTTCAAAGGCCTGCGTACCATTCCGGTGATTTTCGACATCGTCAAAGATGTGCAGGAGATCTGCCCGAACGCGTGGGTGATTAACTTCACTAACCCGGCCGGAATGGTGACCGAGGCGGTATATCGTCATACCAATTTCAAACGCTTTATCGGCGTCTGTAATATCCCGATCGGCATGAAGATGTTTATCCGCGACGTGCTGGAGCTGACCGACAGTGACGATCTCTCAATCGATCTGTTCGGCCTGAACCACATGGTGTTCATTAAAGACGTCATCGTGAACGGAAAATCGCGCTTTGCCGAACTGCTCGACGGCGTGGCTTCCGGTCGCCTGACCGCGGCCTCCGTGAAGAACATCTTTGACCTGCCGTTCAGCGAAGGGCTGATTCGCTCGCTGAATCTGCTGCCGTGCTCGTACCTGCTTTACTACTTCAAGCAGAAAGAGATGCTGGCTATCGAAATGGGCGAGTACTATAAGGGCGGTGCGCGTGCGCAAATCGTTCAGAAAGTTGAGAAGCAGCTGTTCGATTTATATAAAGATCCGAACCTGAACGTCAAACCGAAAGCGCTTGAGCAGCGCGGTGGGGCCTATTACTCCGATGCAGCGTGTGAAGTGATCAACGCCATCTACAACGACAAGCAGGCGGAGCACTATGTTAACGTGCCGCATCACGGCCATATCGACAATATCCCGGCGGACTGGGCCGTCGAGATGACCTGCATTCTGGGGCGTGAGGGGGCTAAACCGCATCCACGTATCACCCACTTCGACGACAAAGTTATGGGCCTGATCCACACCATCAAAGGCTTTGAAGTGGCGGCGAGCAACGCGGCGCTGAGCGGTGAACTCAATGACGTGCTTTTGGCGCTGAACCTCAGCCCGCTGGTGCATTCCGACCGCGATGCGGAGCAGCTGGCCAGCGAGATGATCCTGGCGCATGAAAAATGGTTGCCGAACTTTGCCGCCACGATTGAGAAGCTGAAGTTCAAACAACACTGAGAGGACGCACAATGGAAAACCTGCTGATCGTTAATGCTGATGACTTTGGCCTTTCGAAAGGCCAGAACTACGGCATTATTGAAGCCTGTCGCCGCGGGGTAGTGACCTCTACAACGGCACTGGTGAACGGTGAGGCGGTTGAACACGCGGCGCAGCTGAGCCGCGAGGTGCCAGAGCTGGGTGTCGGCATGCATTTTGTGCTGACGCTCGGGATGCCGCTTTCGCCCATGCCGGGCCTGACGCGTGACGGTCTGCTGGGCAAATGGATTTGGGCGCTGGCGGAGCTGGACGCTCTGCCCCTCGAAGAGATTGCCCGTGAGCTGGACTGCCAGTACAACCGCTTTGTTGATCTTTTTGGCAAGGCGCCGACGCATATTGACAGCCACCATCATGTGCACATGATCCCGGCGATTTTCCCGATTGTTGCGGCGTTTGCCCAACGCAAAGGCGTGGCGATGCGCGTGGATCGTGAGGCGCAGGGCGTGCCGGACTGTGCCGTGACAACAACTGAGGGGTTCAGCAGTGCCTTTTACGGTGACGAGATCGACGAAGCGCTGTTCCTGAAGGTGCTGGATGATTCTGCCGCGCGGGAGCAACGGTCGCTGGAGGTTATGGCGCATCCTGCCTTTGTCGATAACACCGTGCGTAAGAGCGCCTACTGCTGGCCGCGCCTGGCGGAGCTGGATGTCCTGACGTCGCCGTCGCTGAAATACGCCATTGCCGAGCGTGGGTATCGGTTGGGGACGTTTGGGGATCTGTAAGAAGTGCCGGGTGGCGAGGTAAAAGCAAAACGGTAACCTGGGTTACCGTTTTTATTGTTTTCTCCCTCTCCCGTGGGAGAGGGGCGTGGTGAGGGCATCAGGCCGCACAACCGGGAATGGTTTTTACGCCGGAATCTGATCGATCTTACTGCTGCGCGACCAGACGCGGTGCGCGGCGAGCAAATCAAACAGCTTCGTCATAAAGGCATCGTCAACGTTATCGCCCTCGACAATGCCGTCCTCACCCTGATCGGCCACCTTCAGCTGTGCTTTAAACTGACGCGCGTCGCCGGATAGCGCGATCGGCTTCAGGTGCTTATAAGCTTCCAGCATATAATAGATGGCATCACCGTTGTTGAGCAGGCTGGCAATATCCCCGCACGGCACAATCACCGCATCGACGGTCAGCGACGGCGCGCCGGCAAAGGTCGCCGCGACCGGCAGCACGGAGCCGTCATCGGCGGTCACTTCACCCATGCGGGAATAGAGCAGTTTGGCGTGTACGCCCTGGGTTTTTAGCGCCTGCATAATCCCCAGCACGTCGCTGGCGCGGGTTTTGTCGTTCAGCAGGATCGCGACCACGCGGCCTTTAATCGAGCCTCCAGGCACCGCATACAGGCTCAGCGATGGATCTTTCTTCACGCCGTTAACCTCTTTCGGCGGCGCAAGGTTGCGCTGTTCGTCCGTTAGCGTGATGCCAAGGTTATCCGCCACGCTCTGGGCAAGCTGAATATCAATGTGCGCCAGCTGATCGACCACGCGCTCGCGGATGTAGGTGCGCACCACTTTGCTCAGTTCGAAGCTAAAGCCGCCGATGATGTGCTGTTGCTCAATCGGCGTCTGGCTGTTCCAGAACAGGCGAGGGTGGGCGTAATACTCACCGAACGAGGGGCTGCGCTCGCGAATTTTGTTGCCGTCGATACGCTCCTGGTACGATTCGAATCCGCCGCGTTTCGGCCCCGGCGGGGTTTCTCGCGGCCAGTTGTCGTTGATGGAGTTCGGCTCATAGTTTGCCGGGTTGGTATCAATATCCTGACGGTGCATCCCGTCGCGCTGGAAGTTATGGTACGGGCAGGTTGGGCGGTTAATCGGGATCTCGTGGAAGTTCGGCCCGCCAAGACGGCTAATCTGCGTATCGGTATACGAGAACAGACGTCCCTGTAAGAGCGGATCGTTGGTGAAATCTAGTCCGGGGACGATGTGGCCCGGGTGGAACGCGGCCTGCTCGTTTTCGGCAAAGAAATTATCCGGATTGCGGTTAAGCACCATTTTCCCCACCAGCTGAACGGGCACCAGCTCCTCAGGAATGAGTTTTGTCGGGTCAAGCAGGTCGAAATCGAACTTAAACTCGTCTTCTTCCGGGATCAGCTGTAAGCCCAGTTCATATTCCGGGAAGTCACCCGCTTCAATGGATTCCCACAGTTCGCGGCGATGGAAGTCCGGATCGCGCCCGGTGAGCTTCTGCGCCTCATCCCATACCAGCGAGGCTTTGCCCGCTACCGGCTTCCAGTGAAAGCGCACAAACGTGGCTTTTCCTTCCGCGTTGATCATGCGGAAGGTATGAATACCGAACCCTTCCATCGTGCGATAGCTGCGCGGGATCCCACGGTCGGACATCGCCCACATCACGTTGTGTAAGGTTTCAGGCTGCAGGGAGACATAGTCCCAGAAGGTATCGTGCGCACTTTGTCCCTGGGGTATGGCCCAGTGGGGCTCCGGTTTTACCGCATGGACAAAGTCAGGAAATTTATGCGCATCCTGAATGAAAAACACCGGGGTGTTATTGCCCACCAGATCGAAAATACCCTCTTCGGTATAAAACTTGGTGGCAAAGCCGCGGATATCACGCACCGTATCTGCCGAACCTGCGCCACCCTGCACGGTGGAGAAACGCACAAAGACCGGCGTGATTTTATCCGGGTCGGAGAGGAAATCCGCTTTGGTGATCGCTTTCAGGCTTTTATAGGGCTGGAAGTAGCCGTGCGCCGCAGAACCGCGCGCGTGAACGATGCGTTCCGGAATTCGCTCGTGGTCAAAATGGGTAATTTTTTCCCGCAGGATGAAATCTTCCAGCAGGGTTGGCCCGCGCGCGCCTGCGCGAAGGGAGTTTTGATCGTCAGCAATGCGCACGCCCTGATTGGTGGTGAGTGCAAAACCTTCGCCGCCTTTACGGTGTGGCTCAAGCGATTTCAGCTTCTCGTTTCCGGTGTCCGGCGATTTCATGCTTCCCGGCGCGGTTGGTTGTTCGCCAGGGGCTGATGGGCCCGGCGAGGGGCGGTGAGAGCCGTCAGCAGGGGCGAGAGAGTCCATACCCGGTTGAGATTCTTCAGTGCCATGAATCGGTGATTGATGTGATTTATCTTTGTTCGACATTGCACGCTTCTCCTTTATCCATTGCTAAAAACCCTATTAAGGATAGAACAATGTCGTGAGATAGCTCGCTAACTAAGCGTTTTTCACATGACGTTATTAACGAAAGGAGCCATCTCACCCACTCGGAGCGCGACGTAAGGCAGCAGGATCGGCTATCATAGAATTTTCCTGCTTCAAGAATTTGCTTTAGTGAATCCGTCGCTTATGAAACCTCTTCGTCAACAAAACCGCCAGGTTATTAGCTATTTGCCCCGCGTTGAGCCCGCGCCGCCTGACCATGCCCTGAAAGTGGATGGTTTTCGTGATGTCTGGCTGCTTCGCGGTAAATATGTGGCTTTTGTCCTGATGGGGGAACATTTCCGCCGGTCGCCGGCGTTTTCCGTGCCGGAGTCAGCCCAGCGATGGGCGACGCAAATCCGCCAGGATGAAGAGGTTGAAGAATAACAGCCATAAAAAAACCGCCATCAGGCGGTTTTTTTATTTCTATCGAGATTAACGGTGCGCCAGCTCGGCGTCGTCTTCACTTTCCAGAATGGTTTTGTCGGTCTGCTTCAGCCACTGGCTGGTCAGCGTACCGGCAGTCATGGAGCCGCTCACGTTCAGCGCGGTACGGCCCATGTCGATCAGCGGTTCAACGGAGATCAGCAGGGCGACCAGCGTGACGGGCAGGCCCAGCGCGGGCAGCACAATCAGCGCGGCGAAGGTTGCACCGCCGCCGACACCTGCAACGCCGGCGGAGCTGATGGTAACAATCCCGACCAGCGTGGCGATCCAGACCGGATCCAGCGGGTTGATACCCACGGTTGGGGCAACCATCACCGCCAGCATCGCCGGGTAGAGCCCCGCACAGCCGTTCTGACCGATGGTAGCACCAAAGGAGGCAGAGAAGCTGGCGATAGATTCCGGCACGCCCAGACGACGGGTCTGTGCTTCAACGTTCAGCGGAATAGACGCTGCGCTGGAACGGCTGGTGAAGGCAAAGGTCAGTACCGGCCATACTTTGCGGAAGTATTTCAGCGGGCTGACGCCGTTCACGCCCAGCAGGATACCGTGCACCACGAACATAATGCCCAGGCCCAGATAAGAGGCGACAACGAAGCTGCCCAGCTTAATGATGTCCTGCAGGTTAGAGCCGGCTACCACTTTGGTCATCAGTGCCAGAACGCCGTATGGCGTCAGCTGCATGACCAGACGGACCAGCTTCATCACCCAGCTTTGCAGGGTATCAATCGCCGTCAGCACGCGTTCGCCTTTCGGCGCGTCGTCTTTCAGCAGCTTAAGCGCAGCCACGCCCAGGAATGCCGCGAAGATCACCACGCTGATGATAGAGGTTGGGCTTGCACCGGTCAGGTCAGCAAACGGGTTCTTCGGAATGAAGGAGAGGACCATCTGCGGAACCGTCAGATCAGCCACTTTACCCACGTAGTTGGTTTGAATTGCGGTCAGACGCGCCGTTTCAGCGGTACCCTGAACCAGACCTTCGGCCGTCAGGCCAAACAGGTTGGTAACCAGCACCCCCACCAGCGCGGCAATCAGCGTGGTAAAGAGCAGCGTACCAATGGTCAGAAAGCTGATTTTACCCAGCTGAGTTGCGTTGTGCAGACGGGCTACGGCGCTCAGAATAGAGGCGAACACCAGCGGCATAACGATCATCTGCAGCAGCTGGACGTAGCCGTTACCGACAATGTTGAACCACTGAATGGACTCTTTCAGTACCGGACTATCGGAGCCGTAGACGGCGTGTAAGGCCAGACCAAACGCCACACCCATGACCAGACCGACCAGTACTTTTTTCGCCAGGCTCCACTGTTTGTGGCGCGCCTGCGCGAGAAGCAATAGTAATACGACGAACACGACTATGTTCGCGATGAGTGGAAAATTCATCCCCGTTCTCCTGATTTATTATGTGGGATCGGTTTTTCCCGATCCTGTTGGCGGAAGGTTAGCAGAAGTGTGATGTGGCGCTTATATCCAAATGGAATGGTTTATGACAAATGGAATGATTTTGTTGGTTTACTGTTCAATCTGGTGATGAATAAAACGATTGAACTGAAATTGCAGCGAATTGATCATCTGGGAAGACCAGCGCACTGCACTGTTTTCGGGCAAGGTTTGCGGCATCCAGACGGCGTAGGCGAACAGCGCCATGCACAGCACGCGTTCAAGCTGATTCCCTTTCTGCGGCGCAAGGATCGGAAAACGGAAACGCCAGCGGCAGGGCCAAAGCAACGGCACGCCCGCGGGCGTCAGCATATCGGCGAGGATATGGCTTAAATAACCCAGCACCATGCCCTGAATGGCATCGCCCGGCACTATCCAGCTTTCAGGGACTTTTAAATAGAAAAGCGTGAGCAGGCCAAAAACGGCCAGCAGGCTGTGGGTAAACCCGCGGTGGCCGAACGCGCGGGCGATGGGCTTCGACACCCACTTCAGGCGCTGTCCGAGGAAGGATTTTGGGTGGTCAATATCGGGCAGCAGACAGGTTAAAACGGCAGAAGGGACAATATGCCACCAGTCTCCCTGTGCAAGCACGGGAGTAAGTTCTGCGTTTTTGGCAAATACTGCGCACGCAATTGAAAAAAGCAGGTGGCCTTCCGCCGTCATGATAAAACCCACGAAACTGTCAATTTATACAGTATAGGGTTTTTATACAGTGGACGAAAGAGGTGACGGTGTAACTGTTTGTCACAAAGGCGCCTCAGCGCGCCAGCCAGCCGCCATCGACGGCTAAGGTGTGACCATTCACGTAATCTGATGCGGGGGAGGCTAAAAAGACGACCGGCCCCTGAAGGTCATCCGGTACTCCCCATCGACCCGCCGGGATGCGGTCAAGGATCTCCGCGTTACGCTGTTCGTTATCGCGCAGCTGCTGCGTGTTGTTCGTCGCCATGTAGCCCGGCGCGATGGCATTCACGTTGATGCCATGTAGCGCCCACTCATTTGCCAGCAGGCGCGTGATCCCCAGTACGCCGCTTTTCGAGGCGGTATACGACGGCACGCGAATGCCGCCCTGAAAGGAGAGCATAGAGGCGATATTGATAATTTTGCCGCCCTGGCCCTGGGTGATAAATCGCTTAGCGACCGCCTGAGAGAGGAAAAAGAGCGACTTGAGATTCAGGTTCATAACGTCATCCCAGTCTTTTTCGCTGAACGTCAGAGCCTCCTCCCGGCGAATCGTCCCGGCATTGTTCACCAGAATATCAATTCGTCCCATCTCCGCCACGGCGGTGTCCACGACGTACTGAAGATTTTCCTGCTGGCTCAGATCGGCCCGAATAGCCACAAAACGTCTTCCCAGGGCGGTGACGGCGCTGGCCGTTTTCTCTGGAGCTTTGCGATTTACCCCAACGATATCGCAACCTGCCTGCGCCAGCGCAATAGCCATGCCTTGCCCCAGCCCGGTATCGCACCCGGTGATGAGGGCCACTTTGCCTGAAAGAGTAAAGGTGTCCAGTATCATACGCGCCTCAGAAGCTGGTTATCGTCGTGTTGACGTTAAAGATAGGAGGCAGGGATGAGAAAAGCAAACAAAATGAAACTGTGTTTTGTTTTTATCAGGCAGCATGACGCTGCCTGTAGGAGGGGCGCTATTCGCCGCGCAGGTGTTGTACCGTCAGTTCAGCCAGCGAATTCAGCTTAACGTCGGCAAGAGCATACCGGGGATCGTGGCGGTTTTCTTCATCGGGAACCACAATGGAGCGCATACGCGCGGCTTTGGAGGCCACCATGCCGTTTACTGAATCTTCCAGCGCGACGCAGGTAAGCGGATCAAGACCCAGCTTCGCGGCGCAGTCCATATAGACCTGCGGATGCGGCTTGCTGTAGGGCAGTTTTTCCGCAGACGCCAGGGCGTCAAAACTGTCGCGCAGCTCAAACATGATCAGCACTTTTTCCAGCATATGCAGCGGTGAAGCGGAAGCCAGGCCAACCTTCAGCCCCTGAGACTTGCACAGCGCGACAGCCTCATGTACGCCCGGCAAGAGCGGCTTGTTCTCCTCCACCAGCGCGATGGCGCGGCTGATAATACGCGAGGTGACTTCGTCGCGATCGGGCCCAACCCACGGCTGTTGGGCGTACCACAGGTCAACGACCATATCAATACGCAGGCCCAGCGTGTCGGGAAGTTCATTACGGCGACTGATATCAACGCCCAGGCTGGCCATCACGTCCAGCTCGGCGCGATCCCACAACGGCTCGGAATCAATCAGTAATCCATCCATGTCAAAAATAGCGGCAAGTATCTGGCGCGGTGTCGACATCACAACGTCTCCTTATCCAGGTGTTCGACAGACGATAAGTGCTAAGCACAGTCTGCAATTTAGCATATTGCTTTTAAAGAGCGGGCGAAATTGATGTCCAGCAGGTAGACTTAGGCTCAAATCACGCGTCTTTATGAAGAGGAACTGATGACGTATCAACAAGCTGGACGCATTGCTGTCTTAAAACGTATTGCAGGCTGGGTGATTTTTATTCCCGCCGTCATTTCTACGCTGATCTCCGTGCTGAAGTTTATGTACGATCACAGCGAAAAACAGCCGGGCATTAATGCGGTAATGCTTGATTTTGCGCATGTCATGATTGAGATGGTGCGGTTTAATACCCCGTTCCTGAACGTCTTCTGGTTCAACTCGCCAACGCCGGACTTTCGCCAGCAGCTGAATGTTGGGTTCTGGATTATCTATGCGCTGATTTTTATTGCGATGGCGCTGCAGGCATCGGGCGCACGAATGAGTCGCCAGACCCGTTTTTTACGCGAAGGGGTGGAAGATCAGCTTATCCTTGAGAAGGCGAAAGGTCCTGAAGGAATGAGCCGGGAGCAGATTGAATCCCGCATTGTGGTGCCTCGCCACACCATTTTCCTGCAAATTTTCCCGCTCTATATCCTGCCGGTTATCATCATCGTGGCGGGATATTTCTTCTTCACACTGCTCGGTTTTCTGTAACGAATTAGGGTGGCGGCAAGGCCACCCGTTTTGTCTTTAAGCCGCAAGCACGCGTTCAAGCGCGCGCTGGGCGTTGACCAGATGTTGCCCGCCAAAAAGAATGGCTCGGTTCATCAGCGTATAGAGCTGATACACGGGCTGGCGCTCAAGGAAGTCCGGCGGCAGGGGGGAGACAGACTGATAGCCATCGTATATTTGCGGCGGTTGTTCGGGATGCAGGGGCAACATGGCCAAATCGCACTCTCTGTCGCCCCAGTAGCAGGCCGGGTCGAAGATATACGGGCCGTTGGGGCCCAGCGCGCAGTTATCGGACCATAAATCACCGTGCAGCAAAGACGCCTGAGGCTGGTGGGAGGCCAGGCGCTGTTGCACATGCTCGACGATGGCATCAATATTGCCAAATTCCAGCCCTTTCTCTGCGGCCAGTTCAAGCTGCCATCCGATGCGCTGCTCGGCAAAGAACGTCGACCAGCGGCGCTGCCAGGCATTGGGCTGCGGCGTGGTGGAAAGGTCGTTGTCGAAGTCGAGACCAAACTGGGGCTGGTCGCTCCACTGGTGCAGGCGCGCTAACTGTTGCCCGAGAATAAAGGCATTATGGGCGTCCAACGGGCGGGCAGGGAGATAGTCCATCACCAGAAAGCTGTAGTCCCGGTCACTGCCCACGGCCAGCACCTCAGGTACCGTCACCGTTTTACTGCGGGACAACAGTTCAAGCTGATCGGCTTCAGCGGTAAAAATCGGGAGCAGCTCTCGCTCGTCGCATTTAACGAACAGATCGCGTCCTGCGTAGCGTAAATGCCACGCGGCGTGAATTTCCCCGCCCGGCAGCTCGTTACGCAGTTCAATTTCACCTTCACCCAATTGCTCATGTAAAAGATGACTGATAGCCTGCCACATGTTGACTCTCCCATGTTGTCTGCCAGATCATAAAGTTAGCGCATAACTGCGGTAAAAAAATACGAACTAACGCACACCTGAGCGGATTAATTTCATGCAGGGCACTTATTGTTCTTTTTTCTGCCAGCGTTCCCACGTCTCCACGGTGATGTCGGCAGGCTTGTCGGTCACGCTTTCCACCAGGCTGGCGGCCAGCGCATGCACCTCTTCTTCACTCAGGGCTGCGATCAGGCCAAACGCCAGGGTGCCTAAATCATGAATATGACCTTCGTCATCCGTTAGCGTGAGCAGGAAATTCGCCCGTGTAAAGGCATTGTTGAGCTCGTTAAGCTCGGTCAGCGATGCTTCATGAAGGCTGATGGTCACGACGTAGCGGGTGATATCACCACTGCTCATAATTCACCTCGTTGTTATCCTGAAAGTTTTTTTAGCATAGTCGATACGCCATATTTGGCGACTTCCACAGATATTCCCCCTCCGTCAGGAGGGGGATATATCGGTTAGCTTCGTGACAGGTAATCGACGATTTTCTGCGTATCGGCAAGCGAACACAGGCGCGTTCCCTGATTGATGGTGGCGGCACTCCCCGCCGCGACGCCATAGCGCGTCATATCCAGAAGTGATGCGCCCTGCGCCAGCTTCAGCGCCATCGCGCCGACCATACTGTCGCCAGCGCCGACGGTGCTCTGGCTCTTCATTGGGGGCGGAACAACCTGCACAAAGCCCGTCTTGTCGACGGCCAGCGCACCCTGAGGACCGAGAGAGACGACAACACGGTGCGCTTTACCGCTGCGAACCAGTTCTTCTGCGGCAGTACGCACGTCATCCGGCTGGCTAAGTTCGCGATTAACAAGCGCACTCAGCTCTTTCTGGTTAGGCTTAACGAGCTCAAGCTGTCCGGGTTCTAATGCCGCCTGCAGGGCTTCGCCTGAACTGTCGACAATGCAGCGAATGCCGCGATGAAGTACGGCATCAACCAGTGCTGTCAGCTTTTCTGTTTTCACGCCTGGCGGCAGGCTACCGCTGATGACCAGCAGCGAGCCGCTTTCAATGGTTAGCACCTTCTCTTCCAGCTGACGAAACTCATCATCGCTCAGCCTGGCGCCTGGCATAACGAAACGATACTGTTCCCCGCTGGACTCAACGTGGACATGCAGGTTCTGCCGGGTCCAGTCTTTGGCGTCTACGGTATCCACGGCAACCTGTTCATCGGCCAGCAAGGCAACAAGATGCTCCCCCGTGGCACCACCGGCCGGAAAGATGGCAGTCGCTTTACCACCGAGGTGGGTAATCGCGCGCGCAACGTTAATCCCGCCGCCGCCCGGCTCAAATACGGGTGCGCTACAGCGTAGTTTACCTTCCGGGTAAATCTGCGGCGTTATGGTCGCGGAGTCGAGGGAAGGGGAGAGCGTCAGCGTATAAATAGAAGCCATCATAACCTCCTTTTAGCATGGGTTCTTTTAAGTCTGGCACCGATCGACAGGAAGGCAATGTAAATAACAGTATGATTTTAAAAATGAATGCTGACATAAATGCGATGAGGGATATATAAAATAAAACGCGTTTTGAGATCGTTCTTATTCAAAAAATGAAATAAGAAAATATTGCTATGTTATTTGCGCCTTTTTATAATTTGTTACCTTTCTCTGGACGCCTTGTCATTGATCCTCAAGAAAGTTTCCGAGACCGTGGTGGTCTCTTTTTTTGTTGTACGGACTCCTTAAATAAAATGAAGCTTTTGAAGACAGTACCCGCAGCACTGATGCTGGCGGGTGGCGTTTTTGCATCACTGAATGCAGCCGCCGATGACACCGTTTTTACTGTCATGGACGATCCCTCCACTGCCAAAAAACCGTTTGAAGGTAACCTGAACGCCGGGTATCTCGCGCAATCGGGTAATACGAAAAGCTCTTCTCTGACGGCGGACAGCACCCTGACCTGGTACGGCAATACCACTGCATGGTCGCTGTGGGGGAATGCCAGCAACACGTCCGCTAACGATGAACGCTCATCCGAGAAATACGCGGTGGGTGGACGTAGCCGTTACAACATGACCGACTATGACTACATCTTTGGTCAGGCAAGTTGGTTAACCGACCGCTTCAACGGCTATCGCCAGCGCGATGTGTTCACCGCCGGTTATGGTCGTCAGTTCCTGAATGGTCCGGTACACAGCCTCCGTTTCGAATTCGGTCCTGGTGTCCGCTATGACGAGTACACCAATGGCGAAAATGAAACCCAGCCGCTGGGCTATGCTTCCGGCACGTATGCCTGGCAGATGACCGACAACACCAAATTTACGCAGGGTGTTTCTGTGTTTGGTGCCGAGGATACGACGCTGAATTCCGAAAGCGCTTTGAACGTGGCTATCAATGAACACTTCGGTTTGAAATTGGCCTACAACGTGACCTGGAACTCTTCACCGCCAGAAACGGCACCGGATCATACCGATCGCAGAACCACGATTTCGCTGGGCTATAAAATGTAATCATAGCGGGCCGATGAAAGTGTCGGCCCGTTTTCATTATTATGGTTAACCCGCGCCAATAAATTCTCATCACGCGCAACGGCATTTATTTTTATTTGTACTTAGCCCCAAATCATAGCCGCCCACCGAAATAACAGCATTGCACCGCAGATGGCAACCAGCACTAGCACCATTTTCCAGTGTTTTACGGCAAATCGTTTTGTTGGCATAACCTAATCCTTGTTCGTTGATACGCATAGTCTATCAAACGGGGCCAAAAGATGCGCCTTCCCGGGAGCGATCGAGTTATGCCAACAAGGGGTCGGCTCAGAACCAGTGGAATCGTTCGGCGAGGATCAACACTAAACCTGTTGCGGAAAGGATGTTCAGAATCACAACCGTTCTACTGGATACATTCATGGTATGCACCTGTTGATATAAAAGGCATGTTCAAGAGTAGCCCAGCATGTCTGAAATGCGAGCGCCGGAGAGATGCAATCTGCAAATTTACGCTATGTGCCAGCCCATCATTCTGGCTGCAGAGGGTGCAATCTCCTTGCTGATAGTGTTAACATTACGTCGCTTGCCGTAAATCCGCATTAATCTGAATTCGGCAGGTGCATGATGACGAACCAATTTGACGATTGTTGGTCAGATGGTGTCGTAATCTATTGTCAAATCACGATTATTTTCTTTGTATATGCTCTTATGTGTGGGGCATCACTGCAAATAAGGATATAAAATGCCTGTAATTACTCTTCCTGATGGCAGCCAACGCCATTTCGACCACGCTGTTAGCCCTATGGATGTCGCCCTGGACATCGGTCCTGGCCTCGCGAAAGCGACCATCGCCGGCCGTGTTAACGGTGAGCTGGTTGATGCGTCCGATCTGATTGAAAACGATGCGACGCTTGCAATCATCACCGCGAAAGACGAAGAAGGTCTGGAGATCATTCGTCACTCCTGCGCACACCTGTTGGGTCATGCTATCAAGCAGCTGTGGCCAAACACCAAAATGGCGATCGGTCCGGTTATCGACAACGGTTTCTACTACGACGTTGATCTTGACCACACCCTGACCCAGGAAGATATCGACGCGCTCGAAAAACGTATGCACGAGCTCGCCGAGACCAACTATGACGTCATCAAGAAGAAAGTCAGCTGGCACGAAGCGCGTGAAACCTTCGTCAAGCGTGGCGAGAGCTATAAAGTCTCTATTCTCGATGAAAACATTGCTCATGATGACAAGCCTGGCTTGTACCATCACGAAGAATACGTCGACATGTGCCGTGGACCGCACGTGCCGAACATGCGCTTCTGTCATCATTTCAAACTGATGAAGATCGCCGGCGCCTACTGGCGTGGTGACAGCAACAACAAGATGTTGCAGCGTATCTATGGTACCGCGTGGGCGGATAAGAAAGCCCTGAACGCGTACCTGCAGCGCCTGGAAGAGGCCGCGAAGCGTGACCACCGTAAAATCGGTAAGCAGCTTGACCTGTACCACATGCAGGAAGAAGCGCCGGGTATGGTGTTCTGGCATAACGATGGCTGGACTATCTTCCGTGAACTGGAAACGTTCGTACGTTCCAAGCTGAAAGAGTACCAGTATCAGGAAGTGAAAGGCCCGTTCATGATGGACCGTGTGCTGTGGGAAAAAACCGGCCACTGGGACAACTACAAAGATGCGATGTTCACCACCTCGTCCGAGAACCGTGAATACTGCATCAAGCCAATGAACTGCCCGGGCCACGTTCAGATCTTCAACCAGGGTCTGAAATCCTACCGCGACCTGCCGCTGCGTATGGCGGAGTTCGGTAGCTGCCACCGTAACGAGCCATCAGGCGCGCTGCACGGTCTGATGCGCGTGCGTGGCTTTACGCAGGATGATGCGCATATCTTCTGTACTGAAGATCAGGTTCGTGATGAAGTTAACGCCTGTATTCGTATGGTCTACGATATGTACAGCACCTTTGGCTTCGAGAAGATCGTGGTCAAACTCTCAACGCGTCCGGAAAAACGTATCGGTAGCGATGAGACCTGGGATCGCGCAGAAGCGGATCTCGCCGTAGCGCTGGAAGAGAACGGTATTCCGTTCGAATACCAGCTGGGCGAGGGTGCATTCTACGGTCCGAAAATTGAATTTACCCTGTATGACTGCCTCGATCGCGCATGGCAGTGCGGTACTGTACAGCTGGACTTCTCCCTGCCGCAGCGTTTAAGCGCCTCTTATGTTGGCGAAGACAACGAGCGTCAGGTACCGGTCATGATTCACCGTGCTATTCTCGGTTCTCTGGAGCGCTTCATCGGCATCCTGACAGAAGAGTTCGCGGGCTTCTTCCCAACCTGGCTTGCGCCAGTGCAGGTCGTGGTGATGAACATTACCGATTCTCAGGCAGATTACGTTAAAGAATTGACGCAGAAACTACAAAATGCGGGCATTCGCGTAAAAGCAGACTTGAGAAATGAGAAGATTGGCTTTAAAATCCGCGAGCACACTTTACGTCGTGTCCCGTATATGTTGGTCTGTGGTGATAAAGAGGTGGAAGCAGGCAAAGTTGCCGTTCGCACCCGCCGTGGTAAAGACCTGGGCAGCCTGGACGTAAGTGAAGTGATTGAGAAGCTGCAACAAGAGATTCGCAGCCGCAGTCTTCAACAACTGGAGGAATAAGGTATTAAAGGCGGAAAACGAGTTCAAACGGCACGTCCGAATCGTATCAATGGCGAGATTCGCGCCCAGGAAGTTCGCTTAACAGGTCTGGAAGGCGAGCAGCTGGGGATTGTGAGTCTGAGAGAAGCGATCGAAAAGGCTGAAGAAGCTGGAGTAGATTTAGTTGAAATCAGCCCTAACGCCGAACCGCCAGTTTGTCGTATCATGGACTACGGCAAGTTCCTTTATGAAAAGAGTAAGTCTTCTAAGGAACAGAAGAAGAAGCAAAAAGTTATCCAGGTTAAGGAAATCAAATTCCGTCCTGGTACCGACGATGGCGATTATCAGGTAAAACTCCGCAGCCTGATTCGCTTTCTGGAAGATGGCGATAAGGCCAAGATCACGCTGCGTTTCCGCGGTCGTGAGATGGCCCACCAACAGATTGGTATGGAAGTGCTTAACCGCGTCCGTGACGATCTGAGTGAACTGGCAGTAGTCGAATCCTTCCCTACGAAGATCGAAGGCCGCCAGATGATCATGGTGCTCGCTCCTAAGAAGAAACAGTAAGGCCTTCAAGCAGCAAAATCTGTGGAGCCTTCGGGTTTCATAGGTTTTGTTCGCCTATGTTTCGTTTATTTAACAATGCGAAGTGGAAGTTATTAAGATGCCAAAAATTAAGACCGTACGCGGTGCTGCTAAGCGCTTCAAAAAAACCGGTGGTGGTGGATTTAAGCGTAAGCACGCAAACCTGCGTCATATTCTGACCAAAAAATCTACTAAGCGTAAACGTCACCTGCGTCCAAAAGGCCTTGTTTCTAAAGGCGATCTGGGTCTGGTTATCGCGTGCCTGCCGTACGCATAAGCCGTTAACGTTTAATTTTTTTACTAAGAATATAGATACAGGAGAGCACATATGGCTCGCGTAAAACGTGGTGTAATTGCACGTGCACGTCACAAGAAAATTTTGAAACAAGCTAAAGGCTACTACGGTGCGCGTTCACGCGTATACCGCGTTGCCTTCCAGGCTGTTATCAAAGCAGGTCAGTACGCTTACCGTGACCGTCGTCAGCGTAAGCGTCAGTTCCGTCAACTGTGGATTGCGCGTATCAACGCAGCAGCACGTCAGAACGGTATTTCTTACAGCAAATTCATCAACGGCCTGAAAAAAGCCTCTGTTGAAATCGACCGTAAGATCCTGGCTGACATCGCAGTATTCGACAAAGTAGCGTTCACCGCTCTGGTCGAAAAAGCGAAAGCAGCACTGGCATAAGCCAGTTGAGAGAGGGGGCCTGGCTCCCTCTTTTCATTTAACACCATCAGAAGATTGACATTTATCCGTGCAGGCTTTTCAATAAGGTCTTACCGGTTTTTACCCAACAAGGTAACGCAAGCATGAATGCTGCTATTTTCCGCTTCTTCTTTTACTTTAGCACCTGACTCCAGGAGGCTAGCGCGTGAAAGATGAAACGAAAAACAGCGCCAGATAAGCCTCCCGATGGAGGCTTTTTTTGTGCCTGAATTTGAGAGAATAACTCCACCAAATCGGTGTCTGCACCGACATAATGAGGAAAATCATGTCACATCTCGCAGAGCTGGTTGCCAGTGCAACAGCCGCCATTAATCAGGCCTCAGATGTTGCCGCGTTAGACAATGTCCGCGTCGAATATCTTGGGAAGAAAGGGCACCTGACCCTTCAAATGACAACCCTGCGTGAACTGCCGCCAGAAGAACGCCCGGCAGCGGGTGCGGTGATTAACGAAGCCAAAGAGCAGGTTCAGCAGGCGCTGAACGCGCGTAAGGCCGAGCTGGAGAGCGCGGTACTAAACGCGCGTCTTGCGGCAGAAACCATCGACGTTTCTCTGCCGGGGCGCCGTATTGAAAACGGTGGTCTGCATCCTGTTACCCGTACTATCGATCGTATTGAAAGTTTCTTCGGTGAGCTCGGCTTTACCGTGGCGACTGGCCCGGAAATCGAAGATGATTACCACAACTTCGACGCCCTGAACATTCCTGGCCATCATCCGGCACGCGCTGACCACGACACTTTCTGGTTTGACGCGACGCGTCTGCTGCGTACCCAGACCTCTGGCGTTCAGATCCGTACCATGAAGGATCAGGAACCACCAATCCGCATCATCGCGCCGGGCCGCGTCTATCGTAACGACTACGATCAGACCCACACCCCAATGTTCCACCAGATGGAAGGTCTGATTGTTGATAAAAACATCAGCTTCACCAACCTGAAGGGCACGCTGCACGATTTCCTGAACAACTTCTTTGAGGAAGATTTGCAGGTTCGTTTCCGTCCGTCCTACTTCCCGTTCACTGAACCGTCTGCGGAAGTTGACGTGATGGGTAAAAACGGCAAATGGCTGGAAGTGCTGGGCTGCGGCATGGTGCATCCAAACGTGCTGCGCAACGTGGGTATCGATCCGGAAGTATACTCCGGCTTTGCCTTCGGCATGGGCATGGAGCGTCTGACCATGCTGCGCTACGGCGTGACCGACTTACGTGCATTCTTCGAAAACGATCTGCGTTTCCTCAAACAGTTTAAATAAGGGCAGGACAGAACAATGAAATTCAGTGAACTGTGGTTACGCGAGTGGGTTAACACCACGCTGGACAGCGAAGCGCTTTCCAACCAGATCACCATGGCGGGCCTGGAAGTTGACGGCGTTGAGCCGGTTTCCGGTGCCTTCAACGGCGTCGTGGTGGGTGAAGTAGTCGAGTGCGGCCAGCACCCTAACGCGGACAAACTGCGCGTGACAAAAGTGAACGTAGGCGGCGACCGTCTGCTGGACATCGTCTGCGGTGCGCCAAACTGCCGTCAGGGCCTGAAGGTGGCCGTGGCGACCGTCGGTGCCGTACTGCCGGGTGATTTCAAAATCAAAGCGGCCAAGCTCCGCGGTGAGCCGTCTGAAGGCATGCTGTGCTCCTTCTCCGAGCTGGGTATTTCCGACGACCACAACGGCATCATCGAGCTGCCGCTGGATGCGCCAGTGGGCACCGATATCCGTGAATACCTGAAGCTTGATGACAATACTATCGAAATCAGCGTCACGCCAAACCGTGCCGACTGCTTAGGTATCATCGGCGTGGCGCGCGACGTGGCCGTACTGAACCAGACCGAACTCAACGCGCCGGAGATTGTGCCGGTTGAAGCGACCATCAGTGACGTGCTGCCGATTCAGGTTGACGCTGCTGATGCCTGCCCGCGCTACCTCGGTCGCGTGGTAAAAGGCATTAACGTTAAAGCGCCAACCCCGCTTTGGATGAAAGAGAAGCTGCGCCGCTGCGGTATCCGCTCAATCGACGCCGTGGTTGACGTCACTAACTACGTTCTGCTGGAGCTGGGCCAGCCGATGCACGCGTTCGATAAAGATCGTATCGACGGCGGCATCGTTGTGCGCATGGCGAAAGAGGGGGAAACCCTGGTGCTGCTGGACGGCACAGAAGCCAAACTGAACGCCGACACCCTGGTGATTGCTGACCACAGCAAAGCGCTGGCGATGGGCGGTATCTTTGGTGGCGAACACTCTGGCGTCAACGACGAAACGCAAAACGTCCTGCTGGAATGTGCGTTCTTCAGCCCGCTCTCCATCACCGGCCGCGCGCGCCGTCACGGCCTGCACACCGACGCGTCTCACCGCTACGAGCGCGGCGTTGACCCGGCGCTGCAGTACAAAGCGATGGAGCGTGCAACCCGCCTGCTGATCGACATCTGCGGCGGCGAAGCGGGCCCGGTTATTGACGTCACCAACGAAGCGACCCTGCCGAAGCGTGCGACCATTACCCTGCGCCGCAGCAAGCTGGATCGCCTGATTGGTCACCACGTTGCCGACGCGCAGGTGACCGACATCCTGACGCGCCTGGGCTGCGAAGTGACCGAAGGTCAGGACGAGTGGAAGGCCGTTGCGCCATCCTGGCGTTTCGATATGGAAATTGAAGAAGATCTGGTGGAAGAAGTGGCCCGTGTTTACGGCTACAACAACATCCCTGACGAGCCTGTGCAGGCGGGTCTGGTGATGGGCACCCACCGTGAAGCCGACCTGTCCTTGAAGCGTGTGAAAACCATGCTGAACGACAAAGGCTACCAGGAAGTGATCACCTACAGCTTCGTTGATCCTAAGCTGCAGCAGCTGATCCACCCGGGTCAGGAAGCGCTGATCCTGCCAAGCCCAATCTCCAGCGAAATGTCCGCGATGCGTCTGTCCCTGTGGACGGGCCTGCTGGGGACTATCGTTTACAACCAGAACCGCCAGCAAAACCGCGTGCGCATTTTCGAAAGCGGTTTGCGCTTTGTGCCGGATAATCAGGCAAATTTAGGCATCCGTCAGGATCTCATGCTGGCTGGTGCCATCAGCGGTAACCGCTACGAAGAGCACTGGGACCTGGCAAAAGGCACGGTTGATTTCTACGATATGAAGGGCGATCTGGAAGCGATTCTGGATCTGACCGGTAAATTATCTGAAATTGAATTCCGCGCGGAAGCGATTCCTGCGCTCCATCCGGGCCAGAGCGCGGCGATTTATTTAGACGGCAAACGCGTTGGTTTCATTGGCGTTGTCCACCCAGAACTGGAGCGTAAGCTGGACCTGAACGGCCGTACCATCGTGTTCGAGCTGGAGTGGAGCCCGGTTGCAGACCGCGTCATTCCTCAGGCGCAGGACGTCTCCCGCTTCCCGGCGAACCGCCGTGATATCGCGGTTGTGGTCGCTGAAAACGTGCCCGCAGCAGATATTTTGGCCGAATGTAAGAAAGTTGGCGTAAATCAGGTAGTTGGCGTAAACTTATTTGACGTGTACCGCGGCAAGGGCGTAGCAGAAGGTTTCAAGAGCCTCGCTATCAGCCTTATCCTTCAGGATACCAGCCGTACACTCGAAGAAGAGGAGATTGCCGCTACCGTCGCCAAATGTGTAGAGGCATTAAAAGAGCGATTCCAGGCATCATTGAGGGATTGAACCTATGGCGCTTACAAAAGCTGAAATGTCAGAATATCTGTTTGATAAGCTTGGGCTTAGCAAACGGGATGCCAAAGAGCTGGTAGAGCTGTTTTTCGAAGAGATCCGTCGTGCTCTGGAAAATGGTGAGCAGGTAAAACTCTCCGGTTTTGGCAATTTTGATTTGCGAGACAAAAACCAACGTCCGGGCCGTAACCCGAAGACGGGGGAAGATATTCCCATTACAGCCCGCCGCGTGGTGACCTTCAGACCCGGCCAGAAGTTAAAGAGCCGCGTCGAAAACGCAACGCCTAAAGCAGAGTAATATGAACTAACCAAAAAGGCCGCCCACGCGGCCTTTTTTCTTTGCGCTCTCCGGCAAACACGCCGTAAAATCAATTACATCACTCGCTAACAAACCGTACACATGCTTGATTATGCTCATCGCCAGCACCGTTCCGATCGGCGTCGCCTGCTTCTGCTGGTGCTGCTGCTTATTCTTGCCGCGGGTATTAGCCTCTGCGCAGGCGACAGCTGGATCGGGCCTGAAAGCTGGCTGGGGCCTGACGGGCAGCTCTTCGTCTGGCAAATTCGCCTGCCGCGCACCGTCGCGGTGATCCTGGTCGGCGCCGCGCTGGCGCTGTCTGGCACCATTATGCAGGCGCTGTTCGAAAACCCGCTGGCGGAGCCCGGCCTGCTGGGGGTGTCGAACGGTGCAGGCGTCGGGCTGATTGCGGCGGTGATGCTGGGCGGGGGAGAACTCTCCGGCTGGAGCATTAGCCTGAGCGCCATTCTCGGCGCACTGCTGATCACAGTCATTCTTCTTCGCTTCGCCAGACGGCACCTGTCGACCAGCCGGCTGCTGCTTGCCGGCGTCGCGCTGGGGATCATCTGTAGCGCGCTGATGACCTGGGCGGTCTACTTCTCGACCTCCTTTGACCTGCGTCAGCTCATGTACTGGATGATGGGCGGCTTTGGCGGCGTTGACTGGCACCAGGGCTGGCTAATGGCGCTGCTGGTGCCGGTCATCGCGTGGGCTGCGCTGCAGGCCCAGCCGCTGAATCGGCTCGCGCTGGGGGAAATCTCTGCCCGCCAGCTCGGTATGCCGATTGGTTTCTGGCGTAACGTACTGGTCATTGCCATTGGCTGGCTGGTAGGCGTGAGCGTGGCCCTGGCGGGGGCGATTGGCTTTATCGGGCTGGTCATTCCGCACATGCTGCGTCTTTGCGGCTTCACGGATCATCGAACCTTGCTTCCGGCCTCGGCGGTTGCCGGGGCAGCCACGCTGCTGGTGGCCGACATCATCGCCCGTCTCGCCCTGACGGCCGCAGAATTGCCTGTTGGCGTGGTGACCGCAACGCTGGGCGCGCCAGTCTTTATCTGGCTACTATTAAAAGCTGGACGTTAAATCGACAACCTGAGGAAATGCTATGCAGTCAGATATCCTGAATACCGAAGTGACCACCATTGATGGGGATAACACCACGCTGGAAAGCTACAAAGGCAAGGTGTTGCTCATCGTCAACGTGGCATCGAAATGCGGCCTGACGCCGCAGTACGAGCAGCTGGAGAATATTCAGAAGGCCTGGGAGAAAGACGGTTTTACCGTGCTGGGCTTCCCGTGCAACCAGTTCCTGGGCCAGGAGCCGGGCAGCGAAGAAGAGATCAAAACCTTCTGCAGCACCACTTATGGCGTGACGTTCCCGATGTTCAGCAAAATTGACGTCAACGGTGAAGACCGCCATCCACTGTATGCGAAGCTGATTGCCGCCGCGCCGAAGGCCGTTGCGCCGGAAGAGAGCGGTTTTTACGAGCGCATGGCCAGCAAAGGCCGCGCGCCGCTCTATCCGGACGATATTCTGTGGAACTTCGAAAAATTCCTGATTGGTCGTGACGGCCAGGTCGTTCAGCGTTTTTCGCCGGATATGACGCCTGAGGACCCGATCGTCATGGAATCTATTAAGCTGGCGCTGGCGAAATAATGTCGCTGCTGATGCAGCTCACGGACGTCGCCGAGAAGGGGCGTCTGGAGCCGGTAACCTGCGACATCAATTCGGGTGAAATCCTGCATCTCGTCGGGCCAAACGGCGCGGGTAAAAGCACGCTGCTGGCGCGGATGGCGGGGCTGACCACCGGGCCAGGGCAGATTACGCTGCTGGAACATGCTTTGGTCGACTGGTCACCCGCCTCGCTGGCCCACCGGCGCAGCTACCTGGTGCAGCAGCAGGTACCGCCTTTTGCGATGCCGGTCTGGCATTATCTGATGCTGCATCTGCACGACAAACAGCATACGGCACTGCTGGAGGAAGTGGCTGCGGCGTTAGGGCTGGAAGATAAACTGTCCCGGCATGCCAGCCAGCTTTCTGGAGGAGAATGGCAGCGGGTGCGTCTGGCGGCGGTCATTCTGCAGATCCATCCCGCGGGCAATCCTCACGGGAGGATGCTGCTGCTGGATGAACCGATGAGCGGTCTGGATGTTGCCCAGCAGGCGGCGCTGGATAGTCTGCTAAGCGCTCTGAGCAGGAAAGGTATCGCCGTAGTGATGAGCAGCCACGATCTTAACCATACGTTACGTCACGCCCATCGCGTGTGGCTCCTGTCGCGCGGCAGGATGATCGCCAGCGGTAGGCGGGATCGGGTCCTTACGCCGCCAAATCTTGCCCGCGCCTACAACATGTCGTTCCGCAGGCTGGATGTAGAGGGACATAAGATGCTGATTTCTACCGGGCAGGAGTAACCGTTTCTTGCCTGTGAACACAATTGCACGCTAAATTACCAAAAGAACAATAAAAGCAGAGGATTCGTCTGAAAATGCGATTCTGGTTTCTCTTCGTGGCGGCACTCTTTCTTGCGGGATGCAGCAGCCATCGTGCACCGCCGCCTAATCCGCGGCTATCGGATTCTATCACCGTTATTGCCAGCCTTAACGATCAGCTGAGCAACTGGCGCGGCACGCCTTACCGCTACGGCGGCATGAGCCGCGGCGGGGTGGACTGCTCAGGCTTTGTCCTGATGACGTTTCGTGACAAGTTTGATTTACAGCTTCCGCGAGACACGCGCAAGCAGGCGGAAATAGGCACTGAAATTGATAAAGACGATCTCCTTCCCGGTGATCTGGTCTTTTTCAAAACCGGATCGGGAGAAAGCGGCCTGCATGTTGGGATATATGATACAGACAATCAGTTTATTCATGCCTCTACCAGCCGCGGCGTGATGCGCTCTTCTCTCGATAACGTGTACTGGCGTAAAAATTTCTGGCAGGCGCGACGTATTTAGACTGCCCGAACACGTTTCTTATGTCGGCATGGTAACTATTAAACCATGCCGTTTTTCTCAAATAAGCTGATTAAAGTTAAATTTACCTAAATTAGCAACATCCCTATGTGTCTGTTTTATCTAAAACTGGCTATTATTCAGTAACCAGGATAAGATTATTTTAGATTCAGGGATAAATCTGAAAATTAATACGGAACTAATGAAATTAAACTTATTAAAATCAAGACAGTGGAATTGTGTCAGCAATTGCTCCAGGATGTCCTCTCTCATCTTTAATGCGGGGCGAGTGCAATGATTATTACGCTAGATAATGCTTACCAGTCTGAACTGATGCTTCTGCCTGCCCGTAATAGCGCAGGCGAGCTAAAAGGTTTAGAAATACTGGTTAACTTTACTGGCGTCGGCACCGATGTGAGGATCCCCACTGAGCTCGTTATCCCTCGGCTTTCAGCGGCAGAGGAGTTAGCGCTGTTTAACGAAAAACTGCAATTGCTTGATACCTGTAAACTGTTTTTTATTCAGCATCAGTTAATTGCATGGATCAATATTACACCAGCAATTGTTGAGTTTTTATTAAGTAATGGGAATGCTGTTTCAATTCTTGAGCGTTATCCGTTTCTTGAGTTTACTGTTAATGAGAACTATCCAGGTTTAAATAACGGAAAGGACGATCTGCAGCTGGCAAGAATGGCGATCCATTTTCCGCTGGTGCTGGCAAACTTTGGAGCCGGTGCTGCATCGCTCAAGGCCGTCTATGATGGATTATTTAAACGGGTTATTCTTGATAAAGGATTCATCCAGCAGCGTGCTTCTGAGCTTTCTTTTGAGCCTTTTATGCGCGCGATCCTCTGGCAAATAACGCCGCACTGCCAGTCGGTGATCGTCTCCGGCATTGACGACCACGGTTTGCTGCAGCGCGTTCTGTCCTTCAATTTTGGTGCCATGCAGGGTGCGCTCTGGCCAGCCGTCTCGGCGGAGCACGTCACGACGCTGGTCCAGCAGCGATAACCCTGCCTTTCGACCGTGTTTAAGTCCGGGTAAACCCTCTACACTAAAGGCAGGAGGACTTATGACCCTGTCTTTTACTGCTCACTGGCATGACGAGTTGCCTGGCTTTTACACCGCACTCAAACCAACACCGTTACATAATTCACGTCTTATCTGGCATAACGATCGGCTGGCCGATGAGCTGGCCATTCCGCCCGATCTGTTTCAGCGTTCAGGCAGTGCTGGCGTCTGGGGAGGTGAAACGCTTCTCCCCGGTATGCAGCCTCTGGCTCAGGTCTATAGCGGACACCAGTTTGGCGTCTGGGCGGGGCAGCTGGGTGACGGCAGGGGGATCCTGCTCGGCGAACAACGGCTTCCCAACGGGGAGACGGTTGACTGGCATCTGAAAGGCGCAGGTCTTACCCCTTACTCACGAATGGGCGACGGGCGCGCGGTATTGCGGTCAACGATACGCGAAAGTCTGGCATCCGAAGCGATGCATGCGCTGGGGATTCCCACCACCCGCGCGCTGTCGATCGTCACCAGCGACACGGCGGTGACGCGCGAAACGGTGGAAAAGGGGGCGATGCTGATGCGCATAGCGCAAAGCCATCTCCGCTTTGGTCATTTTGAGCACTTTTACTATCGCCGCGAGCCGGACAAGGTTCGCCAGCTCGCGGACTTCGCCATTCGCCACCACTGGGCGCATCTGCAGGATGAGGCGGATAAATACGTTCTCTGGTTCCGGGACGTGGTTGCCCGTACCGCCACGATGATTGCGCGCTGGCAAACGGTAGGCTTTGCTCACGGGGTCATGAATACGGACAACATGTCGATTCTCGGCCTGACCTTTGATTACGGTCCGTTTGGTTTCCTGGACGATTATCAGCCGGGGTATATCTGCAACCATTCCGACTATCAGGGGCGTTACAGCTTTGACAATCAGCCGGCGGTTGGGCTGTGGAACCTCCAGCGGCTTGCACAAACCTTATCGCCGTTTATCGACGTTGATGCCCTGAACGATGCGCTCGACAGCTATCAGGACCTTTTGCTGCGGGAATACGGCACGCTGATGCGTAACAAGCTGGGGCTGATGACCCAGGAGAAGGGCGACAACGACATCCTCAACGGCCTGTTTGCCCTGATGGCGCGTGAGGGAAGCGATTACACCCGCACCTTCCGAATGCTGGGCCAGACGGAGCAGCACAGCGCCGCCTCGCCGCTGCGCGACGAGTTTATTGACCGTCAGGCGTTTGACGACTGGTTTGCACAGTACCGCACGCGGCTGCAGCAGGAGCAGGTAGACGACGCTACCCGTCAGGCGCAGATGAACGCAGCGAATCCCGCGATGGTATTACGCAACTGGCTGGCGCAGCGGGCGATTGAGCAGGCAGAGCAGGGTGAGTACGACGAGCTACACCGTCTGCATCTGGCGTTGCGCACGCCGTTTGCCGACCGGGATGATGATTACGTCAGCCGCCCGCCTGACTGGGGCAAGCGGCTGGAGGTCAGCTGCTCAAGCTAGCGATTTTAGCCGGGCGGCGACGTTGCCTTTCCCGGCCTGTTCATCACTGAGCAACCCAGCCGCCATCCATATTCCACGCGGCGCCGCGAACGTTCACGGCGCCGTCGCTGCACAAAAATAGCGCCAGCTCGCCCAGCTGTTCCGGGGTAACAAACTCCCCTGAAGGCTGTTTCTCCGCCAGAAGCTGTTCGCGAGCCTGCTCCGGCGGTACGCCGTCCGCGATACGTTTGTCGATTTGCTGCTGCACCAGCGGGGTCAGTACCCAGCCGGGGCAGATAGTATTGGCGGTAATACCCGTGCGGGCGATTTCCAGCGCCAGGGATTTGGTAAAGCCCACCACGCCGTGCTTGGCCGCAACGTAGGCCGATTTCTCTTTCGACGCGACCAGCCCGTGAACGGAGGCGATATTGATGACGCGCCCCCAGTTTTTATCCCGCATGACCGGCAGCGCCAGCCGGCTGGTGTGAAACACCGCGGAAAGATTAATGGCGATAATGTCGTTCCATTTCTCTACCGGGAAGGCGTCAACCGGAGCCACGTGCTGGATCCCGGCGTTGTTCACAAGAATGTCCACGCCGCCAAACTGCGATTCGGCGTAGCGCATCATGGCCTCAATCTGCAATACGTCCCGCAGATCCGCATCGTGATAGCCCGGCTTTTTGCCCAGTTGCGCAATCTCTTCCCGTGCCGATGCGCTGTCGCCGAAGCCGTTGAGGATCAGCTGCGCGCCCGCCTTCGCCAGCACGCGGGCGATCCCCAGACCAATGCCGCTGGTTGAGCCGGTGACCAGGGCGGTTTTACCGTTCAGATTCATTTTTCTCTCCTTACACAATGCCGGTCAGATAGAACACAGCAATGACAAAAAGTACTGCCAGACTTTTAATGATGGTGATAGCGAAAATGCCGCCGTAGGCCTGGCGATGGCTCAGGCCGGTGATAGCCAGCAGAGTAATCACCGCGCCGTTATGGGGAAGGGTATCCATCCCGCCGCTCGCCATCGAGGCCACGCGGTGCAGCACCTCAAGCGGGATATTGGCCGCATGGGCGGCGGCGACAAACGAGTCGGACATGGCGGCAAGGGCAATACTCATCCCGCCGGACGCCGAACCGGTGATCCCCGCGAGCACGGTAACGCTGATGGCCTCATTTAGCAGCGGATTCGGAATGGCAGCCAGCGCTTTGGATAACACCAGGAACCCAGGCAGCGCCGCGATAACCGCGCCGAAACCGTATTCCGAGGCGGTATTCATCGCCGCCAGAATGGCTCCGCTCACCGCCGTTCGGCTGCCTTCAGCCAGACGCCCCCGGATATTGCGAAAGCCAAAAATCAGCACCAGCACGATACCGGCGATCAGCGCCGCCTCCACGGCCCAGATGGCGGTGATCTTGCTCACCTCGGTCACAATCGGTTTCGCTAGGCCAGGCAGGGTAAGCTCGTGACTCACGCCGTACCAGCCGGGGATCCAGCGGGTAAACAGCAGGTTCAGTATGCCCACCACCAGCAGCGGGGAGATAGCAATCAGCGGATGCGGGAGATTAATGTTATCCGGCGTCTCGGGTTCATTTTTCAGATCCGTGCCGTAACCTTCATTATTATTGAGCGCCTTCCGGCGCTGGCGCTCCAGCCAGAGCAGGCCAAAGACGATAATAAACAGAGAGCCGATAAGCCCCAGCCACGGGGCCGCCCAGGCGTTCGTGCCGAAGAAGCTGGTGGGGATGATATTCTGGATCTGCGGCGTGCCGGGCAGGGCGTCCATGGTAAACGAGAATGCCCCCAGCGCCACGGTGGCCGGGATCAGCCGCTTAGGGATGCCGCTCTGGCGAAACAGCTCGGCGGCAAACGGGTACACCGCAAACGCCACCACGAACAGCGAAACGCCGCCGTAGGTTAACAGCGCGCACACCAGGACAATCACCGGGATGGCGTGTCGACGCCCGAGGATCTGGATTGCGGCGGCGACGATGGAACGTGAGAAGCCGGAAAGCTCAATCAGCTTGCCAAACACCGCACCCAGCAGGAACACCGGGAAGTAGAGCTTGACGAAGCCCACCATCTTTTCCATAAACAGGCCGGTAAACGTCGGGCCGACGGCACCCGGATCGGTCAGCAGCACGGCACCGAGCGCCGCGATCGGCGCAAACAAAATAACGCTGTATCCGCGGTAGGCCGCCAGCATCAGCAGTGCCAGCGCCGCCAGGGCTATTAACACACTCATTATGACTCCTCACTTTACTTATTATTCGGGTACCAACGAGAGGTTTAACGCTCGACGGTCAGGGCAATGCCTTGTCCGCCGCCTACGCACAGGGTGACGAGCCCTTTTTTAACGTCACGGCGCTGCATTTCGTACAGCAGGGTCACGAGGATTCGGCAGCCGGAAGCACCAATCGGATGGCCCAGGGCGATGGCACCGCCGTTAACGTTGATCTTGCGCTCATCCCAGCCGAGCTGCTGGCCCACCGCCAGCGCCTGGGCGGCAAAGGCTTCATTGGCTTCAATGAGGTCCACCTCGTCGAGCGTCCAGCCAGCCCGCGCCAGCGCCGTCCGGCAGGCGCTGACCGGGCCCATGCCCATTACTGACGGGTCAACGCCCGTCACGGCGTAACTCACGATGCGGCCAAGGACAGGCAATCCGCTCTCCCGCGCCTTTTCCTCGCTCATCAGCAGCACCGCGGCGGCACCGTCGTTGAGCGTGGAGGCATTCCCCGCCGTGACGGTGCCTTCCTCGTGCAAAAAGGCGGGGCGCAACTGCGCAAGCTGCTCTGCAGTAGTGCCTGGTCGGGGCTGTTCGTCACGATCAATAACCAGCGGCGGCTTTTTACCCTGTTTCACCGTCACCGGCGCTATCTCGGCGTCAAGCCGGCCGGACTCAATGGCGGACGCCGCTTTTTGCTGCGAGCGGGCGGCGAAGGCGTCCTGCTGCTCGCGGGAAATGTCATACTCGCGGGCGACGTTTTCAGCGGTGATCCCCATGTGGTAATCGTTGAATGCGTCCCACAGGCCGTCGGTAATCATGCTGTCCTTGAGGCCCGCATGCCCGAAACGCAGCCCGGCACGTGCGCCGTCCAGAAGATATGGGGCGTTGCTCATGCTCTCCTGACCGCCGGCGATAACCACCTCCGCGTCGCCGCAGCGGATCGCCTGGGCGGCGAGCTGGACCGCTTTTAAGCCCGCGCCGCACACCAGGTTGACGGTGGTCGCCGGCGTGCTGACGGGCAATCCGGCGCCGATGGCCGTCTGGCGGGCGGGGTTTTGCCCGCATCCGGCCGTCAGCACCTGGCCGAAAATCAGTTCGTCTACCTGTTCGGCGCTGAGACCACTGTTCTCCAGCAGGTGCCGTACCGTGACGGCCCCAAGCTCAACCGCAGCAAGGGACGAGAGCGATCCGCGAAAACTGCCAATGGGGGTTCGCGTTGCCCCGACAATCATGACCTTTTTCATGCTGACCCCTCAGGTGAAGCGCATCTCGCGCACGTCGTCCGCCACAATGATTTTCCCTGCCGTTTTACGCACGATCTCGTCAATACTGACGCCCGGGGCGTATTCCCGCAGGATGAACGCGCCGTCCTGAATTTCCAGCAGCGCGAGATCGGTCAGGACCCGACGGATACAGCCCGCGCCCGTGAGCGGCAGCGTGCAGCGCGGCAGCAGCTTCGACTCACCGCTCTTTGAGGCGTGGGTCATCACCACAATGATGTTCTGCGCCCCGGCAACGAGATCCATCGCGCCGCCCATGCCCTTCACCATCTTTCCGGGGATCATCCACGAGGCGATGTTGCCCTCCACGTCCACTTCAAATGCGCCCAGCACGGTCAGGTCCACGTGGCCGCCGCGGATCATGGCAAACGACTGGGCCGAGTCGAAAATGGCCGCGCCGGTCCGCGCTGTCACGGTCTGTTTACCGGCGTTGATCATGTCAGGATCAAGGGTTTGCTCGTCGGGAAAAGCCCCCATCCCCAGCAGGCCGTTTTCCGACTGCAGCATCACCTCCATCCCGTCCGGAATGTAGTTCGCCACCAGGGTAGGGATGCCGATCCCCAGGTTGACGTAATAACCGTCACGCAGCTCGCGGGCGACGCGCATGGCCATCTGTTCACGGGTTAACATCGTCACACTCCTTGCGCGCGCAGGGTGCGCTGCTCAATGCGTTTTTCAAACTGGCCGACAATCAGCCTGTCGACGTAAATTCCCGGGGTGTGAATGGCCGACGGGGGCAGTTCACCCGGCGGAACAATCTCTTCCACCTCCACCACCGTGATCCGGCCCGCCGTTGCCATCAGCGGATTAAAGTTTTGCGCGGTATGGCGATAGATTACGTTGCCGTACCAGTCCGCTTTCCACCCCTTGATCAGCGCGAAATCGCCGACGATCGCCTCCTCGAGGATGTAGTGCTTGCCCGCGAACTGGCGCACGTCCTTGCCGGTCGCCACGGGCGTGCCGTAGCCGGTGGCCGTATAAAACGCCGGAATACCGGCCCCGCCCGCGCGCACCTTTTCCGCCAGCGTGCCCTGCGGCGTAAGCTCAATTTCCAGCTCGCCACTCAGCACCTGCTGCTCAAACAGCGCGTTCTCGCCGACGTAAGAGGCCACCACTTTGCGAACCTGCCGCGTTTCGAGCAGTATCCCCAGGCCGAATCCATCCACGCCGCAGTTGTTTGACACCACGGTCAAATCTCTCACCTGACGGCGCCGGACCTCCGCAATCAGGTTCTCCGGAATGCCGCACAGGCCGAAGCCGCCCGCCAGTAAGGTCATTCCGTCCGTCAGCCCCTCCAGCGCCTGCGCATAGCTGCCGACGCGCTTATCCAGTCCTGCCATAGTCATCCCTCCCATTAACCGTGCCGGTATCATTAGGGGCGGCGACTCATTTGTTAATTTTGAATTTGTGACCCACTCATTTGGTTTTCTTATTAATTTCCTGTTAACTAATTCTTTTCAATTAGTTAACAGGATGAAAAATGAGAATGAGTGTCAAACAGTTACGCGCGTTTTTAGCGGTAGCTCACACTCTCAATTTCGCGCACGCCAGCGAACGCTTAAATCTCTCCCAGCCGGCCCTGAGCCTGACGATTAAGAGTCTGGAAGACGCGCTCGGCGGCCCGCTGCTGCAGCGGAGCACGCGCAAGGTTGCCCTCACACAGGAAGGGGAGACGTTTCTGCCGATGGCGCGGCAACTGCTTGCCGACTGGGATAATGTGGAGGAGGCGATGCACCAGTGCTTTACCCTGCAGCGCGGCAAAATCTCGGTCGCGGCGATGCCGTCATTTGCCGCCAACGTTTTACCGGAGGTGCTCAAGGCGTTTCGCGATCGCCACGCCGGGATCAACGTCACCGTGCATGACGTCATTAACGAGCAGGTGATTGAGATGGTGCGGGAAGGGCGGGTTGAGATGGGGATCGCCTTTGAGCCGGCCCCCACGCACAACCTGCTGTTTACACCGCTGGGGCTCGACAGGTTTGTCGCCATTGTGCCGAAGGACTCCGCGCTCGCGGGCAAAAAGCGGCTGGCCTGGGAAGAGCTACTGACGCTGGATTTTATTACCCTGCAGCGCCCATCGGCGGTACGTCTGATGATGGAGGAGGAGCTGGCCCGAAGCGGCAGAAAGCTGGACGTGGCGCTGGAGAGTCATCAGCTGGTGACGGTAGGTCGCATGGTCGCCAGCGGGCTGGGCGGCAGTGCCGTACCGGCGCTCTGCGAAGCGCAGATGACGGCGCTGGGCGCGGTCTGTATACCGCTGGATAATCCGCCCATTGAAAAGTGCATCGGAGCAATCCATCCGGGGCACACGCAGCTCTCTAAAGCGGCGCATGCCCTGCTGGAAACGCTGAAGGATTTTTACCAGCCCGCTCACGGGGCGAGAAATACCTGCGGTACGGGGTGATCCGGATGGCTGCCGACGCGCACCTGCGCGCCGTACCAGCGCGCCAGCGTCCCGGCCTGCAGCACGTCCTCCGGTGTGCCACTGGAGACCAGCCTGCCGTTGTGCAACAGCAGAATGCGATCCGCCCACAGCGCCGCCAGATTGAGATCGTGCAGCACCACGCACACGTGGAGATGACCCCGACGGGTCAGGGATTTCATTAGGCGCAGCAGATGCTGCTGGTGGTAGAGATCCAGCGCGGAGGTGGGCTCATCAAGAAACAGCCAGCCGCGCGGGGCTCCGTCGCACCAGAGCTGGGCCAGCGCGCGGGCGAGCTGGATCCGCTGCTGCTCGCCGCCGGAGAGCGTCGAATAACGTCTGCCCGCCAGCGGTAAACAGCCCGTTATCGCCATCACTTCCTCAACTACCGACGCTTCAGGGGAGCGAGTCCAGGGCGCGCGTCCCATACCGACCACAGCGTCCACCGGCCAGTCGAATCCGAGCTGAGTATTCTGGCGCATCACCGCCCGGTAGCGCGCGAGGGTATCCGGCGGCCAGTCCGCAAGCGGCGTTCCGGCCAGAGTGCAGCGTCCACTTGCGGGCTTGAGATAGCCGGTAAGCAGCCGCAATAACGTCGATTTCCCGGCACCGTTGGGGCCAATCAGGGCGACCAGCTCACCCTGAGAGAGGGTAAGCGACACATCGTCTATCAGCGTCCGCTGCCCGGCGTGAAAGAAAATCTTCTCTGCACAATAGCGTTCAGCCATGCGTACCTCCGCGACGAAAGATAAGCCACAGGAACCACGGCGCGCCGAGAAGGCTGGTCAATAACCCGACGGGCATCTCCGCCGGAGAGACCAGGGTGCGCGCCAGCGTGTCGGCAACCAGCAGCAGCAGCGCACCGGCCAGCACCGAGCCGGGTACGACGGCCCGGTGGTCGGCCCCCAGCCACATGCGCATCAGGTGCGGCACCACAAGGCCAATAAAGCCGATCACGCCGCTGACGGCTACCGCCGCGGCAACCAGCAGGGCGCTGCACAGCAGCAGGATCCGCTGTACCATCGCGACATCCACCCCGAGATAGTGCGCCTCTTCATCGCCCAGCTGCAGCAGGTTGAGCGGGGCGGCCAGCCGCCAGATAATCAGCACTGCGGGCACCATCAGCGACGTTACCGCCAGCAGGGTGGACCACTGCGCCTGCCCGAGGCTGCCCATTCCCCAGAGAGAAAGCTGGCGAAGCTGGGCATCGTTGCTGAGCCATGAGAGCACCCCGACGGCAGCGCCGCACAGGGCGTTGATGGCGATCCCCACCAGCAGCAGGCGGGACAGGGAGCCGTGACGCTGCTGGCTGAGCAGGAAGATAATGACGGTTGCGGCCAGCGCGCCGAGGAACGCCGCGAGCATCGGGGCATACAGCATCAGCAGGGCAGGTAACGCGGCGGGAATGACCACCCACAGCGCCACCGCCAGCGCCGCGCCGCTGCTGATCCCCAGCAGACCCGGGTCTGCCAGCGGGTTGCGGAACAGCCCCTGCATCACACAGCCGGCCAGCGCCAGCGCTCCGCCAATCACCAGCGCCAGCAGTACGCGGGGCAGGCGAATGGTAAGCCAGATCTGACGCATGGCCTCATCGCTGCCGCTCCACAGCAGGCTGACCGGCAGGTGCAGTGCCCCAAACCCGGTCGCGGTGAGCGTCATGATGCTCAGGATCGCGGCCAGCATCCACAACGACAAGGCAATCCGCCGGGACATCAGGGCAGTTGCTCCGCTTTGGCGCGCAGCTGCTGGATGGCATCCGGCGTTCGCACGCTGAAGCCCAGCAGCGCCATATCATCAATCGCCAGCATCTGCCTGTTCCGTCCCGCCGGGGTTTGCGCCAGACCGGGCAGCTTCCACAGGTTTTCTTCGCCGCCCAGCGCTTTCACGCCGTCCTGCGAAATCACCACCAGATCGGGCTGGCTGGCAATGACCCCTTCCTGAGACAGCGGCTGATAGCGGGTGAATCCCTGCATCGCGTTCTGCAGCCCGGCTGCACGGATGGCAGCGTCTGCGCCGGTCTGCTGCCCGGCGGCCATTGCGGTCATTCCCCCGTGGTTGAGGATAAACAGCACCCGCTTGTTGAGGGGCGCGGAGGGCAGGGCCGCCAGCGCCTGACGCAGCGTGTGGCGCAGGGCTTCCCCCTCGGCTTCATGGTGCGTAGCGTTGGCAATCACCCGAACCTTTTCGTCAATGACGCTCAGGTCGTTGCGGCCGGGAACGGTTACTACCCTGACGTGACTTTGTTCGACCTGCTTCAACGCCAGAGACGGCTGCGCCTGGTCGCTGGCCAGCACCAGCGTGGGGCGCATGGACAAAATGCCTTCGGCGTTAAGCTGGCGTAAATATCCCACGTCAGGCAGATCGTTTGCCGCCTGCGGCCACTGGCTGGTGCTGTCGCGCGCGACCAGCGAAGACTGCGCGCCAAGCGCGTAGACAATCTCCGTCACGTCGCCGCCAAGGGCGACAATTTTCTCCTGCGCGGCGGCAAACGCCACCAGAGGCAGGGCGCTCAGCAGGGCTAACCACGTTTTCATGCGGCCAGCCCTTTTGGCGTCAGGGCGTCAATCTGGCTGCGCCACTGGTTCTGCTCCGGCTCACCTTCGGTACGCTGGCCGTAAAGCTGGGCGATTTGCGTCCCGTCGGCGGCAAACAGCTCCAGGCTGGTGACGTGGCCGCCAGCCGTGGGCTTGCGCGTCACCCAGCTCTCTGCGATCGTCTCCTCCAGCAGATGCAGGGTAAAGGCAGGGTTAAAGACGTTCAGCCAGCCTTTCATCGGCACGACTTTTTCCACCGCGCCGGTGAAGATCTGCACGCAGCCGCGGTTGCCGACGAAGACCATGATTTCGTTGCCGTCCCGGCGTGCCGCTTCCAGCAGCTGTGCCAGCGCGCTGTTCTCCACCTTACAGGCCAGGTCGTCGCCCACCAGGCGAAACGCCTGCTGACGGCTGAGATTGTGGCGCTTGAGCAGGCTGAAGAACTGATGCACGTCGGTCATGGCGCGCCACTCCTTGTCCACGAGAGCGGCATCCGCGTTTTCGGCGTGAGCCGGGACATCCCCAGCGCTCAGCTCAAGCGGCGGGTTATCGGCAAAGATAAAGCGGGTCAGCACGTCGCCCCAGGCGGCGAGGTCGGTGTTGTCCGTGGTGTAGACCTTCAGCACCGCATCGCCCTGACGATCGAAGAACTGAATGCTCTGTCGCTCGCCGCGGGCGGTGGTTTCGCTGAGGTGAAACGCGCTCGCCCACTGGTTGAGGAACAGGCGCAGATCCAGCGCGCGCGGGTTCAGCACCAGCCCGGCGTGGCCGTTCAGGTGCTGGTTGGTGAAGCTGCCCACCTGCTCGTGAACGGCATACTCGTTGCGGCAGATGCACTTGGTTTCACCCACGGCTTCCAGCGCGCCCAGAATATCGCGGATTTCGCCGCGCAGTCGCCAGGCGTCATGGCCCACGCGGGAAAAGGTCAGCTCCGCTTCGCTGATGTTCATTAACCCTGCGATGTCTCGCGCATACTTACCCGGATTTTCTTCTTTTAGCTCAAGCCAGCGTGCGTAGTGATGCATTGTCTTATCCTTCTGAAGAGTGGCCCCGAAGGGAATTACCACTGATAGCTTACGAAAATCTTGCCGTTACGACCGTCCTGCGGAATACCCTGCGGAGACCAGTACTCCTTATCGAAGGCGTTGCCGAGCACCAGCGTGGTGGTGACGCCCTTGAGCTGCTCCCGGCCCTTATAGCTGACGTAGAAATCGTTAACCGCATAGCCCGGCTGCTTGCTGTAGCTGCTGCTGACGTGGGTTGAGCGATCGGCAAAGGTGCCGATCCAGCCCACGGAGAAACCGCTTTGCGCCACCGGAACGTCCAGCTTGCTGGTGACGGTGTCCGGGTTGATGCTGGAGATGTACTCCCCGGTATCGGTATCTTTCCCGCGGGTGCGGTTATAGGCCACGTCGAGGCTAAACAGATCGGCCGAGTATTTTGCCATCATGTCCCAGCCCCAGATTTTGGCGTCGGGTACGTTGTACGACATGGTGGTCGCGGCGGCAAAATCGACGGTTGTGGAGATATAGTCTTTGGCTTTGGTATCGAAATAGCTGGCTTTAAACTCCAGCGCATCGTTGGCAAGCATCAGATCGTCAAAGCGCAGGCCAAAACCAAACTCCTGCGTTTCGTTGGTTTCCGGGCGCAGGTTCGGGTTCGGCACCCAGTAGTTGGTGTAGAAGCGGCCAATGGAGAAGTGTTTGGCGTCGTTGTACATTTCGCCCATGGTCGGCGCGCGGAACGCCTGCGCGTAAGAGCCAAACAGCATCAGCCAGTCGGTGGGGCTGACGGTTAACCCGGCGCGGGAGGACCATTTATCGGCGTTGACGTCATCGTAGCCATTGCTGCTGCCGCGGTAGTTGTCATACCGCGTGCCGCCCAGCAAGGTGATCGGCAGATCGCGCAGGGTGATTTCATCCTGCAGCCAGCCGGAGCTGAAGTCGATTTTCGCCTCCGGGAAGCCGGTCGTGGCCCCGCCCGGACGCTGCTCCTGACGATAATATTCTCCGCCGTAGGTCAGCAGGTGAGAGGCAAAAGAGTCGCTGAACAGGCGGGTACGGTTTTCCACCTTGCCGCCTTTGGTGGTCTGCTTGCGGAACTCGCCGGTGCTGTCGATGTTCTGGGCATTAATGCGCGCTTCGGACCAGTAAACCTTCGCATCGGCGTTCAGCCAGTCGTATCCTTCCGGCGCAATGTGGTAGCCAACCTGCGCATCGCGCTGGATGGTGGAGCGGTCGGTCATCGGGTTGCTGCTATTGGCATCAGAGGTTTGCGGGTTTTTCGGCTCCTGCGCGGCATTGTTGTAGTAGCGCAGGGCGCCGCTCAGGGTCTGGGCCTGGTCGATTTTCCAGCTGCCTTTCGCCAGCATGTTATTGATGGATTCGTCGTTCGGCGCCGTCGCACCGTCGCTCTGGCGGATATCGCCGCGGTCGCGGCTGGACCACGATACCAGGCCGTCCAGGGTATCGGTACGGCCATAGGCGCTGGCCCCCAGGCCGAGGCTGTGGTCCCCCGTTGCGCCGGTACCAAACACGCGATAACCGCTGTTTTTGCCCGGTTCCAGCAGATCTTTGGCGTCAACGGTGTCATAGGAGATGACGCCACCCAGCGCGCCGCTGCCGTAGAGCAGCGCAGACGGACCGCGCACCACTTCAATACGTTTAATCAGCGCCGGATCGAGGAACGTGCTGTTGAGGTGCCCGGTGTCGGTACCCTGGCGCACGCCGTCGACCAGCACCAGAACGCCGCGGCGGTCATAGCCGCGCAGGTTAACGTCCTGACCGTTGGTGCGGCCGGTGCCGTCCAGCGTCAGACCGGGCACGTTGCGCAGCAGGTCGGCGGCAGAGCTGGCGGTCTGTTTTTCCGGGGCGGTGGCGTCAACCACGCTCACCATCATCGGGGCTTCGAAGGCGCTACGGGCGTTGCCTGTGGCGGTGACGGTTATTTCATCTGCGGCAGCAAACGCGGCGCCAGGCAGGGTGCTGACAATCGCCAGCGCCAGAAGGGACGGGCGTAAACGTTCGGTATGCAGGTGTAGCATAGCAACTCTCCATAAAGTATCGAAAGCGCTGGCTGCCTGGGGATCACCTGGGTGGCTGGCGAAAGTTTTGGTTTATTTTGTGAGGATCAGTTTTCCGGCATTCGTCTGGCGCAGCAGATACTGCTGGCCGTCATGCTCAATAATCACCCGGCCTTCCTCACCCAACAGGCTTTTGCTGTCGATGCGGCGATCGGTGGAAGCAGGGGATGGCGCTGTGTGTGTTTTTACTGGCGTTGCCGCGCTGTTATCGGTCGGTGACATAATGTTTATAAATAACAATCAATGTAACAATGATAATCATTATCAATAAACTGCAAATTCACGGCAAGCGTTTTTGTGAAAATTGTGTGACGGGATCAAATTCAGGGGAAGGAGATGCGGCCTGATGCCCTCACCCCAACCCTCTCCCACCGGGAGAGGAAGAAGGGCGCGAACCGTAGGTCGGGTAAGCGCAGCGCCACCCGACAATAACATCAGAAGCGAGAATCAACCGCAGCTGCCAGCTTCTCCAGCAGCAGCTCGCTGTCTTCCCAGCTCAGGCACGGGTCGGTGATCGACTGGCCGTATACCATCTGCTGGCCGGCAACGATTTTCTGCGTGCCTTCTTTGATAAAGCTTTCGGCCATGATCCCGGCAACGGCGGTCGAGCCGCTGCGGATCTGCTGACAGACCTCATCGCAGACGTCCAGCTGGCGGCGATGCTGCTTCTGGCAGTTGCCGTGGCTGAAATCCACCACCAGATGTTCCGGCAGGTCGAATTCGGCCAGCGTTTCACAGGCGGCAGCGATGTCTTGTGCATGGTAATTAGGCTTCTTCCCGCCGCGCATAATGATATGCCCATACGGGTTACCGCTGGTCTGGTAGATGGTCATATGGCCGTTCTTGTCCGGCGACAGGAACATATGGCTGGCACGCGAGGCGCGGATCGCATCGACCGCAATCCGGGTGTTGCCGTCGGTCCCGTTTTTGAAGCCGACCGGACAGGAGAGGGCTGAGGCCATCTCGCGGTGGATTTGGCTTTCGGTAGTGCGCGCGCCAATCGCGCCCCAGCTGATCAGATCGGCGATAAACTGCCCGGTCACCATGTCGAGAAACTCGGTGGCCGTCGGCACGCCCAGCTCGTTGACCTGCAACAGCAGCTTGCGCGCCAGCTCGATGCCGTGGTTTACGCGATAGCTGCCGTTAAGGTCAGGGTCGGAAATCAGCCCTTTCCAGCCCACCACGGTACGCGGTTTTTCAAAGTAGGTGCGCATCACAATCTCAAGGCGATGCTGGTATTTTTCCCGCAGCCCCTGAAGCCGTTTTGCATAATCCATCGCTGCATCCAGATCGTGGATGGAGCAGGGCCCAATCACCACCAGAAGACGCTTGTCTTCACCATTGAGGATTTTTTCAATGCGGCGGCGGGAGGCCGTCACATGTTCCGCGACCGCGGCGGAAACGGGGTGCCGCTCGGCCAGTTCAGCCGGGGTGACCAGACTGTCTATGCGCGCCGTGCGGAGTTCATCGGTTTTATTCATGACTTGTCTCAGAAAATTTTTGCTTCATCGGCAGACTACCGGGAAGTGATGGGCATCACATTAAACCAATCCCTGCTGATTTCAAGTTCGGGGCGACACCGCCCCGCTGTTGAAAAGGATGATACATGAATCTGAGCTAATGTACTAGCTTGTTAGTACATGCGGCGGTTAAGCCCCATGATGTCGAGAATTTTGGTGGCAATTTCTTCTACCGAATAGTTCGTGCTGTTCAGCCACGGGATCTGGTTTTTGCGGTACAGCGCTTCCACTTCGGAAACCTCCATGCGGCACTGGCGCATCGAGGCGTAGCGGCTGTTCTCGCGGCGCTCTTCGCGGATCGCCGCGAGACGTTCCGGGTTAATCGTCAGGCCAAACAGCTTGTGCTGCAGCGGCTTGAGCGCAGCGGGCAGCACCAGGTTATCCATATCGTCGGCAATAAAGGGGTAGTTTGCGGCGCGGATGCCGAACTGCATCGCCAGATAGAGGCTGGTCGGCGTTTTGCCGCAGCGCGACACGCCGAGCAAAATCACCTGCGCCTGGTCGAGGTTGCGCAGCGAGATCCCGTCGTCGTGCGCCAGGGTGTAGTCGATGGCGGCAATACGCGCGTCATATTTGGTCAGGTTGCCGGGGTTCAGCCCGTGGGTGCGGTGCGCGATAGGCGTCGGGTCAAGCTTCAGTTCGCTCTGGAGCGGGGCCACCAGCGCCTGCACGATATCCTGGCAAAAGCCTTCACTTTGCAGAATGATGTGGCGAATCTCTGGAATAACGATGGAGTAGAACACCAGCGGGCGCACGCCGGTCTGCTGGAAGATGGCGTCAATCTGGTCTTTCACCGCTTTGGCACGGCTCTCATTTTCCACAAACGGCAGCGTGATGCTGTTAATCGAAACGGGGAATTGCGACATCACCGCGTGGCCCAGCACCTCGGCGGTGATCGCCGTACCATCAGAAATATAAAAAACGTGACGATCGACAGCATTATCCATTTTACCCACCCTGAATATCATACCTAATTGTCTGAAAGCATAAATTAAAAAAGTTAATTGCACAGCAAAGAAGTTATCTGAATTTAAAATGAAATGATGTTTTTGATTTTCCTGAAAAGCGGATTTCATTTTTCAAATAGCGACTTTATTTTTGTGGTTTCTGGCTGAATATAGAGGAATCATCAGCTTATTGACTGGTGGGAAACTATCCGAAAAGTTGAAAATTTAAATTGCTTACACGATTCACCGTTTTTTTAGCGCAAATAATTATGCCAGTATAAATACGTAGTCAGGTGTTACTTACTCCGATCAAATATCACAAAAGGATTGTTTCGATGTCCAACAATGGCTCGTCACCGCTGGTGCTTTGGTATAACCAACTCGGCATGAATGATGTAGACAGAGTTGGGGGCAAAAATGCCTCCCTGGGTGAAATGATTACAAATCTGTCCGGTATGGGTGTCTCCGTACCAAACGGGTTTGCCACGACCGCCGACGCGTTTAACCTGTTTTTAGACCAGAGCGGTGTAAACCAGCGCATTTACGACCTGCTGGATAAAACGGATATTGATGACGTCACCGAGCTTGCCAAAGCCGGGGCGCAGATCCGCCAGTGGATCATCGACACACCTTTCCAGCCGGAACTGGAAAAAGCTATCCATGACGCGTACAACCAGCTCTCCGCTGACGACGCGCAGGCCTCCTTTGCCGTACGTTCTTCCGCGACCGCAGAAGACATGCCGGACGCGTCGTTTGCCGGACAGCAGGAAACCTTCCTGAACGTTCAGGGCTACGATGCGGTGCTGGTGGCGGTGAAGCACGTATTTGCTTCCCTGTTCAACGACCGCGCCATCTCCTATCGCGTGCACCAGGGCTATGACCATCGCGGCGTGGCGCTCTCCGCGGGCGTGCAGCGCATGGTGCGCTCGGACGTGGGTTCCTCCGGCGTGATGTTCTCCATTGATACCGAATCCGGCTTCGACCAGGTGGTGTTCATCACCTCCGCGTGGGGCCTGGGTGAGATGGTCGTGCAGGGCGCGGTGAACCCTGACGAATTCTACGTACACAAGCCTACGCTTGCCGCGGGCCGTCCGGCGGTGGTGCGCCGCACCATGGGCTCGAAAAAAATCCGCATGATTTATGCCCCAACCCAGGAGCATGGCAAGCAGGTTAAGATTGAAGATGTGCCGCAGGAGCAGCGCGACCGCTTCTCCCTGACCGACGCCGAAGTGCAGGAGCTGGCGAAGCAGGCGGTGCAGATTGAGAAACACTATGGCCGTCCGATGGATATCGAATGGGCGAAAGACGGGAACACCGGCAAGCTGTTTATCGTTCAGGCGCGCCCGGAAACCGTTCGCTCTCGCGGCCAGGTGATGGAGCGTTATACGCTGCACGCGCAGGGTAAAATCGTGGCGGAAGGCCGCGCCATCGGTCACCGCATCGGTGCCGGTCCGGTCAAAGTGATCCACGACATCAGCGAGATGAACCGTATTGAGCCAGGCGACGTGCTGGTGACCGACATGACCGACCCGGACTGGGAACCGATCATGAAGAAAGCGTCGGCCATCGTCACCAACCGCGGCGGCCGTACCTGCCACGCGGCGATCATTGCCCGCGAGCTGGGGATCCCGGCGGTTGTCGGCTGCGGTGACGCCACCGAGCGCATGAAGGACGGGCAGAACGTGACCGTCTCCTGTGCCGAAGGCGACACCGGCTACGTCTACGCCGATATCCTTGACTTCAGCGTGAAGAGCTCCAGCGTGGATACCATGCCGGATCTGCCGCTGAAGATCATGATGAACGTGGGTAACCCGGACCGCGCGTTTGACTTCGCCTGTCTGCCGAACGAAGGCGTTGGTCTGGCGCGTCTGGAATTCATCATTAACCGCATGATCGGCGTTCACCCGCGCGCGCTGCTGGAGTTTGACGACCAGGACGCGAAGCTGCAGAACGAAATCCGCGAGATGATGAAAGGTTACGACTCGCCGAAAGAGTTTTACGTCGGCCGTCTGACCGAAGGGATCGCCACGCTGGGTGCAGCGTTCTACCCGAAACGCGTGATCGTGCGTCTGTCTGACTTTAAGTCTAACGAATACGCTAACCTTGTGGGCGGCGAACGCTACGAGCCGGAAGAAGAGAACCCGATGCTGGGCTTCCGCGGGGCCGGACGCTACGTGTCCGACAGCTTCCGCGACTGCTTCGCGCTGGAGTGCGAGGCGGTGAAACGCGTGCGCAACGACATGGGGCTGACCAACGTCGAAATCATGATCCCGTTCGTTCGTACCGTGGATCAGGCGAAAGCGGTGGTGGACGAGCTGGCGCGTCAGGGCCTGAAGCGCGGCGAAAACGGGCTGAAGATCATCATGATGTGTGAGATCCCGTCCAACGCCCTGCTGGCCGAGCAGTTCCTGGAGCACTTCGACGGCTTCTCTATCGGCTCGAACGACATGACTCAGCTGACGCTGGGCCTGGACCGCGACTCCGGCGTGGTTTCCGAGCTGTTCGACGAGCGTAACGAGGCGGTGAAAGCGCTGCTTTCCATGTCCATCCGCGCGGCGAAGAAGCAGGGTAAATACGTCGGGATTTGCGGTCAGGGACCATCCGACCATGAAGACTTTGCCGCCTGGCTGATGGAAGAGGGGATTGACAGCCTCTCCCTGAACCCGGACACGGTAGTGCAAACCTGGCTGAGCCTGGCGGAACTGAACAAGTAACGGCAACACGATCGCAAAAAGGCGAGGATTTTATTCCTCGCCTTTTTTATTTCACCTCTAATTTGCTCCCCATCACAAATAATCTAAAAAACCAAATATCATAATTTGTCTGTTAATTAAGACAATTGTTAGTGCGCAACGCGTTGCTAATACTTGAGCCTTACTGCGCATTTCCCTTTAGATGATGCGCAACTGGTTGAAATACGTTTTAACCTGATAAAAAGGCAAATAACAATGACACTCTCCTCTGTATTGCGTACCAAAGATAAAATAGGTTATGGCTTAGGTGATATGGCCAGCGCGCTGGTCTGGCAAACGGCCACATTATTTCTTGCTTATTTCTATACCGACGTTTTTGGTTTGCCTGCCGCGATCATGGGTACCATGTTTTTAGTGGTGCGCGTGGTTGATGCGTTTGTCGACCCGTGTATTGGCGCGCTGGTTGACCGCACGCAGACGCGTCACGGCCGTTTCCGGCCCTGGCTGCTGTGGTTTGCTATTCCCTTTGGCGTAAGCTGCCTTATTACCTTCTACGTACCGGACGTCGGGCCGACGGCAAAAATTGTTTATGCCTGCGCGACCTACGCGATTTTAAGTCTGATTTACTCCGCCATTAACGTGCCTTACTGCGCCATGCCGGGCGCGCTGACGCTGGATCCGCGCGAGCGTCACTCCCTGCAGTCCTGGCGTTTTGGCCTGTCATTTATTGGCGGGTTGATCGTAACGGTTATCGCTCTGCCGCTGGTCTCATTGTTGGGCCAGGGCAACGTGCAGAAAGGCTATTTCTTTGCCATGAGCCTGATGGGGCTGCTGGGAATTGTGCTGTTCTTTTGCTGTTTCCTGATGACCCGCGAGCGTTATTCCCCGCGCAATGATACCTCCGGCTCCATGCTCACCGATTTAAAACTGCTGGCCGGTAACAGCCAGTGGCGCATTGTGTTTGTGTTTAATATTTTGCTGTTAACGGCGGTGGTGACGCGCGGCTCTGCCACCATGTATTACGTCAACTATGTACTGTTGCGCCCGGAGCTGGTTTTTGCCTTTATTGTTTCTGGCATGGTGGCCTCGTTAAGCGGCGCGTTATTATCTGAACGCCTGCTGGGGAAATTTGACCGCGTACGCGCCTATCAGTGGACGATAATGTCCTTCGTCATTTTCGGCGCGCTGATTTTCTTCCTGCCGCCTTCGCAGGTGTGGCTAATCTTTGGCCTTAACATCGTCTTTAGCTTTATTCAAAACCTCACCACGCCGCTCCAGTGGACCATGTTCTCTGATGTGGTCGACTACGAAGAGCATCGTAGCGGCCGCCGTCTGGACGGGCTGGTCTTCTCTACCGCGCTGTTCGCCATCAAGTTTGGCCTTGCGCTGGGCGGGGCGGTGGTCGGCTGGGTGCTCGGCATGGTGGATTACGCCCCGGGCCAGGCAGCCCAGGCGCCGCACGTGCTCTCCACCATCAACGCCCTGTTCACCCTTATTCCGTGCGCGCTGTTCCTCTGCATGGTGGCGCTGCTTTCCATCTACAAGCTCAACAGCCGGCTGGTGGATTCCATCGCCCGGGAGCTGGCCAGCAAGCGTGAGGTAAGACCCGACGCGGGGCAGCTCAGCCCGGCAACCCCTTCCGCACTACAGGAGTAAAATATGACTGCTATCTATAAGGACGCGGGACGTCCCGTGCACGAGCGCGTCGCTGATTTACTGGCGCGCATGACCCCGGAAGAGAAGTTCGCCCAGATGCACGCCTACTGGCTGATCCTTGATGAAAACGGCAACCACCGGGAGCGCAGCGATTTGAGCGACGAATTCGCCGGCGTCAGCCAGCAGGCGGCGCTGTGCGAACGGCTAAAACTGGGCGTCGGGCAGATCACCCGTCCGCTCGGCACCCACATCGTTGACGCGAAAACTGGGGTGCGCGCGGCTAACCGCCTGCAGCGCATGATGATGGAAGAGACGCGGCTTGGCATTCCGGCGTTGTTCCACGAGGAGTGCCTGGTGGGGCTGCTGTGCAAAGACGCCACGCTGTTCCCGTCCTCGCTCAACTACGGCTCGACCTGGGACCCGGAGCTGGTGCAGCGCGCGGCAGAGCAGATCGGTAAAGAGGCGCGTTCCGTCGGTTGCCAGCAGGGGCTGGCCCCGGTGCTGGACGTTTCCCGCGACGTCCGGTGGGGGCGAACCGAAGAGACCTTCGGGGAAGATCCCTGGCTGGTGGGCGTGATGGCAACCGCCTGGGTGAAAGGGTTACAGGGCGACAAGCGCGATCTGCTGGCGACGCTCAAGCATTACGTGGGCCACTCGTTCAGCGAAGGGGCGCGCAACCACGCCCCGGTGCATCTTGGCTTTAGCGAGCTGAACGACACCTTCCTGCTGCCGTTTGAAATGGCGGTCAAGCTGGCAAATGCCGGTTCGGTCATGCCCGCCTACCACGACATCGATAACCAGCCGGGGCACAGCGACAGCCTCCTGTTGACCACCGTCCTGCGCGAACAGTGGGGCTTCGACGGCATTATTGTGGCGGACTACGGCGGAGTCAGCCTGCTGCACCAGCACCACGGGATTTCCCACGACGCAGCGGAGTCCGCCGCGCTGGCGTTTAACGCCGGGCTGGACGTTGAGCTGCCGAAAGATGACTGCGCACGCCATCTGGCGGAAGCGGTAGAGCGCGGGCTGATTTCCATGGCGAAAGTCGATGAGATCGTGGCGCGTACGCTGACCGAAAAATTCCGTCTCGGCCTGTTTGAGAACCCGTATGCCGATGAAAACGGCATCGATCTGCAAAATGAGATGACCCGCCAGGTGGCGCGGGAGGTGGCGACAAAATCGATCACGCTGCTGGAAAACAACGGCATTCTGCCGCTGAACGGTAAACCCCGCGTGGCGGTAGTAGGGCCGACGGCAGACGATCCGCTGGCGTTACTCAGCGGGTATAGCTTCCCGGTGCATCTGATCATCAGCGATATGGTTGAGGAGACCTCGCAGGTGACGACCCCGCGCGCGGCGCTGGAGCAGTACCTGGGTGCATCGAACGTGCGCTACGCGAAAGGGTGCCACATTATTGAAAAACGGATGGCGGGCGCGCCGGTCTTCCCGGGCGACAGCGGCGGCAAGCCAATGCAGCAGTCTCCGGTGTCGCAAAGTACCGCACTTATCCCCGAGGCGGTCAGCGCCGCACAGGAGAGTGACGTGGTGGTGTCCTGCGTGGGCGATCTCGCCGGGCTGTTCCAGAGCGGCACGGTAGGGGAAGGCTCCGATACTGACTCCCTGAATTTGCCGGGCGTGCAGCAACAGCTGCTGGAGGCGCTGGTGGCGACGGGCAAACCGGTGATCGTCGTGATGACCGGCGGGCGTCCGTACAACCTTCAGGGGCTGGAGGAGAAGATTGCCGCGCTGATGATGGCCTGGGCGCCGGGACAGGAAGGGGGCTGGGCGATTGCCGATGTGTTAACTGGTCGCGCGGAGCCGCAGGGCCGGCTGGTGGTCAGCGTGCCGAAAAGCGCCGGGGCGATGCCGTTCTACTATAACCACAAGCTGAAAAGCGGCGGCACGCCGTTCGCGTTCCATTTCGGTGCGCGTTACCCGTTTGGTTTCGGCCTCGGCTGGACGCAGTTTAGCTGGGGCACTGCCCGCGTCGCTGAAAGCAGCGTGCCGGTCGACGGGGAGGTGACGCTGAGCGTGGATATCACCAATACCGGCGAGCGCAGCGGCAGCGAGGTGGTGCAGGTCTACGTGCGGGACAAGGTCGCCACCCAGGTGCGGCCGCTTCAGGAGCTTAAGGCCTTCCAGCGCGTCACGCTCTCGCCGGGCGAAACCGCCACGCTCACCTTCATGCTGCCGGTTGAGATGTTCAACTTCACCCGCCGTGACGGCAAGCGCATCGTTGAGCCGGGCGAGTTTGAACTGCAGATTGGCGCATCGTCGGCGGATATCCACCAGGCGGTGACGGTCAATGTGACGGGGGAAACGCGGGTGCTGCCTGATGAGTGGCGGATGCTCAGTACCTGTGAGGTTAAGCGCGCGTAGTCAGGATAAAAAAAAGCCCATCGTGGGAGATGGGCAAAGACTACACACAGCAATTCGTTGTTTCACTCAGGGGATTTCCATGCTTATAAATCAAGGTGTTGATTTATAACCGTGAGCTAATAGTAGGCATTGTAATTTTTAGCGTCGATCAGATTCGTCTCAATAGTTAAAGAGACGTAAAGATTTCTTGAGAATAATAGCGGACTTAGTGCTGAAATGGCGGGTCTGACCAGTGTGCAACGAATAAATACTTTAGCGGTGTTAAAGTATTGTGCGGGATAATGTAGGCCGGGTAAGCGTAAGCGCCACCCGGCAGCAAGGCTTAATGGGTATTCTTTTCTTCCAGCTCTTCCAGCTCGCTCAGAATCACGTCCGGGTCGGTACCAGGCGGCGGCACTTCATGAACCCAGGCGGAGAACAGACGCCAGGTAACGGCAAGCAGCACCGGGCCAATGAACAGACCGATCATCCCGAAAGCAATTAACCCGCCGATAACCCCGGAGAGGATCAGGATCAGCGGCAGGTCTGCGCCCATGCGGATGAGGATGGGGCGAATCACGTTATCCATGGTGCCAACCACGCAGCTCCAGACCAGCAGAACCGTTCCCCACGTGGTATCACCCGTCCAGTAAAGCCAGATAATGCTCGGAACCAGTACCAGCAGCGGCCCCAGTTGCGCAAGGCAGGTCATCAGCATGACTACGGTAAAGACGGTGGCGTACGGTACGCCGGAAATCGCCAGGCCGATACCGCCCAGCACCGCCTGCACCAGCGCCGTCACCACGACGCCCAGGGCGACCGCGCGCACGGCCTGCGCGGCCAGCAGCACCGCGGCGTCACCCCGTTTTCCCGCCAGGCGGGTGGCAAAGTGACGAACGCCTAAAGCTACCTGCTCTCCGCGCCAGTAAAGCAGGGCGCTGAAGACCAGCATCAGGGTACAGTGCATCATAAAGCGGCCGATATGTGCGGCCTGACCGACAAACCAGGTGGTGGTGGTGCCAATATACGGACGCACTTTCGCCATCAGCGCGCTGCCGCCCATCTCCAGCAGGCTATGCCAGCCGCTGTAAAGTTTAGCGCCCACGACCGGAATGCTGTTCAGCCAGCCGAGGTCCGGCAGCGTCAGGTCGCCGCTTGTCACGGCGCGGATCACCGGGCCGCTGGAGTCGACAAGGCTGTTTACCAGCAGCGCAATTGGAATAATAAACAGCAGGAACAGCAGCAGCGTCATCACCAGCACGGCCAGCCCGCGGCGGCCAAACAGCAGTTTCTGCAAGCGCAGCAGCAAAGGCCACGTGGCGACGACAACGGTCGCAGCCCAGGCGAAGCCGAGAATAAAGGGTTGAACAATCCACAGACACGCAATAATCATAAGGGCCAGGAACAGCACCGACAGCAGAATTTGCGCAACATCCCTGGGCTGGCGAAGATTGACCATAAATGAAACTTTCCTTAAAAGAACGCCAGTACCACTGGCGGGAATGGAAAACCGCGTCTCTCTTATCATTAGCGATCGCAGCGGTTTTTGACAGGCGAATTCTGCCTGTAATTCAGCAGAGATTATAAGAAAAAAATGTGATAAAACTTTTAAGATACACGCAAACGATTCCCACAACTCTAATTAGGGTCGACAGTAATGATCCCACAGATTTCTCAGGCACCTGGCGTCGTTCAGCTGGTGCTTAATTTTTTGCAGGCACTGGAGCAACAGGGTTTTACAGGTGATACCGCCACGAACTATGCCGACAGGCTGACGATGGCAACCGATAACAGTATCTATCAGCTTCTTCCCGATGCGGTCGTTTTCCCTCGTTCCACGGCCGACGTGGCGCTTATCGCCCGGCTGGCAACGCAGGAGCGGTTTGCCTCTCTGGTCTTCACGCCGCGCGGCGGTGGCACCGGAACCAACGGTCAGGCGCTGAACCAGGGCATCATTATTGATATGTCGCGCTATATGAACCGCATCATTGAGATCAACCCCGAAGAGGGATGGGTGCGGGTTGAGGCGGGCGTTATCAAAGATCAGCTTAATCAGTACCTCAAGCCTTACGGCTACTTTTTTGCCCCTGAACTCTCCACCAGCAACCGAGCAACCATCGGGGGGATGATCAACACCGATGCTTCCGGGCAGGGGTCGCTGGTCTACGGTAAAACCTCCGATCACGTGCTGGGCGTGCGGGCAGTATTGTTAGGCGGCGATATCCTTGATACCCAGCCGATGCCGGTCGAACTGGCGGAAACGCTGGGTAAAGATAACACCACCAGCGGGCGCATCTACCGCACCGTGCTGGAGCGCTGCCGCGACAACCGCCAGCTTATTCTCGACAAATTCCCCAAACTGAACCGCTTCTTAACGGGCTACGACCTGCGCCACGTGTTTAACGATGACCTGACGCAGTTTGATTTAACCCGCGTGCTGACCGGCTCCGAAGGAACGCTGGCGTTTATTACCGAGGCGCGGCTGGATATCACCCGCCTGCCGAAGGTGCGTCGCCTGGTGAACGTCAAATATGACTCCTTCGACTCCGCGCTGCGCAATGCGCCGTTTATGGTGGAAGCGCAGGCGCTGTCGGTGGAAACCGTCGACTCTAAGGTGCTGAATCTGGCGCGGGAAGATATCGTCTGGCACTCCGTGCGCGAGCTGATTACCGACGTGCCGGACAAAGAGATGCTTGGCCTCAACATCGTGGAATTTGCCGGTGATGACGCGGAGCTGATTGAAAGCCAGGTGACGACGCTCTGCCAGCGCCTGGATGAGCTGATTGCTCATGGCGAAGGCGGCGTGATTGGCTGGCAGCTTTGTCACGATCTGGCCGGTATCGAGCGTATTTACGCCATGCGTAAAAAAGCCGTGGGCCTGCTTGGCAATGCGAAAGGGGCGGCGAAGCCGATTCCGTTTGCCGAAGACACCTGCGTGCCGCCCGAGCATCTGGCGGATTATATCGTGGAGTTTCGCGCCCTGCTGGACGGCCACGGCCTGAGCTACGGCATGTTCGGCCACGTGGATGCCGGGGTGCTTCACGTGCGTCCGGCGCTGGACATGTGCGACCCGCAGCAGGAGATCCTGATGAAGCAGATCTCCGACGACGTCGTGGCCTTGACCGCCAAATACGGCGGTCTGCTGTGGGGGGAGCACGGGAAAGGATTCCGCGCGGAATACAGCCCGGCGTTCTTCGGGGAGCAGCTTTACGCGGAGCTGCGCATGGTCAAAGCGGCGTTCGACCCGGATAACCGCCTCAATCCGGGGAAAATCTGCCCGCCTGAAGGGGTGGACGCGCCGATGCTCCGGGTGGATGCCGTTAAGCGCGGTACGTATGACAGACAGATCCCGATTGCGGTGCGCTCGTCCTGGCGCGGCGCGATGGAGTGTAACGGCAACGGCCTGTGCTTTAACTTTGACGTGAAAAGCCCGATGTGCCCGTCAATGAAAATCACCAGCAACCGCATTCACTCGCCGAAAGGGCGTGCGACGCTGGTGCGCGAGTGGCTGCGTCTGCTGGCGGACCGCGGCGTCGATCCCCTGAAGCTGGAGCAGGAGCTGCCGGAAAAACGGGCCAGCCTGCGCTCGCTGATTGAGCGCACCCGCAACAGCTGGCATGCCAATAAGGGCGAGTATGATTTCTCCCATGAGGTGAAAGAGGCGATGTCCGGCTGTCTGGCCTGTAAAGCCTGCTCTACCCAGTGCCCGATTAAAATCGACGTGCCGGAATTCCGCTCGCGCTTCCTGCAGCTCTACCACACCCGCTATCTGCGCCCGGTGCGCGATCATCTGGTGGCGACGGTGGAAAGCTACGCGCCGCTGATGGCGCGCGCGCCGAAGACCTTTAACTTCTTTATCAATCAGCCGCTGGTGCGCAAGCTTTCCGAAAAGCATATCGGCATGGTCGATCTGCCGTTGTTGTCGGTGCCGTCGCTGCAGCGCCAGCTCGTCGGCCACCGCTCGGCGAACATGACCCTGGAACAGCTCGAAACGCTTACTCCTGAGCAAAAAGCGAAGATGGTGCTGGTGGTCCAGGATCCGTTCACCAGCTACTACGACGCGCAGGTGGTCGCTGACTTCATCCGCCTGGTTGAAAAACTGGGCTATCAGCCGGTAGTGCTGCCGTTCTCGCCAAACGGCAAGGCGCAGCATATTAAAGGCTTCCTGAACCGCTTTGCGAAAACGGCGCAAAAAACCGCTGATTTTCTCAACCGGATCGCCGAACTTGGGATGCCGATGGTCGGCGTCGATCCGGCGCTGGTGCTTTGCTATCGCGATGAATACAAGCAGACGCTGGGTGATAAGCGCGGCGATTTCCACGTCATGCTGGTGCACGAGTGGCTGCCGGCAGCCCTGGAAGAGAAGGCCATTCAGGAGGTGGGCGGTGAACCGTGGTATCTGTTCGGACACTGTACGGAAGTGACGGCGCTGCCCGGCGCCCCGGCGCAATGGGCGTCTATTTTTGCGCGTTTCGGCGCGAAGCTGGAGAGCGTTAGCGTGGGCTGCTGCGGCATGGCGGGCACCTACGGCCACGAGGTGAAAAACCACGCCAACTCGCTCGGCATCTATGAGCTGTCGTGGCATCAGGCGATGCAGCGATTGCCAAGAAACCGCTGCCTGGCGACGGGCTACTCCTGCCGCAGCCAGGTGAAACGGGTTGAGGGTAACGGCGTACGCCACCCATTACAGGCTTTACTGGAGATAATTGGATGATCTGGAAACGTGCCGTCACGCTGCAGGCGCTAAACGCCATGGGCGAGGGGAATATGGTGGGGCTGCTGGATATCCAGTTCACCCGCATTGGGGAAGACGATCTGGAGGCGACGATGCCTGTCGATAGTCGCACCCATCAGCCGTTTGGCCTGTTGCACGGCGGGGCTTCCGTCGTGCTGGCGGAAACCCTGGGCTCCGTCGCGGGATATCTCTGCACCGAAGGCGAACAGAAGGTGGTCGGGCTTGAGGTGAATGCCAACCACATTCGCTCGGTGCGCAGTGGGCGCGTGCGCGGTATCTGCCGCGCGCTGCACGCTGGCAGCCGCCACCAGGTGTGGCAGATTGATATTCTCGACGAGCAGGACCGCCTGTGCTGCTCGTCGCGTCTGACGACGGCGGTCGTGTAAAGTTTTCAGATGAATTGCCTTTGGTCAAAAACTAGCCAGCATGTTGTGATATACTGGTCAGGATTTGTACATAAGCGAGGACATCATGGATACTGAAATAACCCCAACACAGCTGGCAATTGAATATTTACGTCGCGATAAGAGCAACCTGTCTCCGGCGCAGTACCTGAAAAAGCTGAAACAGCTTGAGCTGGAGTTCACGGATCTGCTGGCGCTCTCTTCGAATGAACTAAAAGAAGAGATCTACTTTGCCTGGCGGTTGGGCGTTCACGTCCATTGAGTGAGTGATGTTGAACAGGCCGCGAGTGCGGCCTTTTTTGTGTCTGACATTCAGTATTTAGCGGGAAGCTTGTTGATTTTAATAAGCCTGCCTTCTTCCATTTCGATAAATCCGCCGGTTTTTAAATCCGCCAGAATGCGCATCACGCCGCTGCGGGAGAGCTGGGTTTTCTCCCGAATATACCTTTCCGCCGTTACGCTGCTGCGATAACTTTCATCTTCCTCCATCAGCTTTATGAGCTGCTGGCGAATCATCTCATACGCCGTCGGTGCGCCCTGCGGCATCACGTTGTTATAAAGCCGGCTATAGACAAACATCAGTTGTCTGGAGAGCAGGCCCCATAGCCCTTTTTCTTTGATAATGTCAGCCACCTGTTCAGTAGGGATACTGCCAATCAGGCAAGGGCTTACCGTGACGAGGTAATCATTGAAATAGATGTCCGTCAGGTTAGCAAGACCAAACAGGGCAGGGCTGCGGGCGGTAGAAAGCATCATGCTATCGCTGCTGCGGTAGATGGCAATCGTCCCCTCCAGGATTAAATAACAGAGCCCCTGACCGTTAACCTCAAGGTTAAGTCGTTCACCGCGGCCCGTTCGACGCACGGTGCAATAAGGCTTCAGATGCGCGATCAGTTCCTGGGCGTAAGGGGAGCCGCGAGACGATTTATCTGTAGAGGACATAGCCGTAAACCTGGAAGATAATCTTATGCTTATAGTTTCGCTCTTCTCTCGCGCTATCTCCAGATATTATTGTGCTTTCAGTACTTCCGGGGTAAATGGTTAACTTCTATCAGCACGCCACGGTCCATGGTGATGTATTTCCCCGTACGCAGTTCTGCCAGAATCCTCATAATTCCGCTGCGGGAAAGGTAGGTACGGCTTTTAATGTAAGCCGCTGCGGTGATGTTTTGTCGAATTGCCTCAGGCTCCTGCATTAATTCAACCAGCTGAAAGCGGATGATATCGTAGGCGGACATCTGTGATATTTGCGCGCAGTGCTCGTACACCCGCGATGCCGTGTAGATCAGCAATTTAGAAAAGTGTTCCCAGAGATCGTGCTGTGCAACCACGTTGTTAAACGTTTCCAGCGGTACGCTTGCTAATTCGGATGTCTCCAGCGCCCTAACGTAAAGATGTTCCGATGAAAACTGACTGCTGACACCCAGTATAAAAGGCGCTGATTCTGAATTTAACACAATGCCGTCGCCGCGGCGGTGCAGCGCCACGCTGCCGTGTAACAGCATAAAACATTGGCGTTCGTCATTTCGGTAATATTGTACGACTTCGCTTTTCGAAAGAATGATTTTCTCTGCACCAGGAAGGACATTATCAATTATACGCTCTATGTGCCTTAAGGGTTTTAATCCCAGCACTGACGATTTCTCATTGTCTAATACGGCTGCAATTCGCGTGTTCATAATATACCTCACTTCAACAGATGCGATCGTTTTTCAATCAGCGTGGAGAATTATCTTAAAAAGCAGCGAAGCAGGGAATAATACTCGGAAGTCTAATAATAGACCGGAAGGGTTGAGTATCTTAACGTTATGAATTTTATCGTTAAAGGGCGAAAGTCTAAAAGTAGACTGGCGATAAAGTGAACGATCTAAATGTTTGTTTTTTGTTAAACTCCAGTCTACAGCTAGACCTGAAAATAGATTGTCTCGCACAAAAGAGTTGTATAAATTTTGACTCGTCGACAGAAACACCCATCTGAAACGCTCGACACGATGAGAGTGATATTTTGTTTCTGATGGCCTCTAAAAAAAGAATGGCAGAATGAGGAACGTCTGTTTTGCCTGAATATCAGTAATAAATAAAGTAATACAGGAAATGGCTTTATGAAAAAGAAAATTATTGTTGCCATGTTTGCGGCAGGCTCTGCATTGACAATGACTCAGGCTTTCGCGGCGGCAGGTACGGTTAATTTTAACGGTAATATTTTGGATAATGCCTGCGATGTGGATGTGGCATCCCAGAATCAGGTTGTGGTCCTCGGCGATTATTACAAAACGGAATTCCCGACAACGGGTTCCCGAACCGCAGCGACGCAGTTCAATATCGTACTGAAAAACTGCCCGGTGACCGTTACCTCCGCGAAGGTGCGTTTTGACGGCACGCCAGATTTAACCAACGCAAGCCTGCTGGCGATTGATTCCTCCGTTGTGGGAGCAGCAACGGGCGTGGCCATCAACCTGATGACGGCGGATAAGGCCGATCTGCCGCTGCATGGTAGCAACAGCTATACCTATGCGCTGAGCAGCACCGCTGATAATACGCTCAACTTCTATGCCCAGTATATTTCGACTGCGGCATCAGTGACCGCGGGCCCGGCTAACTCGGTTGCTAACTTCTCTGTGATTTATAACTAAGTCTTTTGCAGTAATCAGTATGGGGCCACCCGGCCCCTTTGTTTTATGAGGTATTCAATGCGTTTTATCACAACAATCGGTCTGGCCGCAGCAGCGTTACCGCTGACATTTTCAATCGCCAATGCCGGGGTCATTATTGGCGGCACCCGCGTTATTTTCGACGGTGCAAAAAAAGAAGCAACCATTAGCGTGGACAATGCCGATAGCGCGCCCTTTTTAATTCAGTCGTGGATTGATGCGCCGGAGGGAAAAACAGATAAAGCGCCTTTTATCATTACGCCTCCGCTTTATCGACTGGATGGTGGCCAGAAAAATATCGAACGCATTGTTATGACTGGTTCACTCCCTCAGGAACAAGAAAGTTTATTCTGGCTCAATATAAAAGCCATTCCTTCTGCAACGAAACAGGCTAACGCACTGCAAATTGCGGTGAAAACGCGTATCAAGTTGATTTATCGCCCGGCTAATCTTCACGCGTCAACGCCTGAAGGTCAGGCCGGAAAATTAACGTGGCAACGCAACGGGAATGAAATTCAGGTTACGAATCCGACACCTTATGTCATCAATTTTAATGAAATATCTGTGGGCGGAAAAAAGCTGGATGATGTTTCGTATGTATTACCTGGCGCGTCGGCCCGGTTCCCGTTACCTCATGGAACCAGCGGAAATACGTTGACGTTTAAAGTTATCAACGATTATGGAAGCCCCGGCGCGTTGCATCAAGCCAGTTTGTGATTTTGACAAACGGTAATACCCGCATTACTCAGGTTATCAGCAATGAAAATACAGCAATATAAAGTACGTCCTCGACGCCTGGCGACACTCATCGCCCTGGCAATGACGGGGTCTTCTCCCACGCTTTATGCCAGCGAAACGTTTAATACCGAACTGGTCGAGCTGGATAACCCAGGGATGGGGAAAGCCGATTTATCCGCATTTGAATCAGGCTCTCAGGCACCGGGGACGTACCATGTTGATATTATTCTTGACGATCAGCTCATGGAGACCCGAGATATTACCTTTGCCGCAGCAAAAACGCCTGATGGAAATGACGTATTACAGCCATGCCTGAGCATTGAACAATTAAAACAGTGGGGCGTTAAGACAGCGCTCTTTCCAAAGCTGGTCTCAGCGAAAAGCGACTGTGCCAATCTTAAGGCCATTCCACTGGCCTCGACGGATTTCCAGTTCAACGCGCAGCGTCTGGTTATCAGTATTCCGCAGGCGGCTATTGATATACCGGCGCGTGGCTATGTGCCACCAGAAATGTGGGACGAGGGCATCAATGCCGCCATGCTCAATTACAGCCTGAGCGGGGCCAACTCCTGGGCGAAGACCGGAGGGGCTGACAGAACGGACAGCCAGTATGCCAACCTGCGTCCGGGGATCAACATTGGGCCGTGGCGCCTGCGCAACTACACCACCTGGTCCCGGGATGCGTCGGGTCAGGATAAATGGGACACCGTTTACACCTATGCGCAGCGGGCCGTTATTCCCCTGAAAGCGCAGCTGACGCTCGGCGACAGCTCCTCCCCGGCTGACGTGTTTGACAGTATCCCTTTTCGCGGCGGCCAGCTGGCGTCCGACGATGACATGCTGCCGGATTCCCTGAAAGGCTACGCGCCCGTGGTTCGCGGTATTGCGCGCACGAATGCGCAGGTGGTGGTGCGCCAGAATGGCTATCAGATCTACCAGAGCTACGTCGCCCCGGGGGCGTTCGAGATAACAGACATGTACCCGACGGGCGGTGCCGGGGATCTGGATGTGACAATCAAAGAAGCGGATGGAAGCGAACAGCATTTCACCCTGCCTTACGCCTCTCTGCCGGTGCTGCAACGCGAAGGGCGTCTGAAGTATGCCATCACGGGTGGCCAGTATCGCGCCTATAACAGCAGCGTGGAAAAGACGCCTTTCGGGCAACTGACCGGTATTTATGGTCTCCCGCAGGGCCTGACGCTGTACGGCGGCGTGCAGGGATCGGGCAAGTACCGGTCGCTCGCCGTTGGGGTGGGTAAAAACATGGGGGATTTTGGTGCGATCTCCACCGACGTAACCCAGGCCTGGTCTACGCCGGATAACACGGCCAAAACCAGCGGCCAGTCCTGGCGCGCGCGGTACAGCAAGAACTTTATTGATACCGGAACAAACTTTTCGATTGCGGGGTATCGCTATTCGACCAGCGGCTACTACGGAATGCAGGAAGTGCTGGACTCCTGGGGAGACAGTACCGCGCTGCAGGACAGGCGGCGTAACCGCGCCGAATTGACCATGAGCCAGACGCTGGGCGGGGATTTGGGGTCCCTGACCCTCAGCGCCGCGCGGGAAGACTACTGGAATTCGGGCAAATCAATGGCGTCCTGGAGCGTCGGGTATAACAACTACTGGCATAACATCAGCTATGGCGTGACCTGGACATACAGCAAAAACGCCAGCGCAGCCTCGTATGGCACCGGGAGCAGTAAAACGTACGACCACGACCAGCTTCTGGCATTTAACGTCGGCGTGCCGCTGGAGAAATTCCTCCGGCAGACGTGGGCGAACTATGGCATGAACGCCAGCAAGAATAACGGCACTACGCACAGCCTGGGCATGAACGGCGTGGCCCTGGAAAACAACGCCCTTAACTGGAACGTGCAGCAGGGCTACGGCACGGACGGCGTGGGATATACCGGCAACATGAACGGGGATTACAAAGGGACCTACGGCGAAGTGACGGCGGGCTATGGCTACGACAGGAACAGCGAGCGTCTGAACTACGGCCTGCAGGGGGGCATCCTGGCCCACGCGGACGGCATCACCTTTTCCCAGCCGCTGGGGGAAACCAATGCCCTGATTAAGGCACCCGGCGCCCACGGGGTGGATATTCGAAACCAGTCCGGTATGCGAACGGACTACCGGGGCTATACGGTGGTGAGCAACCTCTCCGTGTACCGCAAAAACGACCTCACGCTCGATCCGGAAAATATGCCTGACGACGTGGAACTGGAGATCAATACGCGCACGGTGACGCCAACGCGAGGCGCGGTGGTCAGGGCTGATTACCTCTCTAAAGTGGGGCGCAAGGTGCTGATGACCCTGATGGACGACGGTCGATTCGTTCCATTTGGGGCGATGGTGACGCTCGCCGGAGACGGTCACAGTAGTTTTATCGTCGGCGATCGCGGACAAGTCTATTTAACCGGCATGAGCGAGCAGGGGACGCTGATCGTGGCGTGGGGAAATCAGTCCGGCCAGCAGTGTCGCGCGGATTTCACGCTGCCGAAACAGGCCACCTATGGTGGCGTCACCCTCGTTAACGCCCTTTGTCGTCGGGAACATTAAGATGAAAACGATGAAATTTTTGCTGTTGCTCTGTTTATTGGCGGGCTGGAATGGTGCCTGGGCCGGGACGTGCACGACGATCGTGCCGCAAACGTCTTCGCTGTCGGTGGGCACCCTCAACGTGCAGCGCGATGCGCCTGTGGGAACGGTGATATTCTCCGGTGCGGCGTCAAATACGGGGTCCTATCTGACCGGCTGCAGCAATCCATTAATGCTGGGTTTTAGCATGCGGTATAACGGCGCCACGCTCAGCACCTATGGGAATCATGTTTACAATACCAACGTCAGCGGGATTGGGATTCGATTTTCATCGAACAACTATTTTGATAACCCGAGCAATACCTTCTCATACAACGCGCAAACCTCCTACGTCGACTGGTATGGCGGAAAAATTGAACTGGTGGTGACCGGGCCGGTTTCATCCGGGGCGCTCACGCCCGGTGTCATCGGCGTGGTAACCCTTCAGGGCAGCGACGCTATTTATCGCGATGGCCTGACAACGCAGTTGACCAGCGGCACGATCAATGCCCTGGCGTGTACGATTAATACGCCACAATTAACCTTCGCCATTGGAAATATACCCGCCTCTTCCTTTACTGGCGGTGTGGGAACGTCGCCGGCAGGCGCGCAAAATACGCAGAACCTCGGATTAAACTGCAGCGCCGGGACCAATATAAACGTCACGTTGAGCGGCATTCAAAATCCGGATAGCGGCAATACGAGCGTGATGGCCCTGACGGGGCAGGGTAATCCAGGAACGGCAAAAGGGGTGGGCGTTCAACTCATCTATAACGGTACGCCGCTGGCCATGAACAGTCGCCTGCTATTAAAACAGTCCGCGGGAGGAGTCGAAACGCTCCCGTTAACGGCCCGTTATTATCAAACGCTGGGGACCGTTCAGTCGGGAACGGCCAACGCCTCGGCCACGCTTAATATAACCTACCAGTAGCAGGTGAGAAGATGAAAATAGCGCACAAAAAAACGCTCCTGCTTGCCCTGTTGAGTTGGAAGGTGTTTTCCGCCGATGCGGTCAATATCGGCGTAACGGGGAATATCGTGGCATCGCCCTGCATATTTAATGGCGGGAATACGAATCTGGATATTAACCTCGGCAATATTCAGGCTTCCAATATGGCGACGCCAGGATCCACGTCCGATCCGGTTGCGTTCAATCTGCTCTTTACAAGCTGTCCGCTGGGAACCCGCAGCGTCACGGTGACGTTCGCAGGTAACCCGGATCCCACAGCAGGTGCGGACTATTACATGAACAGCGGAACAGCCACTGGCGTTGCCGTCGCCATGAGTGACGCCGCTACCGGCTCGCTTAAAGGGACGGGCTCCAGTATCACAAAGGCTATTGCGGCAGACAGCACTGCCACGATGCCCATGCAGGCCTGGGTCAAATCCGCTTCAGGCGGTGTTACGCCCGGAAGCATCAGTGCCGTTGTTGTGATGACCATGCAGTACAACTAAATGACAGTGATACGTATCTATTAAAGACGTTGGTAGGAACTATGTTAAATATCCTGATTCAGGAAACGGATCTGTTTTTTCAGGCTGGGCTACAGAACTTTTTAGAGAATTTTTTTAAGCAAAACTTTAATTGCGTCATCACCTTTAATCTTGACCTGACCCATGAAAACGTCAGTCAGGCCGATATTATTGTTCTGTCATTGTGTCAGGGTGAAACACTGACCTGTTTTCCCGAGTTACTGGCCCGGAAAAAAGGGATTGTGATAGGCTTCGTCGACGATGAGCTGCGATTTTCAGCGTCGCCCTCCTGCTTTCAGGACATCATTTTTCTCTCTCGCCGTGCATCGCTTGATCGTATCAGTGGTGAACTGTTTCTCGCGTGGTTCAGGACACAACTACCGGGTTACAAGTGGACTAAAAGGAGCTGTTTCGACTGCCAGCATAAAGGTTTATCCCGGCAACAAATTCGCATTATGGTGAATTTTTACAGAGGGCTGTCGGTTGTGCAGATCGCGCACGCGCTGGAGATGAGCGAGAAAACGGTCTTTACCCATAAATATATGATGATGCAAAAATTTAATTTGCGCAGCGATTACGAGCTGATCGTATTGCTGAGAAGGTTGATGGAGAAAAAGAGCCAACCCAACCAGCTTCGCGATTTCCTGGAAAACGATTATGTATAACCTGGCAATGCTCAATCAAAATTTTTCAGGCAACTTAATAATATTAAGTAACACACCTCTTTGCATGTCGATATAGCCCCCTTCTTTTAATGCCGAGAGTATACGCATCACGCCACTCCGGGACAGGTGGGTTTTATCTCTGATATAACTTTCAGCAGTAACACTGAGCCTGAACGAGGGTTCTTCGTTTGAGAGCGCATAAAGTTGGGCGATGACAATATCATAAGCGGAAGGGCCCGTTAAATCTTCATAACTGTGAAAGAGCTTACCTGCCAGGCTCATCAGATGATATGCCAGGGGCTCCCAAAGGTTATGACGCTTAACCGTCTCATTAACAAAATCCATTTTAAGGATGACGATGTCACAGTTATTGAATGTCTTGATATAGCCGCGCATCTGGGTCTGATACAAATTGCTGAGGCCGATCACCGCGGGCCCTTGAACCGTAGCCATCGCTAAATCGTGGTTGCTACGGTGTATCATGACACGTCCTTTGAGCAATACATAACAGAGACGCTCATTGCCAACCACAAAATTTAATCGACGGCGTGGCAGCACTTTTTTTAAATCTGAACCATGTTGAAGATAATCGATCAGCAAATTTGTCGCTGATGAAGGATCACTTACCCATTTTGTGGAGAACTCATCGAGCATACGCGCGCCTGTCCGTCAAACCTTCCAGTAGTCATGGGGTTCAGTATAGCGTGGATCCTGCCGAGTCTCCCTAAGCGCGCGTTTTGTTCAGTATTTCAAAGGTAAGTGATTGATAGAAATCAGGATACCGCGTTTAAGTTCAACGCATCCCGCATCCCGAAGTTCTGCAAGGATCCGCATTATGCCGCTACGAGAAAGATACGTTCTGCTTTGGATGTAATTCGCTGCGGTAATATTGCTGCGGATACGCTCCGATTCGTTCATCAGTTCAAGCAACTGGAACCGGATTATCTCATATGAGGACATCTGTGAGATCAATGTGCAGTGCTCGTAAACGCGAGAAGCGGTGTAAATCACTAACTTGCACAAACTCTCCCACAGTCCAAAACTCTCAATCAGCAGATTGAAACGTTCCAGAGAAAGGCGGCTCATCACAGCATTTTCATTCACTCTGACGTACAGGTTTTCGGTCTGTGAGAACTGATTACTGATACCCATAATGAAAGTCGCTTGTTCAGAGTTAAGCACCATACCATCCCCTCGTCGGTTCAGCGTGACACCCCCTTGATGAAGTATATAGCAGGTTCTTTTTTTACCGGAATGATAGCGCAGGACTTCGCCTTTATTCGCATTAAAACGCGTGGCAAAGGGAGCGATTTGTTCAATAATTTTATTGATATCATCAACGGGCTTAAATGCATGCGCAGGAGTAACCTCAGTGATTTCTCCCGTTGACATTTTAGTATTCATATTAATCCCTCCAGACGCTCTTTATGTTTGTCAAAAGATGCGTCAGAGATTATCTATCCGAGGGGAGTATAAATAAATAATAGGTTGATTTCATAATGGACTCGACCATTAACAAATATTTAATAATTTGAAATGGCCCAATTAAACAAATTTTACGTGTTAAAGAATAGTTAAGATTAAAGTCTACTGTTGGGCTAAAAACCAATTGTCGAAAAAATTAAACTTCTGTAAATTTCGCTTCAGCAAGTGAGAGGGTGAAAACAAAGTTATCGAATAAATATCTTTGCGTTCTGCTTACTGCACGTTGGAAATGAGATATCTGGCGCAAAAAATAAATGGCCTAAATCCATCTGGATGTTGCTGCCTAAATTTCGGTAATTTATAAAGTTATTAAGGAAATCAAATCATGAAAAAGAATATTATTGCTGCTGCTTTCGCTGCGACTGCTGCTCTGACCATGTCTAATGCATTCGCTTCTGCTGGTACCGTTAATTTCACCGGTGAAATCATCGATGCAGCGTGCACCGTTGACGCGGGTTCTGTAAACCAGACCGTTGATCTGGGCCGTTACAGCAAATCTGAATTTACCGCTGCTGGCGATAAAACTGCTGCGACTAAATTCTCAATCGTGCTGACCGACTGCCCGGCAACCGTAACAGGCGCAACCATCAAGTTTGACGGCTCTGCGGACCCAGCAAACTCCAACCTGCTGGCTGTAACCGGTGGCGCAACGGGCGTTGCTATTAACCTGATGACGGCTGACAGCCAGGACCTGCCGCTGGCGGGCGTTAACTCCCACGTTTACAGCCTGGCTGAAACTGTACCAAACACGCTGGACTTCTTTGCTCAGTACGAAGCAACGTCTGCAACTGTTGGCGTAGGTCCAGCAAACGGTGTAGCGAACTTCTCCGTTAGCTACCAGTAATCTTCCTGACCGGAAAAATATATGAGGGCCGGTATACGGCCCTTTTTTATCGAGGTGTAAAATGAATTTTCTTAGCAAAACTTTAATTGCCTGCGCAGTGATTTCAGCAAGCGTGTCCGCCGCCAATGCGGGTGTTATTATTGGCGGAACGCGTGTCGTCTATGATGGCAATAAAAAAGAAGCTTCCATTGATGTTAACAACCCGGATAAGACGCCGTATCTTATTCAGTCATGGGTTGAGACATTAAATGGTGGCGCTGAGAAAGCTCCTTTTATTATTACCCCTCCGTTGTATCGACTCGATGGCGGTCAGCAAAACATTGAGCGTGTCGTGGTGACCGGCAACTTGCCGCAGGATAAGGAAAGTCTCTACTGGCTGAATATTAAAGCGATACCGTCAGCGCCCAAAAAAGATAATACGCTGCAAATAGCGATTAAAACGCGCATTAAGCTGATATACCGTCCTGCAGGCTTAAAGTCTCAGCAGCCGCAGGAGTTGAGTCATCAGTTAACCTGGCGTCGAAATGGTAATCAACTTCAGGTTACCAACCCAACCAGCTATGTCATTAACTTTAATGAAATCAGTCTGGGCGGTAAAAAAATTGAAAATGTTTCGTATGTACTTCCTGGGGAATCAATGAATTTCACGCTACCTGCTGGCGCTAACTCAACCTCTGTTAATTATAAAGTCATTAATGATTATGGAGCGGTGAGTGACGTGCAAAGCGCAAGCTTGTGAAAATAATTGGTTTTGGAATGTCGTTTCCAAGGTGACGTGAATGATGATAGTAAGGGAATATAATAATTTTAAACCTGCGCGATTGGCTTTACTGATTGCATTTGCCCTTGCTGGCTCAATGCAGAATGCCATGGCGCGTGATTACTTCAACCCGGACCTGGTTGAGCTCGATAATCCGCAAAATGGAGGTAAAGCCGATCTCGCTGCGTTTGAAGCGGGCTCGCAGGCGCCGGGAACTTATCACGTCGATGTGATGCTGGATAACGAACTTGTTGATACGCGCGATATCGAATTCAAAACCTCTGGTGCTCCCAATGATGAGGGGAAATTAGAACCTTGTCTGACCGTGGAGCAGCTTAAAGAGTGGGGCGTAAAAACCGAGCTTTTTCCGGCGCTTGCGGTGAACAACGAACGTTGTTCAAACCTGCACGCGATACCTTCCGGATCCACTGAATTCCAGTTTGGCGCACAGCGTCTGCTTATCAGCATCCCGCAGGCGGCCATTTCTCGTCAGGCGCGTGGATACGTTCCACCAGAACAGTGGGATGAAGGAATCACGGCTGTGCTGCTCAACTACAGCCTGAGTGGCGCCAACAACCGCTCGCGCAACGGGAGCAGTGATATCAGCAACACGCAGTACGCTAATTTGCGTCCGGGAATCAATATCGGGCCATGGCGTCTGCGCAACTACACGACCTGGTCACGTGATGAAGATGGCAAGGACAAATGGGACAGCGTTTACACCTACGCCCAGCGCGCGATCGTTCCGTTAAAAGCGCAGATGACCCTCGGGGACAGCACTGCGCCTGCTGATGTTTTCGACAGTATGCCGTTCCGCGGTGCGCAGCTGGCCTCCGATGATGATATGCAACCCGACTCCCTCAAAGGGTACGCACCCGTCGTGCGTGGTATCGCGCGTACCAATGCGCAGGTCATTGTTCGTCAGAATGGGTATGAGATTTACCAGACCTACGTTGCGCCTGGCGCCTTCGAGATCACGGATATGTATCCGACCGGGGGGGCAGGCGATCTGCAGGTAACAATTAAAGAGGCTGACGGTAGCATTCAACAATTCACCGTCCCTTATGCCTCACTGCCCGTACTGCAGCGAGAAGGGCGATTTAAGTACGCCGTCACGGGTGGGCAATATCGTTCCTATAACGGTAGCGTAGACAAGACACCGTTTGCGCAAATTACGGGCATCTATGGCTTACCGTATGGCTTAACGGCGTACGGCGGTGGTCAAACGTCGAGTCACTACCAGTCGATCGCTGCCGGTATGGGCAAGAATATGGGTGACCTCGGCGCAGTTTCTGTCGACGTCATTCAGGCATGGTCTAGCCCGCAAAATCTGCCGAGCGATAGCGGCCAGTCCTGGCGCGCGCGCTACAGTAAAAACTTTGTCGAAACAGGCACTAACTTTGCTATTGCAGGCTACCGCTATTCGACCAAAGGCTTTTACGGTATGCAGGAAGTGCTTGATTCCTATGGCGATACGGGTGTGATGCAGAACCGGCGTCGCAACCGTATGGAGCTGACTATGAACCAGTCTCTGGGTGGGTCATTAGGCTCGATTATGGCCAGCGCCGTTCGCGAAGATTACTGGAACTCCGGGCGAGCGATGGAGTCCTGGAGTCTGGGGTATAACAATTTCTGGAACGGCATCAGCTACGGTTTGACGTATACCTCAACGCGTAACGGGACGCCTGGTACATACGGTAACCCTACGAGCTATGACAAAGATCGGATGGTGGCATTTAACATCAGCGTGCCGCTGGATAAATTCCTGCCGCAGACGTGGGCAAACTACAGCGTCAATAACAGTAAAAATAGCGGAACGACCCATACGGTTGGCATCAACGGCACCGCTCTGGAAAACAATGCCCTGAACTGGAACGTTCAGCAGGGCTATGGCAGCGATAATGTCGGATACAGCGGCAACGTAAACGGTGATTACAAGGGTACCTATGGTGAGGTGACGGCAGGGTACAGCTACGACCAGAATAATGAGCGTCTGAACTATGGTATTCAGGGTGGCGTCATCGCGCATGCTGACGGTGTGACGTTATCGCAACCGCTGGGTGAAACGAACGTCCTGGTTAAAGTGCCTGGGGCGAAAGGTCTGACGGTGCGAAACCAAACGGGCGCGAAAACGGACTATCGGGGATATACAACGGTAAATAACGTCAACGTCTACCGTAAAAACGATATCGTAATCGACCCAGAAAGTATGTCCGATGATGTAGAACTGGATCTCACGACCCGGACCGTTGTGCCGACTCGCGGAGCTATTGTTCGCGCTGAATATACTGCCAACGTTGGTCAGCGTGCATTGTTTACGTTATTGCGCGGTAACGGACAGCCCATTCCCTTTGGGGCGATTGTCAGCGTGGGTGGTATTAAAAATAGCGGCTTTATTGTCGGCGATAATGGGCAGGTTTATCTCACAGGCTTAGGCGAGAAGGTCGACCTTATCGCGCAATGGGGTGAGGGTAGTGATAAGCAGTGTAAAGCCTCATACGTTTTAAAACCTTCCGATGTTAAAAATAACATTGCGGTTGTCAGTACTGTTTGTCGATAGGAAACAAAATGAATCTGCTTAAAATTTTTTTGCTGTTGATTTTGACGTTAATATCCGTAGAAAGCTTTGCTGGCTGCACAAACAATATCTCTGCGCAAAACTTTAATTTAAATTTTAGTAACATTACTGCGCAGCGCGATGTGGCGCCGGGAACGGTTGTTGCTGCACAATCGGGTATTTACAATGTGAATTACTCATGTACTGATTCTGCGAATACTTACCAGGAAGCGATGAGCGGTAGTTCTCTGGGGAACAGCCTCTATGATATAGGCGTGAGTGGCTATGGTGTGCGTGTTTCAGAAAATGATACAGGCGGCGGTTTCCACCACTACTTTCCAATGTCGTTCACTATTGGCAGCTATAGTGCGTCTTATATGTATAAAGTTGAGTTGGTAAGGACAACCGCTCCCGCTGTATCCGGTGCACTTCGCAGTGGACAAATTGCTAACGTATCTATTTCGAACCAATTTTTCATCGCGACATGGAATATTACTGGAGGGAGCATTACAACACTTGCTTGTAGTACTTCTTCGGGATCGCTGAGTTTCCCAATAGGTAATATCCCCGCGACAAGCTTTGGTTCAACAGTAGGTACTACGCCAGCCAATGCTCAGGTTACCCAGACTCTCGGACTAACGTGCAATCCTGGAGCAAATATCAATATTTCTTTGAGTGGACAGCAAAATCCTGATGAGGTCAATACAAGTGTTTTAGCCTTATCGGGTCAAGGGGGGCCGGGAGTAGCGCAAGGTGTCGGGGTGCAAATATTATATGGAGGTACACCTCTCAATCTTAATAATACTGTTTTCCTTAAGCAATCTGGCGGTGGGTTGGAGTCATTCCCAATCGTGGCACGTTATTATCAGACTAAATCAGCTGTTTTACCCGGAACAGCAAATGCAACAGCAACGTTGAACATTACCTATCAATAAGGGGATAAATGTGAATATTAAATGTTTAGTCCTGAGCTTGTCCGCAATGATACCGATTTTGTCTTATTCAGCAGATGCGGTAAATATTAACGTGACTGGTAATATCGTGGCGTCACCCTGTATTGTCAACGGAGGAGCAAACAGCCTTTATGTTGATTTAGGTAATATTCAGGCAACAGCACTCGCAGCTCCTGGCTCATCATTTACTGCAGTGCCGTTTACATTGACAGTCACAAACTGCCCAACAGGCACAAGTACTGTCAGAGCAGATATTGGTGGTCTTGCATCCCACGACTCACCTAACCTTTATGAGAATTCAGGTACGGCAGGGAATGCCTCTGTTGTTTTGTATGATGGCGTAACTGGTGATTATTTAGGTCCTGGCACTACAGTCTTTAAAACTGTCCAGAGTGACCGTACAGCATCGATGGCGTTTAAAGTTGGCGCATATTCTCTTCATGGTAATACAACGCCTGGTTCAATTAATACGGCGATAGTTATTACAATGAGTTATCAATAAAGACTAGATCATATGAATAATAAACTCTTTTTATTTGCCTTCCTCCTGAGTTCAGCCCCTTTAATTACCTGCGCTGATACCACTATCATTGTTACTGGCCAGGTCATTGCCAGCCCGTGTGTCGTTGACACGGGCACCGTTTCTAAAGTGGTCAATCTGGGGGAAGATACAAAGCAAAATCTCATCAATGCCGGTGACGGTGGCGTCTGGTCTGACTTTGATCTGCTGGTGCAAAATTGTCCCACAGGCACCAGCAGCGTAACGGCCAAATTTACCGGTAATGCAGATACGCAAGATCCCACGGCGTGGAAAAACAGCGGGACCAGCAACAATGTGGCATTACGTATTGCCAGCAGGGATCATGCGACAGCATATAGCGTGAACAGCACAATGCAGGTGAATGTCGACAGCAGCACGCGCAGTTCGACATTCCCGTTGTCAGCGAGAATGTTTACGCCACAAGGAAATTCCACTGCCGGAACATTCCAGGCAGTAATGAATGTAGATTTTACTTATCAGTAACGGCTGAAATATCTTTTTTAAAATAATAAGTTTGAGACATCCATGTTGATTAATTCCATGCTTGAGCATGCTATATGCGGTGTTCGGTTCCAGCCTATCTATTCTTCACAGGAAAAGAAGATAAAGGCTTGGGAGATGCTAAGTACCTTACGTCAGGGAATTGATTGCGAAACGTTTTTTGAAAAGATGTCTTTAAGTGCAAGCTCTCGTTTGCTGCGCTGGCAGTTGCGTATAATTCCTCTGTGTGAAGAGGAGGGTGACTATTTTATTAACGTCCCCGCAAGATTATTATGCCAATCAGAATTGCTCAGTGAAATATTGCCCAGCCTGCGTTCTGGTATCGTTATTGAGGTACAAGATCCGTGCAATTTTATTTTGCTAACAAATGAAGAGCGAGAGAGTTTTGATATAATGCATCAGAGAATAAAAAAAACAGGTGCAAAGATATGGTTGGATGATGTTAGAAGTGAGCATTTAGCGTCGCTGGGTGAACGTATTTGCATATTTGATGGTGTTAAAGTAGATAAAAAGAGCCTGTGGGAAAACAGATTGACACCCCGGGCCTTACAATCAATGATAGCCTACTGCGCTATGATGGTAGATCAGGTGCTTATTGAAGGCATCGAAAATAACGAACTGTTTTCTTTGGCTCAGAATACTGGATGCAATTTAATGCAGGGATTTCTTTGGCCTGAAAAAAAGTTGAATGTCGATTATGTCTCGGTCTGATAAATGATAAATGTTTTAATTAAAGAAGATGATTTTTTATATCACCATAGCCTCAGGTCATTTGTTGAAGATTTTTTTAACAATGAATGTACAAAAAAAGTCAATTTTCTCAATGGCTATGATGTGGAGAATATTGCTCGGGCGGGAATAATCGTTTATGCGTTCAGCAAGGGCGAACATTATACCTGTTTCCCGGAATTAAAATGCGCGCGTAAATGCGTCATAATTGGTATTATCGAAGCGGAAGAGCCATCGTCATCGTTTTTACCGCTCTGCATTCAGCAGACCTTTTTTGTGTCGCGCTCAGCGTCACTCTATCTGTTGAAGAGGGTATTGCGCCAGGCCTGGAGTGCATACAGTGCGCCTGTTATCCCTGTCCTTTCAAAAGCCTGTTTAAGCTGTAAGCATAAAACGTTATCACAGCGTGAGCTCAATATTATGGCCGGTCTTTTCAAGGGGGAATCCGTCAAAAACATAGCCAGGGAGATGATGCTTACGCCAAAGACGATCTATGCCCATAAGTATGCGGTTATGCATAAGTTTAACCTGAGCAGTGAGCATGAGTTGCTGGAGCTCCTGAACCGCTTGCTTGAAAAGCGCTGTAACCCCAATTTGTTTCGTGATGCATTAGATCTGTTTCATTAGGGAATTACCCGGCCAAAAAAATGATCATTCTGGTGCCGGGTAAACCTGATGCTATTTACGCTGTTCCTCAGCCGTTCGACGCGCTCATCAGCCGCGACTTCATGGACTGATACGCCGACGCCGCATAGTCCTCCGCCCAGCGCTGATCCTCAATCGCCTCCAGCTGCACCGCACAATATTTTGTCTCCGGCGTTTTTGATACGGGGTCGAGATTATCCTGCGTCAGCTCGTTGCAGGCCCCGATCCACCATTGATAGGTCATATAGACCGCCCCGGCGTTGATGCGCTCGCTAATGCTGGCGCGGGTGATCACTTTACCCCGGCGCGAACTTACCCAGACCAGTTGACCGTCGCTAATACCTAGTCTGTCCGCATCGGTAGGATTCACCTGCACCCGTCCCGGCTCATCGGCGAGGCTTTGCAGCGCGGCGCAGTTCCCGGTCATGGAGCGGCAGGAGTAGTGCCCAACTTCGCGTACCGTGCAGAGTACCAGCGGATAATCATCATCGGGCGTCTCGGCCGGCGCGCGCCACGGTGCGGCAAAGAGCTGCCCTTTACCGCTCAGGGTATCGAACTGATTATCTTTGTAGAGGTACGGCGTGCCGGGGTGATCGAGCGTCGGGCACGGCCACTGCACGTGGCCCATCTCGCCCATTTTTTCATACGTCACGCCGTAAAAGAGCGGGCACAGCTCGCGCATTTCATCCCAGATCTGCTGGTTATCGTCGTAATGCATCGGATAGCCCATCTCGGTGGCGAGCAGGCTGATGATCTCCCAGTCGCGCTTCACGTTGCCTTTGGCCTCAATAGCCTGGCCAAAACGCTGGAAACCCCGGTCGGCGCAGGTAAAAACGCCGCCGTGTTCGCCCCATGAGGTGGCAGGGAGCAGAACGTCCGCCACTTCCGCCGTTTTGGTCATAAAGATGTCCTGAACCACCACGAAGTCAAGCGCCTCGAAACCGCTACGCACCAGGCCGAGATCGGCTTCCGTCTGCAGCGGATCTTCCCCCATGATGTAATAGGCTTTGACCTTGCCTTCCAGCGCAAGGTGAGGCACTTCGGTAATGCGCGTCCCAACGCGATCGTCCATGTTATTCACGTCGATCCGCCAGGCATCGGCGAACTTCTGCCGGACAGCCGGATCGGTCACATCCTGATAGCCGGGGAACATATTCGGCAGAACGCCCATATCGCAGGCGCCCTGAACATTGTTTTGCCCGCGGACGGGACCGACACCGACGGCAGGGCGGCCGAGGTTGCCGGTCAGCAGTGCCAGGCTGGAAAGCCCTTTGACGACATCGACGGCCTGGCCAAACTGGGTCACGCCCATTCCCCACATTACGGTGGCGGAAGGGGCCGCCGCGAAGGTGCGCATTGCCTGACGAACGTCGCGGGCGGGGATGCCGGTGAGGTGTTCTACGCGCTCAGGGGCATACTCTTTCACCGTCTGCCGATAGGCCTCAAGTCCTTCGGTAAACCGCGCGACGTAGTTCTTGTCGTACAGCTCCTCTTCCAGAAGCACATAGCCAAAGGCGTTCACCAGCGCCATGTTGCTACCGTTCTTCAATTGCAGATGCTGATCGGCAATGCGCGCCGTTTCGATGCGGCGCGGGTCGCAGACAATGATTTTCGCGCCGTTTTCACGGGCTTTTAGCACGCGCCGGGCGACGATAGGGTGGGAGTCTGCGCAGTTATAGCCAAATACCAGCAGGCATTTGGAGTGTTCAATATCGTTGATAGAGTTGCTCATTGCACCGTTGCCGAGGGTCTCCTGAAGTCCGGCGACGGAAGGACCGTGACAAACGCGCGCGCAGCAGTCGACGTTGTTGGTGTGCAGCACCGCGCGGGCAAATTTTTGCATCACGTAGTTGGTTTCATTCCCGGTGCCGCGGGAGGACCCGGTGGTCATAATCGAACGCGGGCCGAACTGGGCTTTTATGCTGCTGAGCTTCCGGGCGGTGTAGCGGATAGCCTCCTCCCAGGTTACGGGAGTGAATGTCTCTCCCTTGCGGTAGCGGATCATCGGCTGGGTCAGGCGTGGGGTGAGCAGGCGGGTATCGTTAAGGAAGTCCCAGCCGTAAAATCCTTTCAGGCATAGCGTGCCCTGGTTTGTGGCCCCCTCTGCCGCTTCGGCACGGATGATACGGTTATTCTCAACGACAAGGTTTAGTTTGCAGCCTGCACCACAGTAAGGGCAGACGCTGGCGATTTTTTTCATCAATAACAGACCTGTTAAGAAATGAAGCACAATGACTGGTAAGCCCAGTCCCGTAACAGGGAGTAAGCAGAAACCATGCCATCTTTATAACGCTTCTTTACAGGGGGTTATGAAGAGAGGGAGGTGTCATCGTCAGCATGTTCGACAATTCTGACGATGACACGATCGCTGAATGACAGGGCGTTTAAACGTCATCCATGGTGTAGCCCACAACGATTTCCAGCGTCTTGCGAATCACATCCGCCTGAACCACGTCGTGAGTGGCTTCCAGCGTTTGAATGAGCCAGAGGATGATGGCTTTATTGGAAATATGACCTTCGGAGGCCAGAACACAGCGTACTGCAGTAGAAAAAATAGCGGACTCTTCAGCAAAACGATCGCCTGCGTGACGGAAATATTCCGCCAGCGCACTGTCTAAAAAAGCAGAGTGGTATTCGGGTTGAAGCTGAATATTTTGTCTCATTTGTTCTCACCGTAGCTGTTAAAATGCAGTCAATGTATTTTTTTGGGATCGGACGGCTTTCCCTTTCCAAACAACGACACAACATTGCCTCTGTTATCATTGAGAGGTCCCTCTCTGCTTATTCGTCCTTGCGCGGTTCTGCGACGTTTTAATCCGAGGCTTTTTGATCCGATATCGGCAATCGCCTTCGCCAGTGTCTCCCGCCGCCGGGGATTCTTTTCATGTGTTTTCATCTGCCGCAGACGCTGAACCAGAGCTTCAGTTGTAACGGGGCCACGCTCTCTCAAAAGAGAAAGAACGGCTTCGCCAATCAGCTGATCGGTCAGTTTGTCTGCGTCACTGCGGTTCATCACGTTATCGTTCGAAGAGCAAACCAAGCAGCATATGGTAATGCTGTTCCTCTTCGGGGCCCTCGGCCCTTTCAAGGCGACTTAACAGTTTGGTACAGAGCGATTTGCGATTGAGATTTCGCCCGTCGCTAAGGATCTCAACAACGACCTGACCCAGCGTTTCCTGTTGGGTGGGAAGCGTGGCTTTTTCGAAGTACTGTGCGATCGCTGCTGCGGAATCTGCGACGTAACCTTTCTGCTGCATGTTTCGCTCCTGTAAAATTTTGTAATCAGTAACGTTACATTTAAGGTATACACTTTTTCCAAATCTGTACATTAAAAATGTACAAATTTTTAATAAAATCAGAATATATTTCATAAAAACTCTATTTTTCAATTAGTTGTTTGTTGTTCATGAAACGGTAATGCTACAGAATATATTGTACAAAACGCACGGCCGCTGTTAAGTTGTACAATACTTGTGAGAGTGCCATTAGCGGGCGTAAATGATTGAGATGTAAATTATTTATGAGGCAATTAATGTGCTATAAGAGAAGTCTCTCCACATGTTTTTGTGGTCAAAACCCTTAACCCCCAGGAATCGCATGCTTACAACCATCATTTACCGCAGTCATATCTGCGAGGACGTTCCAGTGAAAGCACTGGAAGCTATGGTCGCTGCTGCAAATAATAAAAACCGGCAAGCCAACGTCACGGGGATCTTGTTGTTTAACGGCACACATTTTTTTCAGTTGCTTGAGGGGCCAGTGGAGCATGTTTCTGCTATTTATGAGGAGATCTGCAACGACCCGCGACACCATAACGTAGTCGAGCTGATGCGCGATCACGGCCCCGTCCGGCGTTTTGGCAAGGTGGGGATGGAGCTTTTTGATTTGCGCCAGTTCGACAGGAATGAGGTGCTGCAACAGGTGCTGAACAAGGGAACAACACGCTATCAGCTGACTTACAATGACCGTCCGCTGCAGTTTTTCCGTACCTTTGTCGAGGCCACGGAAAAAGCGAACTATTTTGAACTGCCGCCTGCGGATTCCTGGGAGTTCGTTCGCGAAGAAACACGCTTGTCAGCGCAACCCGAGGTAATCGCGAAAGGAGCGGATTGCAGCTTTGCTTTCCAGCCGATAGTCGATCCGTTTATGCAGCAGGTTGTCTCCTGGGAGGCGCTTCTCCGCACGCCTGACGGCGGCGCTCCGGGGATCTACTTCGCCAATCTGCCGCGTGACGACGTGTATACCTCTGATTTGCACAGCAAGCAGGTAGCACTCTCAATGGCCAGTGCACTCGGGTTGCAGAACCAGACGTTATCCCTCAACCTGCTGCCTATGACGCTGGTTAACATTCCTAATGCCGTTGATTTCTTGCTCACCGCAATTGAAGCAAACGGTTTTGTCCCTGAGCAAATTGTGGTGGAATTCACCGAGAGCGAAGCCATTTCCCGTTTTGATGAATTCACGGATTCGGTCAGACAGCTAAAAAGTGCAGGCATCAGCGTGACGATCGATCACTTTGGTGCCGGCTTTGCGGGACTACAGCTACTGGCCCAATTCCAGCCCGACAGAATTAAGATTAATCGCGATCTCGTCGCGAACGTGCATAAAAGTGGCCCTCGACAGGCCATCATTCAGGCGATTATCAAATGCTGTTCCTCGCTTGAAATTCAGTTCTGCGCGGTCGGCGTGGAGAAGGCAGAAGAGTGGATGTGGCTGGAATCTGCGGGCATTTCCCAGTTCCAGGGCCATCTGTTTGCAAGCCCCCGGCATGGCGGAATTCCGGCGATTGCATGGCCGGAGAAGAAATTCGATTTTTGATAAAGCTGTACAAAATTCGGCAGACTTAGCTGTACGAGAAGCAAACTTTAGACAACAATGTATTAACAGGTGAAGGGAGAACGACCCCTTTCACCTGAGCAAAATGCGGTCTTAGTTATACAAATGGTTTGTACAATCTGATAAGGTTGGTGTAGTTAGGTATGGAAGTTCTGAGCGTGAGGGAGTTAATGGCCTATTACAGTATCGGCGAAGTGGCCGAACGATGCGGTATCAACCCCGTTACGCTGCGTGCCTGGCAGCGACGTTATGGATTGTTGAAGCCGCAGCGCAGCGAAGGGGGTCATCGTCAGTTTGACGATGAAGATATCCTGCGTATTGAAGAGATCAAACGCCTGATGAAAAGCGGCGTTTCGGTCGGAAAAGTAAAAGCCTTGCTGGAAAATAAAGAAGTCCTGACTCAGGGTAACTGGGTCTCGTTCCAGGAAGAGATGATGACCGTTCTGCGTTATGCCAGCCCGGCAAAGCTGCGCGCCAAAATCGGTGAGTTCCGCCGGGAGCATGCCATGGATGCGCTGATTGATAACATCATTTCCCCCGTCCGCCAGCGAATGAATCAGGATCAAAATACTGTACGCCACATGGCGAGCATGCTTGACGGCGTCCTGATTGAATTCGCGGTTCTAAGCCTGGCGGAGTCGCGCAAGAAAGCGGGTAAAGATGCGTTGCTTATCGGCTGGGAATGCGATGACCGTACCCATCTTTGGCTTGAAGCCGCGCGGCTGGCGCAGCAAGGCTGGCACATTGATGTGCTGGCGGACCCGATTGATTCTCCGCGTCCTGAACTTTTCCCGGGGCAAAAAATCTTCGTCTGGACGGGAAAAACGCTAACACCGCGTCAGCAGGAACAGCTGGATCACTGGCGTGAGCAGGGTTTTAGCGTTTCATTTCACCAATAATAATCAGAGGCCTTGAGGGCCTTTTATTGTTTTAGACACTCCCAGAACAAAAGCTATCTCAAAAATAGGCATTTCCGATACATATTTTACTTTTCCTCTCTTCGCTGTTTTCTACAACAGATAATCCATTAATTTTCAAAGTATTGAACAATTAAATCCATCCCGCCCGCATCTTCTGACAGGGTCTATGCTTAATAAAAGTAGACAAAAAGGGCGGTTTAGCCGAATGCCCCTGCTGACAGAGGGTTGAAGTGATAATCGTTATCACTAACATGGTGTTATGCCCTGATGGCTAATCAGATGAGGTGGACCTATGGAACTGCATTCAGAAACCTTCAATCCTGCCGATTTTGCCTGGCGAGGATTAACGCTCACGCCTGCGGCGGCGGCGCATATCCACGAGCTGGTGGCAAAAAATCCCGACATTCTCGGCGTGCGCTTAGGCGTTAAGCAGACCGGCTGCGCGGGCTTTGGCTACGTGCTGGATACCGTCACCGCACCGGAAAAAGATGACCTGGTGTTTGAAACCGACGGCGCAAAGCTGTACGTCGCGCTGCAGGCTATGCCGTTTATCGATGGAACCGAAGTGGATTACGTGCGGGAAGGTTTAAACCAGTTATTCAAATTTCATAACCCGAAAGCCCAGAACGAATGCGGCTGCGGCGAAAGCTTTGGGGTATAGGCGGTACTATGTCTCGTAATACTGAAGCAACGAGTGATGTAAACACCTGGAGCGGCGGACACCTCAACTATAAAGAAGGTTTTTTCACGCAGCTGCAGACCGACGAGCTGGCGAAAGGCATTAATGAAGATGTGGTGCGCGCCATTTCGGCCAAACGTAACGAGCCCGAGTGGATGCTCGAATTTCGCCTGAGCGCGTTCCGCGCCTGGCTGGAGATGGAAGAGCCGCACTGGCTGAAAGCCCACTACGACAAGCTGAACTATCAGGATTACAGCTACTACTCCGCGCCCTCCTGCGGCAGCTGTGACGATACCTGCGCCTCGCAGCCCGGCGCGGTCCAGCAGACCGGTGCCGAGAACAGCTTCCTGAGCAAAGAGGTTGAAGAGGCGTTTAACCAGTTGGGCGTGCCCGTGCGCGAGGGGAGAGAGGTGGCGGTGGACGCCATTTTCGACTCCGTCTCGGTGGCGACCACCTACCGTGAAAAGCTGGCCGAGCAGGGGATCATTTTCTGCTCCTTTGGCGAAGCCATTCATGACCATCCCGATCTGGTGAAAAAGTACATCGGCACAGTGGTACCGAGCAACGATAACTTCTTCGCCGCGCTGAATGCCGCGGTAGCCTCTGACGGCACCTTTATCTACGTGCCGAAAGGCGTGCGCTGCCCGATGGAGCTCTCCACCTATTTCCGCATCAACGCCGAAAAAACCGGACAGTTTGAACGCACCATTCTGGTAGCGGACGAAGGCAGCTACGTCAGCTATATCGAAGGGTGCTCCGCCCCGGTGCGCGACAGCTACCAGCTGCACGCGGCGGTGGTAGAGGTCATCATTCACAAAGACGCCGAGGTGAAATACTCCACGGTGCAGAACTGGTTCCCCGGCGACGGCAATACCGGCGGTATCCTGAACTTCGTCACCAAGCGCGCGCTGTGCGAAGGCGAAAACAGCAAAATGTCCTGGACGCAGTCGGAAACTGGCTCCGCTATTACCTGGAAATACCCGAGCTGTATTCTGCGCGGGGATAACTCCATCGGTGAGTTTTACTCGGTGGCGCTGACCAGCGGGCATCAGCAGGCCGATACCGGCACTAAGATGATCCACATTGGGAAAAACACCAAATCGACGATTATCTCGAAGGGGATCTCCGCCGGGCATAGCCAGAACAGCTATCGCGGGCTGGTGAAAATCATGCCGACGGCCACCAACGCGCGCAACTTCACCCAGTGTGATTCAATGCTGATCGGTGCCGACTGCGGGGCGCATACCTTCCCGTACGTCGAGTGTCGCAACAACACGGCTCAGCTGGAGCACGAGGCGACCACGTCGCGCATTGGGGAAGATCAGCTCTTCTACTGCCTGCAGCGCGGCATCAGCGAAGAAGATGCCATTTCGATGATTGTGAACGGCTTCTGTAAGGACGTGTTCTCTGAACTGCCGCTGGAATTCGCCGTTGAAGCACAAAAACTCCTCGCCATTAGTCTTGAACACAGCGTCGGTTAAGGAAAGCACATGTTAAGTATTAAAGATTTACAGGTTAGCGTGGAAGAGAAAGCGATCCTGCGCGGTCTCAATTTTGACGTCAAGCCGGGTGAAGTTCACGCCATCATGGGGCCAAACGGCTCCGGGAAAAGTACGCTTTCAGCGACGCTGGCGGGACGCGAAGATTACGAAGTGACAGGCGGCTCGGTCGAATTTAACGGCAAAGATCTTCTGGAGATGTCGCCGGAAGACCGCGCGGGTGAGGGCATTTTTATGGCCTTCCAGTACCCGGTGGAAATTCCGGGTGTAAGCAATCAGTTTTTCCTCCAGACGGCGCTGAATGCGGTGCGCAAGTATCGCGGCCAGGAGGCGCTGGATCGCTTCGACTTCCAGGATCTAATGGAAGAGAAGATCAAACTGCTGAAAATGCCGGAAGACCTGCTGACCCGCTCGGTCAACGTCGGCTTTTCCGGCGGCGAGAAAAAGCGTAACGATATCCTGCAGATGGCGGTGCTGGAGCCCGAGTTGTGCATTCTGGATGAGACCGACTCCGGTCTGGATATCGACGCCCTGAAGATTGTCGCCGATGGGGTGAATTCCCTGCGCGACGGCAAGCGCTCGTTCATTATTGTCACCCACTACCAGCGCATTCTGGACTACATCAAGCCGGACTATGTCCACGTGCTTTACCAGGGACGTATTGTGAAATCCGGTGATTTTACGCTGGTTAAACAACTGGAGGAGCAGGGCTATGGCTGGCTTACCGAACAGCAGTAATGCGCTCCAGCAGTGGCACCGGCTGTTTGAGGAGCAGGGTAATACGCGCTCCGAGCAGGCGCAGCAGCACCTGCAGCAGATGCTGCGCCTCGGCCTGCCGACGCGGAAGCATGAGAACTGGAAATACACCCCACTCGACGGCCTGCTGAACGGCGAGTTTGTGACGCGTCTGGCGGAGATTGACCCGGCCCGGCGCGACGATCTGGCGCTGACGGTGGATGCGGTGCGTCTGGTCTTTGTCGACGGCGTCTGGCGTCCAGAACTGAGTGATGACGCCCGGGATAGCGGGTTCGATATCGTCATTAACGACGACCGCCAGAGACTGAGCACCCCGGTTCAGCCGGAAGTTTTCCTCCACCTGACCGAGAGCCTGGCCCGCAGCGTGACGCATATTCAGGTCAAGCGTAACCAGCGTCCGGCAAAACCGCTGCTGCTGATGCACATCACACAGGGCGTGGAGGGCGATGAGATCAACACCGCGCACTATCGCCATCACCTTGAGCTGGCGGAGGGGGCGGAGGCCACGGTAATCGAACATTACGTCAGCCTCAACGAGACCCGCCACTTTACCGGATCGCGGCTGACGATGAACGTTGCCGCCAATGCGCAGCTTTACCATATTAAGCTGGCGTTTGAGAATCCGCAGAGCCACCATTTTGCCCATAACGATCTTCTGCTGGGCCAGGATGCCGCGGCGTACAGCCACAGCTTCCTGCTCGGCGGCGCGGTGCTGCGCCACAACACCAGCACGCAGCTTAACGGTGAAAACACTACGCTGCGCATCAACAGCCTGGCGATGCCGGTGAAGGCAGAAGTGTGCGACACGCGCACCTGGCTTGAGCACAACAAAGGCTACTGCAACAGCCGACAACTGCACAAAACCATCGTCAGCGATAAAGGGCGGGCGGTGTTTAACGGCCTGATTAACGTGGCCCAGCACGCCATCAAAACCGACGGGCAGATGACCAACAACAATCTGCTGCTGGGGCGCCTGGCGGAAGTGGACACCAAGCCGCAGCTGGAGATCTACGCCGACGACGTAAAATGCAGTCACGGCGCGACGGTCGGTCGGATCGACGACGAGCAGATGTTCTACCTGCGCTCGCGAGGCATCGACCAGCAGGCGGCGCAGAAAATGATCATCTACGCCTTCGCGGCGGAGCTTACGGAAGCGCTGCACGATGGCGTATTGAAGCAGCAGGTGCTGGCCCGCATTGGTCAGCGTCTGCCCGGAGGCGAAGCATGAGTTTTCCCGTAGAGAAAGTGCGGGCCGATTTCCCGGTTCTGACCCGTGAAGTGAACGGCCTGCCGCTGGCCTATCTCGATAGCGCGGCCAGCGCGCAGAAGCCGAATCAGGTGGTGGATGCGGAAGCCGAGTTCTACCGCCACGGCTACGCCGCCGTGCATCGCGGTATTCATACCCTGAGCGCCGAGGCGACCCAGCGCATGGAAAACGTGCGCACGCAAATTGCAGCCTTCCTCAATGCACGCCTGCCGGAAGAGCTGGTATTTGTGCGCGGCACAACCGAGGGGATTAACCTCGTCGCCAACAGCTGGGGCAACGCCCAGGTGCGCGCGGGGGATAACATCATCATCACCCAGATGGAGCACCACGCCAATATTGTGCCGTGGCAGATGCTCTGCGAGCGTGTCGGCGCGCAGCTGCGGGTCGTTCCGTTGAACGACGATGGCACGCTGCAGCTGGAGCAGCTTGACGCCCTGCTGGACGATAAAACGCGGCTGGTGGCGGTCACCCAGGTCTCTAACGTGCTGGGCACCGAAAACCCGGTGACAGAGATTATCGCAAAAGCCCATCAGGCCGGCGCGAAGGTGCTGATTGACGGCGCGCAGGCGGTAATGCACCACGCGGTGGACGTGCAGGCGCTGGACTGCGATTTCTACGTATTCTCCGGGCATAAGCTCTACGGCCCGACCGGGATTGGCGTGCTGTATGTGAAAGAGGACATCCTGCAGGCGATGCCGCCGTGGGAAGGGGGCGGATCGATGATCGCCACCGTCAGCCTGACGGAAGGGACGACCTACGCCCGCGCGCCCTGGCGTTTCGAGGCGGGCACCCCCAACACTGGCGGGATTATCGGCCTGGGGGCGGCGGTGTCTTACGTCACCGCAATCGGCCTCGACGCCATTCAGGAGTACGAACAGCTGCTGATGCACTACGCGCTGCAGGAGCTTGCCAGCGTGCCTGACCTTACCCTGTATGGCCCTGCTGACCGACAGGGCGTGATTGCCTTTAACCTGGGGAAACACCACGCCTATGACGTGGGCAGCTTCCTCGATAACTACGGCGTGGCCGTCCGTACCGGGCACCACTGCGCCATGCCGCTGATGGCTTTTTACCAGGTGCCGGCAATGTGCCGCGCATCGCTGGTGATGTATAACACAATGGAAGAGGTCGACAGGCTGGTGGCGGGGCTTAAGCGCATTCACCAGCTGCTGGGCTAAGAAGAGGCAAAAGATGGCAGAACTGCCGGACAGAGACAAATTGCTGCGCAACTTTGGACGCTGTGCAAACTGGGAAGAGAAGTACCTTTATATCATTGAGCTGGGGCAGCGTCTGCCACCGCTCGGTGAAGAGGCGCATAACCCGGAAAACATTATTCAGGGCTGCCAGAGCCAGGTGTGGATTGTGATGGAGCAGTCTGACGACGGCACTATCGCCCTGCACGGCGACAGCGATGCGGCCATTGTAAAAGGGCTGATTGCGGTCGTCTTTATTCTTTACCACCGGATGTCGGCGCAGGATATCGTCGCGTTCGATGTCCGCCCGTGGTTTGAAAAAATGGCCCTGACCCAACACCTCACCCCGTCCCGCTCCCAGGGGCTGGAAGCGATGATTCGCGCCATTCGCGCCAAAGCTGCAATCCTTAGCTAGACTTACAGAACAGCATTCATTCTGTTTCGCGAGGTGGTTCCCGCCTCGCTGGTTTTTCAGCTTTCTGGCATCCTGCCAGTGAATAAGGAATCTCAGCATGAAGCGCGCGTCTCTAATAACTCTATTACTCCTTAGTTCGCTCGGTACGTTTAATTCGGCCCGCGCGATGGACTATCCGTTGCCGCCTGCAGGCAGCCGTCTGATTGGGCAAAATCAAACCTACACGATACAGGAAGGAGATAATAAGCTTCAGACTATCGCCCGTCGGTTTAATACGGCGGCGCAGGTGATCCTTGAAACGAACAATACCATTGCGCCAGTAAACCCGGCACCGGGTACCGTTATCACCATCCCGTCGCAGATGTTGCTGCCGGATACCCCGCGCGAAGGCATTGTGGTTAACCTGGCCGAGCTTCGGCTCTACTACTTCCCGCCGGGAGAAAATATTGTCCAGGTATTCCCGCTCGGCATCGGACAGTTGGGGCTGGAAACGCCGGTGAGCACCACCCGCGTCAGCCAAAAAATCCCTAATCCAACCTGGACGCCAACGGCGGGCATCAGAGCACGTTCCCTGGCCCAGGGAATTAAATTGCCACCCGTCGTCCCGGCGGGGCCAAATAACCCGCTGGGGCGCTATGCGCTGCGTCTGGGAATTGGTAATGGGGAATATCTTATTCACGGCACCAGCGCGCCGGACAGCGTAGGTCTGCGCGTCAGTTCCGGCTGTATGCGAATGAACGCCCCGGATATTAAAGCCCTGTTTGAACAGGTGCGGGTCGGCACGCGGGTACAGATCATCAACGAGCCGGTGAAATTCTCGGTTGAGCCGGACGGTAAGCGTTATATTGAGGTCCACCGTCCGCTGGCGCAGGTGGAGGGTGAGAACCCGCAGATTTCGCCCATTACCCACTCGGCAGACTTTGCCACCTTTGTTTCTCAGGCCGGAAGCGATAAGGTGTTAATTGATAAAGCCCTGGCGCGCCGTGCCGGGATCCCGGTTGTCGTATCCGCGGGTAGCGGCCCGTCGGCCAGCAATAGCGTGTTGTCAGTGCAGAACAGCCGGGTGTCTGCTGCGGTAGCAGAAGAGGAAGGGGAAAAGGTAACGCAGTAGCAGTTTGACGCAGGCAAAAAAAATGGCGCACAATGTGCGCCATTTTATTAACAGGTACTATTACTTACGGTATTTAGTAGCCTGGTTGTCCAGACGCTGGTTAGCGCGAGCTGCGTCGTCTTTAGCAGCCTGAACGTCGGAACGCATTGCGTTCACGTCGTTGCTCAGCTGGTCAACTTTAGCGTTCAGAGTCTGAACGTCAGAAGACAGCTGATCGATTTTAGCGTTGCTGGAGCAACCAGCCAGCAGAGTAGAACCCAGGATTACCGCGCCCAGTACCAGTTTAGTACGATTCATTATTAATACCCTCTAGATTGAGTTAATCTCCATGTAGCGTTACAAGTATTACACAAACTTTTTTGGGTTGAGAATATTTTTTTGATGGGAATACGCCTATTTTTGATCGTTCGCTCAAAGAAGCATCGAATCAGTGCGTTTTGAGTAAAAAGCTATGTAAAAAAAGGCATTTTTCATCGGATTCATCTTAGATAAATCGCATTTAAATAGAAAAACCCGATTTGCTTTTTGAATGAATTTGGCTAATGCCGGGAATAAAAAAAGCGCCCATTGGGCGCTTTTTATCAAATTTAATTCGTTCGTGAATTATTACAGCACGTGAACGGAGGCAGTATTGGTTGTTCCGCTTGGTACCAGAGCACCAGAAACCATTACAACCACGTCGCCCTTCTGCGCCAGACCGCTTTCCAGAGCCATTGCTTTACCCTGAATGTAGAAATCGTCAGTCGAGGCGATCTCTTTGACCAGGTGCGCAACCACGCCTTTGCTCAGCACCAGCTGACGTGCGGTGGTTTCGTTGGTGGTCAGGGCCAGGATGGTGGCATCCGGGAAGTATTTACGCACTGCGCGCGCAGATTTACCGCCCTGGGTCGCAACAACAATCAGTGGCGCTTCCAGTTTCTCAGCGGTTTCTACCGCACCGCGGCATACTGCTTCAGTGATGCGCAGCTTGCGGCTGTCGTTGTTGAAGTCCAGACGGCTGGTCATCACGCGGTCAGTACGTTCGCAGATGGTCGCCATGATGCCGACCGCTTCCAGAGGGTATTTCCCTTTCGCGGATTCACCGGACAGCATTACTGCATCGGTACCGTCGAGGATGGCGTTCGCCACGTCGCCTGCTTCAGCGCGGGTAGGGCGTGGGTTTTTGATCATGGAGTCCAGCATCTGCGTGGCGGTGATAACCACTTTACGCGCGCGAACACATTTCTCGATCATCATCTTCTGCGCGAAGATCACTTCTTCAACCGGGATTTCAACGCCCAGGTCGCCACGAGCAACCATGATGCCGTCAGACGCTTCGAGGATTTCGTCGAAGTTGTTCAGGCCTTCCTGGTTTTCGATTTTGGAGATGATCTGGATCTTCTCGCCGCCGTGGGCTTTCAGGTGCTCACGAATTTCAACCACGTCGGAACGCTTACGGATGAAGGACGCCGCAACGAAATCAACGCCTTGTTCGCAGCCGAAGATCAGGTCCTGTTTGTCTTTCTCCGCCAGTGCTGGCAGCGCGATAGAAACGCCCGGCAGGTTAACGCCTTTGTTTTCGCCCAGGTCGCCGTTGTTCAGCACTTTACAGATAACCTTGTTACCTTCGATAGCGGTGACTTCCATACCGATCAGACCATCGTCGACCAGCACGGTGTTACCCACGGACAGATCGCTGGTGAAGCCTTCATAGGTGACCGCAACGATTTCGCTGTTACCAATAACGGATTTGTCGGTAGTGAAGGTGAAGGTCTGGCCCGCTTTCAGAGAGACGTCGTTACCGCCTTCCAGTTTGATGGTACGGATTTCCGGACCTTTGGTGTCGAGCAGGATCGCCGCTTTTTTACCGGTCTTGCTCATCACGTTGCGCAAGTTCTGGATACGCTGACCGTGTTCTGCGTAGTCACCGTGGGAAAAGTTCAGACGCATCACGTTCATGCCGGCGTCCAGCATTTTGCTCAGCATCTCTTCGGATTCGGTTTTCGGGCCGATAGTACAAACAATTTTCGTCTTTTTCATGACAGTCTTAGTCTTTAAGTTGGGAAGGATATGGAAATCTCGCTCCGGGGGCGCACCGCCGCGGAGTCAAACCTGTGTTGCAAAAGAGTATATGACACGCACTAAGGATAGGAGACATCAAATGAGCGTGCAGAAGAAAGTGTGCCTGAGTGACAGCCCAACGAAGGAGAGGAGAAGTTGTACGTTGTTTTTTGTATTCCAAGCGCTGAAACCATTCACCAGGGATTTGGCGCGCATTATACGCTAATTTTAAGATAAAAGGAAAATGGAAACGGTGTTTCAGAATTAATCAATGCCGTTTCACATAATATTGTTATCAAGGCGTTAAGCCATGATGACAACTTTTGGCGGCAGGTGAGCGACCTGCCGCCGTTTGCTTATTTTTGCAGCGCCTGGCTGAGGTCGGCAATCAGGTCTTTTGGATCTTCAATGCCTACCGAGAGGCGGATCAGCTGCGGCACAATACCGTTTGCCAGCCGTTGCTCCAGCGGAATCGAGGCGTGCGTCATGCTGTAAGGCTGGCTCACAAGGCTCTCCACCCCGCCCAGGCTTTCCGCGAGGGTGAACAGCTTCAGGTTGCGAATCACCTCGGTGGCGCGTTGCGCATCGCCTTTTACCACGACGGAAATCATGCCACCGGGCAGCGCCATCTGCGTGCGGGCTAGTTGGTACTGCGGATGTGATTCCAGGCCGGGATAGAATACCTTTTCGACCAGAGGATGCTGCGCCAGCCATTGCGCAATCTCCAGCGCGTTGCTGCTGTGCTTTTCTACCCTCAGCGCAAGCGTGCGGATACCGCGCAGGGTCAGGAAGCTGCTGAACGGATCCAGGACACCACCGACCGCATTTTGCAGATAGCCAAGCTGGTCCGCCAGCGCCGGATTATCTCCCACCACTGCCAGCCCAGCCACCACGTCAGAGTGGCCGTTAAGGTATTTGGTGGCGGAGTGCACCACGATATCGAAACCGGACGCCAGCGGACGGTGGATCACCGGCGATGCGAACGTGTTATCCGCCACGCTGATGACGTTATGACGACGGGCGATCGCCGCAATGGCCGCCAGATCCGCCAGCTTCAGCAGCGGGTTGGTCGGCGTTTCGACCCACACCATGCGGGTCTCCGGGCGAATGGCGGCCTCAAGCCCGGCCAGGTCGTCCGGCTTAACCCAGCTGACCTGCAGGCCGGTGCTGCGTTTGCGCACGTTTTCAATCAGGCGGTACGTCCCGCCGTAAACGTCATCAATGGCGACGATATGGCTGTCTTTATCCAGCAGCTCGAGCACCGTGGAGATGGCCGCCAGACCGGAAGCAAAGGCGTAGCCGCGCGTGCCGCCTTCCAGTTCGGCGATGGCGGTTTCCAGCGCATGGCGCGTTGGGTTGCCGCTGCGGGAATACTCATAGCCGGTATGCTCGCCCGGTGACGGTTGCGCAAACGTCGACGTGGCGTAAATCGGCGGCATGACGGCGCCGTGCGGGTCGTTGAATGCGCCGCTGTGGACGCTCAGGGTTGCCAGGTTTTTCATCGTTTAATCCTTTATTGCTGTAGACGATTGCGCCACGCGGTCAGGACGTCGCTGCGCGTAATCAGACCGAGAAAACGGTCATTGTCGTTAATGACGGCCACCAGACCGCGGTCGAAGATGGCGTGCAGGGCACTCTCCGTGGCACGTTTATCGAGAAATTCCACCTGACGGGTCATGGCCGCCGTGACCGGCAGGGCAAAGCGGTCGCCGTCGCCGCCGATATGCCGCAGCAGATCCCACTCGTCGATAATGCCCACCACCTTGCCGTTCTCCAGGACCGGCAACTGAGAGATGTCATACAGACGCATGCGTGCCAGTACGGTGGAAAGCGTATCGTCCGGCGCGGCGGTGACGGTAGCGCCTTCATCATGGCGCAGGGCAATGTAGTCAGAGAGGTCGCCCGCCTGAGGGCGCGTGATAAGCCCCTGCTGGCGCATCCAGTCGTCGTTAAACATCTTCGAGAGATACTTATTGCCGCTGTCACAGGCAAAGGTCACCACGCGCTTCGGCGTGGTCTGCGCCTGGCAATACTTCAGCGCCGCCGCCAGCAGCGTGCCGCTGGAGGAGCCCGCCAGAATGCCTTCCGTTTTCAGCAGCTCGCGCGCGGTGGCGAACGCTTCGCGGTCGGAGATGCGCCAGGCGCGATTCACCCCTTCGATGTGGGCCAGCGGGGGAATAAAGTCTTCGCCAATTCCCTCTACCAGCCAGGAGCCCGCGTCGTGGTAGCGTCCGGTTTCCACCTGGTCAGCGAGAACGGATCCGGCCGGGTCAGCCAGGACAAACTCGGTGTGCGGAGAGTGCTCGGCGAACCACGCCTGCAGGCCACCGAGCGTACCACCTGAGCCGACGCCGACGACGATGGCGTCAATTCTGCCGTCAAGCTGCTCGTACAGCTCCGGTGCCGTGGTGGTGCGGTGCGCCAGCGGGTTGGCCACGTTATTGAACTGGTCGATGTAAAACGCGCCCGGCAGCTCGTTAGCCAGACGCCGGGCGTAATCCTGGTAATAGGCGGGGTGGCCCTTATTCACGTCCGAGCGGGTCAGCACTACCTGAGCACCCAGCGCGCGCAGGTGGAAAATCTTTTCGCGGCTCATTTTGTCGGGCACTACGAGGATCAGCGAGTAGCCTTTCTGGGCGGCGATCAGCGCCAGGCCGAGGCCGGTATTGCCCGCCGTGGCCTCAATAATCGTGCCGCCCGGCTGCAGCTGGCCGGTACGCTCCGCTTCGTTAATCATCGACAGCGCAACGCGGTCTTTAATCGAGCCGCCGGGGTTCTGGTTCTCCAGCTTCAGAAACAGTGAGCAGGGACCGGTATCAAGCTTATGCAGCTGGATCAGCGGCGTGCGGCCAATCAGTTCGGTGACGGAGTGGTAAATCGTCATGATGTTTTCCTTTCGGGATGTCATGACGGGATGATAGGGCGATGAAATTTTCTCAATAAAGAACCATTCACTGCCGTTTAGAACAGAAAGGAATATAAATACCGTTTTTGGATGTCAGGACAGCAAGACGTAAAGTTGTCTGGATGTGGGGATGGCTATATCGGGATAAAATGCTGCAAAAATGACCGTTTTTTACGCGCGTCCGCCAGCAGATATGCATCCGGCAGATAATCATTGCTGAAATTGGTCTAAATGCTTCCCACCCGGTAAATCCGGTGTTTATTTCCGAAAGTTATAACACATTCTTTTTTGTTCATTTAAAAGCTGATAACGCCTGTTTACTATCGTTTGGACATCCATACTTCTAAACCGCCGAGGGCGGCACGGATAACGAATAAGAATGATTGTACTGAGCAATATTTCGAAGGTTTTTGACAACGGAAAGGTGGCACTCACAGCCGTTGATAACGTCAATTTGACGATAGAGCAGGGACAAATATACGGCATTATCGGTTACAGCGGCGCCGGGAAAAGCACGCTGATTCGCCTGCTGAACGGTCTGGAGAAACCCAGCGCCGGGAGCGTCACCATTAACGGGCAGGATATCTCCGCCGCAAAAGGTGAAGCGCTGCGCCAGGCGCGCCTGAAAATCAGCATGGTGTTTCAGCACTTCAACCTGCTGTGGTCGCGCACGGTGAGTGAGAACATTGCTTTCTCTATGCAAATTGCCGGTGTGCCAAAAGCGAAGATTAAGGCGCGCGTCGCCGAACTGGTGGAGCTGGTTGGCCTGAAAGGACGCGAAAATGCGTATCCGTCGCAGCTGAGCGGCGGGCAAAAGCAGCGCGTGGGGATTGCGCGCGCGCTGGCCAACAACCCCGACGTGCTGCTCTGCGATGAGGCTACGTCCGCGCTCGACCCGCAGACCACCGATCAGATCCTCGATCTGCTGCTGGACATTAACCGCCGCTTCAAACTCACCATCGTGCTGATCACGCACGAGATGCACGTGGTGCGCAAAATCTGCGACCGCGTGGCGGTGATGGAGAACGGCAAAGTGGTGGAAGAGGGCGACGTGCTGAGCGTCTTTACCCATCCACAGCAGCCGATTACGCAGCAGTTTGTCCGCCAGGTGAGCCAGTACGCCGAGGAAGAGACCTTCAATACCGAACTGGCAAGCGATCTGGAAGGCACGGTGATCAGGCTGACCTTTACCGGACACAGCACGCACAAGCCGATTGTCGGGGAACTCACCCTGCGCTACGGCCTGCCGTTTAACATCCTGCACGGAAAAATGACGCAGACCGCCCACGGTGTTTTCGGGCAGCTCTGGGTCCACGTGGCGGCATCCGATGAACAACTGAACAATATCCTCGCCGACCTGCAGCACAGCGATATTGAAGGCGAGGTAATTAAACATGTCTGAGAATCTCTTTCCGCATCTCAAGTGGGATCAGCTCTGGGCTGCAACGCTGGAGACGCTGTACATGACCGCGCTTTCCGGCGTGGCGACCTTTGTGCTGGGCATCGTGCTGGGGCTGGCGCTGTTTTTAACCGCGCGCGGTGGCTTGTTCCACAACCGCACGGTCTACAGCGTCATTTCGATAGTGGTGAACGTGTTCCGCTCGATTCCGTTCATCATTCTCATCGTTCTGCTGATCCCGTTCACCAAGACCGTCGTCGGCACCATTCTTGGTGCCAACGCGGCGCTGCCGGCGCTGATCGTGGGTGCCGCACCGTTCTACGCACGCCTGGTGGAAATTGCCCTGCGTGAAGTGGATAAAGGCGTGATAGAAGCCACGCGCTCGATGGGCGCACGGCTTAGCACGCTCGTGTTTCGGGTTTTACTGCCGGAATCATCACCTGCACTGGTATCAGGTATTACGGTGACGCTAATTGCGTTGGTGAGCTACAGCGCCATGGCGGGGGTGATTGGTGCCGGCGGTTTAGGAAATCTGGCTTATCTGGAAGGATTCCAGCGCAACCATGGTGACGTCACGCTGGTGGCAACGGTGACCATTTTAATCATCGTTTTCATTATCCAGTTCTGCGGCGATGTCATTACTTCACTGTTAGATAAACGCTAATAAATACACACAGGAACCACATCATGAAAAAGACACTGACACTGATCGCCGCCGCAACCCTGAGCGCCCTGAGCTTCGCCTCCTGGGCCGACACCCTGACCGTGGGCGCATCCAACACGCCGCACGCCGAAATTCTGGAGCAGGCAAAGCCGATTCTGGCGAAGCAGGGTATCGACCTGGAGATTAAACCGTTCCAGGACTACATTCTGCCGAACACTGCGCTGGCGGGTCATGACATCGACGCGAACTATTTCCAGCACATTCCTTACCTGAACAGCGTGCTGAAAGATCATGCGGGCGATAAAGACTACGATTTTGTCAGTGCGGGCGCGATCCACATTGAGCCAATCGGCATCTACTCAAAAAAATACAAATCCCTGAAGGATCTGCCGGAAGGCGGCAAGATCATCATGCGTGATGCGGTTTCCGAGGAAGGCCGTATTCTCTCCATCTTCGAAAAAGAGGGCGTGATCAAGCTGAAGCCGGGCATCGACAAAGTGACGGCGCGCATCAGCGATATCGTTGAGAACCCGAAAAAACTGAAGTTCACGCCGAACGTGGAAGCGTCCCTGCTGCCGCAGATGTATAACAACGACGAAGGCGACGCGGTGGTGATTAACGCCAACTATGCGATAGACGCCGGTCTGGATCCGGTTCACGACCCGATTGCGGTAGAGAGCGGTGAAAACAACCCGTACGCCAACATCATTACCGTGCATCGCGGTGACGAGAAGAAGAAAGACATCGTCGCGCTGGTGAACGTGCTGCACTCCAAAGAGATTCAGGACTGGATCCGCACCAAATACAAAGGCGCGGTCATTCCAGTAAACAACTAATTATTTGATTTTCCAGATGAAGCCCGGCGAGATCCTCGCCGGGCTTCTTTTTTGTATCCGGCGGGAGAATCATTTAAGCTCAACGTTTAACAGGCAATGGAGTGATGACGATGGGTAACGTGACCAAAGATGAAGCGCTGTACCAGGAGATGTGCCGGGTGGTCGGAAAGGTGGTGCTGGAGATGCGTGATTTAGGGCAGGAGCCGAAGCATATTGTCATTGCGGGCGTGCTGCGCACGGCGCTGGCGAACCAGCGCATCAAGCGCAGCGCACTGACAACCGAAGCGATGGAAACGGTGGTTAAGGCGCTGGCCGGCTAACGCGCCAGCGTTTCGCGACCTGTTCAAGCGAGCAGCAGAGCAAGTAATAGACCGCACCCGTAAAGATAAAGATGGCCGCCGGGTAGATTTGCACCCGGTTATTGACCTGTCCCGCCACCGTTGTCAGCTCCGGGACGTTGACGATGAATGCCAGCGACGTATCCTTCAGCAGGCTGATAAAAATTCCCACCAGCGACGGCAAAATATTTCTCAGCGTCTGCGGCAGTAGCACGCGCCACAGGGTTTGCTGCGTGCTGAACCCCTGAGACAGCGCGGCCTCGTTTTGACCCGCTGGGAGCGCCCTGAGCCCGGCAAAAACCGAATGCATCACCGATGCCGCCGTAAACCAGGCCAGCGCCAGCGTCACGGTCAGCGCCCCCGGCAGATCCCCTCCGGTGATCAGCGGCAACAGATACCACATCCAGAAAATCACAAAAATCAGGGGAATACCGCGAATCAACTCCGCCCACAGAAAAAGCCCCCTGCGCACCAGCCCAGGATAGCGCCAGGCGAGGCACGCCAGCGTCACGCCGCCGGGAAGCGCAAGCAGGGCGGCCCCTGCGGCCATCAGCAGCGAAAGCAGTACGCCGCCGGGTTCACCCGCTGCCGTTCGTCCCCACAGCAGATAATCCAGGTTTTCGACAATAACGTTAAATCCTGTAACCATCTTTTTTCCTCCCTGAATGCGGACCGACGCGCACCAGCACCATCCCCATGACAATGCCGGTAAGCAAATAGAGCACCGTACCGACGATAAACGCCTCCATGGCGTGGGCGTTGTAACTTTCAATCTGCCGGACCTGGTAGGTTAGCTCAGCGAAGCCAATCCCGCTGGCGAGCGAGGAGAGCTTCATCAAATTGAGGTACTGGCCGACAACGGGCTGCCAGGCGTTGGCGAGCCCCTGCGGCAGAAGGATGTAGCGAAATAAACGCCACGAGGAGAACCCTTGCGCCAGCGCCGCTTCCTGCTGTCCGGCAGGAACAGAACGCAGTCCCGATGCCGCTTCCTCAATTAAAAACGCCGAAGTAAAAACGCCCAGCCCCCAGGCAGAACATAAAAACTCAGGGGTAAACCACCAGACGTCGCCGGGCAGAATTGACCAGCTGTGATCCGCATTCACCGCGTCTCGAAAGCCCTGCGGTAACCCGTTCCAGGCGGCGAAATACCAGAACAGCAGCTGGACCAACAGCGGCGTATTGCGAAACAGCGATACCCAGCCGCTGACGACCGCATTCCCGATGCGTCCACCGGAAAGACGCAGGAGCAAAAAGAACGGTGCAAGCAGGCTGGCGATCAGGCCCCCCGCCAGCGTCACCCACAGGGTGGTGAGAAATCCGGAGAGTATCCACTGCAGAGGCTGTCCGGCCAGCACGCCCTGCCAGTCGAGGGCGGGCATCAGAGGTGCTCCTGGTGCAGCGGGTTCAGCACTTTTTGCAGGAAACGCTGCGCCCGGGGATGCGACGGTTGACGGAAAAATTGCCCCGGCGGCGCGGTTTCAAGAATCTGCCCGCCGTCGATAAAGACAATCCGGTCGGCAATTTCCCGGGCGAACTGCATCTCATGAGTCACGACAATCATGGTGATCCCGCTATGGGCAAGGGCTTTCATGACGAATAACACTTCGCCAATCATCTCCGGATCGAGCGCCGACGTCGGCTCGTCGAAGAGGATGATCTGCGGCGACGAGGCCAGGGCGCGGGCAATCGCCACGCGCTGCTGCTGGCCGCCGGAAAGCTCAGCGGGGAGGTGGTGAGCCTTTTCCTGCATTCCGACCTTCTCCAGCAGTGCCAGCGCGCGCTCCTGAGCTGGCTGCGGCTTCCAGCCGTGCACATGCTCCAGTGCGAGGGTGATGTTCTGGCTGGCGGTGAGGTGGGCATACAGATTGAACTGCTGAAACACAAATCCAACGCGGCTGCGCAGCTGACGCAGCCTGCTGCCGGAAAGCTGCCCGGTCGGCTTGCTGTCGACCAGGATTTCCCCGCCGCTCAGGGTTTCAAGCTGATTGATAAGACGGATCAGCGTTGATTTACCCGAACCGGAAGGGCCGAGAATAGCAACCACTTCACCGGGCGTGATGGTGAGGTTAATGTCGCGTAAAACCTGATGGTCGCCGTAGCGTTTGTCCACGTGACGAAACTCAACGCTGGCCTGTTCCAGATGTGAAAAATCCGCGGCACCGGCCGCGGAGTGGGAAAATAAACCTGAGAGCATAATTACCTGGCTTCTATTTTAAAGGCGCGAGGCTGTGGAGCGGGCGTATTTGGGCCAAACCAGACGTCATAGATTTTTGCCGCCTGACCGTTCTTCTCGAGATTAACCAGCTCATCGTTGACGGCTTTCAGCAGCGCCGTTTCACCTTTCTTCACCCCGACGCCAATTTCTTCTTTACTGAGCAGATCGGGCAGGATTTTGAAGTTCGCTTTATCCGGAGCCTGTGCCAGCAGGCCTGCAAGAATTGTGCTGTCCTGGGTAATGGCCTGCACGTTGCCGTTGCGCAGCGCCGTCAGCGCCAGAGGAATGTCGTCATAAGCCAGCACGCGGGACTGCGGGAAACGCTGGTGGAGCGCCTGTTCACCCGTGGTGCCTTTGACCGCGCCAATGCGCGCCCGGCTGTATTCATCCAGCTTATCGGGCGATTTGGCGGGAACCAGGAACTGTTGTCCGGTCACGAAATAGGGGGTGGAGAAATCAATCACCTGCGCGCGTTCCGGGGTGATGGTGATATCCGCTACGATCAGGTCTGCTTTACCGGACTGAAGCAGCGGAATTCGGTTGGCCGGATTGGTGGCAACCAGTTCAAGCTTCACGCCGAGTGATTTTGCCAGTGCTTTGGCAAAGTCCACGTCGTAACCCACGATCTCGTGCGTTTTTGCATCAATTGAGCCAAACGGTGGGTTGGCGTCAAACGTGGCGACTTTCACCACCCCCGCGGCCTTAATATCCTCCAGCCGATCGGCCAGCGCCTGCGCTGAAAACAGGCTCCCGGCGGCCAGTAATCCCAGAACTGCCGTCCCTTTTTTAAACCTTTTCATCTTTGCTGCCATAGTCATCGTTCGTCCCGTTGTTTTTGTTTTGCACCGTTACGCTCCCATAAGCAAAAGCTATCGCCAAATAAGAAAATGTTCTTTGCTCTATACAAAAAAGCATTAGTGAACAGTGTGTTACCGGCAGGTAAATGTAAGGAGCTATTTGCACTTCCTGCACATTGACTGCCGGAATTGATATTTCCGCGGCCAGGAAACGCGTGCTTAACTCAGGGCTGGTGAAGCGAGAGGGGTAAAGGCAATGAAAAAATGGATCGGCACGCTACGGCGGTTTTTTGCGACCCGGCCAGCGAATGCGGAGAACAGCGCGCAGCGTGTTCTGGAGTCAATACTGCCTGTTGCCAGCCTGTATGGCGTGGACGTCGCTAACATCGACCCGGAGTGGTTCCATGATAAAACGTCACGCTGAACTTCGCCGCACGCGCGAAACGTACTGGAATGAACTGTGCGTGATCCGTGTAAAGCAGGGATGAACGGAAAAATACGCGGGCAAATCCTCGGTAAACCCTGGCCGTTTTGATACCAATATCTCCTTTCTCAGAAGGAGATGATAATGAAACGGACAGTATTAACCCCGGCACTTTCTGCCACCGCACTACTGATTGCCATGCAGGCGGCGCACGCTGCGCCACAGGCGCACGTCGTCTGCGGTTACTCCCACACGCTCGGCGACGATGCCATTATGATGCACGGCATGCCCAACGAGGCCATGCTGCACGATTTTTTTGGCAACGTGCAAACGGATGCCTTCTCCAGCCGTGAATCGCTGCGTAAAGATGAAAAGACCACCTGCGATAACAAAGCAGACAGCTCGGCCTACTGGGCACCCTCTCTGAAATTGCCTGACGGAACGGTGGTCAAACCCGCCTATCAAAAAACCTATTATCAGGCATCGAACGTCGACACCTGGCCGCTGCACCCGTTCCCGGCGGGGCTGTCGCTGCTGGCGGGCGATCATCACGGCACCGCGCCGAATCCACATATCACCTTCCTGTGCGCTAACGGCAAGGGCTACACCACCAAAACGGGTGAGGTCTGCGGCTTACGCAAGGCGAACGATGCCGTGCAGTTTAATATCGGCATTCAGTTTCCGAACTGCTGGGACGGGGTAAATCTTAAGCCCGCTCACGGTCTGGCCAACGCCACCTACGACACCAAAGGGCAGTGCCCGTCCGACTTCCCGGTGAAAATTCCCACTGTGAACATGAACATTGCGTACGTGCTCCCGACGATTAGCTCGCTCGATACCAGCAAAGCGCAGCTTTCTCTCGACCCCATCATGCACGGCAACGAGCGTGAAGAGCGGTGGGGGAGCCTGTATACGGCGCATGCTGATTTTATGAACGGCTGGACGGAAGACGCCGCGCGCTTTATGACCGATCTGTGCATGAACCGCGGTCTGGACTGCGGCACCACCGTTCCGTATGGTTATTCAAAAGCGAAGGCCAGCGTCTGGCTCAGCAGCCTGGAGCCCGCGCTTACCCAGCCAGAGCCCCAGGTCCTGCTGGTGCAGGATAACTGGCAGAACGGCGGGCGCACCAAAAACAGCGAAACGCTGTCGCTGGTGAAGTTTCACATTCCCCCGCTGCCTGCCGGACAGGATCCTTCGCAGTTTAAATACCGCGTGCGGATTTATGGCGGGAAAGTGGAAACCAACGGCGCGGATCAAATTTTCTTCTATCCGGCAAGCAACGACTGGGATCCGGCCAGCGTGAGCTGGCAGTCGCGGCCAGCCTGTAACTATCGTTCGGATGCGGTGCTTTACCTTAACCACTCCCGCGAATACCGGATGGTGGACGTGGATAAAGCGGTGCGCAAGGCGCTGGCAGAAGGGAAAACCGAGATTTCGTGGTACATCGGCGGCGATCGTCAGGGAAATCACTACCAGTTTGAGACGGCGTCTTCCCCGCAAAGCCTGATCCTGATGCTGACCGGCTTTAGCAAAACGCCTGAGATCTGATTACGCCCGCGTTTTTTTGTTCTCAGCAACGTTAACTGGTAATGTCGACAGTCTGAAAAATGAGAAGGGCATTCTGGTTACCCTGACCGTACTGCTGGAAGGGTGCAGTAATAAAGAGGTGGCTGCACGCCTGAATCTTTCCCCGAGAACCGTGGAAGCGCACCGTGCGGCGGCCATTGACGGGCTGAAAAAGTAAAATAAAAAAGCACCGGTTTACCGGTGCTTTTTTTATCAAATCTTGCAGGCATCACCGCAGTCGTCGTCGGCAACAATCGCCTGCGCTTTTTTATCCGCGTCGTCCAGACGTTCCGCGTTACGCTCTTCCGCTTCATCCAGACCGTTAAAAACTAAGTTATCGAGATCAATTTCCATGTTGCACCTGCTCTGTTCGGTTTTTGATACTGGCACAGTATAGGGTAAAAAACGTCGGCAATGTACCTCGCAGCACATAAGGATAATCCCTGCCATACTCAGTGCTTTATCACCGAGGAGCGCTCATGATTACACTCTGTAAAACCTGCGGTACCTCCTATGATGGAAAGCCGGAGAGATGTCCGATTTGCGAGGATGAACGCCAGTATGTCCCGGTCAGCGGTCAGGCGTGGATTGATTACGCGACGGTGACGGCCACGCACGTGAATAAATGGCAGCAGCTGGAGCCCGCGCTGTTCAGTATCAAAACGGTTCCCGCTTTTGCGATTAACCAGAGGGCGCTGCTTCTGCGCACCCCGCACGGCAATATTCTTTGGGACTGCATTGCCAACCTTGACCCGGCAACCCAAACGCTCATCACCGCGCTCGGTGGCCTTCACGCCATTGCGATTTCGCATCCGCACTATTACACCACGATGCAGGAGTGGGCCGCGGCTTTCGATGCTCCGGTCTACCTGCACGCCAGCGACCGCGAATGGGTGATGCGCAACAGCCCGGCGATTCATTTCTGGGAGGGGGAGGCGCTGGAGATTTGGCCGTCCGTCACTTTGCTACGTCTCGGCGGCCATTTTGCGGGCGGAACGGTACTGCACTGGCAGGAGGGCGAGGGCGTTTTGCTGGCGGGGGATATTTTGCAGGTCACCCCGGGGAAAGATGCGGTGTCTTTTATGTGGAGCTACCCGAATATGCTCCCGCTGCCTGTCCGTACGGTTGAGGACGTTACCCGGCGCCTGGCGGGAAAATCATTCGCTCGTCTTTACGGCGCGTTCGAAGGGCAAAACATCCCGGCGAACGCCGACGACATCGTGCAGCGGTCGGGCCAGAAATATATTGCTTGTCTCAGGTAAAGTACGGTGGGTAAACTTTACGAGTGTGATCGCGATCATACCTAAACGAAAACAGATAAAAGAGAAATTGCTATGCAACATATCATTGAAGGTTTTCTCAGCTTTCAAAAAGAGATTTTCCCGCAACGTAAAGAGCTCTTTCGCAGTTTAGCGTCCAGCCAGAATCCCAAAGCGCTGTTCATCTCCTGCTCCGACAGCCGTCTGGTTCCTGAACTGGTCACCCAGCAAGAGCCGGGACAGCTTTTTGTCATTCGTAATGCTGGCAACATTGTTCCGCCTTTCGGGCCGGAGCCGGGCGGCGTATCTGCAACTATCGAATACGCGGTGGTGGCGCTGGGCGTGACGGATATCGTGATCTGCGGCCACTCCAACTGCGGCGCGATGAAGGCGATTGCCGATAACGCCAACCTGGAGCCAATGCCAGCCGTATCGCACTGGCTGCGCTATTCCGACGCGGCGAAAGCCGTGGTAGAGAAGAAAAGCTGGGACAAGCCGATCGATAAAGTGAATGCGATGGTGCAGGAGAACGTGTTTGCGCAACTGAGCAACATCAAGACCCATCCGTCCGTCGCGGTGGGCCTGCGTAATAATTCGCTTCGTCTGCACGGTTGGGTGTATGACATTGAAAGCGGCAAAATCCTTGCCCTGGATAAGAACACCAAAACGTTCGTATCGCTGTCGGAAAACCCAGAGGTCTTCTTCGAGTAATTACCGATAGCAGGGCATGGAAGCCCTGTCAGTTCTCCACGTACGGTAACCGACGCCGTCTCCCCGAGGCAGGTTTTTCAGCCGCCTTCGCCATCGCCTCTGCAATCTCCGCACACTCCGCCAGCCCTTGAACGAAGGGTCTATCGTGCATCAGCCACGGTATCGCACCGAAAGCAATGCGCCCGCGAACCGTTTCAGGCGCTTTAAGCGTGTAATCCTCGCCAACGTCGGGTATCTCGTCGCCCGTCTCTGCCAGCTGTTTACGCAGCGTCGGGAAAGGCAAGTCCTTTGTTTTGAGCGGCTTTTGCCCGCGCGCGTCAATAAACACGTCGAAACGATAAACGCTCTCTTTGGTGGTAATTACCGTCCGATCGCTGCCGGCGTCGAGCGTGTAATCATCGCCAAGCGCCGCCACGCTAATGATGCCGGCCTCGCGAAGCGCAAGCAGCCTGCGGATAGACTGCGGCGGGATGGCGGCATAGTTATCGATAAACACGCGGGCGAGGCCCTGCTTAAAGCGCTCTCTGTCGTCGTCGTTGAGGTGGGGCACAATCTCCTGAACCACCTCATGCAGTCGAAGGACGGTATAGCGCCAGGCCACGGTGCGCCGTTCGCGTTTGTTGCGTTCAACCTCGCTGAGGTTCTCTTCCGCCCAGGTAAAGGGGCCGTGCCGTTTACGGTCCTCAAACCATGCCTCACGAAGGCTGTCGGCATCCTGGTTACGCAGAGAAATTTTCTCGCACCACGCCGGGTCAGCGAGCTCGAGCTCTTTCACCATCAGGGAAAATATGCGGTCAAGCAGGCCGTCCGATCCTTTGGCTATCTCGCGTTCAACCACGAATTCGGTCAATACCGACAGCGGTTCGTAAGGGATTGGACAGTAAAAATCGGCTTCAGGCAGAATGCCCGTGCGGGACATCAGCGTAATGTTTAACCCTTCGCTGCCCTTGTCGAGGAGGAATTTACCGTCACGAAACTCACCGTGCTGCATTACCACCGCCATAGCCGCGTCCAGACCGCTCAACGACGTTCCCATAATGCCCACGCGGCAAGGGGGAATGCTGGCGTCCATCAACCCCGACCACGGGCTGGGGAAGAACGTGCGCGTGGCTTCCTCCTCATCTGGCCAGACGTGGCCGGTGGCGATAACCGCCAGGTCGAACTGTTCGGGCAAAGTGGTGTCGTTGACGGAAAGCGTTACGCCGGTTGTCGAGGGGATGATGTCCGTTACCTTCGCGGATTCATGGACCGCAACCTGGAACCCCAGCTTTTTTGCCTCTTTCACGATTGAACGCAAGCTGTCGCGAAAATACTCTCCCAACAGGAGTCTGGGCAGGAACTGCCGGTCATGCAGGCTGGCTTTATCAACCTTAAAGCGCGCCAGATGGGTGTCGCTCTGTTCCTTGAGCCAGTCGAGGTAGGTCATAAAAATGGGCGGGATTTCTATGCTCGCAATGTTCGCCAGCATCAGCCGGGAATTATCGTCGTCGTTATAGGGCATGCCCACGCCGGCTTCATCGGCCTGTTCGAAGACGGATACGGAGAGCGGGGTGCTGTTATTAAGCAGATGATAAAAGGTGTAAATCCCTGTAGGGCCGGAGCCGATAATCGCGATATTCTTCATTGACGCGCTTCCTGTATTTATTCCATAAGAAAAGCGTAGCAGGAGAATAATGATGAAAATAAGCGATTAAGAAAATTCAGGGTAAAAGGAGAGAATTTGCACCATTTCAGGACTGAAATGGTGCGTCCGAGTGGACTCGAACCACCGACCCCCACCATGTCAAGGTGGTGCTCTAACCAACTGAGCTACGGACGCAGAATGGTGCGTTCAATTGGACTCGAACCAACGACCCCCACCATGTCAAGGTGGTGCTCTAACCAACTGAGCTATGAACGCAACGTGTTGTCGGTGACAACGGGGACGAATATTAGCGGCACAGCATCAAGGAGGCAAGAGGGAAAACGCATTTTTCTCTCTGATTTCACGCGATTGCTTCATTACCGCGCAAAGTGAAGAGAAAGTAGCCGCCAGCTGGCGGCTACTGCGTAGTTAACGCGCAGCGCGCTGCAAAATTACCGTTGACGGCTGGCGCTGCAGGAAGCGCATGCGCATCATCATCATGATCGCCGCCGACGTCAGTCCGATGATAAAGCCCATCCAGAATCCGGCTGGCCCCATGCGATCAACGACCAGATCGGTCAGCGCCAACACGTAGCCAGTAGGCAGACCCAGCACCCAGTAGGCGATAAAGGTAATAAAGAAGATCGAACGCGTGTCTTTATAGCCGCGCAATACGCCGCTGCCAATCACCTGAATGGAGTCAGAAATCTGGTAAATCGCGGCCAGCAGCATCAGGTGCGATGCCAGCGTGACGACCTCCGGATTATCGTTATAGAGCAGGGCAATTTGCTCGCGCAGCGCCACGGTAAAAAGCGCCGTGCAAATGGCCATGCAGACGCCAACGCCTAATCCGGTGCGCGCGGCGGTTTGCGCATCAAGCGTCGAGCCTTGCCCCAGGCGGAAACCCACGCTGATCGTCACTGCCGCGGCCAGCGACATGGGCAGAACAAACATCAGAGAGCTGAAGTTCAGCGCGATCTGGTGCCCGGCGACGTCCACAATGCCCAGCGGGGAGACCAGCAGGGCGACCACGGCAAACAGGGTCACCTCAAAGAACAGCGCAAGGGCAATCGGCAGCCCCAGCTGCACCAGGCGCGTCATGATGTTCCAGTCCGGCGTGCTGAATCTGTTCTCGTTACGAATATCGCGCATGGAGCGGGCGCGCTTCACAAAAGTAAGCATAGAGAAGAACATGACCCAGTAAACGGCGGCCGTCGCCACGCCGCAACCGACGCCGCCCAGCTCCGGCATGCCGAAATGGCCGTAGATAAAGATGTAGTTCACCGGAATATTCACCAGCAGGCCGATAAAGCCCATCACCATGCCGGGCTTGGTTTTCGCCAGCCCTTCACACTGGTTACGGGCGACCTGGAAAAAGAGGTAGCCGGGCGCACCCCAGAGCAGGGCGCGCAGATAGCCCACGGCTTTGTCTGCCAGCGCCGGGTCAATATTATGCATGGCGCGGATGATATGACCCGCGTTCCAGAGCACGACCATAATCAGCACGGAGACAAACCCTGCCAGCCAGAAACCCTGGCGGACCTGATGGGCAATACGCTCGCGACGACCCGAGCCATTAAGCTGAGCGATAACCGGGGTGAGGGCGAGCAGCAGACCGTGGCCGAACAGGATGGCCGGCAGCCAGATTGACGTGCCGATGGCAACGGCCGCCATATCGGTGGCGCTGTAGCCACCCGCCATTACCGTATCCACAAATCCCATTGCGGTCTGGGCCACCTGCGCGACGATCACTGGTATAGCCAGTGCCAATAGCTGGCGCGCTTCATTCATGTACTTCTGCACGTGAACACCTTTATTTTGTAGTTATATGAGAGACTAAAAAAGCCGCCGAAACGGGCAGCAAGAAGAAAATGCAGGGGGGTGCCAGCTATTGTAGCGGGCTTTAGCTATTTATCTAGTGAAAAAATCGCCAGAAAATGCGCTCCGCTGGCAACCTGTTTTTCCAACTGTTATTGTGGTGGGATTAAACGGTGTCACCACCGTCCGGAAAAAACAGGAGTTGTAAGCATGTTTACTGGTATTGTGCAGGGCACCGCCAAAGTGGTGTCCATTGATGAAAAACCTAATTTTCGTACTCATGTTGTAGAGCTGCCGGAATATATGCTCGACGGCATCGAAACTGGCGCCTCGGTTGCCCATAACGGCTGCTGCCTGACCGTCACCGAAATTAATGGCAACCAGATTAGCTTTGATTTAATGAAAGAGACGCTGCGTATTACCAACCTGGGCGAGCTGGTGGTGGGGGACACCGTCAACGTTGAGCGCGCGGCGAAGTTCAGCGACGAGATTGGCGGCCATCTGATGTCCGGGCACATCATGACCACCGCCGAAGTGGCGAAAATCGTCACATCAGAAAATAACCGTCAAATCTGGTTTAAAGTGCAGGACCCGTCATTAATGAAATACATCCTCTATAAAGGGTTTATTGGCATTGATGGGATTAGTCTGACGGTGGGAGAAGTTACTCCGACGCGTTTTTGCGTGCATTTAATTCCCGAGACGCTGCAGCGCACCACGCTGGGTACGAAAAAACTGGGGCATCGCGTGAATATCGAAATCGATCCGCAAACCCAGGCGGTTGTAGATACCGTTGAGCGCGTGCTGGCCGCAAAAGAAGCCGCAATAATTAAAGCTGTAGAAGAAGAATAAAAAATAACCCCGGCTGGCCGGGGTTATTTTTCTAGCGTGCGACCCGCAAGCCGTGTTCAATCCCACGGCTAAAAACAACCTGCCAGAGCTGAATATCTCGCGCGCGAAACGCCCCCGCGCAGGCATTCAGATAATAGCTAAACATCCGCTTGAATCGTTCAGAATAGTTGTCCGCAATTTCAGGCCAGGCTTCCTGAAAACGTGCATGCCACGCCATTAACGTGGTGTCGTAATCCGCGCCGAAGTTATGCCAGTCTTCCATCACGAAATGGGATTCGCTGGCGTTGGCAATCTGGCGTACGGACGGTAAACAGCCATTCGGAAAGATGTATTTGTTGATCCACGGGTCAACGTTATTGTCGGTCCGCTTAGAGCCGATGGTGTGCAGCAGGAAAATACCGTCCGGTTTCAGATTACGGTCCACCACCTCGAAATAGGTGTCGTAATTTTTCGGCCCGACGTGCTCGAACATGCCCACGGAAACGACCCGGTCAAACTGTTCGTTCAGATCCCGGTAATCCTGCAGGCGGATATCCACATCAAACCCCAGGCACCGCTCCTGCGCCATTTTTTGCTGTTCAGCGGAAATGGTGACGCCGACCACGCTGACGCCGTAGTGCTTCGCCATAAAATACGCCAGCCCGCCCCAGCCGCAGCCAATATCCAGCACGCGCATACCGGGCTGCAACTGCAATTTCTCGCTAATCAGGCGCAGCTTGGCCTGCTGAGCCTCTTCAAGCGTCGACGCCTCTTTCCAGTAGGCGCAGGAGTATTGCATGAAGGGGTCCAGCATGCGGCTGAACAGATCGTTGCCGAGATCATAATGCTCTTTGCCGACGATCCAGGCACGCTTTTTACTTTGCAGGTTAAAGAGACGGGCAGAGGCGACACGCAGGGTGTCTTTAAGATTACGGGGGAGCTGTTTTTCCAGACCAGCACGCAGCACGCTGGCGAAAAAAGTATCCAGCCGTTCGCATTCCCACCAGCCGTCCATATAGCTTTCCCCCAGGCCTAGCGACCCCTCGCGCAACACGCGTTTAAAAAAATCGGGATGTTTAACCTGAGGATCCGATGGGGATGATCCGTTGATAGTGATGCCTGCCCGACCTAACAGTTCACTGACGATCCGGGACCAGTTATCGTCCGGAACGCTGACTTCTTCTATACACGATGAACTCATAGCTTCTCCATCACCCTACTGTGATCAGAACCTTAAAACAGCGTAGACGCTTTTTTGGTTTGTGAGAAATCTCACGGTAAATACCGCGAGGCTAGTATCCGACGTAGAACAGAGGAAGGGAGATAACCCTTGCCGAAATGCCTTCCATGGTAAAACGGGAGCACTCCGGCTCCCGTTAACACATAATATTTATCGTATTTAATCGAACCAAATTTAGTATAGGCCTCAAAATTTGGTGATTCAATAGAAAATTCTTAGCAACCTAATCACTGAAAATTAACATAGTTTCTGGCGCGATTAGGCATGCGAGGTTTCTACCTGCGTGCTCTCATCCTGCGCGGAAGCCTGCATGCGATAGCCTATGACGGCCAGCGCAACGGTAGCCAGCATCACGCTGGTTGTCGTCAGCAGCGGCGTGGCAATCAGCGCGGAGACCACCAGGCTTGCCAGGAAGCACAGCCCCAGCTGCAGGGTGTTCTGCAGCGCAGCCGCGCGGCCTGTCGCCTGCGGGAACGGACGCAGTGCCTGCGCCACAACGATAGGGTAGATCGCCCCGTTCGCGATGGCCATCACGCAGAATGGAATCAATATTTCGGCCAGACCCGCGCCCGGAATAAAGCCAACGGCCCAGGTGCCAATGACGCTCAGCGCATAGAGCACCAGCAGCCACGGCAGCATCTGCTGGCCTTCCCATTTTTGCAGCGCCGCGCGACAGCCGTACCCGCCCACCAGGAACGCGATGGTCTGCGGAACGTAGCTCAGGCCAATGGCCGCCGGGCTATAGCCCATATCGTGCAGAATAAACGGCGAGCCGGTCAGCCACGCGAAGAAGCTCGCCGAGCAGGCGGCATAGATCAGAACGTTGCCGCGATACGCTTTCGCGCTCAGCAGGGAGGTGAAGGTAATCGGCTTCGCGTCTGCGGGCGCCTCTTTTTTATGCGCGGGCTTGAGGGCGAACGCCGGCAGCATCAGCACCAGCGTAATGGCAAACAGCGTGGCAAAGATGGCCTGCCAGTCAAAGTGCGCGAGGATCCAGCTTCCCAGCAGCGGGGCGAGGGCCGGTGAGAGCCCCACCAGCGGCATGATGGTGGCGAAAATACGGTTAGTGCGGTTCGCGGGGTAGTAGTCGGTGACCAGCGCCTGCCAGGTCACGGCCGCGGCACAGACGCCGACCGCCTGAACAAACCGCAGCACCAGCAGCCAGGTGGCATCGCGAACCCATAGCATCCCCAGGCAGCCCACGGCAAAAATGGCCAGCCCCAGCAGCAGCACCGGTTTACGCCCAAAACGATCCGAAAGCGGTCCCCAGAGCAGCTGTGCGAAGGCAAAACCGGCCAGGAACAGGCTCAGGCTGGCGCTGATGGCGGCGGCAGGGGTTTGCAAATCTTCCTGCATGGCGGCAAACGCCGGCAGGTACATATCGGTGGCCAAAAAGCCCAGCACGCTTAAGCCGCCGAGCCAGACTAAAAAACCTTTCCTGGGTTGCACTGTTTTATTCTCCTGAGGAGGCAGGTATATGTTGGCGCTGAGTGTAGGGAGTGCAAAGCCGCTTGTGAAACGCTAATATTTGGCGGGTGCATTCAAATTTTTTGCAGGCAGAAAATGTGGTCAGATTATTCTCTTGAAGTGGTCGATGCTGTCGCGCGTAACGGCAGCTTTAGCGGAGCGGCGCAGGAGTTGCACCGCGTCCCTTCAGCCATCAGCTATACGGTGCGACAGCTTGAGGAATGGCTGGCGGTACCGCTGTTTGAACGGCGGCATCGTGATGTTGAATTAACGCCCGCAGGGGCATGGTTTTTGAAGGAAGGGCGTTCTGTTATCAAAAAAATGCAGATCACCCGCGAGCAATGCCAGCAGATCGCGAACGGCTGGCGGGGGCACCTTTCCATTGCGGTGGATAACATCGTTAAGCCCGAGCGCACCCGGCAGATGATTGTCGATTTTTATCGGCATTTCTCTGACGTAGAACTGCGGGTCTCGCAGGAGGTGTTCAACGGCGTCTGGGATGCGCTGGCGGACGGCAGGGTAGAGATGGCGATTGGCGCGACCCAGGCGATCCCGGTCGGGGGACGTTACGCCTTTCGCGATATGGGGATGCTGAGCTGGAAATGCGTGGTGGCAAGCGATCATCCGCTGGCGGCGACGGAAGGGCCGCTGAGCGACGATACGCTGCGCAGCTGGCCGTCGCTGGTGCTGGAAGATACCTCCCGCTCGCTGCCGAAGCGAATTACCTGGCTGCTGGACAACCAGCGGCGGGTTGTCGCCCCCGACTGGGGATCATCGGCGACGTGCCTCAGTGCCGGGCTCTGCGTAGGCATGGTGCCCGCCCATTTTGCACGTCCGCGAATCGACACCGGTGAGTGGGTTGAGCTAACGCTGGAGAATCCGTTCCCGGATGCGGCCTGCTGCCTCACCTGGCAACAAAATGATGTCTCGCCGGCGATGGCCTGGCTGCTGGACTATCTGGGGGACAGCGAAACGCTTAACCGGGAGTGGCTGCGGGAGCCAGACTGACTGGCTCCGCAATGAAATTAACGACGGTAGTCGCGGAACGGGCCATCCGCAACGGAACGGCGTTCGATGAGGCGAGGGTGAACTTCAATGGACTGCGACTCTTCACGCTTGTTGACGATCCTGTCCAGCAGCATATTGAAGGCGGTTTCACCCAGTGAATCTTTCGGCTGGTGAATGGTGGTCAACGCTGGCGTGAAGAAGCGCGCGTTGCGCACGTTGTCATACCCGATCACGGAGATGTCCTGCGGTACGCGCAGACCCAGCTCGTCGGCCGCACAGAGGGCGCCCATCGCCATGATATCGCCCCCGCAGAAGACGGCGGTTGGACGGTGCGGCTGGGAGACGATCTGCTGCATCGCGCGGTAGCCTGATTCCGGCTCAAAGTCGCCCTGCACGATCCAGTTTTCCGGCACGGTGATTAGCGCTTCTTCCATCGCTTTCATAAAACCAGCCAGGCGGCCCGCGCCGGTGTTGCGTTCCAGCGGGCCCGGGATCACGCCAATCTCGCGGTGGCCGCGTTCGATCAGATAACGGCCCGCCATGTAACCGCCTTCGAAGGCGTTATCGATAACGGAGTCGGTGAAGTCGGCGCGCGCTTCGCCCCAGTCCATCACCACCATAGGGATATGGCGATACTCTTCCAGCATCGACAGCACGGATTCCGGGTACTCTGAACACATCACCAGCAGGCCGTCCACGCGCTTTTGCGCCATCATCGACAGGTAGGCGCGCTGTTTTTCAATGCTGTTCCAGGCGTTGCCGAGAATCAGGGTATAGCCTTTCTGGAAGCAGTTTTTTTCTACCGCTTCAATGATCTCGGCAAAATAGGCTGCTTCGCTGCTGGTCGCCAGCAGACCAATAGACTTGGTGTGATTAACCTTGAGGCTGCGCGCAACCGCGCTTGGCGAGTAGTGCAGCTCTTTGATCGCTGCCCAGACGGCGTTGCGCGTCTCTTCCGCCACAAAACGGGTTTTGTTAATTACATGTGATACGGTTGTAGTGGAAACGTTTGCGCGTTTTGCTACGTCTTTAATTGTTGCCATTAAATGTCACTCCAGACCATATCCTAAACTCCTGAAAAACTTGAAGGTAAACGTTTGCCTTCTCTCACCCTTATCACGCAATTTTGAATTGCGGCACGCCGGGAAAACGACACGGGACGTCAGGAGGGGGTCAATGGCCGGTACGCTAATAAATTTAGCGTGGAATTTTGGCCTATCTTGATGAAAAGGGGAAGAGGTAAAGTGTTTATCAGCTTAAATCCAGGAAGATTTTTGACGTAAACTGTGCAAAAATGAGCAAGCTCACTTTTCGTGGGGGGATTAAAAGGAGAAAAATTGATGAGTTCCGATCTGAAGTTTTCGCTGTTCACCACCGTTATTGTGCTGGCGCTGATTGTGGCGGCTGGCCTGACGGCTGCGCTGCATTGATTTACGCGGGGGGAGAGCCTTCTCCCTCCCGAACGCTCCGATTGTTACTTCTCTGGCAAAAATCTTTTGCCATTTTGTTAACTTCTCATTTTTTGTGATTGATGTCATGCTTTCCGCTTCTTTGTTCTGTGTCACCACATGACACGGCATCCGGAGTTGACGCATGAAAATCAATTTTCCCCTGCTGGCCCTGGCGATTGGCGCTTTTGGGATTGGCACCACTGAATTCTCCCCGATGGGGTTACTGCCCGTTATCGCCCGGGGCGTGGACGTCTCGATCCCGGCCGCCGGGATGTTAATCAGCGCCTACGCCATCGGCGTGATGGTGGGAGCGCCGCTGATGACGCTTTTGCTTTCGCACCGCGCGCGCCGCAATGCGCTGATTTTCCTGATGGCGATTTTCACCCTGGGCAACGTGCTTTCGGCCATTTCGCCGGATTACACCACTCTGATGCTGTCGCGCATTCTGACCAGCCTCAACCACGGTGCCTTCTTTGGTCTGGGCTCGGTCGTGGCCGCAAGCGTGGTGCCAAAACACAAGCAGGCCAGCGCCGTGGCCACCATGTTTATGGGGCTGACCATCGCTAACATCGGCGGTGTTCCTGCGGCAACCTGGCTGGGTGAGGTCATTGGCTGGCGGATGTCCTTCCTGGCGACGGCCGGACTGGGCGTGGTCGCGATGGCGGCGTTGTTCTTCTCCCTGCCAAAAGGCAGTGCGGGTGAACGCCCTGATGTACGCAGAGAGCTGTCGGTGCTGATGCGTCCGCAGGTACTTTCCGCGCTGCTGACCACCGTGCTGGGGGCAGGAGCGATGTTTACCCTCTACACCTACATTTCGCCGGTCTTACACGACATTACCCACGCAACGCCACTCTTTGTTACCGCGATGCTGGTGCTGATTGGCGTCGGCTTCTCGATTGGCAACTATCTCGGCGGGAAATTTGCTGACCGTTCCGTGAGCGGCACGCTGAAGGGCTTTTTAACCCTGCTGATTGTCATTATGGTCGCGATCCCGTGGCTGGCGCAGAATGAATTCGGCGCGGCGATTGCGATGGTTGTCTGGGGCGCTGCCACCTTTGCCGTGGTGCCGCCGCTGCAGATGCGCGTGATGCGTGTCGCCCATGAGGCGCCGGGTCTCTCGTCTTCCGTGAATATCGGGGCGTTCAACCTCGGCAATGCGCTGGGCGCCGCCGCCGGAGGCGCCGTGATTTCAGGCGGTCTGGGGTACAGTTTTGTGCCGGTGATGGGGGCGATTATTGCCGCGCTCGGCCTGCTGCTGGTGATGATGTCCGGCCGTAAACAGCCTGAAGCGGTTTGCACGGCTGAATAAGCAAAAACGCAGAAGGGTTACCCCTTCTGCGTGTCTCTTACGCGGCGAAATTCTTCGCGACAAATTCCCAGTTAACCAGAGCCCAGAAGTGCTCCAGGTAGTTCGGGCGCGCATTGCGGTAATCAATGTAGTAAGCATGTTCCCACACGTCCACTGTCATCAGCGGCGTAGCGCTGGTGGTCAGCGGGGTGCCCGCGTTAGACGTGGACACGATAGCCAGTTTGCCATCCGCCTCTTTTACCAGCCACGTCCAGCCAGAACCGAAGTTCTTGATGGCGGCATCGGTAAACTTCGCTTTAAACTCTGCAAAGCTGCCAAAGGCGGCGTTGATGGCGGCTGCCAGTTCACCGGCAGGTTCGCCACCGGCATTCGGCGCCAGGCAGTGCCAGTAGAAAGTGTGGTTCCACACCTGAGCCGCGTTGTTAAAAACGCCACCCTCTGAGCTGCGAACGATCTCTTCCAGCGTTTTGCCTTCAAAATCGGTGCCCTTGATGAGGTTGTTCAGGTTAGTGACGTACGTCTGATGATGCTTGCCGTAGTGGTATTCCAGGGTTTCCGCAGAAATGTGCGGTGCCAGGGCGTCTTTTGCATACGGTAGTGCAGGTAATTCGAACGACATTGCTTCTCTCCTTATTGTATTTTGTGTTGCCAATAACCCTACAGACAACAAGGACAGGATAGCAAATTGAAAGGGTATGCAAAAGAGGAACTTACCCTGCCGCAGATGCGGCAGGGCAGGGATTAACGAATGGTTTTTGGCGTCATGACGCGACGCGCGCCGACGTAGTGACGTACCCAGTAATCTTCACTGAGCGAGGTGATCTGAATGTCCTGACCGCTGCGCGGAGACTGGATGAATTTCCCGTTGCCGACGTAGACGCCCACGTGGTCAGCCGTACCGCGACCCTGAGTGCGGAAGAAGACCAGGTCGCCGTTTTCCAGCTCCCCCCGGTTAACCGGTGACGCATCGCGCAGGTGATACATCTCATTGGCGGTACGTGGAATACGGAATTTAACCAGATCTTTATAAGCGTAATAGACGAGGCCGCTGCAGTCGAAACCGGTACGCGGCGAACTGCCGCCCCAACGATAAGGTTTGCCAATCTGCCCCATCAGTTTATTCATCGCGGTTTTTTGCGCTTTTTGCACACGCACTTTATGCACATCCGCCAGCTTTGTTACCTTCGTGCATTTTGCTTTATGGCCTTTACGGGTAATGCATTTTTCTGTAACGAGGTTAGCGGCGGTCTGCGAAGCTTTATTTTTGGCGGTGCGGGTAGTGCGGGAAGATTTTGTTTTCGTCTTGCTGGAAGCGGTTTGTTTAGTCTGAGCGGTGGTTTTTTTCTTGTCGTTCTTGTTGCTGGTTTTTTTCTTACGTTCTGTGGCTTTCACCAGATGGCTTTTTTGTACAGCAGATTGCCGCGCCTGCTGAGAGGCGTTTGCCGCTGGCGTTAACGTGAGAGATGTAAACAGTAAAGCACAGAGCGTGATCGAGATTTTAGTTATCCGCGCCACTGGGCAGTCCCCTGATATATGCAGGTCATCAATAATACCCGCGTGTGATTTACAAAGCCCGTCGATTCTAATCCATAAAAACCCGAGAAGTTAATAGCATTTTTCAATCTAAAAACGTGTTTCGTTAGCAAGTGCAAAAAAATTCATCGTTCTGACGCACAATTGTTCACTCCCTAAGCAAAACCCTGACGGGCGAAGGGGTAAACACCATTTGCAATGCAACTTTTGTGGAGTCGGGGTAAAATATATAAACGTGACGAAAATGTTATTTTCCGATGCCAGCCTGACCCGCTACAATGTCAGACTACTGCCGTAACAGAAGTTAAAGGAAGCAAGACATGAGCACCACTATTGAAAAAATCCAGCGCCAGATCGCTGAAAACCCGATTCTGCTGTATATGAAAGGTTCTCCGAAGCTGCCAAGCTGCGGCTTCTCCGCGCAAGCGGTTCAGGCGCTGTCAGCCTGTGGTGAGCGTTTTGCTTACGTTGATATCCTGCAGAACCCGGACATCCGCGCTGAGCTGCCAAAATACGCTAACTGGCCGACCTTCCCGCAGCTGTGGGTAGACGGCGAACTGGTGGGCGGCTGCGATATCCTGATTGAGATGTATCAGCGCGGCGAACTGCAGCAGCTGATCAAAGAGACGGCGGCGAAGTACAAAACGGAAGAGCCGGACGCAGAGTAATTTTCTGCGTTAATAAAAAAGCGACCTGAAGAGGTCGCTTTTTTTTATTCTTCACTGTCGCCCATCGGCAGCGGCCAGCCGCCCAGACGCTTCCAGCGGTTGACGATCTCACAGAACAGCTCTGCGGTGCGCTCTGTATCGTATAAGGCGGAGTGCGCCTGGGTACCGTCAAACGGTATACCCGCCGTAATGCAGGCTTTGGATAAAACCGTTTGTCCCAGCGCCAGGCCGCTTAGCGCAGCGGTGTCGAAGGTCACGAACGGGTGGAAAGGGTTGCGTTTGAGCGACGCGCGTTCGGCTGCGGCCATGGTAAAGCTGTGATCGAAGGTGGCGTTATGGGCTACCATGATGGCGCGGCTGCAGTTGCTCTCTTTCATGCCTTTACGCACCATTTTAAATATGGCGTGCAGCGCATCATATTCACTGACTGCACCACGCAGCGGGTTATGCGGATCGATACCGTTAAACGCCAGCGCCTCCGGCTGTAAGTTTGCCCCTTCGAAAGGTTCAATGTGGAAATGCAGCGTGGTGTCCGGTGTAAGCCAGCCCTGTTCATCCATCTTCAGCGTGATGGCGGCAATTTCGAGCAGCGCATCGGTTTTAGCGTTAAATCCGGCTGTTTCTACATCAATGACAACGGGATAAAAACCACGAAAACGGTCGCACAGACCGCTAAATTGAGCGTTATCGGACATCAGGGTCTCTTACAAGGGGAAAAAGCAGTGCGCATTATGGCAAATTTTGCAGGGTGATGCAGTAAAACTACGGGCGCATGTTGCGCCCTGAGGGATCAGTTGCCCAGACCGCGACCCGCGTCTTTGGCTTCAATCAGCTCGATCTTGTAACCGTCCGGATCTTCTACAAAGGCAATAACGGTGGTGCCGCCTTTTACCGGGCCGGCTTCGCGCGTGACGTTACCGCCGTTGCTGCGAATGCGTTCACACGCCTCGGCCGCGTTATCCACTTCCAGCGCGATATGGCCGTAGGCGGTGCCCAGCTCATAGCTGTCCACGCCCCAGTTGTAGGTCAGTTCAATGACAGCTTCATCCGTTTCCGGGCCGTAACCCACGAACGCCAGCGAGTATTTGTATTCCGGGTTTTCGCTGGTGCGCAGCAGCTTCATGCCCAGGACGTTAGTGTAGAAATCGATAGAACGTTGCAGATCGCCAACGCGCAGCATGGTGTGAAGTAGGCGCATAATTTCCTCATTAACCAATGGAATAGACTATTTTTTTGAACAGAAACGATGTTTTAGTATAGCGGCGAAGTGTCGCCGCTATCAATGAACAATGGCGAGATTACAGTGAAGGGTAGTCGGTGTAGCCTTCCGCGCCGCCGCCGTAGAAGCTCTCAGGACGCTGCGGGTTCAGGGCCGCTTTCTGCTGCAGTCGAGCAACCAGATCCGGGTTGGCAATATAGTCGCGGCCAAACGCCACGGTGTCGATCAGCCCTTTATTAATCAGATCTTCGGCTTTCTCAGGGGTATAAGCACCCGCACCGATGATCACCCCGTGGAAGCGCTCGCGCACTTTCTGACGGAAGGCTTCCGTATAAGGCTTACCGCCGGCCCAGTCCGGCTCGGACATGTGCAGATAGGCAATGCCGCGCTTCGCCAGCTCTTCAATCAGATACAGCGCGTCCGCTTCTTCATTCGGACCGTTGTCGACGTTCTGGAACGTACCGATTGGGGAGACGCGGATACCGATACGGTCCGGGCTCCACTCCTGACAAACGGCGTCAACCACTTCCAGCACCAGGCGGGCGCGGTTTTCGACGCTGCCGCCGTACTGGTCGGTGCGATGGTTAGACGACGGTGACAGGAACTGGTGCAGCAGGTAACCGTGAGCGGAGTGCAGCTCAACCAGGTCAAAACCGGCTTCGCGGGCGTTGGCCACGGCCTGACGGAAATCGTTCACGATACCCGGGATCTCATCCAGCTCCAGCGCGCGTGGCGTAGAGGTGTCGACGCGGATCGCGTTGCCGTTTTCATCGCGCAGGGAGGTGCGGGTGTTCGCGTTCAGGGCAGACGCTGAAACCGGCGCCTGACCGCCAGGCTGAATGCTGCTGTGGGAGATACGACCGGTATGCCACAGCTGGACTGCAATGCGACCGTCTTCAGCGTGAACGCCCGCGGTGATTTTCTGCCATGCGGCGATCTGCTCCGGGCTGTGCAGCCCCGGCGCACCCGCATATCCCTTGGCCTGAGCAGAAATCTGCGTGGCTTCAGTGATGATCAGGCCAGAGCTGGCGCGCTGACGATAGTATTCACCCATCAGTGGGGTTGGGATATCACCCGGCTCAATGCTGCGCAGACGGGTAAGCGGAGCCATAAACACGCGGTTTGGCGCGGTGACGGCACCCACTTTTAAGGGGGTAAATAATTTTTCAGCTGACATAACGACTCCTGAGTAGACCAGTCGACTAGTAATAACGTAAATAAAAACGCCTGCTAAGCGCCAGGCGCAGTAATCGTACTTATCACATGTGCCAGCGCGCTTTCGAGCGGCACGGCACTGCGAGAAATTTTAGCCTGCAGGTTGGCGCCTAACCAGAGGGAGTAGAGCACCTGAGCCTGCGTTAAGGGATCCCCGGGGAAGGCGAGCGTATTTTCTTCGCGCCCCTTCGCCAGCGCCTGCGCCAGCAGGGCGATAACGCCGCTGGCGCCTTTATCCATTGCAGTGCGCATATCTTCTGAGAGATCGCACACTTCGGCAGAGAGTTTAACCGTCAGGCATCCGCTGATAATGCCCTGCTGACAGAACTGGTTCAGCGTTTCCTGGTAGTAGTTCAGAACACGATCCCGATAGTTACCTTCCCCCGTGGCGAAGTGGGTCGCGAGGCGCTGGTGGTAAGCAGCATAGTGCCGCTCCAGCATCGCCACGCCAAAGGCCTCTTTGGACCGAAAGTAGTGATAAAACGACCCTTTCGGTACCTCAGCGGTTTTTAATAGCTCGCTCAACCCCATACCGGTGAAGCCGCGGTGCATGCACAGCCGCTCGCCGGTCGCCAGGAGATGTTCGCGCGTGTCGTGTTCAGTATTTCTGCTCATGGATTCACTCTAATAGACCGTTCGGTCTAATGCAAGCGCTGTTACCGGCGACACGCATTCAGAATGTCCAGCTGTTGCTGATAAACGCTTGATTTAACGTCCATCATGCCCAGCACCGTCGAGAATAAATTGTCCTGCGAAACCGCATTTTTTGCTGCGTGGTCGCGTAAACACTGCGCGTTGATGCCAAAGTTTTTCGCATAGTCCGGGGACAGCCAGAACATAAACGGAATGTGCGTCTGCTGCTCCGGCGCCAGCATGTACGGCGTGCCGTGCAGATAAATACCGCTTTCACCGAGCGATTCCCCGTGATCCGAGAGGTAAATCAGCGCGGTGTTCATGTTCGCCTGACGGGCTTTCAGCGCATCAATGGTTTTGCTGACCATGCTGTCGGTATACAGGATGGTATTGTCATAGGTGTTCATCAGCGCCTGATGGTCGCAATCCTGAATTTCGTTGGTGTCGCAGGTGGGGGTGAATTTACGGAAATTATCCGGGTAACGTCGATAGTACGCCGGGCCGTGGCTGCCCATCAGGTGGATAACCAGCACCGTGTCCTGCTTCAGACCGTCCAGCACGTTGTCCAGGCGGTAGAAATTCACGTCATCAATACAGGACTGGTCTTTGCAGAACTGATCCAGCTTCCACTGCGTCATGTCGGTATGGGGAATACGATCGCAGGCACCTTTACAGCCACCGTCGTTGTCGCGCCAAAGGAGGTTGATACCCGCATGGTTGAGTACGTCGAGCAGCCCTTCCTGATGGTGCGCCAGGTCGGCATCGTATTTGCTGCGCGTCATACCGGAGAACATGCACGGAACGGATACGGCGGTTTCAGTGCCGCACGAGGAGGCCTGCGGGAAGTTAATCACATCCTGCTTTTTCAGCTCGGGGTTGGTTTCACGCCCGTAGCCATTGAGGGAGTAGTTCGCCGCGCGCGACGCTTCGCCGATGACCAGCACCAGAACGGTTTTCTTCTGCTGACCCGTAATCAGCGCGCCTTTGTGCGCATCTTCGCCAATCCGCACCAGCGTTTGATCGCCGGCAAACCAGCGCATCTTGCTGTATTTCACCACGGCGCTGACGTAGTTCGCCGGAGTGACCATTTTGACGATGCTTTTGTTATTGCGGAACAGCGACGCGTAATCTTTATAAAACACTGCGGCGATAAGAATAATCACCAGCAGGGCACCGAGCATCGCGGCAACACGCGTCAGCAGGGCGTACCACCATTTGCCGGTACGAATGCGGGTCAGCGCCAGCATCAGGGATGGAACAAGACCGGCTATGACAATCCACAGAATCATCTGCGGGGTCACCAGCGCGGTGGCTTCCTGGGAGTTAGTTTCGAACACGTTCACAATCATGTTCTGATCGATGACCGCGCCGTAGGTAAACATAAAGTAAGTTGCCGCAGCGCACCCGACAGTTAAGACGATCATCAGCGGCTTACGGATATACGGGATATTGAGCAGGCTAAATACAATGACCCAGCCACAAAACAGCACCACCGGCACGGATGCGGCGAAGAGAATATCGTGCAGATGCGCAGGGGCAATAATGGCCCAGCTGCGCTGGATAAACAGCCCGTTAAGCAGAGTAAAAAAGAGTGCACAGCCCAGAGTAAATTTTATGTCGTTACATTGTAACTTTTTACTTAACCACATCGATCGTAAAACCTGTCATTGTCATGATGTGGCGAGTATAAAGAGGGAAGATTAGTGAAACCTTAATGCCACAAAACTGTGGTAAAGCCCTTGCACGCGGCGCTTTTAGCGTCTTCACTGTAGGTGAGAGAGGTTAACCGGAGGTGAGTGTGGCAGAGCAACTGGAGTTTTTCCCCATCCAGAGCCCGTGCCGGGGGATTTGTCAGTCCGATGAACGCGGTTATTGCCGCGGGTGCATGCGTACCCGTGACGAGCGTTTCAACTGGCAAAACTTCAGCGACACGCAAAAGCAGGATGTGCTGCGCCTCTGCAGACAGCGACTTCTGCGCAAAATCCGCGCAAACAAAGCCTCTGAGACCGAAGAACCCCAGCAACCTTCACTGTTTTAATGCGGTAATTGCGTATACTCATGACATCACGTCCTTGAGGAAAATGTTATGGTTCAGCGTATTACCCTTGCCCCCCAGGGGCCAGAATTCTCCCGTTTTGTGATGGGCTACTGGCGCCTGATGGACTGGAATATGTCCCCCCTCCAGTTGGCAAGCTTTATTGAAGAGCATATCGATTTAGGGGTAACAACCGTCGATCATGCGGATATTTACGGTGGCTATCAGTGTGAAGCCGCCTTTGGCGAGGCGCTCAAGCTGGTTCCGGCACTCCGGGAGCGCATGGAGATCGTTACCAAATGCGGTATTGCCACCACGGCCAAACCGGAGCATGCCCTCGGCCACTACATCACCGACAGCGCCCATATCATCAAGAGCGCCGAGCAGTCGCTGGTCAATCTGGCAACCGATCGTATCGACCTGCTGCTGATTCACCGTCCGGACCCGCTCATGGATGCCGACGAGGTGGCGGAAGCCTTCCTGAGCCTGCATCAGAGCGGGAAGGTGCGTCACTTCGGCGTCTCCAACTTTACCCCGGCCCAGTTTGCCCTGCTTCAGTCTCGTCTGCCGTTTACGCTCGCCACTAACCAGGTTGAGATCTCCCCGGTTCATCAGCCGCTGCTGCTGGATGGTACGCTCGACCAGCTGCAGCAGCTGCGCATTCACCCGATGGCCTGGTCGTGCCTCGGCGGTGGACGCCTGTTTAATGATGATGCGTTCCTGCCGCTGCGCAATGAGCTGGAAACCATCGCCCGCGAGCTGAACGCCCAGAGCATAGAGCAGGTGGTTTACGCCTGGATCCTGCGTCTGCCGTCAAAACCGCTGCCGATTATTGGCTCCGGGAAAATTGAACGCGTCCGTTCCGCGCTGGCCGCCGAAGAGCTGCAGATGACCCGCCAGCAGTGGTTCCGCATCCGCAAGGCCGCGCTGGGTTACGACGTGCCTTAAACCGCAAGAAGGTGACTTTCCGGTGAAATCTGTGCCCCTGGTATACACTTAAGGGGCAAAAAATAACCAGCGGAGGTCATATGAAGCGTTTTACTCTGGCATTGGTCACGCTGGTTGTTTGCGCAGGGGCGCAGGCAGCCAGCGACGAAGTAGAAATGAATCTCGTCACCTCACAGGGTGTGGGTCAGTCCATCGGGACGGTGAAAATCACCGAGACCGATAAAGGGCTGGAATTCGCACCCGATCTTAAAGCACTCCCGCCGGGCGAACACGGCTTCCATGTTCATGCCAAAGGGAGCTGTCAGCCAGCCATGAAAGAGGGTAAACCGTCGGCAGCGGAAGCAGCAGGGGGCCACCTCGACCCGCAGAATTCAGGTAAACATGAAGGGCCTGAAGGTATGGGACACCTGGGCGACTTGCCGGTGCTGGTGGTAAACAATGACGGTAAAGCCACGGATCCGGTCGTGGCCCCGCGGCTGAAAAAGCTGGATGAGGTCAAAGGCAAAGCGCTGATGATCCATGTGGGCGGCGATAACATGTCCGATCAGCCTAAACCGCTTGGCGGCGGCGGGGCGCGCTATGCCTGCGGCGTAATCTGATCCCCAATCGTTCCTGGCGGGGGCGCCTGTTCCAGCTGCGACAGCGAGCAGTGCAGGCGCCAGATTATCGAGGCCAAATCGCGGGCTGCGGGAAGATGATGCCGGGCAAGGGTGTCGCAGATCCGCTGCAGTTCAGCCAGCGTGGCCTCCAGAGGCCGCTGCTGAACGCCGCGCTCGCTCATCACATCGCGTAGCAGAGAGATACACACATCACGTACCTGCGACAGCGGATCGGAGCGAGTTTCCCATGCGCGAAGCTGCCAGACCACGTGCGAGCAGTTCAACAGCACCACCCCCCAGCGCAGCAGCCAGCGTCGGGACAGCGCGTCCTGGCTGTTATTTAACTGGCTAACGTGGTGATAAACCAGCGATTCATACTCGCTTTCTTGCAGATGCGGCTTGCGGCTGAGCTGGTCGACAAACCCTCTGCGCAATTCACGGATATGTCGACGGCTTTTGCGTGCGTCAGAGCCGGGACGCAACACCGCGAAGGCCAGCCACGCCAGCCCGACGCCAAGGATCTTTGCCAGGTTGTCATTCAGAAAAGCGGCGTAATCATACACAGGCGGATTCGTCACGGAGATAAACGAGCCCATAAAGACAATCAGCTGCCCCCACAGACCCGCCAGTTTCGGCATTTGCAGCTTAAGGAGCTGCATCGTAGTTAACAGCGGAAACAGGAATAGCAGAAACTGCCAGAGATCGCTTATCTGCACCATCAGGCCAAACTTCACCACAAAACTGAACAGTGATAGCAAAACAAGCGTTCGCAGCAGCAGCGTAAGCGAGTTAAACGGCGAGGCCGCGACGGAGTAAAGCACGCAGCTGATAGCGGCAAGCGTTAACGCCGCAGAACCTGACTCCCACTGCGTGGTAATGCTCCACGCCCCCACCAGCATCAGTGCGCTGAAGGTGCGAAAACCGCTCCACAGCGCTTCCAGATAATCGGTGTGACGTGCGAGAGCCGGGCTGCCGGGAACGGCGAACTCCGTGACCGGGGTAGCATTCTCAACCGCCTTAATCCAGCGGCTGCTGCGCAGGTATAGCCGACAAAAGTAATTCAGCCGCTGCCAGAAGGCGCGATGGCGATAATCAAACTCATCCACCGGGGCGAGCGGGGCGATAATCTTCGCGACGGTATAGATGTCCGCATCCGGTCGCGCGAGCGCCGCGAGCAGGGTTTCGATTACCGCGCGAGTGTTTTCTGGCGGTGTCGGCCAGTTGAGCAGCATTCGGCGCAGGCTGGAGATAGCGCTGGTCATGCGCAGCTGCTGGTGCAGCAAATAGTTAAGCAGCGTGTTCTGACGGCGAAAACGGTAATGGCTCCAGAACGCCTGAATTCGCAACAGATTCATGGTCAGGATCTGCCCGATAACCTTTTCATGCGCGAGGCGGATGTCATCGCTTGTATCCGGTTGCCACAGCAGGCTCGCATGTTCCAGCAGCCGGGTATGCATGGTTTTCAGCGCAGTGATAAGCGCAGTGCCGTCAGAGGTGCTGGGCAGGATCATCATCATAAATCCGCCGCAGAGGATCCCGACAATGACTTCGCAGACGCGCGCCTGTGCGATATCCCATAGCTCGGTGGTGTCGAGCACGTTGACGACCGGGAAGGCGATAATGGCGGCGGTATAGCCCGCCAGCTGGAAAGCATAGGCCACGTTATTGGTGAAATGGGCGCAGGCCCAGGTACAGCAACCCAGCCATGCCGCCATGCTCAGCAGGAACAGCCACGGATCGTTCAGCGTATGGCCCGCAATAATTAACGCCGCGGTGGCGCCCAGCAGGCTACCTGCGATACGGCCAAGGCTTTTGCTGATCACCCCGCCAACGGTGGGGAAGCTTACCACCGCCGCGGAGGTCATCGCCCAGTAGGGTTCATCCAGGTTCAGATAATAGGCGACAGTCAGCGCCAGGCACATGGCAATGCCGTTACGCAGCGCGTAGCGCCACTGGGGGCGCGTCGCTTTCATCCACGGCGTGTTTTGCCAGGAGAGCGCCTGCAGCTTCATTAACGGGTTCCGATAGAGACAGTGCAGGTGGTGCCGGAAACCAGCGTGATGTCCTCGGGTAAACGGTCAAACTCCACGCGCACAGGCACGCGTTGAGCCAGGCGCACCCACGGTACGTTCGGCTTGATGTCCGGCACCAGCCCGGAATCCGTTTCAACGCTTTGATCGTAAATGGCGCGGCCAATGCTGGAAACGTGACCCTGTAACTTTTGCGGGCCACTATACAGCGTTATGGCGGCGGGTGCGCCTTCATGGATATGACGAAGCTTGGTCTCTTCGAAATAGCCCACGACGTAGAACGAGTGGCTGTCGACGAGCGCAAAAACCGGCTGACCGGCGGTGGCATAATTTCCCACCCGGGCGGAGAGGTTGGTCACCCATCCGTCGACGGGGGCGGTGACCACGGTTTGGGTTAACTCCCACTGCGCCTGCTTCAGCGTGGCCTCAGCCACGTTGACGCTTGCCTGCATGGCCTTGACGTTAATATTGGCGGTATCTAAATCTTCCGCGGAGATATAGTTTTTCGACAGGTGACGGCGGCGATTGGCCTCATTATTGGCCTTTGCAAGGTCAGACTGGGCTTTTGCCAGCTGCGCCTGGGCGTTCAGAATCGCAATGTGATACGGGGTGTCGTCGATGCGGAATAACACCTCTCCCTTTTTAACGTACTGGTTATCCTTAACCAGCAGCGTTGTGATACTTCCCGAGACCTGGGGGGTGATGCTGACCTGCTCAGCGCGAACTTTGCCATCACGGGTCCAGGGGGACTGCATATAATAATTCCACAACCACCATCCAGCAGCCAGGGCGAGGACAAGAACGAACAGGGTGGAAAAGTACTTCAGCGTTTTCAGAGGCATATTCACCACACGATCAGAACAGCAAGGCCCAGGCATACGGAGAGGGCAAACAGGGAGAGATCCATCAGCATGGGGTGCCAGATTTCGCCGGAGTACATCCAGTCGCGAAGCAGGCGATGCGCGATGAGCCAGAGAACAAAGCCCACCAGCACGGCTTTAAACAGGGGAGGAAAGTAGACTGACGCACCGAAGATCAGGTCCTGAAGGGGTAAACCTTCTGAGCGATGAAAAAAGATCACAGGCAGAAATCCTTTGCAGTGAACAGAATGCCGCGTTGGCTTGTCTGAGTATGAAGAAGCATCATAATTCAGTGTAAGTCATACTTTTGAGTCCGATGAATGCAGTATTGCATTTGTTTTGCCAATACAAATGCTGCACACTATTCTAAAATCAGTATAATAACTTAGCAAGCTAATTATAAGGAGATGAAATTGGAATCGCCATTAGGTTCTGATCTGGCAAGGTTGGTACGCGTCTGGCGTGCTCTGATTGACCATCGCCTGAAACCTCTGGAACTGACGCAGACGCATTGGGTCACGTTGCACAACATTCATCAGCTGCCGCCCGACCAGTCGCAAATTCAACTGGCTAAAGCGATAGGCATTGAGCAACCGTCGCTGGTGCGCACGCTTGACCAACTGGAAGAGAAGGGACTGATCTCCCGGCAAACCTGCGCCAGCGATCGTCGCGCCAAGCGCATTAAGCTGACGGAGAAAGCGGCGCCTATCATCACTGAAATGGAAGCGGTGATCGCCAAAACGCGCGGTGAAATCCTTTCAGGGGTTTCACCGACGGAGCTGGAAATGCTCATCAGCCTCATTGCGCGCCTTGAGCAAAACATTCACGAGCTACAGTCTCGCGACTGACCAGACAACACGGCCTTGCATCTGCAAGGCCTTGTTTTTACTTAAAGACAACGACGCGGTTACGGCCCGTCTCTTTCGCTTCATACATCGCCTTATCGGCACTTTCCACGCACGCTTCTGCGCTTACCGACGAAGAGGTTGCCGTAAACACCCCCATGCTGATGGTAATCGGCTCTGGTAACTGACCCTCGCTGCTAATTTTATCAAAACCGCTTAGCTTCAACCGAATGCGCTCCGCCACCTGATATGCGTCTTCTGCGGAGGTGTTTGCCAGCATCAGGACAAACTCTTCGCCGCCGATTCGCGCTGCGATATCCTGCGGACGTACGGAGTCCATCAGCAGATTGGCGACAAACTGCAGGACTTTATCTCCCTGCAGGTGACCGTAGTTGTCGTTGATACGCTTGAAACGATCGAGATCGCTGACGATAACCGAAACCGGGCGGCTGGGTTTGGCGATGCCCAGCGCCTGGTTTAACGATTCATAAAAGTAGCTGCGGTTATAAAGGCGCGTGAGCGGATCGCGAATCGAATTTTGATACGACTGCTGATACTTCAAATGGGAGTCACGATACAACCTGAAGACATCATAGAGCAGCACAAAAATAATAATCAGCGTCGCGACGGTTTCAAATAATCGAGCACGATACCAGGATATATCTTCTGCATGTCCGCCTACCAACAGCATAGCGAGCGTGACGACATAGCAGACACACAGAAAATTACCGCCTACCCAGAACAGATTACGCACGCGCGTAATAAACATCAGCGTGGCTAGTGTCACGACCCAGAAAACGATTAATGAAATATTAATGCTGTGGCTCCAGAGAACCATAAACTGCCGCGTTTCATTATCAACCAGATCGAGGGATAAAAACGGGGAATGGCTGGAATACATCCAGGCCAGAATCACCATACATGCGGTAAAAAGAAATGAACCGCTAACGATGATGATATGCGCCAGCCGTGAAAGGGGCAGATTGCGCGTGGGATAAAGTAATGCCGAAACGATCATCAGCACCGCCATTAAGAGGTGGCGGAACATATAGTAGATCATCGCATCGTTGTAGTTCACAACGTTGAATTGATAGAGATCCAGCCACGCCGGAAAGCTGGTCAATGTTCCGACCATCAGCAAGGCCGAACCGGCAAAGGCAAATGAGATGGCAATCAGATAGAGCCGCCGCTTATCACACCAGTATTTCATCGCCATAAAACAGGCAATAAACAGGTGAAACACGAGTAAAAAAATGGTGAGTGTGGGGAACAAAAGAGGCGAAAAGGACGGAACCCAGTCAACCAGTTTTGAAAATAAAGCCTGTAATATTCCGATGACGACAAAGCAACCGAAACAGAACGAGATATAACGACCTTTTACAGAACGACTATTCGCAAGCATATAAAGTTTTACAAATTAAAATAATTATGAAGAGATGATTGCGAAGAGTTTAATCAATTAGCACGCTAAATACTTTGCGCAGAAACAATATATGGCGCGTTTAATAATGTGTGTGGTGAATATATTTTGTAAATATATTTGTGGGGGTGATATATATTGTTAATGGATGTGGCCTGAAGACCACATCCATTTTTAATTAACGCGGAGAAACGGTAACCTGGCTGCCGTTGCTCGCCAGCACGACGCGTTGACCCGCAGAGAAGCGGGTGTTGCCCTGCTTCTGAACAACCATAATGGTGCTGCCGTCGTCTTTACGAATTTCCAGCTCTACACCCTGGGTTTTGTTCATCGCGCCCTGAACGCCCTGACCCGCGACACCACCCGCTACAGCGCCCGCTGCGGTTGCCAGAGAACGGCCCGTGCCGCCGCCAACGGTATTACCCAGGAAACCACCCAGTACAGCACCGCCGATTGCGCCCATCACGTTGTTTTCATCACCACCCTGAATTTGTACAGGACGGGCGTTAACAACGGTACCGTAAGTCACGCTCTGAACCTGTTTTGCTTCAGAAGCGCTGTAAACGTCGCCAGACAGCGAGCTGTCGTTCACACAGCCAGCCAGGGTTAAACCAATCAGCGAAACGCCCAGTACACGTACAATCATTTGAATCTCCTGTTCACCAAAAACGCCCATCTGGAGGCATCCGTTATGGCTAAATTATATGGCATAAAGAGCCATAGTTCATATCTTTGCACTAACAATAAGAAAATTGTACTTGAATTTGACTTAACGAGACATAAACAGGAGCCACTCGCCATACCGGCAAGACATTGTTAAAAAATATTATCGTCGGATGGCAAAGGAGCGCTGTTTATGGTTGAGTGGATATCCTTAGCCCACGCAACGTAAGGAAAGCGCATGAAATCGGGTCGCTACATTGGTGTGATGTCGGGCACCAGTCTGGATGGGGTAGATGTCGTTCTGGCCGCCATTGACGAACATATGGTGGCACAGCAGGCGAGCCTGACCTGGCCAATCCCCCTTTCGCTAAAAGAGGACATTCTGAGCATCTGTCAGGGGCAGCAGTTAACCCTCTCCCAGCTTGGTCAACTTGATGTTCGGCTGGGGGCGCTGTTTGCGGATGCGGTGCAGGCGTTAATGCAAAAAGAACATCTTCGTCCCCAGGATGTGGTCGCCATCGGGTGTCACGGACAAACCGTCTGGCATGAGCCGACTGGCGACGCGCCGAATACGTTGCAAATCGGCGATAACAACCAGATTGTGGCGAAGACGGGCGTAACGGTCGTCGGGGATTTTCGTCGCCGCGATATTGCGCTTGGCGGCCAGGGCGCGCCGCTGGTGCCTGCCTTCCATCAGGCGTTGCTGGCGCACCCAACAGAACGCCGCATGGTGCTCAACATAGGCGGGATTGCTAACCTCTCGATGCTTATTCCGGGGCAGCCCGTTCGCGGCTACGATACCGGCCCGGGGAATATGTTAATGGATGCCTGGATCTGGCGGCAGTGCGGTCAACCGTACGATAAAAACGCCGAGTGGGCGAGCGAGGGTAAAGTGGTTCTCCCGCTGCTGCAGTCCATGCTCAGCGACCCTTATTTTGCCTTACCGGCGCCGAAAAGCACGGGACGAGAATACTTCAACTTTGGCTGGCTCGAGCGCCAGCTTGCGCTGTTCCCGGCACTCGCCCCGCAGGATGTCCAGGCGACGCTTGCCGAATTAACGGCCGTGTCGATCTCTGAGCAAGTGCTGCTCAGCGGCGGCTGCGAACGCCTGCTGGTGTGCGGCGGGGGAAGCCGAAACCCGCTGGTGATGGCGCGTCTTGCCGGGCTGCTGCCGGGCACCGAGGTGACCACGACGGACGAGGCCGGCATCAGCGGGGATGATATGGAAGCGCTGGCTTTCGCCTGGCTTGCCTGGCGCACCATCGCCGGGCTGCCAGGGAATTTGCCGTCGGTAACCGGCGCGCGCGAGGCCAGCGTCCTCGGGGCGATTTTCCCTGCAAATCCTCGTCATAATCAGAGTTAACTGAAATTCAGCGCGGCGGCTCGTCGTTAGAATGGAATAAAACAGGGGGGCAGCCATGCCCTCCAGGACCAGGAAAGTCTTCGGAATACGCCCATGAAAAAACTTCTTCTTATTGCCGCGCCTTTATTGCTGTCAGGATGCACCGTCTATAACCAGTTCCTTGAGCGCATGCAGACCGATACGCTGGAGTATCGCTGCGATGAAAAACCGCTGACCGTGAAGCTGAATAACCCGCGTCAGGAAGCCAGCTTCGTTTACGATAACAAGCTGCTAACCCTTAAACAGGGTATCTCGGCCTCCGGGGCGCGTTATTCGGACGGCATCTATGTCTTCTGGTCGAAAGGCGACAGCGCCACGGTCTACAAACGCGACCGCATTGTGCTGAACAACTGCCAGCTTGAAAATCCGAAGCGTTGAGATTTTTACAGGGGCGGCGCACAATAGCGCCACCCAATCTCAAGATCAGCTAACGCCATGTCAGATAACGACGAACTGCAGCAAATTGCGCATCTGCGCCGTGAATACACCAAAGGCGGCCTGCGTCGCCAGGATCTTCCCGCTGAACCCCTCGTGCTTTTTGAGCGCTGGCTGAAACAGGCCTGCGACGCGAAGCTGGCCGACCCAACGGCCATGGTCGTCGCGACGGTAGATGAACACGGTCAACCGTATCAGCGCATCGTCTTGCTTAAGCATTACGACGAGAAAGGGCTGGTGTTCTATACCAATCTGGGTAGCCGCAAGGCGCACCACTTAGAAAACAACCCGCGCATCAGCCTGCTGTTCCCGTGGCATATGCTTGAACGTCAGGTGATGGTCACCGGTAAAGCGGAACGTCTCTCGACCCTTGAGGTGGTGAAGTATTTCCACAGCCGCCCGCGCGACAGCCAGATTGGCGCCTGGGTATCAAAACAGTCCAGCCGGATCTCTGCCCGCGGCGTGCTGGAAAGTAAATTCCTGGAGCTGAAACAGAAGTTCCAGCAGGGGGAAATTCCGCTGCCGAGCTTCTGGGGCGGCTTCCGCATTCCGATTGAGCAGATGGAATTCTGGCAGGGCGGTGAGCATCGCCTGCATGACCGCTTTTTATACCAGCGCGAGAATGGCGGCTGGAAAATCGACAGACTGGCCCCGTAATCCCCGAAATTTGTTGATTTAAGCGCTAGCGTACACCGCGCTTGCGCTTTATTCTATGGTCCTTTCGCATCAGGCGAAAAGTCGTGTACCGGCAAAGGTGCAGTCGTTTATACATGGAGAATTTGATGGCAAGCAGTAACTTGATTAAACAATTGCAAGAGCGGGGCCTCGTGGCCCAGGTGACGGACGAGGAAGCGTTAGCAGAGCGACTGGCGCAAGGCCCGATCGCGCTCTATTGCGGCTTCGATCCCACCGCTGACAGCTTGCATTTGGGGCATCTTGTTCCATTGTTATGCCTGAAACGCTTCCAGATGGCGGGCCATAAGCCTGTTGCCCTGGTGGGCGGCGCGACCGGTCTGATTGGTGACCCGAGCTTTAAAGCCGCGGAGCGTAAGCTGAACACCGAAGATACCGTGCAGGAGTGGGTGGATAAGATCCGCAAACAGGTTGCACCGTTCCTCGACTTCAACTGTGGTGATAACTCTGCCATTGCTGCTAACAACTACGACTGGTTTGGCGGCATGAACGTGCTGACCTTCCTGCGTGACATCGGCAAGCACTTCTCTGTTAACCAGATGATTAACAAAGAAGCGGTCAAGCAGCGTCTGAACCGTGACGATCAGGGTATCTCCTTTACCGAGTTCTCCTACAACCTGCTGCAGGGCTATGACTTTGCCTGCCTGAACAAGCTGCACGGCGTCTCTCTGCAGATAGGCGGCTCTGACCAGTGGGGGAACATCACCTCCGGTATCGACCTGACCCGTCGTCTGCATCAGAACCAGGTCTTCGGCCTGACCGTTCCACTGATCACCAAAGCAGACGGCACCAAATTCGGTAAAACCGAAGGCGGCGCGGTATGGCTCGATCCGAAGAAAACCAGCCCGTACAAATTCTATCAGTTCTGGATCAACACGGCGGATGCCGATGTTTACCGCTTCCTGAAGTTCTTCACCTTCATGGACATTGCCGAGATCAATGCGCTGGAAGAGGAAGATAAGAACAGCGGTAAAGCGCCGCGTGCCCAGTACGTGCTGGCGGACGAAGTGACCAAACTGGTTCATGGTGAAGAGGGCCTGGCCGCGGCAAAACGCATCACCGCAAGCCTGTTCAACGGTACGCTGAGCGATCTGAGCGAAGCTGACTTCGAACAGCTGGCGCAGGACGGCGTGCCGATGGTTGAGATGGAGAAAGGAGCTGACCTGATGCAGGCGCTGGTGGACTCTGAGCTCCAGCCTTCCCGTGGTCAGGCGCGTAAAACCATCGCCTCCAACGCTATCACCATCAACGGTGAAAAGCAGGCTGATCCGGAATACACCTTCGTTGACGGCGATCGTCTGTATGGCCGCTACACGCTGCTGCGCCGCGGTAAGAAAAACTACTGTCTGGTCTGCTGGAAGTAAGTAAAAGTCTCGAGGGGCGTGGGAAACCACGCCCTTTTTGTTTGTTCAGGGTTTGGTAAGAAAAAGATGAAGAACATCCTCGCCATTCAGTCCCACGTTGTCTTTGGACATGCTGGCAATAGCGCAGCGGAATTCCCGATGCGCCGCCTCGGTGCCAACGTCTGGCCTCTCAATACCGTGCAGTTCTCTAACCACACGCAATACGGCAAATGGACAGGCTGCGTGATGCCGCCTTCGCATCTCACAGAGGTTGTGCAGGGTATTGCGGATATCGACCAGCTCAAGCGCTGCGACGCCGTTCTGAGCGGCTACCTCGGCTCAGCGGAGCAGGGGGAACACATCCTTGGCATCGTGCGTCAGGTGAAAGCGGCAAACCCGGCGGCAAAATATTTCTGCGACCCCGTCATGGGACACCCGGAGAAAGGCTGCATTGTGGCGCCTGGCGTAGCGGAATTTCACGTTCGCCATGCGCTGCCCGCCAGCGATATCATTGCGCCCAACCTGATTGAGCTGGAGATCCTCTGCGAGCATCCGGTTAACAGCGTAGAAGAGGCTGTACGCGCGTCTCGCGAGCTGATAGCTCAGGGGCCGGAGATTGTGCTGGTAAAACATCTCGCCCGCGCAGGGCTGACCCAGGAGCGTTTTGAGATGCTGCTGGTGACGAAAGATGACGCATGGCATATCAGCCGTCCGCTGGTGGATTTCGGCACGCGTCAGCCGGTGGGCGTGGGTGATGTGACCAGCGGGCTGCTGCTGGTGAAACTGTTGCAGGGTGCAACGGTGAGAGACGCGCTGGAGCACGTGACGGCAGCGGTGTACGAAATCATGATTGCGACGAAACAGATGCAGGAATATGAACTGCAGGTGGTCGCGGCACAGGATCGTATCGCGAAGCCGGAGCACTATTTCAGCGCCACACGGCTATAATCGTTCAGAGTTCGTAGGCCGGGTGAGCGTCAGCGCCACCCGGCAACACAGACGGCTCGCTTAATTCAACCCTTCCGCTTTTAGCGCCGCGGCCACCGCTGGACGCTCCGCCACGCGCGCCATATACGATGCGATGTGGTCCAACCCTTCCAGGTTCAGCTTAACCGCACGCGCCCAGCGCAGTACGGTAAACAGGTACGCGTCGGCAATGGTGAAGCGTGAACCACAAATCCACTGATCGTCTTTCAGCGATTCGTTAACATACTGCAGCTTTTTCTCCAGCAGAGCTCGCACGGTCGGCTTGTACTCTTCCGGCGTATCCGGGCGGAAGAGGGGGGTAAAACCTTTGTGCAGCTCGGTGGCGATATAGTTCAACCACTCCAGCGTTTTATAACGTGCGACGCTGCCGGTAGGGGCAAGGAGCTGGCGATCCGGTACGTTGTCCGCCAGGAATTGCATAATCGCCACGCCTTCGGTCAGCAGAGTTCCGTCATCCAACAGCAGGGCCGGAACCTGCCCTTTTGGGTTAATCGCAAAAAAGTCATCCCCGTTTTCCAGGCGCTTTTTCATCAGATCAACGCCATCCAGCGTGAAATCTTTGCCGCTCTCGCGCAGGGTGATATGGGAAGCAAGAGAGCACGCGCCCGGTTTGTAGAACAGTTTCATCGGTAACTCCTTTTTGCTGAGGTTTCAGCTATGTTAGTGCGCGAAGGGACAAAAAAAAAGCCGCTAATCTCTTAGCGGCTTCTGTTCTGTCGTTTCTCTCAAATATCACGCGGTAGCGGTTTTGTTCGCTTCCGCCGTCTTGTCGTCGTCCTGAGTCATTCGATTCAGTTTCGGTGCGGTCAGCAGCATCAGCGCCGCGATAACCGCCGTAGCGATACCAATCTGCATGAACACGGTACCGTAGACGTTCAGGGAGAGCAGCGGATCGGTCACGTTTTCTGGCACAGCCATCAGGTTCGCGATCTTACCGGCGATGATCGCCGCACCGGCAGTGGTCAGGAACCAACTACCCATAATGAAGCCCATCAGACGCTGTGGAACCAGCTGTGCAACCATCGCCAGACCCAGACCGGAGATCATCAGTTCGCCGATAGACTGCAGCGCGTAGCTCAGGATCAGCCAGTTAACGGACACGATACCGGCGTCGGACGCAAACTTTGTCCCCAGCGGCAGCACCAGGAACGCACCAGAGCAGAGCACCATACCCACCGCGAACTTGTGCGGCATTGGCAGACGATCGCCCATCTTGTTATAGATTGCGGCCAGAATCGGGGAACCGATCATGATCCAGAATGGGTTCAGCGCCTGGAACTGCTCGGGTTCGAATGCGATACCCAGGATAGAGTGCTCAACGTTACGAATAGCGAAGAAGTTCAGAGAGGTTGGCATCTGGCTGTACAGCACGAAGAAGATAATCGCTTCCAGCATCAGAATGAACGCCACAATCATCTTACGACGGGCTGCACCCTTCATAGCGAACGCTTCTTTTGCGAAGATGACCACGATGCCCAGCGCAACTACGCCCAGAACGGCACGAGCGATACCCTGGTTGTGCAGCAGCCAGGTGGCGATCGCCGCCAGGACGACAACGCCCACGATGGTAGCCAGCAGCTTGCCCATGTGGACAGGCTCGAAGTCAGGTTTTGAACCGTAGTCTTTCACCCAGTTGCGGCAGAACAGGAAGTTTACCACGGTGATCAGCATACCCACGAAGCTCAGCGCAAACGCCACGCTCCAGCCGAATTTCGCGGCCAGCCATGGGGTTGCCAGCATGGAAAAGAAGGAACCGATGTTGATGGACATGTAGTACATGGTAAATGCACCGTCCAGACGTGGGTCATCTTTGCTGTAGCAGGTTGAGAGCAGGGAAGACGGGTTCGCTTTGAACAGGCCGTTACCCACGGCGATGGTTGCCATGCCCATGTAGACCACAGCCGCATCATGTCCTGACCATGCAACCAGACCATAGCCAATAGCCAGAACAATGGCACCCAGCATAATGACGCGCTTAGTACCGAGAACTTTATCACCCAGCCAGCCGCCGATAGCAACCAGACCGTAAACGAGGGCACTAAAGGAGGAGAACAGCGTGATGGAATCGGCTTCGGACATACCCAGCTGTTTAACCAGGTAAACCGCCATGATCCCTTGCAGGCCGTAGTAACCAAAACGCTCCCATAACTCGATAGAGAAGATGAGATAAAACGCTTTCGGTTGTTTAAAAGCGTTCAGACTCACGCTTTCATCTGTTGGTTTATTGTTTGCAGTCGACACATATACCTCTTTTTTTACATCCCATATTAACGGGGGTGTTCATAGCGTGATGGCCGTAGCCCATCCGCCTTATAGTTATATTGGGAGGAGAAACGGCGGGTAATGTTCACTATCCTGCCCCGTCTGGCAATACGTTTGTAATAATCTGTTACATATATCTTGAACGGTATAATTGTCGGTTTCTACAAATGTTATTTAGCGTTAAATTTTATACGATAACTAAAGGTAGTTTTTTCGACTGGTATACACCCAGTGCGATGGGGTTTTGGCGATATGTTCTGCTATTTGCCGCTTGTTGTAGTGATATAGCCCATATTCTGAAAAATAGCTGGTCTTATCTTCCGGCTAAACGCATTTAAATCTTGCCCGGCAAAGGGTTTGCGATGACTTTGACTACAAAAAATCAACATGACGTTATCAGAGTGATCGCGATCACAGATGTATAGAAATTTTTGGCTATGAAAAAAGTATTAACCTGTTTGAGCGTTATAGAGCCGAACAAGTGACAAGTCAGAAGAAAGTAAGAGCGGACAAATAACGGCCAAAAGAAGAACGAACGGTAGCCCTTCTTTTGGCAAGGGATTATGACGGTCAGGGATAGACTTTTTCTTTATATTCGCAGAGATCTTCAATAACGCAGGAGCCGCAGCGCGGCTTTCGGGCTATGCAGGTATAACGACCGTGCAAAATCAGCCAGTGGTGGCAGTCAACCTTGAATTCGGCAGGAACCACTTTTAACAGCTTCTCTTCTACCTGCTCGACATTTTTCCCTGGGGCGAAGTTGGTCCGGTTTGAGACGCGGAATATATGCGTATCAACGGCGATGGTCGGCCAGCCAAACGCGGTATTGAGCACAACGTTCGCGGTTTTACGCCCCACGCCCGGCAAGGCTTCCAGCGCGGCGCGATCTTCCGGTACTTCGCCTCCGTGCTGTTCCAGCAGGATCCGACAGGTCTTAATTACGTTCTCGGCTTTGCTGTTAAACAGGCCGATGGTTTTGATATAGGACTTCACGCCTTCCACGCCCAGCTCCAGCATGGCCTTCGGCGTATTGGCGACCGGATAGAGCAGGGCAGTGGCTTTATTGACGCTCACGTCGGTCGCCTGCGCAGAGAGCAACACCGCGATCAGCAGCTCAAACGGGGAGGTAAAATTCAGCTCCGTCGTCGGGTGCGGGTTCTCGTCCCGCAGACGGGTCAGGATCGCAATGCGCTTTTCTTTATTCATGAGGCCTTCTCGGGTGTCCCTTCCAGAACGCTGCGCTCAGCCGCGCGGCGCTTACGTTTCTCATCAATCAGGTATTTTATCGCCAGCATCATGCCGAGGCCAATAAACGCGCCGGGCGGTAGCATCGCCAGCAGGAACGGCGTATCGGTGTGAAACACCTCAACGCGCAGCGCTTTAGCCCAGCCGCCCAGCAGCGCATCTGCGCCGTCGAACAGCGTACCGTTGCCGAGGATTTCACGCAGCGAGCCCAGCACGAACATGGCGCACGTGGCGCCCATGCCAATGGAAAAACCATCCAGCGCCGACATGGCCGGGCTGTTTTTTACCGCGAACGCTTCCGCACGCCCGACCACGATACAGTTGGTGACGATAAGAGGAATGAAGATCCCGAGCGACTGGTACAGACCAAACGCGTAGGCGTTAATCAGCATCTGGACAATACTGACCACCGACGCAATGATCATGACGTAAATCGGAATACGAATTTCCGACGGCGTCCAGCGTCGCAGGGCAGAGATGGAGAGGTTGGTCAGGGTCAATACCAACGTGGTTGCCAGACCCAGACCGAGCGCGTTGGTGGCGGTGGATGTCACCGCCAGCAGGGGGCACATACCCAGAAGCTGTACCAGCGCGGAGTTGTTCTTCCACAATCCCTGGACAATAACCTCTTTAACCTGGCTCATGATTACTCCTCACAGGCCGGAAGATTGTTGATCTGCGCGGGCAGCGTTTCAGCGTACAGCCCGGCACGTTTTACGGCGTTTACCACCGCCCGCGGGGTGATGGTTGCGCCCGTGAACTGGTCAAACTCGCCGCCGTCTTTCTTCACCGCAAACGCGGTGTCATCTTCACCATGGATCACTTTACCGGCAAAGTGCAAAATCCAGTCGCTCAGACGGGTTTCGATTTTATCGCCAAGACCCGGCGTTTCATGATGCTCCGTCACGCGGGTGCCCAGGATGGTACCGGAGAAATCGCTGCCCACGAGCAGCTGAATGGCGCCGGAATAGCCATCAGGCGCGGTCGCTTCCATCACCGCGCCGACCGGTTTATCCCCTTTGCGGGCGATAAAGAGGCGGTGCGGGCCTTTCCCAAGCTGCGGCGCGTCTACCACAAAGCAGCTTTTTTGCAGGTCATTATCGTAGAAATCGGACGGGATCACCTGATCGAACAGCGCCTTTTGCTGCTTCGAGGCCTGTTCTTCGATGGTCGTTTTGGTCAGCGCATTAACCAGTGCCGTCAGCCCCGTCAGGACCGCGGCGAAGACAGCCAGCGTGACGCCGTGTTTTTGCATCGTTTTTAACATGGCGAAACCCTTAGCGATGGCCGTACACGCGCGGACGCGTGTAATAGTCGATGAGCGGAACGGTAATATTGGCGAGCAGGACGGCAAAGGCCACGCCGTCCGGGTAGCCACCGAAGCTGCGGATGAGCCAAACCAGCAGGCCAGCCAGCGCGCCGAAGATCAGGCGTCCGCGGTTAGTCGTTGAGGCCGTCACCGGATCCGTCAGGATAAAGAAGGCACCCAGCATGGTCGCGCCGGAGAGCAGGTGCATCTGCGGGCTGGCCAGCGATTCAGGAGAGAATACCCAGCCCAGCGTGGCACAGACCGCCAGCGTCACGAGGAAGCTGACCGGAATATGCCAGCGGATGGCCTTCTGCTGCAACAGGAACAGGCCGCCCAGCAGATACGCCAGGTTGACCCACTGCCAGCCGGCTCCCGCCAGCACGCCGCTGTAGATGGCGGACTTCATGATTTGCTCAACGCTGTGCCCGGCGTGCAGGGACGTTTTAAACGTATCGAGCGGCGTCGCCTGGCTGATACCGTCCACGCCCATACGCAGCGCGTTCATATCAGCACCCAGCGCCGTATGGCCGGTAAAGATCACCTGCAGAGCATCCATAAAGCCGGGAACCGTGGCTGCAATCTCGTGCGGTGGCAGCCAGCTGGTCATCTGTACCGGGAAGGAGATCAGCAGCACCACGTAGCCAATCATCGCCGGGTTAAACGGGTTATGACCGAGGCCGCCGTAGAGCTGTTTGGCAATAATCACGGCAAACACGGTGCCGAGCACTACCATCCACCACGGGGCAAGCGGGGGAATGCTGATGGCCAGCAGCAGGCCGGTCAGCAGCGCGGAGTTGTCGGCCAGGATGCGGGAAACCGCCATCTTGCGCAGCTTCAGCACGAGGGCTTCCGCCGCGACGGCGCTGGCGCATCCAAGAGCTATCTGGAACAGGGTTCCCCAGCCGAAAAACCAGCACTGAACGGCAATGCCCGGTAGCGCCGCCAGGCAGATCAGCATCATGATGCGCGAGGTCTGGCGCTGATTGTGGGTGTAAGGGGAACTTGCGATTCTGAAAACCATTTAATCCTCGTTTACGGCTTGCTGTGCGGCTTTCTTTGCCTGAACGCGCGCAATGGCGGCGGCGACGGCGGCCTTGCGCGGGTCATCGTTGGCGGCCTGCGGCTGCTCTTCCTGCTGCGCTGCTTTGCGCGCTTTGGCGCGGGCTATCGCCGCTTCAACGGCGGCTTTGCGTGGGTCGACCGGTGCTTCAGGTTCTGCGGCTGGCGCCTGCTGCGCTGCTTTGCGCGCTTTGGCGCGGGCAATCGCCGCTTCAACGGCAGCTTTACGCGGATCGACCGGTTCCTGTTCAACCACCACTGGCTGCTCCCCGGCCTTGCGCGCTTTGGCACGGGCTATTGCCGCTTCGACGGCGGCTTTGCGTGGATCGATTTCAGCTTCCGGCTGCGCCGCTTGCGCTTTTTCCGCCTGACGGGCGCGGGCCGCAGCTTTACGCGCTTCGCGGGCGGCAATCGCTTCGCTGTTATCCGGTTTTTCACCGGCCTGGATCACCAGCGTCTGGGCGGCACTGGCTTTTTTCTCGCGAACGCGCGCCAATGCGGCGTTGATTGCATCCTGATCTTTCCCGGCAGGCTGAACGGCGGCCTGCTTATGTCGCTCCTGACGAGCCATCTTCTCACGTTCGAGACGCGCCTGACGCGCTTCGAAACGTGCCTTGGCTTCCGCGGCGCGTTTTTCTTCCATGGAGATGGCATAAATCTCGGCCTTCTCCTGGCGGAAATACTGCACCAGAGGAATGTTGCTTGGGCAGACCCAGGCGCAGGCGCCGCATTCGATGCAGTCGGCCAGGTTATGGGCTTTGGCCTTATCGTGCAGCTGGCCTTTGCTGTACCAGTACAGCTGCTGCGGGAGGAGATCCGCCGGGCAGGCATCGGCACAGGCGCTGCAGCGGATGCAGCCTTTCTCTTCCTGCTCCTCCCCCATTTCGGTTGGGGAAGGGGCAAGCAGGCAGTTGGTGATTTTCACTACCGGAACGTCGAGCCACGGCAGGGTAAAGCCCATCAGCGGACCGCCCATGATCACCATCTGGTCGCTGGCCGGGCAAAATTCAGCCTGTTCCAGCAGATGGCGCACCGGCGTGCCGAGGCGCGCCCACACGTTACCCGGACGAGAGACAGACTCTCCGGTCAGTGTTACCACGCGCTCGGTCAACGGCTCGCCGTCAATCACCGCACGCTTGACGGCGTAAGCGGTGCCGACGTTTTGCATCAGCACGCCGATATCCGACGAGCGTCCGCCGTGCGGGACCTGCTTGCCGGTGAGGATTTGCGTCAACTGCTTTGCGCCGCCAGAGGGGTACTTGGTCGGAATAACGCGCAGGGCGATATCATGGCTACCGGCCAGCACGGCGCGCAGCATTGAAATAGCCTGCGGTTTATTGTCTTCGATACCGATCAGCACTTCCCGCGGCTGCAGAATGTGCGCAAGGATGCGGATGCCTTCCACCACCTGGGCGGCGCAATCCTGCATCAGACGATCGTCGGCGGTGATGTACGGCTCGCATTCGGCGGCGTTGATAATCAGCGTCTGAATCTTATCGCCACCGCCGCGCAGCTTGACGCCGGTCGGGAAGCCCGCGCCGCCAAGCCCCGCGACGCCGAACTGATGAATACGCTCGATGAGCGCTTCGCGGCTCTGGCTGCGGTAGTCGCTCCAGCCGTCACGGTCAATCCAGCGATCTTCGCCGTCGGCTTCAATAATCACGCTCAGTTCCGACAACGCGGAAGGATGCGCCACCGTATGAGGGGCAATCGCCACCACTTTCCCGGAAGTAGGGGCGTGTACCGGCAGCATACGTCCGCGTCCGAAGGTCAGCGGCTGACCGCGCAGCACCGTATCGCCTTCTTTCACGCACAGCTCGCCCTCAGCGCCAATATGCTGCTTGAGCGGCATGACGTAACGCGTCGCCAGCGGAATTTGACGCAGCGGCGTGCCGTTGGACTGGGTTTTCATCTCTGGCGGATGGATACCGCCGTCAAAGTCCCAGATCTTCTCTTTTCTGAAAGCAGAAAATAACTTAAGCATGTTGTTCCACAGGAATATTGCGAACCGGAATGGTTTGAAGATCCCACTTCCAGCTTTCGGTAGTCGTTTCAACCGGGCGCAGCTCTATACATTGCGTCGGGCAGGGGGCCACGCAGAGGTTACAGCCGGTGCAGAGATCCGCCACAACGGTGTGCATGGCGCGCGTTGCGCCAACAATGGCGTCGACCGGACAGGCCTGAATACATTTGGTGCAGCCGATGCAGTTTGCTTCGTCGATCACCGCGAGGGCACGGACCGGCTCCTGGACTTCCGCATCGCCATCAACGGGCTGCGGATCGACGTTAAGCAGGGCGGCAATTTTCAGCATCACCGCTTCGCCGCCGGGCGCACAGCGGTTAATTTTTTCACCCTGAATGCCTACCGCTTCAGCGTAAGGGCGGCAGCCTGGGTAGCCGCACTGTCCACACTGACTTTGCGGCAAAAGCTCATCAATTTTTTCAACAACAGGATCGTCCTCTACCGCGAAACGGCGGGAGGCGTAGCCCAGGATAAGGCCAAACACCAACCCCAGGACGCTGATAGAGGCGATGGCAATCCAGATAGCACTCATTACAACTTCACCAGACCACTAAAGCCCATAAAGGCCAGAGACATTAAACCCGCGGTCACCAGCGCAATGGCATTACCGCGAAATGGCGCAGGGATGTCCGCTGCTGCCAGACGTTCGCGAATCGACGCGAACAGCACCATAACAAATGAGAAACCGACAGCGGCGGAGAAACCGTACAGCGCCGACTGCATGAAGTTATGGCCAAGGTTGATGTTCAGCAGCGCCACGCCAAGCACCGCACAGTTGGTGGTGATCAGCGGCAGGAAGATACCCAGCAGGCGATAGAGCGCCGGGCTGGTTTTACGCACCACCATTTCGGTAAATTGCACCACCACCGCAATGACCAGAATAAACGCCAGCGTGCGGAGATAGATTAACCCCAGCGGGATGAGGATCCAGGTGTCAATCAACCACGCACAGATAGACGCCAGCGTCATGACGAAGGTCGTCGCCAGCCCCATGCCCATCGCTGTTTCCAGCTTTTTGGACACGCCCATAAACGGGCACAGGCCAAGGAACTTCACCAGAACGAAGTTGTTAACCAGCACGGTGCCGACAAAGAGCAGTAAGTAATCGGTCATTATTTAGCCTGAAATAAAAAAGCCGCCTATTATCGGACAAACCGGGGCAGGCGACAACAGGTTATCTGTAAGGTTATTACGGGTTCACGAAGGTGTTTTTCACACGCGTTGAACGTTTGAAATAGGGCACCAGCAGCGCCGCGGCCAGTAACGGGAAAAGCAGCTGGCGGACAGCAAGCGCGTCAGAGACGGGCGAGAAAGCAAACGCTTTAACCGCCAGCAAGACCGAGACCAGCAGCCAGATAATGTAGTGCTTAGGCACACTCTTGCGGCGCTTAAAGAAGGCGATAGTCAGCCACAGGGTGTAGTACCACATCCCAATCGCGAAAACGAACGACACAAACCACATCGCTATATTCAGCACGCTTTGCGACATCAGGGTCTGAATAGCGTGAGGGGTAATCAATGCGGTGGTATAAAGCAGCAGCGCAAGCGATGCGCTTAATAAGGCAACCAGCAGCCATGCCAGTGGGGCGATTAACCAGCCTCCGATGCGTTCTCCAGGCGTTGCGGTCATGAACTCTCCCATTATCTGCGCGAAATGTTGTATAGCCAGTTTGCAGGGCGGAGAGTATATAACATTTCGCGCGGATGGCTACTTTCTTATAAAACGTAACGCCATACGGACTTTGGCACCTCGCCGACGTTGAACAAGCGTCCGCCGGAGACCAGCTCCGCACGGCGATGGTCAGCGGCGCGATACATATTGATGATGTCCTGATTATCCGACAGGGTGTAGTTCAGATGGTCAAACAGTTTTTCCAGGCTCTCAAGCGAATTGATCTTGCGAAATTTTAATAAATAGTCCTGAACTGTCATATTAATAATTTTCCATATAAAAGTGAGTAATACCAGTTAAGGTAATTCGGTCGAATAATAAACGGATTAATACAGACGTAAACAGCCCACTCAGATAACGCGACGAAATTAGGAGTTTTCTTTGCTGAAATTCAGGCACCGAAGGTGATGCCTGGAAGAGAAGGTTAACCGCGTTCACCAGGGCTGGCAATACGAAACTGACACATTATGTCACTCTTTAAAGCAGCAACCGGTTACTTAGGATGGGTGACGGCAGCAGGCTCCGGCGGCTGGTAGTTATCAATATGGCTGGCTACGCCGAGCAAAATGACCGAAACCCCAAGAACAATCCATCCCGCTAATTCAATGATTCGATTAATAATTGATGCCATGATTCACTGTTGTAATTTATCCATAAATACAGGTCGCAAATGTTACAGCGCTGTTTCTCTGACGGCAAGCGCTTTGGGAACGATTCCCTTAAACAAAATCAGAAGGTTAATACTATGTAACAAAAATAGCCGGTACAGCCTGCTATTTTAAGCGCCATGGCTCATTATTAATGAGGACAATGCCAGAAAGGCCAGTATGAAATAAGAAACGCAAAAAGAGGACAACACGATGAGTGATAACATTCGCGTCGGGCTTATAGGCTACGGGTACGCGAGCAAAACGTTTCATGCGCCTCTGATAGCCGGAACGCCGGGAATGGCGCTGGCGGCGGTATCCAGCAGCGACGCCGCCAAAGTCCACGCTGACTGGCCCGCAGTGCCGGTTGTCTCCGAGCCTAAACACCTTTTCAACGATCCGAATATCGATTTAATTGTTATTCCCACCCCGAACGACACGCACTTCCCGCTGGCGAAAGCCGCGCTGGAAGCCGGGAAGCACGTCGTTGTTGACAAACCCTTTACCGTGACGTTGTCACAGGCGCGTGAGCTGGAGGTGCTGGCAAAAAGCCTGGGCAGAGTGCTGTCCGTTTTCCATAACCGCCGCTGGGACAGCGACTTCCTGACGGTTAAAACGCTTCTCGGGGAAGGCACGTTAGGAGAGATCGTTTTTTTTGAATCGCATTTTGACCGTTTTCGTCCGCAGGTGAGAAACCGCTGGCGCGAGCAGGCCGGTCCGGGCAGCGGCATCTGGTACGATTTAGCTCCGCATCTGCTGGACCAGGCCGTGAATCTGTTTGGCCTGCCGGTGAGCATGACGGTCGATCTGGCCCAGCTCAGGCCCGGTGCGCAGACCACCGATTACTTCCACGCGGTGTTGAGTTACCCGCAGCGGCGGATTGTGCTGCACGGCACGATGGTCGCGGCCGCGGAATCTGCCCGCTATATCATCCACGGCACGCGCGGGAGCTACGTGAAGTTTGGCCTCGATCCGCAGGAAGACCGCCTCAAAAACGGTGAACGTCTGCCGCAGGAAGACTGGGGCTATGATATGCGCGACGGCGTCGTGACGCGGACGGAAGGTGAGGAGCTGGTTGAGGAAACCCTGTTAACGATCCCGGGTAACTATCCGGCTTATTATGCTGCCATCCGCGATGCGCTGAACGGAACGGGGGAGAACCCGGTTCCGGCCAGCCAGGCGATACAGATTATGGAGCTGATTGAGCTGGGGATTGAATCTGCCAAACATCGCGCCACGCTCTGTCTGGCATAAGTTTTAAATGCTTTTGTATGCCGGGTAAGGCGTCGAAGCCACCCGGCAAAAGGGTTTACGCGGTTGCCACCTTATCCCGCAGCGCCTGCTTCTCTGCAGGCGTAAGGAAGGCGATCTCCAGCCCGTTGATCTGCGCCTGGCGGATCTGCTCGCGGCTCAGGCCCGCCTGCGGTGCGGCGATGTTGTACTCGTGGATGATATCCACGCCCTGAACCGCCGGGTCGTCCGTGTTCAGCGAGGCCAGCACGCCGTGCTCAAGGAACGTTTTCAGCGGGTGCTGCGCCAGCGTTGCCACGGTGCTGGTCTGAATGTTGGACGTCAGGCACGACTCAATGCCGATGCGCTGCTCCGCCAGGAAATCCATCAGCGCGCGGTCTTCTACCGCCTTCACGCCGTGGCCGATACGCTCGGCGCCCAGCTCGCGGATGGCCTGCCAGATGCTTTCCGGGCCCGCTGCTTCACCCGCATGGACGGTAATGTGCCAGCCGGCATCGCGCGCGCGGTTGAAGTGGGAGAGGAACAGGCTGCCGGGGAAGCCCAGCTCATCGCCGGCAAGGTCAACGGCGGTGATGGCATCGCGGTGCGCCAGCAGCGCTTCCAGCTCCTGCAGGCAGGCGGCTTCGCCGAACGTGCGGCTCATAATGCCGATCAGGCGGGCCTGAACGTCGAAGGTTTTACACCCTTCACGGACGCCTTCAATGACGGCCTCCACCACGCCTGCAACGGGCAGGCTGTGGGTCATCGCCATATAGCCCGGCGAGAAGCGCAGCTCAACGTAGTGCAGGCCGTTACGGGCCGCGTCTTCAATGTTCTCAAACGCCACGCGGCGGCAGGCATCCAGCGAGGCCAGCATCTTCACGCCCCAGTCGAGTTTGCTCAGGAAGCTGACCAGGTCAGGTTCATTGGAGGTAACCTGTACGTGTGGGATCAACGACTCAAGCGTCTGAGCGGGAAGCGTTAAGTTGAACTGGCGGCCAAGATCGAGGATGGTTTGGGCACGAATGTTACCGTCAAGGTGACGATGAATATCAGTTAAGGGCAGGCGTGTATCAATCATGGTCGCACTCTTTTCGGGTTAAAGTGCGCCATATTATAAAAACAAAACGGGGTAAAAAGCTATTTGCGCAAGGGAATATTCCGTTGCGCAAACAAATTACAGGAGCGTGTTGATCCCGGCGATGAGGCGCTGCACCCCTTGTTCCAGCTTGCTGCGTGGGCAGCCGGCGTTAAGGCGCACGAAGCCGTTACCCTCGTTTCCGTACGTGTATCCCGGCATGATGGCGACCTTTTGCTGCTCGATCAGCACTTTTTGCAGTGCCCTGTCATCAATGTTCAGCGGGCGCAGGTCAATCCAGGCCAGATAGGTTGCTTCCGGCGGCTGCCAGTTCAGTTTCGGAAAAGCACTGTTTAATTCCTGTGCGATATACAGCAGATTCTCTTCCAGATAACGACGCAAGGCATCCAGCCACGGCTCTCCCTGCTGATAGGCGGCGATATGGGCCGTCAGCGCCAGCACGGAAGGGGAAGAGAGCCCATCCCGTCCTTTTAGCGCGCTGAGATAGCCGTTACGGCTCTCTTCATCGCCGATCAGGCCGTATGCGCCCGTCAGTGCCGGAATATTAAAGCTTTTCGAGCCGGAGGTGAGAAGCGCCCATTTGCCGCGCGCTACCGCATTCCACGGGGTGTGGCGATGCGCCCCCCAGACCATGTCCATATGAATTTCATCGCTGATAACCGCCACATCATAGCGCTCACAGAGTTCCGCCATCTGCGTCAATTCATCCCGCGTCCAGACCTTGCCGGTCGGGTTCTGCGGGCTGCACAGCAGCAGAATTTTGTTTTCCGGTTTCGCCAGGGCCGCTTCAAGCGCCGCCATATTGCCCTGCCAGCCAGCAGCCTGCTTTTCCATCTCAACGGCCACAATCTGACGCGCATTGCCTCCAATGGCGTTGTAAAACGCATCGTACGCCGGTGTGTGGACCACCACGCCGTCACCGGGCTTTGACCAGAGGCGGATCAGCTCTGACACCATGTAGATGACGGAAGGGCCATAAACGACGGTTTCTTTATCAATGCGGCTGTTAAAGCGCTGCCGAAACCAGTGCTCAACAGCGGAAAGAAACTCGTCGTTTTTCCAGCGGCTGTAGCCCAGCACGCCGTGGTTGATGCGCTGATGCAGCGCGTCGGTAATGCAGGGGGCGGTGGCGTAGTCCATATCCGAGATGGTGAAGGGCAGCAAATCCGCCGCGCCAAAGCGGTCGGCGACGTAGTCCCACTGCGTACACCAGGTGCCGTGACGATCCACGACGGTAGAAAAATCAAACATGACGTTAATCCTTAAAGTAAAACCCCCTCATGAGAGGGGGTTGAGGCATCAGGCTTCTACTGTTCGCATCAGGGTTGCCAGCTCATCTTTCACCGACTGAACCTGCGGGCCGATAACCACCTGCAAATTATGCTGATTTAACTGTACCACGCCGATGGCCCGGTTGGCTTTCAGGGCGTTGGTATCCACTTTTGACATATCCGCCACCGACAGACGCAGGCGGGTGATGCAGTTATCCAGCGAGGTAATGTTATCCGCACCGCCCAGCGCAGCCAGAATGGCAGGGGTGTTATACCCGGATTTGCCCACGGTACCGGCCACCGCCTGCTCAACGCTGGTGGCGGTATCGGTATCGCGGCCCGGCGTTTTCAGGTTAAAGCGGGTGATGGCGAAGCGGAAGATACCGTAGTACACCGCGAACCAGATAGCCGCCACGACCGGCACCAGATACCACTTGGTTGACAGGCCGTGCAGGATCCCGAACACCACGAAGTCAATCACGTTGCCGTCGGTGTTGCCGATGGTGACGCCGAGCACTGCCATCACGGTAAAGCCCAGGCCGGTCAGCAGCGCGTGGATGAGATACAGCACCGGCGCAACAAACAGGAACAGGAATTCGATAGGTTCGGTGGTGCCGCCCACGACGCAGGCAATCACGCCGGAGATCAGCAGCCCTTTAATTTTATGTCGGTTTTCCGGGCGCGCGCAGTGGTACATCGCCAGCGCGGCACCCGGCAGCCCGCCGAGGAAGGCCGGCATTTTACCCTGAGACAGGAAGCGGGTGGCGCTTTCGGAGAAGCCGTGGGTTGTCGGACAGCTCAGCTGCGCCTGGAAGATGGTCAGCGCACCGCTCACGTCGTGACCGCACACCTCCATGGTTCCGCCCGCTTCGGTGAAGCGAATCAGGGCCACCAGGATATGCTGCAGGCCGAACGGCAGCAGCAGACGCTCGCCGGTGCCGAAGATCATCGGACCAAAATCTCCCGCGCCGTTGATGATGCGGCCAATGCCGTTGATGCCCATCGCAAAGACTGGCCAGATCAGGGGAATGATCAGGCCGAACAGACCCATGACCACCAGGGTGACAATCGGCACGAAGCGGGTACCGCCGAAGAAGGCCAGAGCATCCGGCAGGCGGATATTATGGAAGCGCTCGTGCAGCATCCAGATAATGACCCCGGCGATCACCGCTCCGAGGATCCCGGTATCAATAGACTGAATACCAATCACGCTCTGAATATTGTTGGCCTTCAGCACGGCTGCGTCGGTGGTCGGCAGAATGCCTTTCGCGGTCAGCCAGAAGTTAACCGCCAGGTTCATCACGGCGTAACCCACAAACCCGGCAAACGCCGCGACGCCTTTATTCTCGCGGGCCAGGCCCAGCGGGATGGCGATACAGAACATCACGGGCAGGAAGCTAAACGCGAAGGAGCCGACCTTACTCATCCAGATAAAGATCGCCTGCAGCACGGGAGTACCGAGGAACGGGATCAGCGTGATAACGTCTTTACTGCTCAGCGAGCTGCCGATCCCGAGCATGATCCCGCAGAACGAGAGGAGCGCCACGGGCAGCATAAAGGTTTTACCCAGTTGCTGGAAAAACTCCCACAGCGATATTTTTTGTGCTGCTTTCGCCGTCATAAAACGACTCCTTTATAGTTAAAATCAGTTTGCCTGCTTCAATGCTGCGAAAAGATAAAACGTTTTATCAAAGTTTAGTGCTCGCTAAATCACATTCTCAGGCTTTGACTGGTAGTATAAAGATAACGTATTGATAAAACGTTTTACCGATCTCATTTCAGGGAGTCACGCTGACACATGGCTGTAGCGAAAAAAATCACCATCAACGATGTCGCGCTGGCGGCGGGGGTTTCCGTCAGCACCGTTTCTCTCGTGCTCAGTGGTAAAGGGCGCATCTCGCCCGCAACCGGCCAGAGGGTGAACGAGGCGGTTGAACAGCTGGGCTTTGTGCGTAACCGTCAGGCGTCGGCGCTGCGCGGCGGGCAAAGCGGGGTGATTGGCCTGATTGTCCGTGACCTGACGTCACCTTTTTATGCGGAGCTGACCGCCGGGTTAACCGAAGCGCTGGAAGCGCAGGGGCGGATGGTCTTTCTGCTGCACGGCGGGCGCGAGGCCGGGCAGCTTCTCTCCCGTCTCGATATGCTGCTGACCCAGGGGGTTGACGGAGTGATCGTCGCCGGAGCGTCGGGCGTGGGTAGCGAACTGTGCGAGCGCGCCGCCGAAAAAGGCGTGCCGCTGGTGTTCGCCTCGCGCGCCAGCTATCTGGACGAGGCCGATACGCTGCGCCCGGATAACATGCAGGCCGCGCAAATGTTGACCGAACATCTTATTCGCCGCGGGCATCAGCGCATTGCCTGGCTGGGAGGGAAAAGCTCCTCCCTGACGCGCGCCGAGCGGGTCGGCGGCTACTGCGCGACGCTGATTAAATACGGCCTGCCGTTCCACAGCGAATGGGTCGTGGAGTGTGAATCCAGCCAGAAGAAAGCGGCGGAAGCGATAGGCGCGCTGCTGCGAAGCAATCCGACGATCAGCGCCGTGATTTGCTACAACGATGTGATTGCCATGGGTGCCTGGTTTGGCCTGATCCGCGCCGGGCGTCAGAGCGGCGAGGGTGGGGTGGAAACCTTCTTCGGCCATCAGGTGGCGTTAGGGGCGTTCGCCGACGTTGGTGAAAACGCGCTGGACGATCTCCCCATCGTCTGGGCTACCACCCCTGCGCGGGAGATGGGCTACACGCTGGCAGACAGAATTATGCAGCGCATCGACAACACGGATGTCCAGTCCGGGCACCAGATTGTGGCGGCGCGGCTGGTGACGGTGAAATAACTCAGCTCTGCTGCGTAAGCGGGTTGAGCGTCAGATGTGTCTCCAGGGCTTCTACAAATTTTCGTACTTTTGCCGGGATCAGCCGGGAGGTCGGGTAAACCGCCCAAATGGCCAGCGATTCCGGCTGAGCATCTTCCAGGACGATCCGCACGAGTTTACCCTCAGCAATGGCAGGCTCTACGTACCAGCGAGATAAATTTGCGATGCCGAGTCCCCCCAGGCAGGCCTCGAAAATCGCCTCAATAGAGTTAGCCGAGAATCGGCCTGACACCTTTTGTTTGTAGCGCTGTTCACCCTTCTCAAACGACCAGTGTGTCGTATCTGAGGTGGTCAGGCAGCTATGTCCAGCCAGATCGTTAAGCAATTTCGGTGAACCGTACGCGGCGAGATACTCCGCGCTGGCGCAAAGCTCGCGGGGGTTATCACAGATGCGGTGTGCAACTAACCGGTTATCGCGCAGCGGTGCAATGCGTAACGCCACGTCTATGCCTTTCCCGACAATATCAATTTGCTCATCGGTTGCCAGCAGGTCGACCTGCAGGGCAGGATGTTGCTGCATAAACAGCGGCAACATCGGTGCAACGATCTTGCGTCCAAACGCCGCTGAGGCGGTAATGCGAAGGCGTCCGGACAGGTGCGTACCATCAGGAAACAGATCGGCCAGCGCGTTATTTTTATCTTCCAGCAACGCCTGCGCATGCGGCAAAAAAACGTCACCATCGCTGGTCGGTGAGAGGGATCGCGTGGTGCGATGCACCAGCCTGACCCCCAGCTCAGCCTCAAGATTGTTAAGAGAGCGTGACGCCGCCATGGCGCTCATTGAGAGCCGACGCGCGGCGCCCGCCAGGCTACCCGCCTTAATCGCTTCGACAAACACTTCAACGTCTTCCAGTTTCATTGTATCGCTTTTCGTTATGCTGCCTTATCAAAGTACATATCTACAGTATTTATCGTTACGCTGCCATAGTCTCTTCACAACCTGAAAAATACCAATCTGGAGTGAAGATGAAAAAGTTGAAAACGGTTCTGGCATTCAGCAGCCTGTTACTGGTAAGTGCCGCCTGGGCTGACGCACCTGCGCAGGTGAAGCAGCAGGTCCCCGGCTATTATCGTCTGGCGGTAGGGGAATATGAGGTCACGGCGCTGTTCGACGGCTATAACGACCTTTCGCCATCATTACTCCACGGTCTTTCAGACGACAAGGTTCGTAAACTGCTGGCTCAGCATAAAATCGATGCCGACCGCATGCCGACCGCTTTTAACGCTTTCCTGGTTAACACCGGTAAACATCTGGTCATGATTGACAGCGGAGCGGGGCACTGCGTGCCGGAAACGGCCGGCCAGTTGGTTAACAATATGAAAGCATCAGGCTATCGTCCCGGGCAGGTTGATACCATTTTCCTGACTCACCTGCATCTTGACCACGTGTGTGGCCTGAGCGATGCAGACGGTAAAGCGTTGTTCCCCAATGCCACCGTCTATGTACCGCAGGGGGAGGCCGACTACTGGCTTGATCCTGCAAAAGAAGCGAGCGCGCCGGCTAATGCGAAAGAGTATTTTGCTATCGCCCGAAAAGCATTGTCTGAGTATAAAGCCTCCGGACATCTTAAAACCTTCGTTCCGCCAGCTTCGCCGATCCCGGAAGTCCAGACGGCCTATGCCGTTGGCCATACGCCCGGCAGTACCGTTTATCGCTTTGCGTCGCAGGGGACGGCTATTAACTTCATTGGGGATCTGATTCATGCGCCAGCCGTCCAGTTCCCGCATCCTGAAGTGTCTATTCGCTTTGATGTCGATTCGAAAAAAGCCATCTCGTCCCGGGCGCAGGAGTTTAACGCCCTGGCGAAAGACGGCGAGTGGATGGCCGCTGCGCATCTGCCTTTCCCCGGTATTGGGCATATCACCGCCTGGCAGCAGGGCTATAGCTGGAACCCTGTAAATTACGGTCCTTATCAACGTGCGGCCAACGTGCCTCTGCTGAAATAAAGTAAGGTTATGAATATGAAAAGTTACACCGTAACGGCAAACGGCATTCGACAGTTTGTGGTTGAAGAGGGTGAAGGCGCGCCGGTTATTCTTCTGCACGGTTTTCCTGAAACAAACTATGCCTGGCGCTACCAGATACCTGTATTGTCCCGGCACTACCGCGTCATCGCGCCGGATTTACGAGGATATGGCGAAACGGATAAACCGGCTTCTGGCTATGATAAACGGAACATGGCCCGGGACATCCGGGAGCTGATGCGTGCGCTGGGGTTACAGAAGGTGGTGCTGGTGGGGCACGATCGCGGGGCGCGCGTCGCGACGCGGTTTGCAAAAGATTACCCTGAGCTGGTGGATCGTCTGGTGGTCATGGATAACGTGCCAACCCGTATCGTGGCGCGCGATTTGAATGCGTCCATCGCCCGAGCATACTGGTTCTTCCTGTTCCATCTTGTGCCCGATCTGCCGGAAGCGCTGATTGCGGGACGTGAAAATATCTGGCTGCGCCACTTTTTCTCGGACTGGACCTACGATCCGTCAACCATCAGCGGCGAGGCGTTTGACACCTATGTTCGCGCGTATCAGGCGCCCGGAGCCGTGCGAGGCGCGATGGCTGACTACCGCGCCAACGCGGAAGACGTGGCGCAGGATCTTGCCGACGCTGACGTGAAAATCGCCTGTCCGGTAATGTCGCTGTGGGGCAATGATTTTCACGCGGTCGGCAAGCTTTTCGATATGCAAAGCGTCTGGGCTGAAATGGCGGATAACCTGCGGGCGCAGGGTATCGACGAGTGCGGCCATCTTCCTCAGGAGGAACAGCCTGAGAAAGTTAACGCCTTGCTGCTGGATTTCCTGGAGGGATGGAAAGGATAAGGGCAATAAAAAACCCCTCTTGCGAGGGGTTTTGACGTTTACTGCTGCGGTGCCGCCGGTACGGCTGGCGCTGCGGGTTCAGCCGGTTCCGGCATTCCCAGCGTCGGCATACCAAACATGCCAACAAACTCTTCCAGCGGCATTTTGTCGCCGTTCAGCGTTACCTGGCCGTTGGCATATTGCAGGCTGGTGGAAATGGTGTTGTCTTCCATTTTGGTGATGCGGAACATCTGACCCATCGCCGCCAGACCTTTCACCTGCTGGTTCGCCAGCTTGCCGGCATCTTCATCGCCGTAGCCTTCCAGCTTCGCAATCTGGGTCATAAACTCGGTCGCCATATCCATCGGGATGGTCAGCTTGCTGTCGAGCGACTTCACGCTGCGATCCACTTCCTGAGCCAGCGTCTGCGGTTCACCCGTGGCGGCTGCAGGATCTTTCAGGAACAGCGACAGGTTAAAGCTGGTTTCGCCTTTGCTGTTTTTCCAGCTCAGCGGCGCAACGGTGACCACCGGCTGGCCTTTCAGCAGGATTGGCAGGTTATTGAACAGCACCGCCATCGCCTGCTGCTGGTACACTTCCGGGTTCTGCTGCAGCGCGGCGTCGGTCAGCAGCGCCTGGCTCTCTTTGCTGTATTTCTGGCTAAATTCGTGCCATGCCTGGCCGTCGATATTGCCGATCTTCAGCGACAGCTTGCCGGTGCCCAAATCCTGATTCTGCACTTTCAGGCTCTTCAGCGTGTAATCCAGCTGGGTATTGATGCTTTTACCGTCTTTGGATACGTCGGATTGACCGTTAACGTCCATGCCTTCCAGCACGGCCATCTCTTTTCCTTCAATTGCGATAGCAATCTTATCCACGGAGAGCTTCTGATCGCCGATACGCTCTTTAAAGTCGGTCATACGGCTGTTGCCGTCGGCTTTCAGGTTGTTGAAGGTGAGCTGAACTTTTTGGTTATATTCGTTCACGGCGTTGACCAGGCCGCTTTCCGCTTCACCCGTCATGGAGAAGACGTTGCCGTCCCGATCCGCATCAAGTTTGAAATGGCCGCCGCTGAAGGCGACTTTTTCGTTCTCTTTCTCGTAGTTCAGCGGTTTCAGCGCGATATCAGAACTGGTATCACCGGAGTAGCTAATACGGGTGTTAATGTCGAAAGGTGATTCATTCTTCGCCAGGTCAAACAGCGGTTTTGTAACGTCGTTATTCACCAGTACGGTATGAACGGACGCCATGGACGGGATCAGGTTAAACGACTTTAGCTGCGCCAGCGGCAGCGGACCGTGGCTTACCACTTCATCCAGCACCACGCTCTGTCCCGGCTTCAGCCAGCCGTTTGCCACACCGGCCACCGGCTTCACCACCAGCTGCATGCGGCTGGTGAACACGCCGCGCTGATAGTTCTGGTAGCTCAGCTCCAGACCCGCCTCCGGCGCGCTGCGCTTAATTTCTCCGTTAGCCTGCGCCACCATCTCAGCCAGACGGCCTTCCAGCTGTTTCCCGGTAAACCAGGAGGCACCCGTCCAGACCACGCCTAACGCTACAATCACTCCAACCGCTACGACCGATTTTTTCATTGCGACTATCCCTAAAATGAAACCAGGCGGTAAAAACCGCCCGGAGATATTAAGCCTTCAACTAGCTTAGCAAGAGTTGTTAAAAAATTCAGTAAGTGCTTAAAGCTTATTAAAAACGCGCGCCAGGCGACCGGTGCCGCTCACGCTGACCGGGGACTCATTGGCTGCAACCAATGCTGACTCGCCAGGCTGGAGAACCAGACGCTGCTCGCCTTTGCGCAGCGTTGCTTCGCCCTCGACGCAGAACAGGATCGCCGCGCTTTCCTGTGCGATTGTCGTTTCCGTCTGATTGAGGTCGTGCAGGGAGAACGCAAAATCCTCAACCGGAATCGGGAAGTCCAGCTCTGCGCCGTTTTTCACCGGCTGAGTCAGCAGCTCCGCGGCAGGCTTCGCCACGAACTTCACGTTGGCAACCAGCTCAGGGATGTCGATATATTTCGGCGTCAGGCCCGCGCGCAACACGTTGTCAGAGTTGGCCATCACCTCCAGCGCTACGCCCTGCAGGTAGGCGTGCGGGGTTTCCGCGAACAGGAACATCGCTTCGCCCGGGTTCAGCTTCACCACGTTCAGCAGCAGAGGGGAGAACAGGCCGCTGTCGTCAGGGTAAAACTCGGAAATCAGGCGGATGGTCTCCCACGGTTCCCCTTGCTGGCTGTTCAGGGCCGCTTTCAGCACCGCCAGCGCGTGAGATTTCTCTTCACCCTGCATATTCAGCAGGCTGGCAAACAGCTGGCTGAGCGCGTCCGCGTTTGGGTTTTCGAGGAAGTGGGCAATAGCCTTGTTGGCACCCGCGACCGGCTGCAGCAGGGAGATAATCTCTGAAAACTCGCGGAAGGCGTTCATCGCCAGGAACGGCGTCAGCGCGAACACCAGCTCCGGCTTGTGGTTTGGATCTTTGTAGTTACGCTCGGCGGCGTCCAGCGGGATGCCCGCCGCGTTCTCTTTGGCAAAGCCGATTTCAGACGCTTTCTTGTTCGGGTGAACCTGGATGGAGAGCGGCTGGTCGGCGCACAGCACCTTAAACAGGAACGGCAATTCGCCAAAGCGCTGAGCCACCTTGTCGCCCAGCAGTGCGGCTTTATCGGCATCAATCACGTCACGCAGGCTGCGTACCTGGCCGCTGGCGTCTTCAATTTTTGAGCTGCTCTTCGGGTGCGCCCCCATCCACAGTTCCGCCATCGGCAGGTTGTTCGGGTTCGCGATACCGTAGAGATCCGTTAACGCAGTTTTACTTCCCCAGGCGTAGTTTTGCACTGAGTTAATGAGTTTTTGCATTATCAAGCCCTGATTCAAAGGTGGAATTAACGCCGTGTATTAAAGCAATAAACTACGTGGAAGTAACCTGTGGATGTAAAAAGTCGTACTAGTCTCAGTTTTTGTTAAAAAATTGTGTAGGATAAGCTGACTCGCTTTTAAGCCGGGCAGCGGAACATCTGCCCTGAATAAACAGACCGAAGCAGTAAGTGAGAGAACAATGTCGAATAAACCCTTCCATTATCAGGATCCTTTCCCCCTCAGTAAGGATCAGACCGAGTATTACCTGTTAACCCGCGATCACGTCTCCGTCTCTGAGTTTGAAGGACACGAGATCCTCAAGGTGGATCCGCAGGCGCTGACGCTGCTGGCGCAGCACGCTTTCCACGATGCCTCCTTTATGCTCCGCCCCGCGCATCAGCAGCAGGTTGCCGATATTCTGAGCGACCCGGAAGCCAGCGAAAACGACAAGTACGTTGCCCTGCAGTTCCTGCGTAACTCCGATATCGCGGCGAAAGGCATTCTGCCAACGTGCCAGGACACCGGCACGGCGATCATCGTCGGTAAAAAAGGCCAGCGCGTCTGGACCGGCGGTGGTGACGAAGCGGCGCTGGCTCACGGCGTCTACAACACCTACACCGAAGACAACCTGCGCTACTCGCAAAACGCGGCGCTGGACATGTACAAAGAGGTCAACACCGGCACTAACCTGCCTGCACAGATTGACCTCTACAGCGTCGACGGTGACGAGTACAAATTCCTCTGCATCGCCAAAGGCGGCGGTTCAGCCAACAAAACCTATCTCTACCAGGAAACCAAAGCGCTGCTCACTCCGGGCAAGCTGAAAAATTACCTGGTTGAGAAGATGCGTACCCTCGGCACCGCGGCGTGCCCGCCGTACCATATCGCCTTCGTGATTGGCGGAACCTCGGCTGAAAGCACGCTGAAAACCGTCAAGCTGGCCTCAACCAAATACTACGACGGACTGCCTACTGAAGGTAACGAGCACGGTCAGGCGTTCCGCGACGTGCAGCTTGAGCAGGAGCTGCTGGAAGAGGCGCGTAATCTGGGACTCGGGGCGCAGTTTGGCGGTAAGTACTTCGCCCACGACGTGCGCGTGATCCGTCTTCCGCGCCACGGTGCCTCCTGTCCGGTCGGGATGGGCGTCTCCTGCTCTGCGGATCGCAACATCAAGGCCAAGATCAACCGCGAAGGCGTGTGGATCGAAAAGCTGGAAAATAACCCGGGCAAATACATCCCGGAAGCGCTGCGTAAAGCGGGTGAGGGGGAAGCGGTTCGCGTTGACCTGAACCGTCCGATGAAAGAGATTCTGGCGCAGCTTTCTCAGTATCCGGTCTCGACCCGTCTCTCCCTGAACGGCACGATCATCGTGGGCCGCGACATTGCGCACGCGAAGCTGAAAGAGCGTCTGGACAACGGCGAAGGGCTGCCGCAGTACATTAAAGATCACCCGATCTACTACGCGGGGCCGGCGAAAACGCCTGAAGGCTATGCCTCCGGCTCGTTAGGCCCAACCACGGCAGGGCGTATGGACTCGTACGTTGATCAGCTGCAGGCCAACGGCGGCAGCATGATCATGCTGGCGAAAGGCAACCGCAGCCAGCAGGTGACGGACGCGTGCCACAAGCACGGCGGCTTCTACCTCGGCAGCATCGGCGGCCCGGCGGCGGTTCTGGCGCAGGGCAGCATCAAGAGCCTGGAGTGCGTGGAATACCCGGAGCTGGGTATGGAAGCGATCTGGAAAATCGAAGTGGAAGACTTCCCGGCGTTTATCCTGGTGGATGACAAAGGCAACGACTTCTTCAAGCAGATCCAGTCGTCCCAGTGTTCGGCGTGCGTGAAGTAAATTGAAAAAAACGGGTGGCGCCGCCGCCACCCGACATCAAAAAGAGCGCACAAAGCGCCATACCGTTTCTCAGAAGTCATCAATACTTATCCCTTAAGCATGTGAGCAATCCCTCTTTTGTTATCAAGGAGAAAGTAATGACCACGGTACGCCATGAGAAAGACTCGATGGGCGCCATCGACGTCCCGGCCGACAAGCTATGGGGCGCGCAAACCCAGCGTTCGCTGGAGCACTTCCGTATTTCGACCGAAAAAATGCCCGTCTCGCTGATTCAGGCGCTGGCGCTGACCAAACGCGCCGCCGCGAAAGTGAACCAGGATTTGGGCCTGTTGGACAACGATAAAGCCACCGCCATTATCAACGCCGCAGACGAAGTGCTGGCGGGAAAGTATCCTGACGAATTTCCCCTTGCTATCTGGCAGACCGGTTCCGGTACCCAGAGCAACATGAACATGAACGAAGTGCTGGCGAACCGGGCGAGCGAGCTGCTGGGCGGCGTGCGCGGCATGGAACGTAAGGTCCACCCGAACGATGACGTCAACAAAAGCCAGAGCTCTAACGACGTCTTCCCGACGGCGATGCACGTGGCGGCGGTAATCGCCATTCGCGAGCAGCTTATCCCGCAGCTCAACGTGCTCAAATCCACGCTTAACGAGAAAGCGCAGGCCTTCCGCGACATCGTCAAGATTGGCCGTACGCACCTGCAGGACGCCACGCCTTTGACGCTCGGCCAGGAGATTTCCGGCTGGGTGGCGATGCTGGAACACAACCTGAAGCATATCGAGAACAGCCTGCCGCACCTGGCGGAGCTGGCGCTCGGTGGGACGGCGGTCGGTACCGGGTTAAACACCCATCCAGAATACGCGGTGCGCGTGGCGGAGGAGCTTGCTGCCATCACCGGACAGCCGTTCGTCACGGCACCCAATAAGTTCGAAGCGCTGGCGACCTGCGATGCGCTGGTCCACACCCACGGCGCGCTGAAGGGGCTGGCGGCCTCGCTGATGAAAATTGCTAACGATGTGCGCTGGCTGGCCTCGGGCCCGCGCTGCGGCATCGGTGAAATCAGCATCCCGGAAAACGAGCCGGGCAGCTCCATCATGCCGGGTAAAGTGAACCCGACCCAGTGCGAAGCCATGACCATGCTCTGCTGCCAGGTGATGGGCAACGACGTGGCCGTCAACATGGGCGGTGCGTCCGGCAACTTCGAGCTGAACGTCTATCGCCCGATGGTGATCCACAACGTGCTGCAATCTGTTCGTCTGCTGGCGGACGGGATGGAGAGCTTTAACGAGCATTGCGCGGTGGGGATTGAGCCCAATCGCGAACGCATCAGCCAACTGCTCAATGAATCTCTGATGCTGGTCACCGCGCTCAATACCCATATTGGCTACGACAAGGCCGCCGAGATCGCCAAAAAAGCGCATAAAGAGGGGCTGACGCTGAAAGCCTCCGCCCTGGCGCTGGGCTATCTCACGGAGGCGGAGTTTGACGCCTGGGTTCGCCCGGAAGCGATGGTCGGTAGCCTGAAATAATCATCCCGCCACGTACAGGTGCAGCCGAGGAATAATCAGCTTTAGCGGCTGCGCCTGAGGTCTGTAACGGTGCTGAACATTGTCAGCATCGTAATTCAGCAGTTCCCCGATATCGGGTACCACCGCGCCCTGATCGGCATCGTAAAGCGCAATCAGCGGCGTCGGGCAGGCATACTGCACCTGCTTTTGCTGACCGGAATACCAGACGCGAGCGATAGGCTGCACCTTCACCGGGCGCTTTATCTTCAGGCGCGCATCCACCGGCAGCGAGGCGATGCTGTGGTACTCCTGCTCCAGGCGCTCAATCCACTGCTCCCGCGACCACGGCGCGACGGTGCGCGGCGTCTTCAGGCTTTTTTCCAGCTGGGCCAGAATCTCATCCCGGGTGAAGTTTTTAATGATGTGCTTATTCGCCCAGCCGAAGCGCAGCGTAGCGGGGTGACGCAGTACCGTCAGCGTCCGATAGGCATTCAGGGTAATCAGCCCCGGAAGCTGGCGGTGCACCCACTCAAATCGCGCGACAGGGGCGAGGCCGGACTCTTCGGTGATGATCTTTTCAAAGGCCGCTTTCAGGGTGTTGATATGCGCAATCTGGCTTTCCAGCGCTTCGCGCGATGTCGCATCGGTTTGCAGGCAGATGACCCCCGGCAGGCGCACGGCGGCCTTGCTGCTGCGGTTTTCTGACTGCTGCTGGATAAACAGGCGACGATAGTGTTTTAGCGCCAGCTCAAGGGCCGCGCTGCCGATGTGCTGTTCGACCTCGATGGTGTCCAGCGGATCGTGCTCGGCTCCCTTAGCCACATCCGGCAGGGTAAAGACGCGCGCGGCCAGCAGGCGACAGGCCTGCAAACGCTCGGTCAGGTTCAGGAGTTCGTGTTCTATTTCCCGAAACGTGCCGTTAAGCCGTTCGATGAGATCGTAGTTCGCCATAAACACTCTCATTAGTTACAACATACTTATCATATAGCACAGCACGCCGGGTCAGGCCAGCGTGCGGTTGAGGTCAGGCAGGGACGGGAAGGGCGATGTTATGGTACACCGGCCAGCTAAAGCAGAAGCGCGCGCCGCCGAGCTCGCTCTCCTCGCAATGCACCGTGCCGCCCATCGCCTGCGCGATAGAGTAGACAATCGCCAGCCCCAGGCCGCATCCGCCGGTGGCGCGATCGCGGCTGGGATCGAGGCGGACAAACGGTTCAAACACGGTCTCTCGCGCTTCCGGGGCAATTCCCGGTCCGTCGTCCTCCACCGTCAGGCTGGCCCGGTTGCCCTGCAAATCCAGGCCAATCTGGAGCGTACTTTCGCTGTAGCGCATGGCGTTGTTCATCAGGTTGTCCAGCACGCGCTCCATCAGGCGCATATCGAGCGCGCCGTAGTCACCCGGCGTGACGCGCGTCAACAGCGTGCGCTGCGGGTTTACGCTCTGAACGTCATCAATGTGGGTTTGCAGCCAGGCGGGCAGATCCGGCGTGGTGAGGTTCAGCTCGTTTTGCGGGCGGTCGAGACGCGCGTAGGTCAGCAGCTCCTCAATCAGCGCTTCAAGCTGGCCAATGTCGCGGTTAAGCGCCTGATTCTCTGCCTCGGTCAGATTCTCGCTCATCTCCAGACGGTAGCGCAGGCGAACCAGCGGCGTGCGCAGCTCGTGCGCAATTCCGTCGATCAGCTGCTTCTTGCTGGCGATCAGGGCGTTGATGTTATCGGCCATCTGGTTAAAGGCCACGCCCAGACGCTCAAAGCTGGAACCGCTGTCGAAATGAATGCGTTCGGTAAAATGCCCCTCACCAAAACGCTGCGCGGCGGATTCCAGCTTCAGCATGTCCTGCCAGTGGGGCCGCATCCAGATAAAGACCGGAAATGCGAGCGAAATGGCGATAAAGGCCATCAGCGCCATGTCCAGCAGGCGCATCTGGTGCAGATAATAGAGATAGGGCACCGGCCCGACGGCCAGCACGTAATGGCTGCGCGGAATACGCTGAATAAACGTGTATTTCTCATCCAGCGCGACGATGTCCCCGTCGCGCAGACGCTGCATGGCGGGCGGATCCAGCTCAAAATCTTTCAACGGCTCAATGCGTAAATCGAATGACAGATTAAGATCCAGCTCTTTCAGGGTTTTCGCCCAGTCGTGTGGCGGGATCTCTCTCAGCTCGCTGCGCATCAAATAGAGCGAGCTTTTCATCAGATCGTCCAGCGACTGCCGGCCCGCACGTTCGGCGGTGAATTTATAAACCAGGCCGACCAGCATGGTCATCACCAGGAAGCAGACAAACAGTAAAAGATAAAACTGCACAAACAGCTTTTTCATTAAATATCACCGGGACATCAAGTAATTAACTACTTTGTTTTTACCTTAAGGGGCACTATAGGGGCATTTGCATATCCGCCAAAGCGCTGATTCAAAAATGGTACCTGATCGCTATCGAGAACATTTATCCACGCAGAGTATACATGGAAGACCATCTCTGCATTCTCATCACCCATCTGATTCGCTATAAAAGCAGGATTAGCACCTGCCGACAACATCCAGCACGCGTATGTATGACGCAGTTGATAGGGGCGTCTGCGGCGAATGCCCGATCGTTTTATCGTTCGGTAGGCCTGTCTTCTCTTTGAGTTTTGAAGCAATTTCTCGGCTGAACAAGCTTGATCATATTATTAATACCGAAACGAAAGAGGTTAGTCATTGCGCCAGCAAAATGGCCCGGTGGGAAGCTGGTGGTAGGAAACAATTTCTTCGTGTGGCTCGTGAGTGGATGATGAGCGAAGTTCAGATTTATTTGTCAGGCTTCAAATAAGTATTCACAGAGAGCCACTTTCACAACGGCTCCCAGATAAAATTACTTCCTGTAAAGGTCGCCTTGACCGGACCTTGCTCTTCCCCAGATTTCATCATCTGAGAGTGTAGTTTCTATGAGTTCAATCGGTGCGCCATTGTCATTAATCATGGCAACAAAGAAACCGTCAATGGGCTCATAGGGACCAAGAATTACTTCTTCATCTTCGATAGCTCTTAGCAGGTTGTCCACTTTGAAGGCGACGTGAGGCACAGTTTTTATCAGATTGTGGAGTGGAGAACTATCTTTAAATCTATGCCACTGCACACGAAACTGGCCTGGGTTATCAACTGTATACATCCCGGCTTTTTCGCTGTATGCACCTTCAAAAACGCCATCCTGTAACGGGATGCCGAAGTGATGAAAGGTATACTTTACATTTGATTTCATTCTTATCTCGCTAACTAATTAATGACAATGTAATTGAGCATAGGATGTAACTACTGTGGGCAATGTACTAAATATAAACAACTAAAGAATACCATACATGAAATTCTTCCAACACGAGCGCATTTGTAAGTGGATTTAAAAGGGATATCCCTACAGCGGAAAAATCATCTGCTATTCCCTTGAGTGGATAAATAGACGTTCATGGCTTACATCGACAGATGCATTAAACCTGTAAGGGAATCGATTTAACTGCTGGTAATTTTGAAATGATCAATCTGATGCGAGCGTTTGTTCTGAAGGTGTTGAATTTTTTACAAACTTATGCAATTCGCCGCTGATGCCGAAATTCTTAGCAAGTTGTACTTAAGCTGCGAAATCTAGATTTATATCTTCCCCGAATCCGGAGAAAAACTCTTTGGTACCGGATGGATAAGACGCAATGCGATGCAATGTGGCTTCACTGGCATACTGTCAGTTGACCGGAAGGAGACTTTCGCACTATTACTCTTATCCGAACATCCCCATGACTGAATAGTACCTGATGCCCCCATCAGGTACTATTCAGTCTGTCCGTTATCAGCCTTGCCAGCGAGACTGTCGGATAATGCTGCAGAAATTCATAGGCTTGAAGAGTGTGTCCTTGTCTGCAAGTACATCCGCTTTTACGTTACCAAATGTCGTGTGCGGCTTGTGTTTGATGCCGTCATAAAAGGCCTGAATAATGTCCTCCTTAAAATGCGGTGTACGTGGGAAACGCTGGGTAACTGCGCTGATTTCTTCCTGTGAGAATACTTCAAAATCAATTCCCAGCACGTCCATTTCTACTCCTGCCGTAAGTAGCGCTATTTCCGGTGCCATGAATTCCGGAATACCCGGCGTGGTGTGGAGGGCAATTGCTGTCCAGACCTTATCAATATCCTGAGTTCCGATGCCATATCTTTCCAGAAACTTCCGTGCTTCGTTTGCACCATCTACTTCAAAACGTTTATCGCAGCTACAGTATTCGCGAGTCAGGCCAATGTCATGGAACATACATCCAATGTACAAAAGCTCAGCATCGGCTTTAACCTCTCTTTTCTGACCGGCCAGAGCCGCCCATTGGTAAACGCGGCTTGAATGGTTAAAAAGCAGATCGGATTCCGTGTCACGAATGAACTCGGTGGCTTCACGGGCCATTTTGCTGTCCGGGATACTGATATCTTCGGTTGTGCGAATCATGAAATACTCCTCTTCTCTGTTGTAGGTATACAGCATAAGGTTTACCTTGAATGTCCCAAAATGTATTTTAAAGACTTTATGGGACATAGAGATGATTCAGGACTCCGGAGACTTAAAATGAGTCATAACGTTTTTATTCTGGCGGTGCCAGGCGTTCAGATGCTTGATGTCTGTGGCCCCATAGATGTGTTTGCTGAGGCTAACCGGGTTCTTAAGCGCAGCTTTTACTCGCTGCGCGTTGTTTCGGTTACCGATCCTGTGATTCGGTCTTCGTCAGGCGTAAAGATAACGGCAGATGTAACCCTGTCAGACTGCGGTGGGCTTACGGCAGATACATTCCTTGTTGCCGGCGCGCCGTATATTGCTTATTACCAGCCGGACCCCCGTGTGCTGGATGGAATTAACGCACTCTGCGAGTCAAGCAAGCGGTTTGGTTCAGTTTGTACGGGGGCATTACTCCTGGCGCTCACCGGAAAGCTAAATGGAAAAAGAGTGACCACGCATTGGGCATGTGCGAAAACCCTTTCCGCCAGGCATCCCCAAATAATCGTAGAGGCAGATGCGTTGTATGTTGACGATGGGCGAGTGAGAACGGCGGCGGGCGTTACTTCAGGCCTGGATTTGGCACTGCGACTTGTTGAAGAAGATCTCGGTAGGGAGGTTGCGGCAGAAGTCGCCGATCAAATGGTCATGTTTTTCCGGCGTCCAGTTAACCAGTCTCACTTTATGAGGAGCAATACGCTTTCGCTTGATGGCCGTACAGCTCTTCAGGAACTCCAGAGATGGGCAATCGCGAATATTAAAGACGTGACAACGGTTGCTGTGATGGCAGAGCATATTAACTTCAGCCAGAGGCACCTTACGCGGATATTTCGGCAGGAAATTGGCCTTACCCCGGCGCAGTGGCTCGAACGCGAGCGCGTATCTAGAGCAAAAGTACTGATTGAAAAGGAAAAAATGCCAGCGAAGAAACTTGCCGTTGAATGTGGCTTTTCTGGGCCGGATGTTATGAGGCGAGTATTTTATCGCCTGACAGGAATAACACCTAATGATTACCAGAAAATGACGAGCCGTGAATAGCTTTGCGAACGGGAGAGAAGCTATAGCCTTTCCAGTAAATTGCAGATTTTCTGCACACTAAACTGCACAAACAGCTTTTTCATTGGATCTCGCCGAAAAAACGCTATGTGCAGAATATACATGAAAACCTTTCGGTTTTTTCACGACTGTCGAGCGTGTTATATGGCTTTCGCGCTGTTTTTTACCTTGGCGATGAGTTTTTCGGTCACGGCCAGGCCTTCCGCAATGTGCGTATCAATCACATCCGCCCCGTATTCGCTGATGAGATCCAGCAGTATTTCGTAATACTGGATGAGTTCCAGCAGGTCAAAGAGCGCTTTTTGATCGGTGCGTGAGGGGGAGGTGTGGTTAAGGGTTGCCTGATTAACAATCCACTCAAGATTGGTTTTTATCGCTTCTACCTGATCGTAGCTATACATAATTCATGGGCTTAAATCCTCATTTCAAGATTTCTGGGAGCGATGTCGTGAAAGCTTCACGGCGAAAATGAGTAAAACGATCGCAAGAGCGGGATGAGCTGAAGAAAGGAGAGTCGAGAAGCTAATTATGGAATAGTTTGCGTGCTTAGCAAGTTAAATGTTGCGCAAACGTAAAAATAAATGCGCGAAAGGAGGGCGTTTTCGCGCAATGCCTTCAATTCGCGCAGATTATCTTATCCGACGATCAGGTTTCCCAGGCGTGTGGGGCAAACAGATAACCCTTGTTACGCACGGTTTTAATGCGGTAGGGCTCGGTGGCGTTATCCTGTAGTTTTTTGCGTAATCGCGAAATCGCCACGTCAACGCTGCGATCCATACCGTCATAGCTCACGCCACGGAGGTTTTTCAGAAGCGCGTCGCGGTCCATGATTTGCCCGGCATGCGTGGCCAGCTCCCACAACAGGTCAAAGTCTGCGGTAGAAAGGGCGATAAGCTCGCCGGAAAGCAGGACCTGGCGGTTAACCGGGTCAATAGACAGCGTACCGAAGCGCAACGCTTTGTGCGGCGTCAGGGACGGCGCGGACGCTTCGCGTTCGATGCTGGCGTGCTGGCGCAAATGCAGGCGCAGGCGGGCCAGCAGGACGGCAGGCGGTGTGGTTTTCAGAATGTAATCATTGGCGCCCATCTCCAGCGACAGAATATGGTTCATATCGCTGTCCAGTGAGGTCAGCAGAACGATAGGACCGTCCCAGCGGGCGCGCAGGTCCCGGCAGAGCGTCATGCCGTCTTTGCCTGGCAGCATGATGTCCAGCAGCACTAAATCCGGGTTTTCACGGACGACCACCTCTTCGGCACGATCGCCGCGAGGCTCAACAATGACGTCCATATCATGTTTACCCAGATAGGCGGCGATCAATTGCCCGACTTCGGGTTCGTCTTCAACATATACAATCTTATTCATACAGCGTCTGTTTTCGTGAAAAAAGCCAAAATACACCGCGGAACCTTAACCTTCCATTAATCTTTCAAAATTAACGCCGCTTCCGTTATTCTGACGTTTCTTGTTATTTGATTGTTATAGGAAAAAATATGGGGCTGGTGATCAAAGCCGCGCTGGGGGCGCTGGTGGTATTACTGATTGGCATTCTGGCAAAAACCAAAAACTACTATATTGCCGGGCTGATCCCGCTGTTCCCGACCTTTGCGCTGATTGCCCACTATATTGTGGCCTCTGAGCGGGGTACGGAAGCGCTACGCACGACCATTGTGTTTGGCATGTGGTCAATCATACCGTACTTTCTCTACCTGCTTTCCCTGTGGTATTTCACCGGTTTTCTGCGGCTCCCCCTGGCGCTGGGCGGGGCAGTGGTCTGCTGGGGGCTCAGCGCCTGGGTGTTAATCTTCTTCTGGAGCCGCTTTCACTAGCGCAGCGGGCGGCCGCCGTCCACGGCAAAGGTTCTGCCGGTGACGTAGCAGCTGGTGAGCAGGTAATCCACCAGGTCGATCACCTCTTTCTCACCGGGCGCTATTTTCATGAGCGACTTATTCAGCGCCTGCTGGCGGTATTCCGCATCATCGTGTTCGTTAAACAAAATCATCGCCGGGGCGATGGCGTTCACCTTCACCTCAGGCGCGAGCTTGCGGGCAAAGGAGCGCGTCATGTTATCCAGCGCGGCTTTGCTGGCCGCGTAGGCGATATGCTTGTCGCTGCCGCGCTCCACCACATAATCGGTAAAGTGAATAATGTCGCCCGCCGCATGCCCGTGGCCGCGCAGCAGATCCTGCAGCGCGTGGTTAAGCAGATAAGGGGCGTTAACGTGGATCTGCAGCATGGCGGAGAGCGTATCGCTGAGGGACGTGCCGGGCTTCTCGGCACACCATGCGCTGGCATTATGGATCACGGCACGCAACCCCGTCGCGGTGGATTTAACCTGTTCTGCAAAGGCCAGAATGCCTTCGTCGGTGGAAAAATCAGCCTGAATGCAGACCGCTCCGGCTTTGCGCAGCCCCTCAATCGACGGGTATTCCGTACGGTAGCTGACAATGACCGGATGCCGAAGGTTGAGAAAGTGATGGGCGAGGGCGAGGCCGATACGGCGGCCTCCACCGGTGATCAGTATTGGGCGAAGCGGTGCATTTCCCATCGTATTCTCCTTTACAGTTCAACAATGGGAAAGACAGTGCTATCCCATTAACATCCAGGTTGCCGGTACGGCAGCAACCAGTAACAGCCCGATTAAGGCCATTTCACGGCGTTTCAGCGCGTTCTCCAGCTGATGCGTGCGGCGGGCATAGACAAACACCAGCAGACCCGGCGCATACAGCACAACCGACAGCAGCAGATGCATCGGCCCGGAAGCATACAACAACCACAGGCCGTAAATACAGGCCCCTACGCCCACAACATAGTGCACCGGACGCGTGGCGATTTTTAACAAATACGCACCCACTAAGAAATAGGGTACCAGAATCATCTCCGAGGCGATGGTCAGCAGGGTGTTATAGTCTGAACCTGTGAGCCAGATCAGCACCAGACAGACCTGAACGCTGATGTTGGTCAGCCAGAGTGAGGCTGATGGTGCATTATTTTGGTTTTGACGGGCAAACAGGCGGGGAAACGCCTTGTGCGTCGCGGCCAGGAACGGTACTTCAGCCGCCATGATGGTCCAGCTCAGATAAGCGCCGCAGACGGAGACGATCAGTCCTGCGGCAATCACCACATCGCCCCACGGGCCGAGCATTTTCACCATCAGTCCTGCCATGGACGGGTTACGCATTTCGGCCAGTTCAGGACGCGCCACCACGCCCAGCGACAGCAGGGTCACCAGCAGATACACGCCCAGCGCCGCCAGGACGGCCAGCAGCGTGGCGCGGCCCACATCGCGCTTATTACGCGCGCGGGCAGAAACCACGACGGCACCCTCAACGCCGATAAATACCCACAGGGTAATCAGCATCGTGTTTTTCACCTGCTCCCAGACCGGAACGCCCAGCGCAATGCCGCTGAAATCAAGCGAAAACACGTCGAGACGGAACGCAATGAAGGCCAGCACGATAAACAGGCCAAGCGGCACCAGCTTCGCCAGCGTCGCCACCAGGTTGATGCTAGCGGCGGTCTGGACACCGCGCAAAATCAGCCAGTGAACAATCCACAGCAGCACCGAGGCGCCGACGATAGACTGCCAGGTATTACCGTCGCCAAACAGGCGCAGCTCAGGGGTATCGGTAAAGAAACTGAGCGCCGAGAAGACAATTACCAGATAAGAGACGTTGGCGATGACCGCGCACAGCCAGTAGCCCCAGGCGGAACAGAAGCCGATCAGCTCGCCGAAACCTTCACGTGCATAGGTGAAAATGCCGCCGTCCAGATCCGGGCGAATGCGCGTCAGCAACAGCATGGCAAACGCCAGCAGCAATATCCCGACACCGGTAATGCCCCAGCCAATGAGCAGGGCGGCAGGGCTTGCGACGGCCGCCATGTTCTGCGGTAAACTGAATACGCCCGCGCCCAGCATTGAGCTCAATACAAGTGCAGTTAAAGCACTCAGGCCAAGTTTCTTTTCCATTGGCTTCCTGTTATGAAAAGTCCCAATCCAGAATAATTATTTCGCTAAGGCGCATAAAAATGGTGGATCACACTAAGGCGCGGGATTTTACGGAGTGTAACGAAAGCATGCAATGATGTGTGGCAGATTTTCAAAAAAAGTAACAAAAAAGGCGGCATTGCGCCGCCTTTCATCAACGGTTTTGTTACTTGTACAGATCGGCGCTGATGGTCACGTTGTTACCACGTTCCTGCCACTGGCGGGTGATGTGGTAATACTTCGCCCCTTTCTTCGCCGCACGCTTCGCGACCTGATAAGAGACTTCCGTCATATTGCCGTAGTTGCCGGTAAACTTGATGCTGTCGAACGGCACCATCTGCGCGGCAGTGGCTTTGTTCAGCTCTTCAATTTTGGTGCCGTCCGGCAGCGTCACGGAGTAACGGCCACCTTTCGTGGACTGCGTTTCAAAGAAACGGCCCACTTCAGCGCTTGGCGCCGCAGAGGTCGCTACGCCCGGAATTTCAACTTTCTTCGCTTCTTCGCCGCCTTTGGCTATCGCCGCGCGACCCGCTTCAGAATCCGCAGGGATGGCATCCGGGCTCTGCAGAACGCGTTTTTTCGCATCTTCTTTGTAGATGAATGCGGTAATGCGCTGGTTGCCGCCCTGGTTAGCATCCACCTGACGCACGATATAGAAAGAGTAGGCACCTTTCTCTTTCGCGGCTTTGGTGATGGCATCGTTCACTTCTGGCTGGCTGCGATAGAAGCCCTGAACGGTAACGGTGTCGTAAGGTTCCAGCTCAATGGCCTGGTCTTTTGGCAGCTCAACGATACCGTTGATCACGCGGTTTTTCGGCGCGTCAGCCTTTGGTGCATTATCTTTATACAGCGCAATGGTCACGCGCTGATTACCGCTGTTGCCGTAATCGGACTGGTCAACTACGTAAAAGGAGGCCGCCCCGTTTTTATCCGCGGCTTTTGATGCGGCGGCGACGGCATCGCCAATAGAATTGTAACGACCCACAATGACCGTATGGTCAAAAGGTTTTAACGCTGCCGCTTGCTCTGGCGTTAACTCTGTTGCGGCATTCGCAGACAGGGCGGTCGCACAGAGAAGTGCGGACGCCAGGAGTGTGTTCTTAAGCTTCATAAAAATAATCCTTCGCCTTGCGCAAACCATGTACTGGTATTGTTGTTAATTTGAGACGGCCCCGATTATGGCATTTAAAACCCGTCGCTGTCTGCGCCATTTTTCACTGCCTGTGCTCACTCAATTACCGAATTCGATAACATTTAGTGATATGTTGAAAAAACAGGCGTTTGACAAGCAAAACTGATAAAGCATATGACTTTTACAAGTTAATTTAATGTTAATAACTTGTTCTCTTATGGCGCTATATCATGTTTTTACCGCTTCGCTTGCGCGATTTATCGGTTCTGGCGATGAATTTAAGGTAAATATCACTGTCAGTGACGCCGATCGCTTATTTTTCACAGATAAAGTAAGAAATAGTGTTTTCTGGCGGTAGATCACAAGCGCTATTTTCAGTAGGTTATAGACAGTTTGTTACTGTTTTATTTTGCGGGGTTACTCATTTCTCGTCGCTATCATGCTGGCGAAAATTGATACAAACCGCGGGCATTTATCGACAAACCATCATCAAAAACCGATGGAAGGGAAAACTATGCGTATTGGGGTACCAAAAGAACGGTTAGCCAATGAAACCCGCGTAGCGGCAACACCGAAAACGGTGGAGCAACTGCTTAAGCTGGGTTTTACCGTCGCGGTTGAAAGCGGCGCAGGCAAGCTGGCGAGTTTCGATGACGAAGCCTTTATTCAGGCTGGCGCGGAAGTGGTAGACGGTGCTGAAGTCTGGCAGTCGCCCGTGATTCTGAAGGTCAACGCGCCGGAAGAGAGTGAGATTGCGCTGCTGAATCCAGGCACCACGCTGGTGAGCTTCGTCTGGCCTGCACAAAATCCTGAACTGATGGAGAAGCTGGCGGCCCGTGGCGTGACCGTGATGGCGATGGACTCCGTGCCGCGTATTTCGCGCGCGCAGTCGCTGGATGCGCTGAGCTCCATGGCAAACATTGCCGGCTACCGCGCCATTGTTGAAGCCGCTCACGAATTTGGACGCTTCTTTACCGGCCAGATCACCGCGGCGGGGAAAGTCCCACCGGCGAAAGTGATGGTGATTGGCGCGGGCGTGGCGGGTCTTGCCGCAATCGGTGCGGCAAACAGCCTGGGCGCTATCGTGCGCGCGTTCGACACCCGTCCCGAAGTGAAGGAACAGGTCCAGAGCATGGGGGCCGAATTCCTTGAGCTGGACTTTAAGGAAGAAGCGGGCAGCGGTGATGGTTACGCGAAGGTGATGTCCGAAGCCTTTATCAAAGCCGAAATGGAACTCTTCGCCGCGCAGGCGAAAGACGTCGACATTATTGTTACCACCGCGCTTATTCCGGGTAAACCGGCGCCGAAGCTGATCACCCGTGAGATGGTCGACTCCATGAAGCCGGGCAGCGTGATTGTCGACCTGGCGGCGCAAAACGGCGGTAACTGCGAGTATACCGTTGCCAATCAGGTGACCACGACCGCGAACGGCGTGAAGGTGATCGGCTATACCGACCTGCCTGGCCGCCTGCCAACCCAGTCGTCTCAGCTGTACGGCACCAACCTCGTTAACCTGCTGAAGCTGCTCTGCAAAGAGAAAGACGGCAGCATCACCGTCGATTTTGACGATGTGGTGGTGCGCGGCGTCACCGTCGTTCGCGAAGGTGAAATTACCTGGCCTGCGCCGCCTATTCAGGTTTCAGCCCAGCCCCAGGCTGCGCCGAAAGCGGCACCCGAGCCAAAAGAACCGGCTAAACCGGCTTCTCCGTGGCGCAAATACGCCATCATGGCGCTGGTCATTATTCTGTTCGGCTGGCTGGCTGACGTCGCGCCGAAAGAGTTCCTCGGCCACTTTACCGTCTTCGCACTCTCGTGCGTTGTGGGTTACTACGTGGTGTGGAACGTCTCCCATGCGCTGCATACGCCGCTGATGTCGGTGACCAACGCTATCTCCGGGATCATCGTGGTAGGGGCGTTGCTGCAGATTGGACACGGCGGCTGGATCAGCTTCCTGAGCTTTATCGCGGTGCTGATCGCCAGTATCAATATTTTCGGTGGTTTCACCGTGACTCAGCGCATGCTGAAAATGTTTCGTAAAGGCTAAGGGGTAGCATATGTCTGGAGGATTAGTGACAGCCGCATACATTGTTGCTGCAATCCTGTTTATTTTCAGTCTGGCGGGGCTTTCCAAACACGAAACGTCTCAGCAGGGAAATAACTTTGGTATCGCCGGGATGGCGATTGCGCTGATTGCCACCATCTTCGGGCCGGATACCGGCAACGTGGCGTGGATCCTGGTGGCGATGATCATCGGCGGCGCGATTGGTATTCGCCTGGCGAAGCGCGTGGAAATGACCGAGATGCCGGAGCTGGTGGCGATTCTGCACAGCTTCGTGGGCCTGGCGGCGGTGCTGGTGGGCTTCAACAGCTACCTGTATCACGAACCGGGCATGGAGCCGATTCTGGTCAACATTCATCTGACCGAAGTGTTCCTCGGTATCTTCATCGGTGCAGTAACCTTCACCGGTTCTATCGTGGCGTTCGGCAAGCTGCGCGGTAAGATCTCTTCTAAACCGCTGATGCTGCCTAACCGTCACAAGCTGAACCTGGCGGCGCTGGTGGTGTCGTTTGTGCTCCTGGTGGTCTTCGTGCGTACCGAAAGCGTGGGCCTGCAGGTACTGGCGTTGCTGGTGATGACCATCATCGCGCTGGCGTTTGGCTGGCATCTGGTGGCGTCCATCGGCGGTGCGGATATGCCGGTGGTTGTCTCGATGCTGAACTCCTACTCCGGTTGGGCAGCGGCGGCTGCGGGCTTTATGCTGAGCAACGACCTGCTGATCGTCACCGGTGCGCTGGTCGGTTCTTCCGGTGCCATTCTGTCTTACATCATGTGTAAGGCGATGAACCGTTCGTTCATCAGCGTTATCGCCGGTGGCTTCGGTTCTGACGGTTCTTCTACCGGTTCTGACGAAGAAGTGGGTGAACACCGTGAGATCAGCGCGGAAGACACCGCGGAAATGCTGAAAAACTCGCATTCTGTGATCATCACCCCAGGCTACGGTATGGCGGTGGCGCAGGCGCAGTATCCGGTGGCGGAAATCACCGAGAAGCTGCGCGCGCGCGGTATCAAAGTTCGCTTTGGTATTCACCCGGTGGCCGGACGTCTGCCGGGCCACATGAACGTACTGCTGGCGGAAGCGAAGGTGCCATACGACATCGTGCTGGAGATGGATGAGATCAACGATGATTTCGCCGACACCGACACCGTGCTGGTTATTGGTGCTAACGACACCGTTAACCCGGCGGCACAGGACGATCCGCGTAGCCCAATCGCCGGGATGCCGGTTCTGGAAGTGTGGAAGGCGCAGAACGTCATTGTCTTCAAACGCTCGATGAACACCGGCTATGCTGGTGTGCAGAACCCGCTGTTCTTCAAAGAGAATACCCATATGCTGTTTGGCGACGCCAAAGCCAGCGTGGATGCGATTCTGAAAGCGCTGTAATTCGCTTTCTCCTGACAAACCGCCCTTCGGGGCGGTTTTCCTATTTCTGCGGCCAGCGTTTCTCCTCTGTCTATACTTTACCCTTTGTGTAATACGAGGAGGTGTAATGCAATTTCTGTCCCGCTTCGACATCATCGCGCTGATGATGACGCCGGCATTCTGGATAGGCGCCGCCACGGTTGTCTTTGTGACGCTGCTGGTGTACTGGCTGCTAACGCGCCTGATCGCGTTCGTTAAGAAAGGGATCACCACCTGGGGCGACAAGCACCCGACCACCAACCGGATGCGTTTTATCCTGACCGATATGCTTAACCGCACCAGCCGCTTCCTGCTGTTTGTGGTGGCGCTGCTCTTCAGCCTGCGTTTCGTTAACTTGCCGGATCATCTCTTTGGTACCGTGAGCCACGCCTGGTTCCTGGTTTTCGCCATCCAGGTGGCGCTGTGGATGGATCAGGGGGTGGTGTCGTGGCTTCGTCACGTCATGCTGGCGCCCGGAAGCCATAAAAACCCGGTCACGCTGGTGATCACGGGGCTTATTCTCCGTGCCATCGTCTGGTCAGTGATGCTGCTGTCTATCCTTGCTAACGCGGGCGTCAACATCACTGCTCTGGTTGCCAGCCTTGGGGTAGGGGGTATTGCCATCGCCCTCGCCGTACAAACGATCCTCAGCGACGTGTTTGCCTCGCTCTCTATCGGCTTTGATAAGCCGTTTGAAATTGGCGATTTTGTGGTGTTCAACGACGTGGCGGGGACGGTAGAGCACATTGGCCTGAAAACGACCCGTATCCGCAGCCTGAGCGGGGAGCAGATCGTCTGCGGTAACGCCATTTTGCTTCAGCAGACGCTTCACAACTACAAACGCATGCAGACGCGTCGCATCGTCTTTACCTTTGGCGTCGCCAGCGACACGCCGCCCGATAAGTTGCGCTACGTGGGGGATATGGTCAGGCAGATCATTACCGATGTCGGCGAGACAAAATTCGATCGTGCCCATTTTCTGGGATTTGACCGCGACCGCCTGACGTTTGAAGTCGTCCATATCGTTAATACCGCGGATTACAACAAATACATGGACATCCAGCAGGAGATCAATATCCGTATTCTTGAAGGGCTGAACGCCCAGGAGATTAAGCTGGCGCTGCCCAGCATGGTATTGCACGCGCCGTGGATGCAGGATGAGTCAGGTGAACAGCCGAAGCCGGTAATGGAGAGTTGATGAGAAAAGCCCGCCGGAGCGGCGGGCTTTGATGTTTACGTTAATCGTCTTCCGGGTCGTCCAGCTCAATCGGCGTCTGATACTCATCCGGCTTGATGACCAGCAGGTCGCAGCGCAGATGGTCGATCACCTGTTCGGCGGTATTGCCGAGGAAGGCAGCAGAGATACCGGTCCGGCCAATGGTGCCCAGCACCACAATCCCGGCCTGCAGATGTTCGGCTAAATCCGGGATCACCTCTTCAGGCAGCCCTTTTTCCACGTGCGTCATGTTCTCGTCAATGCTGAACTTCTGGCGCAGCGCTTTCATCGCCAGCAGGTGCTGACCGCGGATCGCGTCGTTATAGACGCTAGGGTCAAATTCCGGCAGCTCAATGGCGATATTGATCGGGGTAACCGGATAGGCGCCCACCAGATGCACTTCGGTATGGTTAACCTGATCGGCAAGCTGGATGGTCTCCTTCACCAGCTTCTCGTTGAGCGAATTGTGATAATCCTCTTCGCTCGCGAGATTCACCGCCACAACGGCTTTCCCGCCTTCAGGCCACGGCTGGTCTTTCACCATCCAGACCGGGCAAGGGCATTTACGCAACAGATGCCAGTCGGTCGGAGTGAAGATTACGGACTCCAGCTTGTCGTGCTGGTGCGCCATCTTCAGCAGCAGGTCGTGCCCACCGGCAACCACTTCCTGGATAATGGCCTCAAAAGGTCGGTTATGCCAGACCACTTTAATATCAATAGGCACTCCCGCTTCCAGGTAATACTTCGCCTGTTCACGGATCCACGCGGTACGCTGGCTGATGACGCCCTGACGCATAGCGGTGCGCTCGTCAGGCGACAGAAGGGTGGTCATCTCATACGAGAAGTCATAGATCGGCAAAAACGCTTTGATTTTGCCACCAATCCGTTGATGTAAATACACAGCACGTCGTAATGCCGGCTGATCGTCCTGATTCGGATCGATAGCTACCAGCATGTTTTGATACTTGGCCATACAGGTCTCCTTACTACTGTCACCACAGTCTGTAATTAAAAGAGTAACCTATATATCCTGAATGAAACAGAGGGGAGCTTTTGCCAGATCAATAATTCATGAAAATTTATCAAAGGAAAAGCACGGTGGATGTCACCGCGATAAACGCAATGAACAGCAGCACCATCACCGCTATCGCAAAGGTCGTGGAATCCTGAACGTAGGTTTTTTCCTCCCCCTTCATCGGACCGACAAGCATGATCCAGATGAATATAAAGGTCACTGAGGCGATCACGACTGAAACGAAAAACAAACTTTCTCTCAATTCATAACCTCAACGACAACCTTTCAGGCGCTGTGTGGGGACGTGCTACGGTGAAAATGTCTTAAAGCGGAAGCGATGATACCAGACCAATAAATCACGTGAATTTATCAGTCTGGTTATCAACAGGCGGAGAGTTACGCCACGTTGCGGGCGTGTCCGGCAAGAACGGCCAGCGCTTCGCCGTTTTCGATAGTGATGTATTTACCCTTAACGGCCAGCATTCCGCTCTTCTGGAAACGACCCAGCAGACGGCTGATGGTCTCAACGGTCAGGCCCAGGTAGTTACCGATATCGCCACGGGTCATGGTCAGACGGAACTCACGCGGCGAGAAACCGCGCTCGGCGAAGCGGCGGGAGAGGTTGTAGATAAACGCGGCCAGGCGCTCTTCTGCATTCTTTTTGGAAAGCAGCAGAATCATGTCCTGATCGCCTTTGATCTCACCGCTCATCAGACGCATCATCTGCTGACGCAGGTTAGGCATCTTACCGGACAGATCGTCCAGGGTTTCAAACGGAATTTCGCAAACCATTGAGGTTTCGAGTGCCTGAGCAAAGCTCGGGTGGTGACCAGTGCCGATGGCATCAAAGCCCACCAGATCGCCTGCCAGGTGGAAGCCGGTGATCTGCTCGTCACCCTGTTCGGTGATGGTGTAGCTCTTGATGGTGCCAGAGCGGATAGCATAGAGCGATTTCAGTTCGTCTCCCGCTTTAAACAGCGTCTGCCCTTTCTGAATCGGCTTTTTGCGCTCGATGATATTATCAAGCTGATCGAGTTCATGCTCATTCAGGGTAAACGGGATACAGAGCTGGCTGATGCTGCAATCCTGGCAATGGATAGCACAACCGCCAGACTGAATGCGTCGTATAATTCGCTTTTCCGGGATCATAGGTTTGCTCAAGCCTTAATTGATATTGGTCAATTTTAACATCTTTTTGGTAAGTACGTAAGCCTGACAAACCCGCAATAAGGACAAGAGACGGCAACGTGTTGCCATCTTCTTGAAATTCCACAGCTTGATTATGGATTTTTAGCCTAACCGGTAGAAAATTAAGCACAAAAAGCCTGGGATTTACAGCAAGAGATACCCTTCGTGACGCAGTAACCACTCCTTGCGCTGCACGCCGCCGGCATAGCCGGTCATGGTGCCGTTACGGCCAATGACCCGATGGCAGGGCACCACAATGCTGACCGGATTAGAGCCATTGGCGGCACCCACCGCGCGTGCGGCGCCTGCGCGGCCTAGCTGCTCCGCGAGCTGGCCGTAATGCATGACCTGCCCGCACGGAATCGACCGCAGCGCCTGCCACACTTCGCGCTGAAAAGGGGTACCTGCCGTGGCGGTTGGCAGAGTATCAATGATGCTGAGATCGCCTTCAAAATACGCCGCCAGCTTGTCGCTCAGCCCGCCCGGGTTGGTGGCGCTGATGCGTTCATAACCCTGTGCGCGGTAATGAATATCAAGCAGTTCCTCCATGCGGTCGCTGTGCTCTTCCCACTCAACGGCGCGCAGGCAGAACTGCTCGTCCGCGATCACCCACAGCGGCCCGAGCGGCGTCGCAATTTTATCTTCGAGTAATCTCAGCATTTTCAATCCTTTAATTTAGCCTCGGGTATATCCCCGGCCCAATCGGCAGGCCGACAAGATACCATGCCACCAGCATCACCAGCCATACCCCTAAAAAGATAAGCGGGTAGGGTAAAACCAGCGAATAGTAGGTACCCAGTCTGGCCTCGGGCTTATAGCGCTGCAGGAAGCCTAAAAACAGCGGAACGAAAGGTGAGACGGGCGCCAGCGGGATCACCGAGGAGTCCGCGATGCGGAACAGGATCTGGGCAAACGCCGGGTGGAACCCGAGCATCATAAACATCGGCACGAAGATCGGCGCCAGAATTGACCAGATGGCGGAGCCGCTGGCAATAAACATGCACAGCAGGGATGACAGCAGCGCCAGCCCGACAAACGCCGGTACGCCGCTTAATCCGGCAGCCTCCAGCGCGTCGGTCAGGCCCACGGCCATAAACTTGCCCATGTTGCTCCAGTTAAACATCGCCACAAACTGCGCCAGCGGGAATACCATCACGATAAAGCCCGCCATCTCTTTCATCGGCTCGATCATCAGCTGCGGCAGATCGCCCTGACGGCGGATTTTGCCGGTAGCGATACCGTAGGCGAGCGAAACGACAAAGAAGAAGAGAATAATCAGCGGCACGATGCCCTGAATAAACGGCGACGGCAGGACGGTATGCTTAACCGGATCGCGCAGTATGCCGTTTTCCGGCACCACCATCAGCGCCACCAGCGCGATAAACGCCAGCGAGACCAGCCCGGCTACGCGCAGGCCGAAGCGCTGCTCTTTGCTCAGCGTCTCCAGCTTTTCATCGCTACGGCCTTCCCATTTGCCCAGACGCGGCTCGACGATCTTATCGGTAATCAGCCCGCCGACAATCGTCAGGACAATCACCGAGCTTGCCATAAAGTACCAGTTGTCGATCACGCTGACGTGCATGGCCGCATCAATGGTTTTCGCTGCCTCCGTGCTGATGCCCGAGAGCAGCACGTCGGTGGTGACGATCAGCAGGTTGGCGGTAAAGCCGCAGCCCACGCCCGCAATGGCCGACAGCAGACCCGCCACGGGATGGCGCCCGACGGCGAGGAAGATCAGCGCCCCCATCGGCGGCATAATCACCAGCGCGGCATCGGATGAAATGTGGCTGAAGAAGGCGATAAACAGCACCATGTAGCTGGCATAGCGCGCGCTGACGTGGGATGCCATTTTTACCATCAGCGCGGGTAACAAGCCCACGCGTTCAGCCAGCCCGGCGCCCAGCACCAGCGCCAGAATGGCCCCCAGCGGAGCGAAACCGCTGAAGTTTTTGATCACGTTCGGTAAAAACCAGTGCAGCCCGTCAATGCTGAGCAGGTTTTTCACCGCCACCAGGCTGCCGTCTGCCGGGCTGCGCACGCTGACGTCAAAGGCCGAGAGCACGGCGGTGGCAACCATCAAAATCACAATCAGATAGATAAACAGCAGGAAAGGGTGCGGCACTTTATTGCCGATCCTTTCAACCCAGCCATAGAGATTACCGGATGGGGAATGCGAAGGTATGGATGACATACTCATGGGCGTTCCTCGGGAGTGTTGTGTTGTTGTGTTGTGTTTTTTTATTTTAAAGGTGACGGTGTCACGCCCGATGGGATCGGACACGCGTACGGTTTTTCTTCTATTTGTTGTTCGAACTCTTCACGGCATGTTTTCAGCAGGTCTGCATCCTGCAGCAGATTGAGCGCGGTTGCGCCCATCACTTTCCCGGCCAGCAGCATGCCTTTATGGGCGATGGAGGTTCGTCCCTGCGCCACCAGTTGCCAGGTGTGCAGCGGCGTGCCGACGGTAAAGCAGGGGCTGAAGCACTGGGCGACCGGCATTTTCCAGCTGACGTCACCCACGTCCGTTGAACCCGCCAGCACGTTATCGGTGATGGCATAGGGCGCGACTTCATCCACCAGCAGCGTCTCCTGATGGCGGCGGGCAAAGGCTTTGCCTGCTTCTCCCCCCGTGGCGGCAATGTTTTTCAGGCTGTTCTGCAGATCGTTTGGCGTCAGCGTGGCGCGGATTTCGCGGGCAAAGTCGCGCTCTTCATCGGTCCACTCCGGCGTGCCGTAGTGCTGCAACGCGCGGTACATCGCAGCCTCAAGCGTGCGGTTCGGCAGGTAGCTGGAGCAGGCCTTATCAAAGCGGCATTCCACGGTGGTTTCGGTCATCATTGCCGCGCCCTGGGCAATTTTTTCGATGCGTTGGTAGATCTGCTGCGCGTCGGCCATCTCCGGGGCGCGGATCAGGTACAGAACTTCAGCCTGCGCCTGCACCACGTTGGGCGAAATCCCGCCGGTGTCGGTGATGGCGTAATGGACGCGCGCTTTCTCTATGATGTGCTCGTTAAGGAAGTTGGTGCCGGTAGTCATCAGCGTCACGGCGTCCAGCGCGCTGCGCCCTAAATGGGGCGAGTTGGCTGCATGTGCCGCCACGCCGTGAAAACGCCAGGCCGCCTGAATGTTGGCGAGTGTGCTGACGTTAAACATCCCGGCAAAGGCCTCCGGGTGCCAGGTGACGGCGGCATCAACGTCATCAAACAGACCTTCACGTACCATAAAGGTTTTCCCGGAACCGCCTTCCTCACCGGGACAGCCGTAAAAACGCACCGTTCCGCTGCCGCCGTGCTGCTCCAGCCAGCTTTTTACCGCCACCGCGCCCGCAAGCGCCGCGGTGCCCAGCAGGTTATGCCCGCAGCCGTGGCCGCTCGCCCCCGGCGTGGCGGATTGCGCCGTCGCGCAGTGCGCCTGCTGGCTTAGCCCGGCCAGCGCGTCGTACTCGCCCAGCAGAGCGATAACCGGTTTTCCGCTGCCGAAGCTGGCGATAAACGCGTTTGGGATACCGCCTGCCTCGCGGGTCAGCGTAAAGCCCTCGGCTTCCAGCTCGTCAGCGAGCCGTCTGGAGGACCAGAACTCTTCAAAGCGGGTTTCGGGATGATCCCAAATTGCATCGGCAATATCGGTTAGCGTCTGACATCGCGTGTCGATGGCATCGGCAATAAAAGCGTAGTTCTCCTGCATTACACACCTCGCGTCCACGGGAAATTGAGCGCAGTTCGCGCCAGCGTTTCAATGGCGACAGCCATGACCTGCTCATCGAAGTCGAATTTTTCGTTGTGATGTCCGGCGCTCAAATCCGTGCCGAACACCATATACGATGCCATGCCGCCGTTCTGCTGCACGCGGGCCATCATCAGCGTGGCGTCTTCAGAGCCTGCTGGCGCTTTCACCTTATCGATTGCGTGCACAATTCCCGATACCTGGCTCGCCTGTTCACGCAGGTAATCAACCCAGGCCGGCGTCGGCGCGCTGGAGGTGGCGGCCCCCATCAGGCGCATCTCCGCGCTCACGCCATAGAGCGCGGCCGCGCCGGTAATGACAGCCTTCGCGCGTTCAAAGACATACTGGTTTATTGCTTCGCTTTCGCCGCGGGTTTCAACCTTAATCAGTGCATTTGCGGGCACCACGTTGCGGCCGCTACCCGCCTGCATCACGCCGACGTTGACGCGGGAAGCGCCTTCGCTGTGCGGGGCGATGCTGTGCAGGGCGAGGGCGGCCTGCGCGGCGGCAAGCAGGGCGTTACGTCCATCCTCCGGTTTGCCGCCCGCGTGTGCGGCAACGCCGGTAAAGTTCACGTCGAACTTGGTGGTAGCCATAAAGTTATCGCTGCCGCAGATCGCCGTTCCGGCGGGGACGCCGGTACCAATATGGATGGCGGTAAAATAGTCCACGCCGTCGAGCGCCCCGGCGGCGACCATGGCGCGCGCGCCGCGGGTGCCTTCTTCGGCAGGCTGGAAGATCAGCTTGACGGTACCGTTGAGCTGCGCTTCGTTCTGCTTAAGCACCTTTGCCAGCCCCAGGCCAATGGTGGTGTGGCCGTCGTGCGCGCAGGCGTGCATCATTCCCGCGTTGCAGGAGGCAAAACCGTCGCGGAACGGGCGATGGCTGTCGTCGAGCGCTTCGCTTAAATCAAGGGCATCCATGTCGACGCGAAACGCCAGCGTCGGGCCCGGTCGTCCGGTATTCAGGGTCGCCACAATGCCGGTAAATCCGCCTTCAAACGGTGCCAGCCATTTCTCAGGCGCGCCCTGTGACCGCGCACGGGCAAACTCTCGCGAAAGGGTAGCGTCATCGGGCAGCCCCATACGGCTTTCGGCATCGATCACGTCGCGACCCATCGCCAGTTCGTAGCCCAGGGAGTCAAGAATTTCCGCGACCTTTGCGGCGGTACGGAACTCTACCCAGCCGGATTCCGCAAAATGGTGAAAATCGCGACGCCATGCGATCAGCTGGGGGGCTAATGTCTGGATGTACTTCGCCAGTGTGTCCATATCTGTTCCTGTCATCATTAAAAAATGTGAACTGCTTCACGCTGTGATAGTTTTTACTTATCACTAACCGTTTTTTCACAGTTTTAACCGTTCAGGAATTACCCTCGCACATCCCTTTCCATTAAAGTAGATGACAGTTTCTTTACTCTGATAAACAACGGTTATCGGTTGGGCTATGTCATTTCAGATTAAATTCCATCAAATCCGGGCGTTTGTTGAAGTGGCGCGTCAGGGCAGCATTCGCGGTGCCAGCCGGACGCTGAATCTCTCGCAGCCGGCGCTGACCAAATCCATCAAAGAGCTGGAGGAGGGCATGGCGGCGCAGCTTTTTGTTCGCCGGAGTAAAGGCGTTGCGCTGACCGAGTGCGGGGAAGGGTTTTACCAGCGCGCCAGGCTGATTCTGGAAGAGCTGCGTGCGGCGCAGGATGACATTCGCCAGCGGCAGGGGGATCTGGCCGGGCAGATCAATATCGGGATGGGGGCCAGCGTGTCACGCAGCCTGATGCCCGCCGTCATCACCCGTTTTCACGCCCAGCACCCGCAGGTTAAAGTGCGAATTATGGAAGGGCAACTGGTGTCGATGATCAATGAATTACGCCAGGGCGAACTGGACTTCACCATCAACACCTATTATCAGGGGCCTTACGACCATGAGTTTACGTTTGAAAAACTCTTCGAAAAACCGTTTGCGGTATTTTGCCGGGAAGGGCATCCGGCGACAGGGGCAACATCCATTAACGATCTGCTGCATTATAACTGGACAATGCCAACGCCGCGGGGAAGTTATTATAAACAATTAGAAGATCTATTTAGCCACCGCTCGCAAATACCGCGGATTGGCGTAGTGTGCGAAACCTTTTCTTCCTGCATTAGCCTTGTTGCACAAAGTGATTTTTTAAGTATCCTTCCGCAGGAGTTAGGCTGTGATCCGCTGCTGGCGCACCGTCTGGTCATTTTGCCGGTTGCCGAGTCGCTTCCAAAAGCCGCATATTATTTAATTCAGCGCCGGGATTCTCGTCAAACTCCGCTTGCCGAATCATTAATTACGCAATTCAGAAGGGAAGCGAGAAAAATAATTTCAGGGTGAGTGTCGCATAATAAAAAAACAGAGTCTGCCCGACATCAGACAGACCCTATAGTACACACAGCAGTGCGTCCTTTCGCAAGTCCTGGGTATTATATCCATGAGGCAGGTAAATTTAGTTATAACACCTTTCCCGAAAAATGAAAGGAAGGTGAATGACTGATTTCACGAAAATTTAACGCAAATCACCTATTTTACCGTTGCTGGGGTTTTAGTTAAGTCAGGTTTAAGTACATTTTATAATGCCTATATATATTCATCGGGTTAATATTTATCTCGTGCCTCATCTTCTAAGGGTTATTGAGACACCTGTCTGGCGCAGGTATAGTACAAGCCCAGATGTAGCCGGAGGATTTCCATGAACCCTGACGACAAATCCCTTTTTCTTGACGCCATGGAGGATGTCCAGCCCCTGAAACGCTGCACCGATATCCACTGGCAGCAAAGCCGTAATACCCGGGCTCGCCAGGACATCGATACCGAACAGCTCGACAACTTTCTGACCCTGGGTTTCCTTGAGCTATTGCCGCTTGACGAGCCGCTGGCGTTCCAGCGCGAAGGCGTCCAGCAGGGCGTTATTGATAAGCTGCGTTCGGGTAAATACTCCCGACAGGCCAGCTTAAATCTGTTGCGTCAGCCCGCTGAACGCTGCCGCCAGATGCTGTATTCCTTTATTCGCCAGGCCAGTCGTGACGGATTACGTAACCTCATCATCATCCACGGGAAAGGGCGCGAGCAAAATTCGCATCCTAATGTGGTGCGTAGCTATCTGGCACGCTGGTTAAGCGAGTTCGAGGAAGTGCAGGCGTTCTGCGTGGCGCTGCCGCATCACGGCGGCAGCGGGGCTTGCTATGTTTCCCTGCGAAAATCCGACGACGCGAAGCAGGAGAACTGGGAACGGCACGCCAAGCGCAGCCGTTAGCGGGCGATATCTTCGCCCGCCTGAGGCTTAGAAGGTTTCCCAGTTACTGTCGGGGGGGGCGTTAGCCGTTGCCGGACGCAGCAGCTGCGGTGTTTTAACGTTGGCCGGGCGTGGGGCGGTGGCGTTTGCTTTACCGTTCAGACGAAACGCGGCCACGGCCTGACGTAGCTGTTCGGACTGATCTTCCAGCGCCGCTGCCGCCGTGGCCGACTGCTGCACCAGCGCGGCGTTTTGCTGCGTCACGCTGTCCATCTGCGACACGGCCAGGCTCACCTGCTCAATTCCGCGGCTCTGCTCATCCGATGCGGACGAAATCTCGCCCATGATATCGGTGACGCGGGTGACGGCGGCGACAATCTCCTTCATAGTCGCGCCCGCTTCGCTGACCTGCTCAGAACCGGTGTTCACCCGGCTGACGGAGTTCTCAATAAGCCCTTTGATCTCTTTCGCCGCCTGCGCGCTGCGGCTGGCCAGCGTACGAACTTCACCGGCGACAACCGCAAACCCGCGGCCTTGCTCGCCTGCGCGTGCGGCTTCCACCGCGGCGTTAAGCGCCAGAATGTTGGTCTGGAACGCAATGCTGTCAATCACGCCGGTAATATGAGCGATTTGCTGCGAACTGTCGGCAATTTCGTTCATGGTGCGCACCACGTTATCCACGACGTGGCCGCCGCGAGCCGCTGTTTCAGAGGCATTCTTCGCCAGCAGCGTCGCCTGACGGGCGTTATCGGAGTTCTGTTTAACCGTTGCGGTCAGCTCTTCCATGCTGGCGGCTGTCTCTTCGAGCGAGGAGGCCTGCTCTTCGGTGCGGGCGGAGAGATCGTTGCTCCCTGCGGCAATTTCACCCGCGCCGGTGTAGATGGAGTCGGTGCTGCCGCGTACGGCGCTGACGGTCGTCACCAGCGACTGCTGCATCTCGTGCAGGCCAGCCGCCAGCTGACCCATCTCATTTCGGCCAGAGAGGGTGATATCCTGCGTCAGATCGCCTCCCGCAATGGCGCGAATATGGTTCATGATGGCGTTGAGCGGTTTTAACAGCAGGTGCTGTAAACCCTGCCAGATCACCACCAGCACGGCGATAACGGCCAGGAAAATGGCTGCCAGCGTCCACTGCATCTGCGTGAAGCTGCTTTGGTTCTCTTCGGTTGCCGCCTTCAGCAGCGTGTTGTTCTCGGCGCGCCAGCGGTTATAGACCGCTTCCATGTCGTCCTGGGCCTGCTGAGCGTCCAGATCGCCATAGGCCTGGTAGTTGTCGGCACGCAGATACTCAATCGACAAACGCATCACCTCGTGCATCTGATTCCATGACTTCTGCATCTCGTCGGTTAACGCCGCATTCTGGCCGTTAACCTGCGGCATTTTCTGCCATTCTTTGTTATAGGCTTCAGCTTTAGCCAGCGAGTCGCCTGCGGTGCCGAGCAGTTTGTTAATCGCGGCAAGGGATGCCGGGTCGCGCTGGTTCTTCAGGTAGCGGATTGCCACGCGGGTTACGGTAACGCGCGTTTTCACCAGCGTGTTCACGCTGTCGCTCAGGCTTTCCTGCTGGGCATTCAGCACGCCGGAGTTCTGGAAGTTATGGCGATCGTTGCTGACGGCAGAGTAGAACAACCCTCCCGTGACAACTTGCAGCAGACAGAATATGGTGAGGGCAAAGATAATTCCGGTAATCACGTGCAGATTTTTCAGCATAGCGGTCGTCCGTTAGAAAAGATGCAGAGGTACACCCATACTATCGTCGTATAGAATTTAAACTTTAATTTAACTCGCGCTTAACTTAGGGCTTCGGTCAGGAACCTGTTGTAAATCCGGATCATTTTATGAGGAAGGTTAACATGAGCAGCATTGATAAAAGCGGGACGTACGCGCTCGGAACGCGAACGGTGAAACGACTGGGCTACGGGGCAATGCAGCTTGCCGGGCCGGGCGTATTTGGCCCGCCGAAGGATAAACAGGCCGCGCTGGACGTGCTGCGCGAAGCCGTGGCGGCGGGTGTGAATCATATCGATACCAGCGATTTTTACGGCCCGCATGTGACGAACCAGCTGATCCGCGAGGCGCTTCATCCTTACCGGGACGATCTCACCCTCGTCACCAAGATCGGTGCCCGTCGCGATGAGAAAGGGGCCTGGCTGCCAGCCTTTTCCGCGCAGGAGCTAACCCAGGCGGTGCATGACAACCTGCGCAACCTGAAGCTGGACGTGCTGGACGTGGTGAACCTGCGGATCATGTTTAGCGCACACGGCCCGGCAGAAGGATCGATTGCTGAACCGCTTTCCACCCTCGCAGAATTACAGCTGCAGGGGCTGGTACGCCACATTGGCCTGAGCAACGTCACGGCCACGCAGGTGGCGGAAGCGCGGAAGATGGTGCAGGTCGTCTGCGTGCAGAACATGTACAACATTGTGAACCGCGGCGACGATGCGCTGGTAGATTTACTGGCGCAGCAGGGGATTGCGTATGTGCCGTTCTTCCCGTTGGGAGGCTTCACGCCACTGCAGTCCACCGGCCTGCAGGCCGTCGCGGATTCCCTGGGCGCAACGGCGATGCAGGTTGCGCTGGCATGGCTGCTGCAACGGTCGCCGAACATCCTGCTGATCCCCGGCACGTCATCCGTGGCGCATCTGCGGCAAAACCTCGCGGCGGGAGAGGTGCAATTGCCGCCTGAAGCACTTGAAAAGCTGAATGCGCTGATGGGTTAATCACAGCATGGGCAAAGCCGGAAGGACACTTCCAGGCTTTGCCTGCTCAGACTCCGCATTGACTTTTTTGTCTGTGAAGCGCTAACGCTTCTGCCACAATTTCCTGCTTGCTTTTTCGCGTCTCAAAGGCGGTGATTCTGATGTATTCCATCAGGTCAGGCTCAATGCGGGCGCTCAACATCCTGAGATCGGCCTCCTTTGCTAAACCGCGGGCAACTCGCTTGTCGGGATAGTCACGGGCTGGCATAGAAAACGTCCTCCAAAAGTCTTGATAATTCGTGCCCTAAAATATGCGTAATTCTGATATGTAAGTCAATTGATAGTGTTTCTATAGTGATTTGATAATCTTTTTTATATGAAGTGATTTTAAAAGTGTTCGCTAATGACTTTTTTATGACTTTCGGTTGGCCCATCTGCGATCGCCAGCAGAAGAGGTTGCTAAATTAAATCCGCTCAAACTTCAACGCGTTTGCGGTCTTTGTCGGAAATGACCTTGATCCTGTGCCGTAATCCGTAATACTGTGTTTATATACAGTATCTGGCGGGAAAGGCATTTATGGACACTCTCTTTTCTTATCATCCAAAGCAACTTATTGAATTACCTTTATATCTTGAGCGTGTTGCCTGTGGCTTTCCAAGCCCTGCGCAGGATTATGTGGAGGATCGTCTCGATCTTAACCGGCTGGCGGTCAGGCACCCCAGTGCGACCTACTTTATCAAAGTGAGCGGGGACTCCATGATCGGCGCAGGGATTAGCGACGGCGATCTGCTGGTGGTAGACCGCTCGTTAAATGCCGAGCACGGGGACATTGTTGTGGCGTCGGTCGGCGGCGAATTTACGGTGAAAGAGCTACAGACCCGCCCGGTTCTGCGGCTGCTGCCGCGTAATGCCCGCTATCAGCCGATCGCCTTTCAGTCCGAAGAGGAGCTGCAAATCTTCGGTGTCGTCACTCATACGCTCAAAACGCATAAACATGTTCGCGCTGGTTGATGTGAATAGCTTCTATGCCTCCTGCGAGAGGGTGTTTCGCCCCGATCTGGTGGGTAAGCCCATCGTGGTGGTGTCCAATAACGACGGCTGTATTATTTCGCTGTCGCGGGAGGCAAAGCAGTTCGGCATAAAAATGGGGGAGCCCTATTTTAAATTCAAAGAGAAGGGGTATCCGTCGCGGGTTTACGTCTTTAGCTCCAACTATGCGCTGTATGCCGATCTCAGCAGCCGGGTGATGCAGACGCTGACCGATCTCGCGCCGGCCATTGAGATCTACTCCATCGATGAAGCATTTGTGAACGTTTCGGGTGTCAGCAACTGCATCTCGCTGGAAGCATTCGGTCATCAGATGCGTACGCAGGTCTTTAAAAACACAGGCTTAAGTGTGGGCGTCGGGATTGCGCCGACTAAAACGCTGGCGAAGCTGGCCAACTATGCGGCGAAGCGGTGGTCAGCCACCGGTGGCGTGGTCGATCTCTCGGATCGTGGACGGCAGCGTAAGCTGCTGGCAAAGGTTCCGGTGGAGGAGGTGTGGGGCGTAGGACGACGTATCACGAAAAAGCTTAACGCGATGGGGATAACCACGGCGCTGGAGCTGGCGGAAGCGTCATCCTGGGTCATCCGCAAACATTTTAACGTGGTAATGGAGCGCACGGCGCGCGAGCTTCGAGGTGAGACCTGCCTCGATCTGGAAGAGTTTACTCCCACGAAGCAGCAAATTATCTGTAGTCGTTCGTTTGGACACCGTATTACGCAGTACGAGGAGATGCATCAGGCCATTTGCGCCTATGCAGAACGTGCTGCGGAAAAACTGCGTGGCGAGCATCAGTATTGCCGCTTTATCAGCGTGTTTGTGCGCACCAGCCCGCATGCCGACAACGAAATTTATTACGGCAATCAGGCTTCCGTCACCCTGATGACGCCCACCAATGATTCGCGCGATATCATTCGTGCCGCCACTGAGGCGCTGGGTCGTATCTGGCTTGACGGATATCGCTATATGAAAGCGGGGGTGATGCTGGCAGACTTTTTCAGCAGCGGCGTTGCCCAGCTGAATTTGTTTGACGATAACCGCCCGAGCGCCAACAGCGCCGCGCTGATGGAAACCATCGACAGCTTAAATCATTCCGGCAAAGGGAAAATATGGTTTGCCGGGCAGGGGATTGAGAAAGCCTGGGCGATGAAGCGGGAGATGCTGTCACCGGCCTATACGACGCGGTACGCGGATTTACCGGTGGCGAGGTAAAAGGCGGCTATGTGTGACAAAGAGCCGAAGACGGTTTACGGACGCCGCTCCTGTGCAGCGTCCATAGCATCAGGGTTAAGGGCTTACTCAACCGTTAATGTATCGACAACCTCAGCCACGCTTCTCACGCTGCGGATACTTCCTATCCCCGTGCCGAGCGAGATATAACCTTCATCGGTGTTATCTTCTAGCATGCCCAGGCGCAGGCCCCGCAATCCTCCCATCGCCTTGCCCAGCGCTTCATTGCTTGCGCCAGCTTTATCCATCGCCGCCAGTTTTTCCGCCAGCTTGCCGGGGAGAGAACGATAGTAGTGAGGGACGGTGCGGAAAAGCAGCAGGTCCAGGCCGTTGGCGGCAACAATTTTCTCTTTGACCTCCTGCGGCACGCGGCTTTCTGCGGTACTGATAAAGACCGAACCGGCAAACACGCCTTCCGCACCTAACGCATGCGCCGCTCTGGCGGTGCGGCGATCGGTAATACCGCCCGCCGCCATCACCGGAACATGCTTCACGGCATCGGCAATCAGCGGCACGATGGAAAAGGTACCAAGCGCTGTTGCGGGTAGCGTCCCGCCCTCGTCAAAACCGGTGGCGACGATAATGTCTGCCCCCATTTCTTCAGCCAGAAGGGTGTTCTCCGGCGTGGGATTGATGTCGCGGTAGATAATGGCAATACCCGCCTCTTTTAATTCACTGAACAGCGCAGGAATAATGCTGCCTTCACCATAGCCCGTATACACCACGGCCCTGACGCCTTCCTCTTTTATCACCTTAAGAATTGGCCCGGTCCAGACGTCATTAACGGCGGTGGGGATCAGGTTCACGCCGAAGGGTTTTTCGGTCAGCCGTTTGGTTTTGCGAATTTCTTCCCGCATTTTTTCGGCGGTCTCTTCCGGCGTGGAGACCGCGGTGTCGGCGGTTAAACCGGCATTAGGCCCCAGCACGCCGAGCCCTCCTGCATTGCTGACCGCGGCCACTAAACGGGCATCAGTAAGCCAGGATAATGGTCCCTGAATAACAGGCTTTTCGATACCCAGGATCTGACAGATACGGTTATTTTTCATAGCAGAACATTCCTCACGTTTGAATGGAGGAGAGTGTAGGGCGGAAGATTGTTAGGAAAAATAGCCAAAAAGATTCATCACTGTTATAAAATAAGTAACAATCCTGACATTCCTGTGACGGCAAAAGAGACAACCAATGCAACTAAATCTCTTTGAATCAATTAGAGTTTTCATTGAAATTGTCGAGTCGGGCAGCCTGACCCAGGCGGCGGAAAATCTGCAGATCCACCGTCCGGCGGTCACCAAAGCGTTACAGCATCTGGAGCAGCACAGCGGCACGCGTTTGCTGCAGAGAACAACGCGGCGGATTAGCCTGACGCCGGACGGAGAGGCGTTTTATCGCCGAAGTAAACCCCTGCTGGCGCAGGCGGACGATTTACTGGAGTCGTTTGGCACTGGCCGGGCAATACACGGTCAGTTGCGGGTGGATATGCCCATCGCTTTTGCGGCGCTGAGGGTCATACCCAACCTGCCGGATTTTTATCGTCAGCATCCTGAGATCGACATCATTCTGAGCAGCTCTGACCGCCGTCGGGATATGCTGCGCGATGGCCTGGACTGCGTGCTGCGAGTGGGGGAGCTGGACGATGGTGACTATGTCGCGCGCAAAATCGGGAACATTAAAATCACGACCTGTGCCAGCCCGGCCTGGCTGGCAAAACACGGTACGCCAGAAACGCTGGATGATTTATACAAACATCAGGCCATCAACTGGATTAATAACAACAGCAGAAAAATTCAACCCTGGACGTTTACTACGCCAGAAGGCATTGCGGAAATAACGTTGCCCGGCAAGCTGGTCGTGGATAACTCCGAAGCCTACATCGCGGCGGGCCTGGCCGGGTTAGGGTTAATACAGGGGATGAATCTTTTTCTGCAGCCCTATATTGACCGCGGCCAACTGGTTGAAGTGTTACCGGAGCATCGCTCCCCGGATCGTAAATTGTCGCTTCTCTATCCACACCGCCATCTCTCCCGCAAGGTGCGGGCCTTCACCGAGTGGCTGGAAAGTTTAGTGTAAAACCGCCACCGGAGAAGAGCCGCCAGTTCATGACACCGCGCGCCAATCTGTTCCATGGCATTCAGCAGGCGAGGCGTGGGTTCGTTTGCGCAGTTTAGCCGCAGCAGCTGACGGAGGATGAGATCCCCCGGATCCTGAGGAACCGTTTTGCGCTGACGGCTGTGTAATCTGCCGGGGAACGATTGAGCCTCAGCTCACCTTTCTTCTGCGGCTTTGCGCTGAGTCCCCCCACTGTAACAGCAGGCTAAACGACGCGGGTAATACGGTCAGCGTTACCAGCGTCGCGACCAGCAGCCCGCCGATAATCGCATAGGCCATTGGCCCCCAGAATACCTGATGAGAGATCGGGATCATGCCCAGAATGGCGGCGCAGGCGGTCAGACAGATGGGTCTGGCCCGATGCTCCGCGGCCGCCACAATCGCGGCATCGTTTGCCATCCCCTGAGCAAGATTACTGTCTACCTCGCTAATCAGTATCACCGCGTTACGCACGATCATCCCCGCCAGGGCGATGACGCCCAGCAGCGCGACAAATCCCATCGGCGTGCCGCCGGGCAGCATAGCCAGCACGATCCCCGGTAAACCAAACGGGGCCATCAGAAGCGCCAGCAGCATCCGGGAATATCGGCGCAACTGAAGCATCAGCAGCATCAACATGATGACAAGCGTCACCGGAAGAACGCTAAAAACGGAGCTGTTCCCCTTATCTGATTCGGCAACCGCGCCGCCTTCTTCTATGCTGTAACCGGCAGGCAGCTCCGCGCGCAGCGTGTCGATCGCCGGACGCAGCGCCGCCGATACCGCTTCGGCCCTCAGCCCCGGCGCGAGGTCAGTTTGCACCGTAATAAAAGGCAACCGCTGTCGACGCCAGATGACCGGATCGTCCACGCTCCAGTCCAGCGTCGCGACGGCGCTGAGCGGAATTTTTTTACCGTCATTCCCCTGAACGGTCAGCGAGGAGAGAGTGGCGGTGCTGTGACGTTCATTGTCCGTGGCCCGCAGTACCACGTCGACAAGGCGATCGTTATCCCTGACTGAAGTGACAACGCTGCCGGACCAGAGGGTATTCAAGGTGCGGGCGAGAGCTTCTGACGATATTCCTGCCGCCCTGGCCGCCGTCTGATTCACCTTCAGAGTAATGATCCTCTCCGGCTCTCCGGCCGTCTGGTTAACCTCGCGCGACAGCGGCGATTGGCCAATCGCGTCGGCCAGACGGTTCGCAAGCGCCCGGACCTGCAGATAATCAGGCCCGCTCACCCGGTATTTGATTGGCCAGCCGACGGGCGGCCCAAGCTCCAGGGGCGACACGCGCGTGATGATGTCGCTAAACTGCGCCGCCAGCAGCCTGTTCAACTGCCCATGCAGACGATCCCGCGCCTGAAGATCCTTCGCCACCACCACAATCTGGGCGATGTTTTCATTTTCCAGCAGCACGTCCATCGGCAGGTAAAAACGGATGGCTCCTGACCCGACGTACGTCGAGTAGCGCTCGACATTGCTGTTGCCGGCCAGCGCGTGTTCCAGCTTTTCCACCTCTCTTAACGTTTCGGGCTGCGACGCGTTGGCCGGAAGCGTCAGGCCGACCAGCAGCTCAGGCCGGTCCGACGCGGGGAAGAACTCACCCTGCATAAACGTCGTGCCGTACACGGACAGCCCCAGCGCGGAAAGCGCAATCAGCACGGTGGCGAGCCGGTGACGTAGCGCCAGCCCTAAAAGCCGCCCGTACCCGCGCGCGATCCTTCCAGGGCCTGCCGCGCGATGTCTGACCTTCTCCGGCAGCAGCCACGTGCCCGTCAGCGGCGAAAACAGGATCGCGACAGCCCAGGAGCAGAGCAGGGCAATCAGCACTACCGCAAACAGGGAAAAACAATATTCACCGGCGCTGGAGGCCGCAAAACCAACGGGAATAAACCCGGCAATCATCACCAGGGTTCCGGTGAGCATCGGGAAGGCCGTCGTTTTGAATGCATGGGTGGCCGCATGCCGACGGGAATCCCCGGCTTCCAGTCGGGAGACCATCGTTTCGACGGCGATCATGGCGTCATCCACCAGCAGACCCAGCGCAATGATCAGCGCCCCAAGCGAGATACGCTGAAGCCCGATGCCGGCGAGCATCATGCCGGCAAACGTCATGGCGAGCACCAGCGGAATGGCCGCAGCCACCACCAGCCCCGCCCGCAAACCCAGCGAGACAAATGAAACCGCCAGCACGATCACAACAGCTTCAATAAGCACCCGGACAAAACCACTTACCGCGTCACTGACCACCTCCGACTGATCGGCAACTTTCACCATCTCAATACCGTGCGGCAGCCCGGCGCTGAGGACTGTCATTCTGGCGTTCAGCGCGGCGCCAAAACGCAGCATGTTGCCCGTTGGCGCCATTGACACCGCCAGCCCGATGGCCGGTTTGCCGTTTACCCGGTACGCGGGGGCCGGCGGCTCGGCGGCTTCCCGGGTGACGGTGGCGATATCGGTCAGCGGAATATAGCGATTGTTAATGTGCAGCGTGACGGCGCGTAAACTCTCTTCGGACGTGAGCGCCCCGCTGACCTTGATCGCGATGTTCTCCTGCCCGGTACGCATAACGCCAGCTGGGACAACCGCGTTTTGCGCCCGCAGCGCATCGGCGACCGCCTGAATATCCAGTCCCATACCCGCCAGACGGGCCGGAGAAAAGGCGAGAACCATCTGATCCTGATGTTCGCCCAGCAGGGTGGTTTTGCCGATATCTGGCAAGGAGGCGAGCTCACGACGTATTGTCTCAACGCGATCCCGCACTTCCCGTAAGGTGTAGCCGTCGGGAATAAAGCCGTAAATCGTGCCGAACGTATCGTCAAATTCGTCGTTCACGGCAGGGCCTTGAACGCCTTCCGGTAAAGACGGCGCGATGTCCTGCATTTTTTTGCGGATCTGATACCAGATGTCCTGCACCATTTGCGGCGGGGTATTGTCACGGAGATTCACATGGATAACCACGCTCCCGGCACGGGTTTCACTTTCGAGATAATCAAGCCAGGGCGTTTCCTGCAGCTTTTTTTCAAGCGTATCGGTCAGCAGACGGGTGGTGTCCGTTACGGACGCGCCCGGCCACTGCGCGGAGACGACCGCCGTTTTAATGGTAAAAACCGGATCTTCATTACGCGGCAGTTTTTCATAGCAGAACACGCCCATCGCCACGATCAGCAGCATGAAGAAACTGACCATCTGCTGATGGTTAAGCGCCCATGCGGACAGGTTAAATTTCGCTTGCGGTTTCGTGTTCATGGCTGAACCTCCCCGGGTACCACCGGCTCTCCGGAACGGAGTTTGCTCACGCCAGCCGTAATCACCCGGTCGCCTGGCTCAAGGCCGGAGGCGATAATCACCGAGGAGGCCGTATAGCAGGCAGGCACCACCGCGCGCAGCTGCGCCTGCGAATGCGGGTTAATCACGAACACCGCCGGTCTATCTCCTGTTCGGCTCAGTGCCGATGCGGGAATGACGTAACCTCGCGGGCCAGTCGAGGGCAGGGTGACGGTGACGTTGGCACCCAGCGCTATCGCCGCTGGCGGGTTTATCAGGGTGGCTCTGACACGCCAGGTGCGGGTCTGAGGATCGGCCTGCGGGGTGATATCCCGCAGCACGGCAGATGCCTGTACCGACGGGTCGCTGAGCAGGGAAACCCGCAATTCCGCCTTATCCAGCGGCGGTATCGCATCGGGCGTGGCGATATCAAACGCTACGTCGCGGGCTTCGCCGGTTGCCAGCGTAAGCACCGTCTGTCCCGCGCTGACAACCTGGCCCGCAGAGGTGCTCACCTCGGTGATCGTGCCGGTTTGTGGAGCGATAAGGCGCGTCCAGCCAAGGCTTTCGCGGGCGTTACGCAACGCGGCCTCGCTGCTTTTTAATCGCGCGCGGGCGACAAGCCAGTCCGCGCGGGCGCTGTCGAGTTGCGTGCGGGCTATTGCGCCCGTCGGCATGAGCTTTTGCATTCGGCTGACGTTAAGCGCGGCAACCTGCGCTGAGGCTTTGGCCCCTTCATAGTCGGCCGTTGCGCTGTCGAGCTGATTTTGTCCGGTGGTATTTTCAAGTGTGGCCAGCAGCTGTCCGGCATTAACCCGATCGCCAATATCAACGCTGCGCGTCAGTATTCGCCCCCCGGTTTGAAAGCTCAGCGTCGTTTCATCGCGGGCATGGATCTCACCGGTCCTTTCCAGCGCGGGGAGGGTTTGGGCTGTACGTACGACGACGTAGCGCACCGTACGCACTGGGGCAGGCTTATTTTCCTGTTTGTCACCGCAGCCGGTGAGCGGAAAAATCACCAGCGCGAGCAGGACCAGAGGGAGAAAATTTACCCAGGAAAGAGTGCGCGCCACGCCGTACAGATGGTGCAGGCAGTGGCGGAGGGAGAGAACAAATTCGTCTGACATAACGCCGCTCCATAAAGATGAGGGCGTTATTAAATGCGCGCTACGTCGAGAAAGATTCGATGTTCTGTCAAGGGTTTATCAAGAGTGGATATTTTCATTACCGGACGGCTGCCAGGGTAACAAAATACGCACAGCAAGGCCGCCCGTTTCCGGTAATGAGGCCTCGATCGTGCCCCCATGTGCCTGACAAATCGCCCGGGCGATAGACAAACCGAGGCCGCTGCCGCCGGAATGCCGCGCGCGGGACTGCTCCTCACGGCTAAAGCGCTTAAACATGTCCGGTAAGAACTGGGGGGATACGCCCGGTCCGTCATCGTGAAATTCAATGGCGTAATGCCCGCTGGCGTAGTGCAGCGCCACCTCGAGATGGCCGCCTTCGCGCCCGTAGCGTAGTGCATTTTCCATAAGGATAGTAAATACCTGCCCCATGCGGAACGCATCGCCTCTGAACGGGAACGTACGCGGGTTACGCAGCGTAATCGTAAAATGATGCGCTTCGGCCTGCGGCATGATCCAGGCCGCCCGCTCCTGAATAAGCTCATCCAGAGAAAAGGCCTGCTCTTCCAGCACCAGATTTCCCGCGTCCGCTAACGAGAGAAGGTGAAGCTCATCGGTCAGGCGATTAAGATGCTGAAGCTGTTTCATCACCATTTCCAGCTGCATCGGGCTGGCATCAAACACACCGTCCAACATGCCCTGCAGACGACCAATGGCGGCCGTCAGGGGCGAACGCAGCTCGTGCGCCATCGCGACGTGCGAGGCGCGGAGCTCTTTTTCATAGCGGGCGAGTTGCCCCGTCATGGAGTTAAAGTCGTTTGCAAAGCTGACCATTTCCGCTGGCGCATCCTTGACCAGTTCAGCCTGACGGCCAAACTGCCCGTCGGCGACATCTTTGGCGGCATCGCGAAGACGGCTGAACTGCAGCGCCAGCGGTCGGGCGTGTTTTAACCCCATTACCACAATAAACGGGATCATCACCAGCACCAGCAGGGCCACCGTAACCCAGTCCGCAGAGGCGATGGATGGCGTGGAATAACTCAGCCCCCACCAGGTATCCACAATGCTGTGGAAGCGGGCCGGATCGGCCTGTGGGTTCTGGCTGAGCGTCAGAAATTCCTGCCGGACCGCCGCTGGCATTCTGCCCATTATCCAGTAGTTCTGTACCGCATAACGTAGCCACATGCAGGTGGCAATGACGATCACGCTGCCGATGGCCAGTGCCAGGATACGCGCGCAAATCCAGCGCCAGAGAGAGGAGTGCCGGTTTTTTATCATGGTTGTCTGAACCTGTATCCCACGCCGCGAACGTTAATCAACACGCCGGAAATACCCGCCGCTTCGAGTTTTTTACGCAGGTTATAAATATGGGTGTCCACCACGCGCTCCAGCGCCTCGCTTTCCGGCAGACAGTGTTCCAGCAGGTACTGACGGGAAAAGGGGCGTGCGGGAGAACGCAGCAGCGTTGCCAGAAGCGAGAATTCCGTTGGCGTAAGATCGAGCATCACGGGCGCGTCGCCACCGTTATCCACGCTCGCCACAATGGCGGCCACATCCACCTCCAGCGTTTGCCAGCGAAGGATCTCGTCGTCTGTCTCTTTTTTACTGCTGCGTCGCAGCACCGCCTGTACGCGAGCCACGACTTCTCCCGGATGATAGGGTTTCACAACATAATCATCGGCACCGTACCGCAGGGCACCAATGCGATCGGGGGTGTCGCCCATGGCGGTGACCATGATCACCGGTACATCGCTTTTACGACGCAGTCCGGCCAGCACTTCGGTGCCGTTAAGCCCGGGCAGCATCACGTCCAGCAGGATGAGGTCGGGTTTCCACCGCTGCGCCATATCCAGCCCGGAAAGACCGTCTCCGGTAATGGTGACATCGTAATTTTCACGACGTAAATAGGCTTCAAGCACGCCAGCCGCATCGGCGTCATCTTCAATAATCAGCACTCTTCTGGACAACATCCGTTCACCTTGACCGTTTCTTAACACTATCCCGACGATTCATTGATTTAGCCAAACCATACTGCGCCAACATTGTGTGGCAGACCCTGAATCAGCAGACGCCAGCGTCTGCGTGGAGAACAGTATGATAGCGATAAAAAAGGCCTGTATATGACCGTTCCGCTTCTGATGGCCGTTGCCTCAGGTGTGCAGGCGGATGATGACGCCGCTTCCGGCTCTTTAACCGTCGGGCTGGGCGGTCACTATGCCCCCCGTTATTCAGGCTCAGACAAGCAGGTGTGGCAGGTGGTTCCTGTGCTGCAGGGGCGCAAGGGTGCTTTCTTTATTGATGCACAAAAAGGAGTGGGATATGACCTGCAAAACGACAGCGGTTGGTACCTGGAACATACGCTGGGTTACGACCTCGGGAGGGCAGAGAAAAATTCTGGCTGGCGTGAGGGCGCAAACAATCTGAAAGGGATGGGGGACATTGATGCCACCCTGAATACCGGCCTTGCCGTCGGCTGGCAGGCTGCGTCCTGGCTAAGCGTTGAGGGTAAGGCGACGCTACCGTTAACGGACAGCCAGGGCGTAAGTTATCAGGCGTCCGTTACGTTGATTCCCCTACAAAACAGCGAGGACACGATCGCCCTTCAGTCTGCGGCTCTGTTTGGCGACAGCCGTTATCTGAATACCTGGTATGGGGTCAGCGAGCAGCAGAGCCGCCGCACCGGCTATCGCCGCTATTCAGCGCCGGGGGGATTTTATGGCGTCGACACCAGCCTGACCTGGAGCCATCAGTTCGATGCTCACTGGGGAACGGTCCTGAGCGCGGACTATACCTGGCTTGGCGACCATGCGAATGAAAGCCCAATAGTGATGCGGCGCAATGAGGGGTCTGCAACCGCCGCTATCACCTGGACATTTTAAAATCGCGGAGCACGAGCGGACGAGAAGATTATTTCTTCTTATCCATCATCGCTTTTAAATCGGCAAACGGGTTAAACGTAGCGACACCCACGTCTTTTTGCGCGTCTTCACCGGCGACCACGGTGGTGCCGTACTGATCCGCTTCGGTGTATTTCGAATGCTCGTGATCGTGACAAAACAGGCACAACAGCTCCCAGTTGCTGCCATCTTCCGGGTTGTTAGTATGGTCATGATCGATATGGTGAACCGTCAATTCACGCAGGTTGGAATAGACGAACTCCCGCGAGCAGCGTCCGCAGACCCACGGATAGATTTTTAATGCTTTCTCGCGATAGCCGCTTTCCAGTCGCGCGTAGTTTTTGGGGATCAGAGCCATTGCCGGTTTTACCTGCCATGAAAAAAGTGGGGGATATTATATCCATTATGGAGCGGAATGACGAACCCCTCTATTCCGTCAATTTATTTGATGCTTTCCGTTAAATAAACGGCATTTATTCTTACCGGGTAATGCGTAAAGTGGACAGAACGCAACGCATTATCAGGACACAGGGTTATGAAAAAGATCGGGTTTTTATCGTTTGGTCACTGGACGCCTTCTCCGCAGTCCGGCACGCGCTCGGCGGCAGACACGCTGCTGCAGTCCATCGACCTGGCCGTGGCCGCTGAAGAGCTGGGCGCGGACGGCGCCTATTTCCGCGTGCACCACTTCGCCCGTCAGCTTAGCTCGCCGTTCCCTCTGCTGGCGGCAATAGGCGCGAAAACGAAAACCATTGAAATCGGTACGGGCGTGATTGATATGCGCTATGAAAACCCGATGTATATGGCCGAGGATGCGGGCGCGGCAGATCTGATCTCCGGCGGCCGTTTGCAGCTTGGCATCAGCCGCGGCTCCCCGGAGCAGGTCATTGATGGCTGGCGTCATTTCGGCTATGTCCCGCAGGAAGGGGAAAACGAATCGGATATGGCGCGCCGTCATACCGAGGTGCTGCTTGAGGTGCTGCGCGGCGAAGGGTTTGCAAAGCCGAATCCACAGCCGATGTTCCCCAATCCGCCTGGGCTGCTGCGCCTGGAACCGTATTCTGAAGGGCTGCGGGAGCGTATCTGGTGGGGCGCCGGTTCAAATGCGACGGCGGTATGGGCCGCTAAGCTCGGCATGAACCTGCAAAGCTCAACCCTGAAAGACGACGAAACCGGCGAACCGTTCCATATTCAGCAGGCAAAACAGATCCGCGCGTACCGTCAGGCGTGGAAAGAGGCAGGGCATGCGCGCGAGCCGCGCGTCTCGGTCAGCCGCAGTATTTTTGCCCTGATGGACGACCGCGACCGGATGTACTTCGGCGCCAGCCGCAACGACAGCGATAGCGTGGGGTATCTTGATGAAAAAACGCGCGCGATCTTCGGGCGCAGCTATGCCGCGGAGCCTGACAGGCTGATTGAACAGCTGAAGAAGGACGAGGCGATTGCCGAGGCTGATACGTTATTACTGACCGTACCGAACCAGCTCGGTGTGGATTACAATGCGCACGTGATTGAGTCCATTCTCAAACATGTCGCACCGGCAATGGGCTGGCGCGATTAAGTATTCCGCCGTCAGCCGTGAGATCGTAATGGAAAATCTGGCCCTCTGGTATCGCCGTTTTGGCGAGCCAGAATCTGTTCTGCAACCTGAAACCGCGCCGCCGGGCGCGCTTGCGCCGGGCTACCTCCGCGTGCAAATGCTGTATGCGCCGGTGAACGCGTCCGATCTCATTCCCATTACCGGCGCTTACCGCCACAGAACCCCGCTGCCCGCCGTCGCGGGGTATGAAGGCGTCGGCGTTGTCATTCAGGCGCCCGCGTCTTTTGCATATCTGCAGGGTAAACGCGTTCTGCCGCTGCGCGGGCAGGGCACCTGGCAGCGCTATGCGGATTGCCCGGCAGAGTATGCGATACCCGTGCCGGATGATGTCGATTCACGCCTGGCCGCGCGGGCCTATATCAACCCGCTGGCGGCGCAGATGATGTTGAGCCACTATCCACCGCGGGGAAAGCGGGTGCTGCTCACGGCCGCCGGTTCGGATTGCGCTATTATGCTCGGGCAGTGGGCGCGTCTGGCGGAGGCAGAGGCGGTGTACGGTATTCATCGTTCGCCCGTTCACGCTGAACGGCTGGCGGCGATGGGGATCGTTCCTGTCGCACAGCATGACATGCAGCGGATTCTCTCCGTTGCCGCGCGTGCCGACGTCGTTTACGATGCAACCGGCGGGGCGCTGGCGGAAGCGATCCTGAGCGTGCTGCCGGAGCAGGGCATATTTGTCTGCTACGGGCTGCTCTCCGGGCAGACCTTCCGCCAGCAGCGGCCCCTGCCGCGCGTGGCGTGGTTCCATATTCGTAACTATCTGGATGGGCTCAGCGCAGAGGCGTGGCGCGCGGCGTTCGATCAAATCTGGCCCCGGATGCGCGCCAGTGAATACAGCCCCGGAACGGTGTACCCTCTGACGGACTGGCAGAGGGCACTCAGGGCTTACCGTGAAGGAGGAAGGGCAAGCAAGCCCCTCATGTCGATGGCGGAATGACGGCTATTGATGGCTCATATCGCTCAGCAGCACGGCGATGCTTTGCCCGCCCGCCGTCTGTTCCAGACCAATCTTTACGATGATGGTCAGCGGAACGGAGAGCAGCATGCCTACGGGACCGAGCAGCCAGCCCCAGAAAATCAGGGACAAAAAGACGACCAGCGTCGAAAGCCCCAGCCCACGCCCCATCATTCGTGGTTCAAGAATATTCCCGAATACCAGGTTAATCGCCAGATAGCCGGCCAGCAGAATCAGCGCATCATAAAATCCGCTGAACACCAGCACCTGAAGAATAGGGGGGATTGCCGCCAGCACGGAGCCGATGTTAGGAATGTAGTTGAGCGCAAATGCCAGTAACCCCCAGACGAACGCAAAGCGGACGTCCAGCGCCACCAGCATTCCCCAGACCACCACCCCGGTGACCAGGCTGATGACGGTTTTCAGTACCAGATAGCGTGAAACGCTGTCCAGCGCGCGCTGAATAGCGCCCATTCCTTCAACCGGACGAACCATGATTTGCTGTAACTTTGCGGGTAGCTGTGGCACCTCCAGCAGCATGAACACCACCGTTAAAAACAGCAGGAAAATGGAGGTCATGGCATTGGAAAGCTGCGTCAGCAGGCCTGTGACGATGGTCATGGCCGCATTAGGGTCGATATATTTAAGAAGCTCCTCAACCGAAACTTCTATTCCCGCGCGCTGAAGCCAGGGCTCAAGCTGCAGCAGCGGTATCGCCAGCGAGGAACGGTATTTCGGCAGCGTTCGCGCCAGTTCGTTCAGCGAGGTACCCAGATACGCAACCAGTAACACCATGGCGAAAATAATGACGCTAATTAGCAGGGTAATTGCCAGCACGCGCGGGATGCGCAGCCGCGTCATGCGCCGGACCAGTGGGTTAAGGATCACCGCAACAAACAGGGCCAGAATAAAGGGCACAATGATGTCGGCGGCAAAACGAACGCCCGTGAGTATGATCACCAGCATGCCCAGCATGATGACAATTTTTAACCCGTTCAGGGTAATAATGGGTTTAGCCATGGTGACTCCAAAAAACGCTTTTTATTTATAATAGAGGGTAAACGTCCTGCAATAAACTAACCAAAATCAAACGGGATGGGTAAAGAATTGAAAAGACTTTGAGTAAAATCTTCAGTTATGGTACAAATTTGGCGTGTTCAACTACCGAGGACAATTTTCATCCGCACAGACGAGAAGCAACAACGCGGATAATTGTAATTTTATGGACAATTTGTTCAGTACCTATTCTTCAAACAACGCTGCTCTATTTTCTACCTCCTTCTGCCTGATTGCTGGTGAGCAACACTGGCGCACCGCACTATAGTCACCTCTTCTGCCTGAGCTGGCGCTACGCGCTTAGCTGTCTGATTTAATTTCATATTTTTTTGGTTTGCTGCATGCGGCGGGCCACGATGGATTATATTCTCAAGCAGGAGAAAAACATGTTTTACTGGATCTTATTAGCCCTGGCTATCCTCGCTGAAATTACCGGCACGCTGTCAATGAAATGGGCAAGCGTCAGCGAGGGCAATACCGGTTTTATTTTAATGCTGGTGATGATATCCCTTTCCTATATTTTCCTCTCATTTGCGGTGAAGAAAATTGCGCTGGGTGTGGCCTATGCGCTGTGGGAAGGGATCGGTATTTTATTGATTACGCTGTTCAGCGTTCTGATATTCGACGAAACATTAACAACAATGAAGGTCGCCGGGTTAACGACGCTGGTCGCGGGTATCGTGCTGATTAAATCAGGTACCCGTAAACCGACAAAACAGCAGAAGGAGCAGAACCATGCAACAGTTTGAATGGGTTCATGCGGCCTGGCTGGGCTTCGCCATCGTGCTGGAAATTCTGGCGAACGTTCTGCTGAAATTCTCTGACGGTTTTCGCCGTAAGGTTTATGGCCTGATGTCGATTGCCGCAGTGCTGGGGGCGTTCAGCGCCCTGTCACAGGCGGTCAAAGGTATCGATCTGTCCGTGGCCTATGCGCTGTGGGGCGGTTTTGGTATCGCCGCCACCCTGGCCGCAGGGTGGGTGCTTTTCGGGCAGCGTTTAAATAATAAAGGCTGGATAGGACTGATCTTGCTGCTGGCGGGCATGATCATGATAAAACTCGCCTGATCAATCGGTAACCCTGATTCACAGACAGCCGCGCTGGCTTACTCTTTAGCCAGCGCTTCCAGCTTATCGCGAAAACCGGTGACGGATAAGGCCCGGTTATCGGCTCGCCAGCGGTCTTTCGCCGCCGGGGCGGAGCTTTGAACCCCAATCAACTGCCAGCCGTTATCGGTTTTCAGCATCAGCGGTGAACCGCTGTCGCCCGGCAACGTATCGCACTGATGGGAAAGCACGCTGGTCTGCGCCCAGCCCGTCACGATACAGTCCGTGTGGGTGTAAAGCGCATCCAGATGATCGACCGGGTAGCCTGACTGCGTTACCTTGCGGTCGGCAGCTTTCAGCGCGGCGGTGAGCGCCGCTTTATCGCCGTCAAATAACGGCAGCGGCGTAATGCCCGAAGGCGGGTAGCGCAAAATAATCAGGCCAAAATCCCACGAGGCTGCCGCGGGCGGCACAATCCAGCCGTCTCCATCCGGTTTAAGACGCTTCCCAAGAGAAGCATCAACCCGGCCTTCAATGCCGTGGATTTCATAGCGCCAGATCCCTTTTTGCGACACAAATCGTAAGACAACCGCTTTGTCTGGCTTACCGTTGGGTGGCGTCAACAGGCAGTGGCCCGCCGTCAGCGCTAATTGCGGGGTGATTAACGTCGCGGTACACAGGTTGCCGCTGGCGGTTTCCAGTTGGCCTATAGCGTCCCAGGGAGCCTGGGTAGGATCGGTGACGCGAGTACGATCGTCATGACCGAAAAAAAGCGTCTTTAGCTCTTTCGCGCTAATGGCGTTATCACCGCCATCATCCGCCTGTGAAAATCCAGAAAAAAGGCCAAACGTTCCCAGCAACAACACAACAGATTTACGCATATCACACTCTGGTGGGGGTAATTATGATTATTAAAAGTGAACCCTATGAAAATACTATAGACGGGACGGCGCTAAAGTGGGAGTAAAATCAGCGTGCTACAGTCAGGAAAGATAAAAGCGGCTTGCGATGAGCGCGCATAAAATAAGCAGGATAAGAATCAGCTCAAACCGATAGCGTCGCAGCATACGCCCTCCGGATAAAAAAAACGGCGCAGAACCTTTTCCGGTTCAGCGCCGGTTTACCAACGTGCCCCGCAGGGCACGGTTAAGCTTGTACGCTTACGCAGCTGGCTGTGCAGCTGGTTTAGCAGCTTCGTGTTTTACTGCTTTTTTGTGATGCTTTTTCGCAGCCTGGGCTTTCTGCTCTACGGCTGGTTTAGCGGCTTTCTTGTGGTGCTTTTTCGCAGCCTGAGCTTTCTGCTCTACGGCTGGTTTAGCGGCTTTTTTGTGGTGCTTTTTAGCTGCCTGTGCTTTTTGCTCTGCAGCCGGTTTAGCGGCTTTGTGGTGTTTCTTGTGATGTACGGTTTTTGCTGGCGCCGCGGTGGTCGTTGCAGCAGGCGCAGCAGCAGCTGGTGCAGCAGTGGTTTCAGCAGCAAACGCAGCAGAAGACAGACCCATAGCAGCGGCAACAACCAGAGCTAATACTTTTTTCATGTTCATACCCTCGAATTTGGTTTTTCATTTAACCCCACTGCGGGGCCGTTGAAATAACTATATCCCTGTAAATTCGGGGTTTCCGTGAGTGATTGGTATCGGCGTGTAACCATATGTACAAGGCCGGGGAAGAACCCCGGCCTTATCATTACAGGTAGCGTGAGGTCAGGTGTTCGCGGAAGTAGCGGATATTCAGATCTTCACCCGTCGCCTGGGTGATTAACTGCGACGTGCTAAAGCGGCTACCGTGCTGCCAGATGTTCTGACGCAGCCACTCAAAGAGGGCGGAAAAATCCCCTTCAGCGATGGAGGACGCCAGTCCCGGAAGCGCGGTCTTTGCAGCATGGAACAGCTGCGCGGCATACATTGCGCCCAGCGTGTACGACGGGAAGTAACCAAAACCGCCGTCGGTCCAGTGGATATCCTGCATGCAGCCGTTGCGGTAGTTATCTTTGGTGGATAATCCGAGCCAGGCCTGCATTTTCTCATCCCACAGGGCGGGGATATCGTCCACCTCGATCTCGCCGTTGATCAGCGCGCGCTCAATCTCATAGCGCAGCACCACGTGTGCCGGGTAGCTCACTTCGTCGGCATCGACGCGGATATAGCCCGGCTTCACGCGCTGGTTCCAGGCGATAAAGTTCTCTTCGCTGAACGCCGCCTGGCTGCCAAAGCGGGCGTGAACGGCTGGGAGGAGGTGCTTAAGGAAGGCTTCGCTGCGTCCCAGCTGCATCTCAAAGAACAGGCTCTGGGATTCATGGATCGCGGTTGAGCGTGCCAGGGCAATCGGCTGGCCTGCCCACGCGCGCGGCAGGTTTTGTTCGTAGCGCGCGTGTCCGGTTTCGTGGATCACGCCAAACAGCGCGCTGAGCAGCTCGTCCTCATCATAGCGCGTGGTAATGCGCACGTCTTCCGGCACGCCGCCGCAGAACGGGTGCGCACTTACGTCGAGGCGACCGCCGTTAAAATCGAAGCCGAGCATCTTCATGGCTTCCAGACCCAGTTCGCGCTGGGTTGCCGTCGGGAAGGGGCCCTGCGGCGGAACGAATGACCGCTGAGCCTGTTTCTCCACCGCGCTTGCCAGCAGGTCCGGCAGCCAGGTTTTCATATCACCAAACAGCACGTCCAGGCGCGCGCTGGTCATGTCCGGTTCAAAAATATCCAGCAGCGCGTCGTACGACGTACAGCCTTTGGCTTCTGCGCGCAGGCGGGCTTCTTCACGGCTGAGTTTCACCACTTCTTTCAGGTTGGCGGAAAAGCCCTGCCAGTCGTTCGCGGGACGCTGCGTACGCCAGGCATGCTCGCATCTGCTGCCCGCCAGGGATTTGGCTTCCACCAGCGATTCCGGCAGCAGGGTAGCCTGCTGATACTGTCGCGTCATTTCCCGCAGGTTGGCCTGTTCGACGTCATTCAGATCTTCCCCTGCTGCGGCCGCTAACAGGTCGCCGACTTTTTTATCGGTCAGGATCTGATGTTGCAGGACGCTCATCTCTGCCAGCGCTTCACCGCGTGCGGCGCTGCCGCCTGGCGGCATCATGGTGAACATGTCCCAGCTGGCGATGGAGGAGAGATGCGAGAAGCGTGAGAGGCGCTGGAAGGTTTTCACAAGTGACTGATAGGCGGATGTTTTTTGCAATTCTTATTTCCTCTTGCCAGGGATGTGTTTCAGGGAGCATACAATGAAACAGACCAAATTCCCCAACATTTCCCACACGGAGGAAATCTATGCCGATCTCCTCCGTTGAAACCGTCTCCGGAATGCCGGGAGACGGTTTTCGGTGGGCACTCAGGACTTATCACGCATAACCTGTTGCAGGATCGCCAGCGCCTGGTTGAACTGAGCATCCGGAATGGTCAGCGGATAAAGGAAGCGGATCACGTTGCCGTACTGGCCGCAGATCAATAACAGCAGGCCCTGGGCGAGCGCCTTTTGCTGGATCGCCTGCGCGATGGCGGCCGACGGTTCACGGCTCTCGGGATCAAAAAACTCCGCCGCAATCATCGATCCTCTTCCCCTTATCGCCACGAGCGCAGGGAAGGTGCCCTGAATCTCCTCCAGCGTGGCTTTCAGTCGATCCCCCAGATGGCAGGCGCGGGCGCACAGTGACTCGTTGTCGATAATATTCAGCACCGCGTGCGCGGCGGCCACCGCAAGCGGGTTGCCTGCATAGGTCCCCCCCAGACCGCCGGGAGCCGGCGCGTCCATGATTTCGGCGCGACCCACCACGCCAGACAGCGGCATTCCGCCTGCCAGGCTTTTCGCCATCGTCATCAGGTCTGGCTTGTCCACGTAGTGTTCCATGGCAAACAGTTTACCCGTACGGGCGAAGCCGCTCTGCACTTCGTCGGCAATCATCACGATCCCGTGCTCATCACAGATTCGGCGGATGGCGGCCACCAGCTCTGGCGGGGCGACGTTGAATCCGCCTTCACCCTGAATGGGTTCAAAAATAATCGCCGCCACCTGTTTCGCCTCAATATCCGCTTTGAACAGGCGTTCTATCGCCGTGATGGCATCCTGCGTCGTGATGCCGTGCAGCTCGGATGGATACGGTACGTGATAAACCGACCCCGGGAAGGGGCCAAATCCCAGCTTATAAGGCGCGACCTTGCCGGTTAAGGCCATGGTCATATAGGTTCGGCCGTGAAAGCCTCCCCCGAAGGCAATCACGCCCGGTCTGCCGGTGTGGGCCCGGGCGATTTTAATGGCGTTTTCCACCGCTTCCGCGCCCGTGGTGAAGAACGCCGTTTTGGCCGGGCCCTGTACCGGGGCCAGCTCGTTAAGCTTTTCGGCTAATGAAACGTAGCTTTCATACGGCACAATCTGGTAGGCCGTGTGGGTGAACTGGTGAAGCTGTTTTTCCACTGCGGCCACCAGTTCAGGATGGCGATGGCCGGTGTTCAGTACCGCGATCCCGGCGGCGAAATCAATATAGTCGTTGCCTTCCACGTCGGTAAGCGTGGCATTCTCCGCCGTGCGGGCAAAGAAATTACACATTACGCCTACGCCGCGCGGGGTGGCAGAAAGTCTGCGCTGATGAAATTCCTGGTTACTCATGTCAGATACCCTTTTGTCGAAACGATCATACGCCAAGACGATCGCGCAGGCTGTAGTACGCCGCGCCCATCGCCGTGAATGGAATCCGCAGGCTGCGACCGCCCGGGAAGGGGTAGTGCGGGAGGTTGGCAAACGCATCAAAGCGCTCAGCGTCACCGCGCAACAGTTCCGAGATCAGCCGCCCGGCCAGATGGGTGCAGGTCACGCCGTGGCCGCTGTAGCCCTGCATGTAATAGATGTTTTTATCCAGACGACCAAACTGCGGCATCCGCGACAGGGTCAGCAGGAAATTGCCCGTCCAGCGGTAGTCGATTTTGACGCCTGCCAGCTGAGGAAAGGTTTTCAGCAGCTTTGGCATCACCAGGCGCTCGACATCGTCCGGATCGCGCGCGCCATAGACGACGCCACCGCCGTACAGCAGGCGGTTGTCGGCGGTGAGGCGGTAGTAATCCAGCAGATAATTGCAATCTTCCACGCAGTAGTTATTGGGGATCAGCGTGCGGGCGACCTCTTCCGACAGCGGGGCGGTGGTCACCACCTGGGTGCCGCAGGGCATGCTGCGTTTTGCCAGCTCCGGTTCTATCTTATCGCCCAGATAGGCATTCCCGGCGACGATCACGTAGCGGGCCGTGACCTGGCCATGCTGCGTGCTTACTACTGCCGGGCTGGTGTGCTGAATGGCGGTCACCGGAGACTGTTCATATACACGCCCACCGTTCAGGCGAATGGCGTCCGCTTCGCCGATCGCCAGGTTCAGCGGATGAATGTGCCCCCCGCTGCGGTCCAGCAGCGCGCCGGTATAGCGGTCGCTGTCGACTTCCCGGCGGATGGCGCTGGCGTCCAGCAGCTCCAGCTGCGTGTTGCCGTAGCGTTCCCAGTTGGCCTTTTGCTCCTCCAGCGTCTCCAGCTGCTTATGGTTTAGCGCCACAAACAGCCCGCCGGGACGATAGTCGCACTGGATCTGATAGCGCTGGATACGCTCCCGAATAATTTCCCCGCCTTCAAACATCATGCTCCCGAGCACTTTGGCGGCATCGGGCCCGTAGTTTTTCTCGATCACGTCGATATCGCGGCTGTAGGAGTTAACCAGCTGGCCGCCGTTGCGTCCGCTGGCGCCGAAGCCGATGCGCGCACCTTCAAGGAGTACCACGTCGTAGCCCATTTCGGCGAGATGTAGCGCGGAGGAGAGGCCGGTATAGCCGCCGCCCACCACGCACACGTCACAGCTGATCGACTCGTTAAGCGTCGGGAAAGGTTCATAAGCATTCGCGCTGGCCGCGTAGTAGCTGGTGGTATGTTCGGTCATGATTGAGGCTCCAGGGCAATCCAGATGGTTTTCAGTTCGGTAAATTTTTCCAGCGCGTGCAGGGACTTATCGCGACCGTTGCCGCTCTGCTTATAGCCGCCAAAGGGGACGGTCATATCACCGTCGTTGTAGTTATTGACGAAGACCGAGCCGGCTTTCAGGCGGCGGCTCATGCGGTGCGCCCGGGAGAGATCGCGGGTCCATACCGCCGCGCCAAGCCCGTATTCACTGTCGTTGGCCAGCGTTAAGGCTTCCTCTTCGGTTTTAAAACGGGTGACGACCAGCACCGGCCCGAAAATCTCTTCCCGGCACAGCGGGGAGACAGGGGCGATGTCGACAAAAATGGTGGGACCGACTGCGGAAGGCCATGATTGTTCCCGCCCGTCCAGCAGCAGCGTACCTTTCCGGGCTCCCTCGCGAATAAACGTGTGGACGGTATCGGCGTGCGCAGCGTCGATGAGCATGCCCATCGTGCTGTCCGGGTCGAGCGGATCGCCCGGCTGCCAGTGACGGGCCTGCGCTTTCAGCCTTGCCAGGAAGTCATCGGCGATGCTGTCTTCGAGCAGCAGGCGGGTACCGGCGATACAGACTTGCCCCTGGTTGTAAAAAATCCCGGCGGCGGTCGCGCTCACGGCCTTGTCCATGTCCGGACAGTCGGCAAAGATAATGTTGGCGCTCTTGCCGCCTGCCTCCAGCCAGACGCGCTTCATATTGCTTTCTCCCGCGTCCTTCAACAGCTGCTTGCCGGTACGGGTAGAGCCGGTAAACGTCAGCACTTCGACCTCCGGGTGCAGTGCCAGCGCCTGGCCCGCTTCGTGGCCGTAACCGCTTATCACATTCAGCACGCCGTCCGGCAGGCCCGCCTCTTTCGCCAGCCCGGCCAGGCGCAGGGCGGTGAGCGGTGATTTCTCCGACGGTTTTAATACCACGCTATTGCCTGCGATCAGCGCCGGGCCCAGCTTCCAGCAGGCCAGCAGCAGCGGGAAGTTCCAGGGGACGATGGCCGCGACAACCCCGATCGGCTCGCGCACGATCATCGCCAGCTCGCCCGGACCCGTAGGCGCCACTTCGCCGTAGACTTTATCCGCCGCTTCGGCGTACCAGCGAATGGCGCGCGCCGCGCCGGGAATATCGTCGCGCAGGCTGTGGCGGATGGGTTTACCGGTGTCAAGCGTTTCCAGTAAGGCCAGCTCTTCGCCGTGGCGTTCCATTAAATCGGCGAGCTTATTGAGCACGGCCTTGCGCTGCGCCGGAGACGCCTGTGACCAGTCGCCGCGCTCAAATACCTCACGTGCGGCCTGAACCGCGCGGTCCACGTCAGCCTGCTTACCCCGGGCCACGTTCGCCAGCGTCTGTTGGGTAGCGGGATTGACGGTTTCAAACGTGGCATTATCGGCGGCGTCACAATAGGCACCGTTAATAAATAACCGGGTCTCAATGGCGCTGTTTTTTGCTTTATCCTGCCAGTAAGTCAGGTGCTGAAAATGCATATTCACTCCTTTCTTTCGCAATCAGATAAATAAAGGCATGGCCGTTTCAGGCAATACGAAGCCGTGGGGCATCCCGGGAATTAACCCGTTGAATGCCGACATTGATCGTTTTTATTTGTCCCGGCGTAAGCGCGCTTACGCCGGGACTGAGTGGTAATTAGAACGTGGTGGGGGTGTGGGCACTGATAATGCGGCAGATGCCTGCCGAGGTATTGCTGAAGCTGTGCGGTATGCCGGTATTGATGGCATAGCTCTGCCCTGCAACCAGGTGATAAGGCTGGCCATTAATGGTCAGCACTATTTCACCTTCCAGTATCGTACCGATCTCCTCACCCTGATGTTTGATCCTCTCTCCGGTCGTGGTTCCAGGCTGGTAAGTTTCAAAAATCATCGCCAGCGTACGGTTCGGATTTCCGTTATGAACCAGCTTCATCGAAACCCCCTGACTGCCTATTTCGATAAGGTCTTCCTGATTAATAACCACCTGCGGTTCATCAGGTTTTTCCGGTTCCGAAAAGAATTCCGAGAGCGACAGCCCATAGACTTTCAGCAGCTTTTGCAGCGTACTGATGGCAGGACTGACTTTGTCCTGCTCAATGGTGCTGATGGCACTGTGTGTTAACCCAGACAGTTCGGCGGCACGCCGCTGCGAGAGACCCAATTGCTGGCGGATCTCAGACAGACGTTTCCCTGGCGCCAGTCCGTCATCGCTCATAGTTGCATTTCCTTTACGGTAGTGGTCAAAGCCGTTGCTTCTCGGCAATGTGGCTTTGACAGGCGGTGATAAAACCATCAAACAACATACGTGAGAGGGCGTACTCGCTGCTGTTCCATTCGGGGTGCCATTGCACGCCGAGGGCAAAAGGGTGGTCATGAACGCTGACCGCTTCGACCAGCCCATCCGTCGAACGGGCCTCCACGCGAAGCCGTGGTCCTAACGTTCGTGCACCTTGCCCGTGTAACGAGTTTACCCAAAATGTGTTACAGCCTGGTATTAATTGAGACAGCAGTCCTCCCTCCTGAACCTGAACCTCATGAGAAGGGGCGTATTGTAGCTCAACCGGCAGTTCAGGATCTTCCCGGTGTTCAAGCAGGTCGTTCTGCTCAAACAGGCGGCGATACAGCGTTCCTCCCGTCGCAACAACCAGTTCCTGCAGCCCCCGGCAGATGGCGAAAATGGGGATGCGCCTTTCGAGCGCGGCGGCAATCAGCGCCATACTCAGAAGATCTCGCCCGGGATCGGCGTCAGGCTCATCGCCGTTTTCACCATAAAGGTGCGGCTGCACGTTACTTGGGCTGCCCGGCAGGTAAATCCCGTCCAGGGTTGGCAGCAGAGCGGTAAGTAGCTCTGGCTCTGCCAGCGCATGGGGTAAGGCAATCGGTAAGCCCCCCGCGTTAATAATGGCATTCAGGTACTTTTCTTGCAGGGTCTGGGTCTCATGACCCTTAAGCCTGTTTCTGCACATCACTACGCCAATAACTGGCTTGTTCATTATATTTTCCATGATCGCCCTCACAAAGTGGACTAAATTTAGGCCATTCTCGCCTGTGAAACGGCCTTTTCGTTCAATATTTTCTCAATCTAGCAACGGGATCTGCCTTTTGCAAACTTAATTTAACATTTGACAAACAATTTGTTTGCATACAGATTCGATAGGGTGGACATTATATTTGACAGTCCAGAGCAGCGAACGCAAATCCCAAAAACGGTGGTAAATCATGGAAACCAATATCGTAGAAGTTGAGAACTTTGTGCAGCACACGGATGAGAGGCGGGGCAGCGCCTTTACGCAGGAAGTGAAGCGCTATTTAGAAAAGTATCCTGACACCCAGTTTATTGATGTCCTCCTGACCGACCTGAACGGCTGTTTTCGCGGCAAGCGCATCCCGGTTGCCGGACTGAGCAAGCTTGAAAAAGGCTGCTATTTCCCGGCATCGGTTTTCGCCATGGACATTTTGGGTAACGTCGTGGAAGAGGCGGGCCTGGGGCAGGAGCTCGGCGAGCCGGACTGTATCTGCGTGCCGGTACCGGGTACCCTGACGCCGTCCGCCGCCGACCCGGAATACATTGGTCAGGTGCAGCTCACCATGGTCGATGAAGATGGCGCTCCCTTTGACGTTGAGCCGCGGAACGTACTCAACCGACTCTGGCAGCAGCTGCGCCAGCGCGGTCTGTTCCCCGTGGTAGCGGTAGAGCTGGAGTTCTATTTACTTGACCGTAAGCGCGATGCCGACGGCTATCTGCAGCCACCCTGCGCGCCGGGCACCGACGTACGCAACACGCAGAGCCAGGTCTACTCGGTTGATAACCTGAACCACTTTGCTGACGTGCTGAACGACATTGACGAACTGGCGCAGCTGCAGCTGATCCCCGCCGACGGGGCCGTGGCTGAGGCCTCCCCGGGCCAGTTTGAAATTAACCTGCATCATACGGAAAACGTGCTCGACGCCTGCGATGATGCGCTGGCGCTAAAACGTCTCGTCAGGCAGATGGCGGAAAAACATAAGATGCACGCCACGTTTATGGCAAAGCCGTATGAAGAGCATGCGGGCAGCGGGATGCATATCCACATCAGCATGCAAAACAACCGAGGCGAAAACGTGCTCGCAGACGCCAGCGGCGAGGATTCCGCGCTGCTGAAACGCGCGCTGGCCGGGATGATCGATCTGATGCCTGCGTCCATGGCGCTGCTGGCGCCGAACGTCAACTCCTACCGCCGCTTCCAGCCGGGAATGTACGTGCCGACGCAGGCGTCATGGGGACACAATAATCGCACCGTTGCCCTGCGTATCCCCTGCGGCGATCGCCATAACCATCGGGTCGAGTACCGCGTGGCGGGAGCAGACGCGAACCCGTATCTGGTGATGGCGGCGATTTTTGCCGGCATTCTGCACGGGCTGGATAACGATTTACCCCTGCAGGAAGAAGTGGAAGGCAATGGTCTGGAGCAGGACGGACTGCCGTTCCCGATTCGTCAGAGCGATGCGCTGTGGGAATTTATGCAAAACGATCATCTTCGCGAGCGGCTGGGCGAACGTTTCTGCCACGTCTATCACGCCTGCAAACATGATGAATTACTGCAGTTTGAACGCCTGATTACCGAAACAGAAATTGAGTGGATGCTGAAAAACGCCTGATGACGTGCCCCGGTTAGGGGCCGCTTTGTTTCATCGCATACGTATCACCAAACGGCCTGCGCGGAGCCTGGCCGAAACGTTCGCTGGCACGCCAGCTATCTCCCGGGAGTCGCGTTATGGAGCGCAGGCGGCACAGGGACTTTCTTAACGACACTGTGTGACGAGGTAGGAAATGATGCAGATGTTCAACTATCCGCAGGGCGAAGGGGGCCAGTCAGGCGCCTGCTATGAGTGCGAGCGAGAGACGCTGCGCTGGTACGATCGCGTATGTTCTTTACAACTTCCCCCTTTGCTAAGCAGGTTTGCGTTACGGTCAACGCGATTGCAAACCACGGTAAGCATGGGGGGGATGGTTTATGGCGACTAACACCTCTCTTGATTCGCCGGGCATGGCCGGAAGAACCCGGCTGCGCAGTTCCCTCAAGCTCTGGCAGGTGGTCATGATGGGGCTGGCTTACCTCACTCCCATGACCGTGTTTGATACCTTCGGCATTGTGTCCGGTATCAGCAACGGCCACGTGCCCGCCTCGTATCTCCTGGCGCTGGCGGGCGTCATGTTTACCGCCATCAGCTACGGCAAACTGGTACGACAGTTCCCGGAAGCGGGCTCTGCTTATACCTACACGCAGAAATCGATCGGCCCCCACTTAGGCTTTATGGTCGGCTGGTCATCCCTGCTGGACTATCTCTTCCTGCCGATGATCAACGTGCTGCTGGCGAAGATCTACCTTTCCGCGTTGTTCCCTGAAGTCCCGCCCTGGGTCTGGGTGGTGGGGTTTGTGACGATCCTGACGCTGGCGAACCTGAAAAGCGTTAACCTGGTCGCCAACTTTAACACTCTGTTTGTGCTGGTGCAGGTCGCCATCATGGTGGTCTTTGTCATACTGGTAGTGCATGGACTGCACAAGGGGGAGGGGGTTGGCACCGTCTGGTCGCTCCAGCCGTTTATCAGCGAGAACGCACACCTGATCCCGATTATTACCGGCGCGACTATCGTCTGCTTCTCTTTCCTCGGCTTTGACGCGGTCACCACGCTCTCGGAGGAGACGCCAAACGCGGCGCGGGTGATCCCCAAAGCCATTTTCCTGACCGCACTGTATGGCGGGCTGATATTTATTGTTGCCTCGTTTTTCATGCAGCTCTTTTTCCCGACGATCGCGCGCTTCAAGAACCCGGACGCCGCGCTGCCGGAAATTGCACTGTACGTGGGCGGCAAGCTCTTCCAGTCGGTGTTTCTGTGCACCACGTTTGTGAATACGCTCGCTTCAGGCCTGGCCTCGCACGCCAGCGTCTCACGCTTATTGTATGTGATGGGGCGTGACAACGTCTTTCCGGAGCGGGTGTTTGGCTACGTGCATCCGAAGTGGCGCACTCCGGCCCTGAACGTGATTATGGTAGGGATAGTGGCGCTGTCGGCCCTGTACTTTGATCTGGTGACCGCGACGGCGCTGATCAACTTTGGCGCGCTGGTGGCGTTTACGTTTGTTAATCTCTCGGTGTACAACCATTTCTGGCGGCGTAAGGGGCTGAACAAAACGTGGAAAGATCGGCTCCACTATTTCCTGCTGCCACTCATTGGTGCCGCAACGGTCGGCGTGCTGTGGATCAACCTCGAAGCGACGTCCCTGACGCTTGGCCTCATCTGGGCGGCACTGGGTGTCCTTTACCTGACCTGGCTCACGCGCCGCTTCCGAAAACCGCCTCCGCAGTTTGAAGCCGGTAAGATAGAACAGGCCTGGGATTCCTGAACGAACAACGGCACCAGTACGCTGGTGCCGTTTTTCGGGAAACGGATATCAGCCCGCAAGCCTATTATTTCAGACGTTTATGAAGGCTTGCGCCCACCAGCAGTGCGGCACAGAGCATCAGCGCAATAAACCCGCCCACGCCGTTCCAGCCGTAGTTATGCCAGAACACGCCGCCCAGCGTCCCGGCGATGCTTGAGCCCAGATAATAGCTAAACAGATACAGCGACGATGCCTGGCCTTTGGCGCGACGCGCGCGCGGGCCAATCCAGCTGCTGGCGACGGAGTGAGCGGCGAAGAAGCCTGCGGAGAAGAGCAGCATCCCGGCAAAGATAAGCCACAGGGAAGAGAAAAGCGTCAGCAGCAGGCCGAGCAGCATCACTGCGGTAAACACCAGCATCACCGGCCCGCGGCCAAAGCGTGCCGTCATCGCCCCGGCTTTCGGCGAACTCCACGTACCGGTGAGATAGGCCACGGAAAGCAAACCCACAACGGCCTGATTCAGATGCCACGGCGAGAGCATCAGGCGGTAGCCAATATAGTTAAACAGCGTCACGAAGGAACCCATCAGCAGGAATCCCATCAGAAACAGTCTCGGTAAACCTTTGTCACGCCAGTGCAGGCGGAAGTTGATAAACAGCGTTTTCGGGCGCAGAGACGTCGGGCGAAAATGGCGCGATTCTGGCAGGATTTTCCAGAACATCAGGGCCGATGCCAGCGCAAAACACCCGATCACCGCCAGCGCAATGCGCCAGCTAAAGAAGTCCGTGAATACCCCGCTCAGCAGACGCCCGCTCATGCCGCCAATCGAGTTCCCGCTGATGTACAGCCCCATCGAAAAGGCGACGAAGCTCGGGTGGATCTCTTCGCTGAGATAGGTCATCCCGACTGCCGCCACGCCGCTGAGCGAGAGCCCGATCAGCGCGCGCATCATCAAAATGCCGTGCCAGCTGGTCATCATCGTCGAGAGTAACGTACAGACCGAGGCCAGCATCAGGGCGGTTACCATCACCTGTTTACGGCCGATGGCGTCGGAGAGCGGGCCGGTAAAAAGCAGGCCAATTGCCAGCATCCCGGTTGAAATGGAAAGCGAAACGCTGCTGCTGGCGGGGGAAACCCCAAACTCGTGGGAGAGAACGGGCAGGATCGGCTGAACGCAGTAGAGCAGGGCAAACGTTGCCAGACCGGCGGAAAAGAGCGCCAGCGTGACGCGCATAAACTGGGGGGTACCACGTTTGATGAACTGAACCGGCTGCGATGCTACAGGCAAATCATTAATATCTCTGGCCGGCTCGATATCAATGGTAGATGTACGACTCACACAGTTTCCTTGCTTAAACATCCCCGTGATTTTTGGTGACGGGTATGACCACACGTTTAGAGTAGGAAAATGTAAATATTCTGTCTAATATATTAATAATCTCAAATGATACTTTAAAAATATGAATATCGAGCTGCGTCATCTTCGCTACTTTGTCGCCGTCGCCGAAGAGCTGCATTTTGGCCGCGCGGCGGCACGGCTGAACATTTCTCAGCCGCCCTTAAGCCAGCAGATTCAAATCCTCGAACAGCAGGTCGGGGCGCGTCTACTGGCCCGCACCAACCGCAGCGTGAGCCTGACGGCAGCGGGTAAGCAGTTTCTGATCGACAGCCGACAAATTCTGAGCATGGTCGACGACGCCGCTGCCCGGGCGGAACGGCTCTATCTTGGGGAAGCCGGGGAGCTGCGGATCGGGTTTACCTCGTCCGCGCCGTTTATCAGCGCCGTCTCGCAGACGCTTTCGTCATTCCGCCGTCATTTTCCGGACGTGCATATTCAGACGCGCGAAATTAATACCCGCGAGCAGATTGCGCCGCTTAACGAAGGTGCGCTCGATCTGGGGCTGATGCGTAATACCCAGCTGCCGGACACGCTGGCATGGGAGGTTATCCTGCGCGAACCGCTGATGGCCATGATCCCGAACGATCACCCGCTGGCGTCGCGTCCGGCGGTTTCGCTGGCAGAGCTGGCAAAAGAGCCGTTTGTCTTTTTTGACCCGCAGGTCGGGACGGGCCTGTATGACGATATTCTGGGGCTGATGCGCCGCTACGATCTGGCGCCGGTCATTACCCAGGAAGTGGGAGAGGCGATGACCATTATCGGCCTGGTCGCCGCCGGGCTGGGCGTGTCGATACTCCCGGCCTCCTTTAAGCGGGTACAGCTACGCGAGATGCGCTGGGTTGCTATCGCCGAGGAGGATGCCGTTTCGGAGATGTGGCTGGTGTGGTCAAAACATCGCGAACAGAGTCATGCTGCCCAGCGCTTCAAACAGCGGTTAATCCAGGCTTCCGCGGTCTGATATTTCCCGGGAAAACGGGTAAAAATGTGCGGTAAATCACAAGGCTAAGTAAATATTTGACGACACCCATGGAAGTGCTTCACCATAGCCAATAGTTTATTTCGAAGCTCGAAAATAAGGGAGTACGAGGTGGTTGCTGATAGTCAGCCAGGGCATATTGATCAGATTAAGCAGACCAACGCTGGCGCGGTGTATCGCCTGATTGATCAGCTTGGTCCGGTTTCGCGTATCGATCTGTCGCGCCTGGCACAGCTGGCACCTGCCAGTATCACCAAAATTGTCCGCGAAATGCTGGAAGCGCACCTGGTCCAGGAGACGGAAATTCAGGAGCCGGGCAGCCGTGGTCGTCCGGCGGTCGGCCTGGTGGTCGAGACGGAAGCCTGGCACTACCTCTCGCTGCGCATCAGCCGCGGAGAGATCTTCCTTGCACTGCGCGATCTCAGCAGCAAGCTGGTGGTGGAAGACCGGCTTGAGCTGCCGCTCAACGCCGAGGAACCGCTTCTCGATGCGATTGTCTCCCATATCGATCGCTTCTTTATTCGCCATCAGCAGCGGCTTGAACGCTTAACGGCGATTGCCATCACCATGCCCGGCATTATTGATACCGAAAATGGTATTGTTCACCGCATGCCGTTTTACGACGATGTTAAAGAGATGCCGCTGGGCGAAGTGCTGGAAAACCATACCGGCGTCCCGGTCTATATTCAGCACGACATTAGCGCCTGGACGATGGCGGAAGCGCTGTTTGGCGCGTCGCGCGGTGCGCGGGATGTCATTCAGGTGGTCATCGACCATAACGTCGGGGCGGGGGTGATCACCGACGGACGGCTTCTCCACGCCGGGAGCAGCAGCCTGGTGGAAATTGGCCATACCCAGGTCGACCCGTACGGTAAACGCTGCTACTGCGGGAACCATGGCTGTCTGGAGACGATCGCCAGCGTGGAAAGCGTGCTCGAACTGGCGCAGGTGAGGCTCAGTCAGTCCATGAGCTCCTCGCTTCACGGCCAACCCTTAACGGTGGATTCCCTCTGCGTCGCCGCGCGTGAGGGGGATCTGCTGGCGAAGGACATTATTACCGGGGTGGGTAATAACGTAGGCCGCATTCTGGCGATTATGGTGAACCTCTTCAATCCGCAAAAAATCCTGATCGGCTCACCGCTCAGCCAGGCGGCGGAGATCCTTTTTCCGGCGATTACGGCCTGTATTCAGCAGCAGTCGCTTCCTGCCTACAGCAGAAATATTGCGGTAGAAAGTACCCAGTTTTCCAACCAGGGCACAATGGCCGGCGCGGCGCTGGTCAAAGATGCCATGTACAACGGCTCGCTGCTTATCCGCCTGTTACAGGGTTAACTCTTTTCCGCAGATGTAAGAAAAATTGCGCTATCTCAAGCCGGGTAGCGCACGCATCCCGTAGACTTCCTCCACTGAATTATTTACCTGGTTGATATTTTCGAAGCATACCCAAGAGGTGGAGTGAGTCATGCTTAAGCGTTTCTTTGTTACTGGTACAGATACCTCTGTCGGCAAGACCGTTGTATCCCGCGCATTGCTGCAGGCTCTGACAGCAAGCGGTAAACGCGTCGCTGGGTACAAACCGGTCGCAAAAGGGAGTAAAGAGACGCCAGAGGGATTGCGAAATAAAGACGCCCTGGTGCTGCAAAGCGTCTCGTCGCTGGAACTGCCTTACCACGCGGTCAATCCTATTGCGTTAAGCGAAGATGAAAGCAGCGTGGCGCACAGCGGCCCGATCAATTATTCCCTGTTATCCGACGGGCTGGCGAACCTGAGTGAGCAGGTCGATCACGTAGTCGTCGAAGGAACGGGCGGCTGGCGCAGCCTGATGAATGATTTACGCCCGCTGTCTGAATGGGTCGTGCAGGAGCAGCTGCCGGTAGTGATGGTAGTGGGGATCCAGGAAGGGTGTATCAACCACGCGCTGCTGACGGCGCAGGCGATTGCCAATGACGGCCTGCCGCTGGCTGGCTGGGTGGCAAACCGTATTAATCCAGGCCTCGCGCACTACGCGGAGATCATCGACGTACTGAGCACCAAACTGCCTGGCCCGCTGGTGGGGGAGCTGCCTTATCTGCCTCGCGCCGAGCAGCGCGAGCTAGCGCAGTACATCGATCTCTCTGCCCTCGGTGGCGTGTTGACCGTAGATCGAGTCGTGGCGTAACGTCCGCGACAGTACGGACGCTATCACGCAGGCGACCAGTAAACCGGGCAGTAAAAAATACTGCCCGGTCATTTCACAGACCATCAGCGCCGACATAATCGGCGCATGCGTGGTCGCAGCGAGCAGCGTTGCCATCCCGGCCAGCCCCAGCAACATGGCCGTCTCAGAACCCGGCAGCCACAGCGCGAAAAGCTGCGCGAACAGCATCCCCGTAGCCATACCGACAAACAGGGTAGGCGTAAATACCCCGCCCGGCGCACCCGAACCGCTGCTTGCCAGCACCGCCAGCAATTTACAGATGAACACGCCGGCAATTACCGACAGCAGCGGCGGGGCGAGCAGAAAAGCCTGAACCACGCTGTAGCCGTTCCCCCAAACCTTCGGCGTCAAAAGAGAAAGCAGCCCGACAATCAAGCCGCCGAGCGCCAGCTGCCACGGCGGCGAAAGCCTGAGACGCAGGAAAAGCCCGTGGCTGAACGCCATTAGCCACATCAGCAGCGGTCCGCAGAGACCTGCCAGCAGCCCCATCGCGACCAGCAGGGCATAATCTGCCGCGGTGAGAATGCCGCTCAGATGGACCTCGTAGAGCGTACCGGCATTCGGTGCCAGGAGTTGCGTCGTAAGAAGCGCCACCACCGCCGCAATCACCACGGGGCCGAGCGAGGCCAGCATCAGCGTGCCAAACAGAATCTCTGCAATGAACAGGCTTCCCGCTAACGGAGCATGGTAGGCGCTGGCCATCCCGGCGGCGGCGCCACAGGCGATCCAAAGCTTCCATTCCGATTTGGGCGTAAAGCGCCGGGCAAAAAAGGAGGCGGCGAGGGCGGCAAGCAGGATCATGGCCCCTTCGCGGCCGATGGCGCTTCCGCTGGCAACGACCAGCAGCGAAGCAAGAGATTTAACGAGGCTCGCGCCGTAGTCAAACTGACCGTCGCCGGTCTCCAGCGCTTCCATATAATCGGTCGGCGCGTGGGGACGCTGGGCGTTCAGGCGCTGCCATCCCCAGAGCAACAGCCCGGCAGCCAGCCCGCCCAACGCGGGTGTCAGCGCGCGCCTCCAGGGGGAGAGCGACGCGGCGGCATTCACCAGGCTGCCGCTGTCATTGCTCAGAAGCAGCCACTCCAGCAGGTACATGCTGTGGCGGAACACCGCAACGGCCAGCGCGGCCAGCACGCCGGTGACGGTGGCAATCAGGAGTCGGCGAAACATTGCGCGGATGTCGGGGTACGTATGAAGACGTTGCATGGGTCGCGATTAAACGGGGACGATACAATATTGTGGCGGGAAATCGTGAGGTTAGCAAAAGGTATGCGTGCGAAAAAGCCGGGCGATGCCCGGCCGGAAAAATTAGCTCTCGCTATGAATATTCAGCGCCCGGCGCGTACGCCCTGAACTCAGATACTCGGCAATATAATCCTGCGAAATCTCGCCGTTGTAGCGCCCGTCCTCATCCACGATCGGCATCCAACTGGTGTTGCTCTCATACAGGCGTGATAGCACCACGCGCAGGTTGTCTTCGGCTTTGCCGGTCATGCGGAACGGATGCAGGATGTCGGCGCAGGTCCCGCTGGCGTTACGCGCTTCGCGACGCTTCACAAAGCCCAGCGGCTTGCCGTGCTCGTCAACCACGGTAATCGCGCGAATATCATTATCGTCCATGGTGGCAAACGCGTCAGTAAGCGGGGTAGAGCCTCGCACCGTAATAGTAGGCTGCTGGTCGGTGACGTCGCCGGCGGAGACCAGCAGAAGGCGCTTCAGCGTGCGGTCCTGACCGACAAACGAGCCGACAAATTCGTTCGCCGGTTTCGCCAGCAGTTCGTCCGGGCTGGCACACTGGACGATTTTTCCCTGACGGAAGACCGCGATGCGGTCCCCGAGCTTAAGGGCTTCGTCGATATCGTGGCTGACCAGCATGACGGTTTTTTTCAGCTTGCGCTGCATCTCCAGGAACTGATTCTGGATCACCTCACGGTTGATCGGGTCCACCGCGCCGAAGGGTTCATCCATCAGCAGTACCGGAGGATCCGCCGCCAGGGCGCGAATAACGCCAATACGCTGCTGCTGGCCGCCGGACATCTCGCGCGGATAACGGTGGAGGAAGTTGTGCGGATCCATTGCCACCATATCCATCAACTCTTCAGCGCGGGCTTTGCAGCGCGCTTTATCCCAGCCCAGCATGCGCGGCACGACGGTGATGTTCTCTTCAATGGTCATGTTCGGGAACAGGCCAATCTGCTGGATCACGTAGCCGATGTTGCGGCGCAGGGTGACGGTGTCCATCCCGTTGGTGTCCTCGCCGTTAATCAGGATGTTTCCGCTGCTTGGGGTGATGAGGCGGTTAATCATCTTCAGGGTGGTGGTCTTTCCGCAGCCAGACGGGCCGAGCAGGACGCACATTTCCCCTTCTGGCACGTTCAGGTTGACGTTATCGACGGCCTTAAAGATCTGGCCGTGCTTCTGTGAAAATTGTTTGGTGAGGTTTTCCAGTTTTATCATTATCGAATCCCCTTTGGAGTCAGAACCACCTGCAGACGGTGCAGCAGCCAGTCGAGCACAATCGCTAAAAGACAGATCATCAGCGCGCCCGCAATCAACATACGAATATCGCTTCCGCCGATGCCGTTAAGCAGCAGCAGGCCAAGTCCGCCCGCGCCAATCACGGCGGCAATCGCCATCACGCCGATGTTCATCACCACGGCGGTGCGGATCCCGCCGAAAATCACCGGCAGCGCCATCGGAATTTCCACCCAGCGCAGACGCTGCCAGAACGTCATACCGATGCCGCGTCCGGCTTCGCGCAGGCCCGGCGGCAGGCTGTCGAGCGCCGTGTGGGTGTTACGCACGATCGGCAGCAGCGAGTAGAGAAACACCGCCGTGATTGCGGGCAGGGCGCCAATCCCCTGACCGATCAGCGAAAACAGCGGGATCATCAGGCCAAACAGGGCAATGGACGGGATGGTCAACACGATGGTGGCAATCCCCAGCACCGGCGTCGCCAGCCACTTGTGGCGCACAATCAAAATACCCAGCGGGACGCCGATGATAATCGCTAAGCCCACGGCCAGCGCCACCAGCCACAGATGCTGCAGCGTGAGGGTTAACAGATAGTCCCAGTTGTCAAGAATGTAGTGAACGGTATCCATAGCGCCTCCTACAGCAGCTGTTTGCTACGCAGGAAATCGCGGGCGACCTGCTGCGGTGACTGATGGTCAATATCCACCTTCTTGTTCAGCTCGGTGATAACGTCATTGTTGAGCTGGGCCGAGAGGGTATTGAGCGCCTCTTCCAGACCGGGATTGGCCTCCAGGGTGTCCTTGCGCACCACCGGGGTGACCGCGTAGCTCGGGAAGAAGCCTTTATCATCTTCCAGCACTTTGAGATCAAAGCCCTTCACGCGCCCGTCGGTGGTGTAAACCAGCCCGGCGTCGACGAAGCCGTCGCGCACGGCGTTATAGACCAGACCCGGGTCCATCTGGCGGATTTGCGGACGGTCCAGATCCATCTTATAGGCCTCCTGCAGTGGCTTCATGCCGTCGCTGCGCCCGGCAAATTCAAGGTCTAAGCCCAGCAGCCAGTTTTTGTCCGGGTTGGTTTTGCGAACCTGTTCAATTTTCGCCACCATCTCCGACATGGTGTTGATATGCTCCGCCTCGGCGCGCTTGCGCTGCATGGCGAAGGCGTAGGTGTTGTTCATGTCGGCGGGTTTGAGCCACACCAGACCGTGCTTCGCATCCAGGCGCTTCACCGTCTCCCAGGACTCCTGCGGCGACATGCGCTTGTTGATGTGGTTGAAGATGATCAGCGACGTGCCGGTGTACTCCCAGGTCATATCAATCTGCTTGTTGATCATCGCGTTGCGGGAGATCACCGTGGCGATATTGGTTTTTGGCTGAACCTGGAAACCTTTCTTTTGCAGGTACTGTACGGTCATCGCCGAGAGAATGTGCTGCTCGGTAAAGCTCTTGGTCGCCAGAATCAGCGGGGCCGCCATCGCCTGGCCGGTGAACAGCGCCGCGGCACACAGCGCCGCCAGGCTGGATATCAGTCTCATAAAAGCTCCTTGTTATTGTTATCGAGCGAGATGGGGACTCATCACGCGACCCAGCGCCGCCAGCAGGGTGTCGAGGATCAGGGCGAACAGGGCGGTGGCCGCCGCGCCGAGGATCAGGGTTGGGAAATCGTTCAGGTAAATGCCCGGGAAAATCAGCTCGCCGTAGCTGCTGGCGCCAATCAGAAACGCCAGCGGCGCGGTACCGACGTTAATGGCGGTGGCGATGCGGATCCCCGAGAGCATAACCGGCCAGGCGTTGGGCAGCTCAACCTGGCACAGGCGCTGCCATTTGGTCATCCCAATCCCGTTTGCCGCTTCCAGCAGCGACGACGGGACCGAGCACAGCCCGGCGTAGGTATTGCGCACAATCGGCAGCAGCGAGGCGAGGAACAGGGCGATGATGGCGGGCGTATCGCCGATACCAATCACCACCATTGCCAGCGCCAGCACGGCCAGCGGCGGCAGGGTGTTACCGACATTAAAGATTTGCATCACGTATTCGGCGACGCCCCGCGCGGCCGGACGGCTCAGCAGAATACCGGCCGGAATGCCCACCAGCAGGGCAAAAAACATCGACGAGAAAACCAGAATCATGTGCTGTTGCCCGAGGTAGACCAGGTCAACCTGGCGCGCCTTGATTGTCTCAAGCCCGACTCCCCAGACGAGGAGGGCGAGGACCACGAGAATGGCGCCGACAAACAGCAGCGAGCGTTTGAGTAATGGGTGCATTGCGGTGTGTCTCCCTGTGCGCATGCGTTATAGCAACCACCGGTTGCCTGTTGTTATGCCATGTTTCGGCAGGGGTAATTGACCTATAGCAAGCGTTTGGGAAGGGTTCCAGCGAAGGGGGGAAATCAGTAACCCTATGAAATTAGTGACAACCTTAATTAAAGCCTTATGGCGTAAGGGCTGGTTGCGTGCCGGGCAGAATAGTCCTAAAGCGAATTTTAGATAGTGACAGTGTCACATATCAAAGGGCGCCCTTACGCCGAGAGTCGTTCGTTATTTAGATAGAGGCACGAACCCGGCGAACGCGGACTGAGATGCTAATGATAGAAAAAATGGCAACAATCGCGAGCAGCAGCCCAAGCGCCAGCATGGCGTTAAACCCAATCCATCTGAACAGCAGCAGCCCAGCAATCCCTCCGCTCATAAACGAGAAAATGGTGGTTAAGTGAGTTTTCAGCTGACTTTTTTGTGCCGCGGTATCCTTCGAGTAATCCCTGCGAAGCATCGCCACCAGCACGGAGGCCAGTGATATGCCTGCATCCGTTAGCGTGCCGGTAATGTGCGTCGATCTCACCCGCCCTCCGGAGAGCTGCGTGGAGGTTGAATTATGAATGCCCATCAGGCCGCACAGAAAAATAATAATCTCGCGGTTGCTCGTGAGGGCGTGGAAATACATCTCGTAGAGAGAGATGCCGGTCAATAGTACCCCCTCGACAAAAAGGATTTGGCAAAAAACCAGCCTGATATTGTGGATAATGCCCCAGAGTACAATAAGACGGGCAAGGATGGCGCCGGTGACAAAAGAGAGAATAATCGAGCCAAAGAAAATCATATCGCTCAGATCGGTGGAGGAGACTTCGCTGGATAATTGTGAGGTATTGCCGGTCATGTGAGAGGGGAAAAAGCCAAATGCCCCAAGGGCGATGGCGTTAAGCAAACCTGCCGAGGTCGCCAGCCAGAGGGCAAGCCGACGATCCTCCTTATGCGTTCGTTCTTTCTTGAGTCTAATCAGCAAGAATACCTCCGGGTTGAGCTTTGCCTGAATAGTCAGGCTAGCAAAGCGGTGCAACGGGCTGTCCAGGATATGGCTTAATTATTATTCCCTCTGACGCCATTCAGGGTTTAGTAATTAAATAAAATATCCTTGCTCAAGGTGGGGGCGTAAATAATTTATATCATGCCGTTATTGCCGTGACGCAAAAACGCGGGGCGCTGGTTGAGGCGCTCATACCAGGCCTCAATCGCCGGCACGTCGGGCTTGTCAAACGGCGTCATCTTCCAGCGATTCACCGACAGCCCAAGCACCACGTCCGCAAGGGTAAACGTCTCGCCCGCCGCAAAGGCCCCGGTGCGCTGCAGCTGGTTTTCCAGAATGGTGATGCAGTGGTTCCACTCTTTTATTCCCGCCGCAATGCGCGCAGGGTCGTTAAAGTCTGGGTTTTTTCGTCCCAGCGCCGGGAAGACATAGCGCCAGGCGTTATTGAATTCAGTTGCCTGCCAGTCCATCCAGCGCTCAACGTTGGCGCAGGCCTGCGGCTCTGCAGGCAGCAGATCGTGACGTCCGGCCTTGCGCACCAGATAGCGGCAGATGGCGTTGGACTCCCACAGCACGAAATCGTCATCCATCAGCACCGGCACCATGGCGTTGGGGTTCAGCGCGCGGAAGTCATCCGTTTCTGTTGAGGCAAAACCGCTGCCGTAGTCTTCCTGCAGGTAAGGGATGCCCGCTTCTTCACAGGTCCAGAGCACTTTACGAACGTTGATGGAGGTGGTTTTACCGAGGATGTTAATCATAACGCCGTTTCTCTTCAGAGGGATTAATCATTTAAAAACAATACACCCTTTGCGCGAAGAGGGAGGGATAATATTGAGTGAGGAGTGCTCTGTACGGGCAGGTCAGCGCGTTTTAAGCGGAAACGTTACGTCTTCAGGGGGCGTAATGGCGGTTATTCCGCGCCGTTTTCTCCAGAGGCGCCTGCTTGCTTAATGCATGGAAAAAATTTAGGCTAACATCAGAGATATGCTTGCTCATTAAAGGCTTAGAAATGGAAAAAATAACCCCTGAATATACGTCCGTTGACTTATCTCGTTGGGCAAGGAAGGAACATTTTGAGATTTTTCAGGGGTTCGCTCAGTCGACGTTTAACCAGACGGTTTTAATCGATATTACTGCGCTGTTAAAACATATCAAAGCGGTCGGCTGGAAATTTTACCCGACTATTATTTTTCTCATTTCTAAGATCGTCAACAGTCATCCGGAGTTCCGTATGGCTATGAAGGACAATGAGCTTATTATATGGAACGAAATTCATCCAAACTATACCATTTTCCATAATGAAACAGAGACCTTTTCATCATTATGGAGCCATTATGATGGCAATATTCAGCACTTCCAGAAGACCTATGCTGAAGACATTGCGCGCTACGGTAATAATTTTTCTTATTGGCCTAAAGAAGAATTCCGGGAAAATATCTTTTTCATATCGGGTATTCCCTGGGTGAGTTTTACCAGCTTTAACGTCAACGTTGCGCACATGAAGAACTTTTTTGCCCCTATGTTTACGCTTGGAAAATACTATGAACAAGATGGCAAAGTATTATTGCCCCTTGCCGTTCAGGTTCATCATTCCGTGTGCGATGGTTTCCATGTGGCAAGACTGTACAATGAATTACAAGAGATGATTGATGCCTTGCCGCAATCCGGCGCGTGACGTTAATAAAAAAGCCGCAAGCAGCATGCTGCTTGCGGCGTCAGGCTCGGTGACGATGTGGCAATCAGGCAGCTTTTACCGCTCTGATTTTTTTACTGTCAGCCGCAGGAGCATCGAGAGCAGGGAGCTTGCTGGTGCGCAGAATATGCTGCACGGTCTCTTTCTGCTCGGCGAGATACAGACCAAGATTTTCAGCCTGCGTTTCATCCATCTGCATTCCGCTTTGCAACAGCCAGTCGGTGAACGCGTCTGCCATATCGAGCAGCTTGTCGTGAGCGTCAGCCTCTTTCTTACTGGCAAATGTCATTTTCTCTTCACCTTTTCTTACGACAACATATTTTATTTCAACAGCCATCACGCACCTCTCATACTGTATTTACATACAGTATAACAGCTTCGGGATGATGTTGCAGTAAAAAGTGAGCTACTGGTGCATCGGCTGCGTTTCACGGCCGCCGATACTGCGTCGCCATGCGCCAGGTGCCTGACCGAATTGGCGCTTAAAGCTGCGGTTGAACGATTGCTGAGAGTCAAACCCGAGCGCGATTGCCACGTTCAGGATGGGCTCATCGCTGTGGGCTAAGCGCTCAACCGATTTTTGCAGCTTTTGCGCGCGAATATAGCCGGCGAGGGGATAGCCCGTGTGCTCTTTAAACAGGCGCTGGAGGTGCCATTTCGAGTAGCCGGAGCGCCTGGAGACGGTCTCAATGTCCAGGCGACTGTCGAGGTTGTTATCAATCCAGTCGAGTAAATCATGCATAAATGCGCCAGTGTTCATCAGGTTTCCCCCACGCAGCGATAGAAAGGTATCTTTATCTGTTGCATTTTAAGGTGGCCTGGTTTCTCGATAATTGCAAGTTTTATTGTTGCATTTAAATCCTTGCCCGAAACGGGCCTTTTAACGCCGCCTCAAATAGCACATAAAGTGCAACAATTATTCTTGCACTTAGTTAGGCGCATTCCTACAATCGCCGCGATAGTGTATTCGAAACTGTTACAGTTTTGTGGCGATGAACGACACAAATGGCCTTAAGCCAGCCCGGACAAAGGAAGTGGCGCGGCACCTCCCGCTGCGTCTTGCCCGGCGGCTACAATTACCGGAATAAAAATAATGAGCCTGCAAAAAACCTGGGGAAACTATCATCTGAATGCGCTGGGAGCGATGATGCTCTCCGTGCTGCTCGTCGGATGTGATGACAGCGTCGCGCAAAACGCCGCGCCGCCCGCGCCCGCCGTTAATGCTGCAGACGTGGTTGTGAAATCCATTAGCCAGTGGGATAGCTTTAACGGCCGGATTGAAGCCGTGGAAAGCGTGCAGCTTCGTCCCCGTGTCTCTGGCTACATCGACAAAGTGAATTTCACCGACGGCCAGGAGGTGAAAAAGGGTGAGGTGCTGTTCACGATTGATGACCGAACCTATCGCGCCGCGCTGGAGCAGGCGCAGGCGACGCTGGAGAGAGCCAAAACGCAGGCCGGCCTGGCGCGAAGCGAGGCTAACCGTACCGATAAACTCATTAATACCAACCTGGTATCCCGTGAAGAGTGGGAGCAGCGCCGTTCGGCCGCCATTCAGGCGCAGGCCGATATTCGCGCAGCCCAGGCTGCGGTAGACGCCGCGCAACTGAATCTCGACTTCACCAAAGTGACGGCTCCTATTGATGGTCGCGCCAGCCGGGCGTTAATCACCAGCGGCAATCTGGTCTCCGCGGGCGACAGCGCCAGCGTGCTCACCACCCTGGTCTCGCAGAAGACGGTTTACGTCTACTTTGACGTGGATGAGTCAACCTATCTTCACTATCAAAATCTCGCCCGCAACGGGCAGGGGGCGTCCAGCCACCATACGGCGCTACCGGTTGAGATCGGCCTTGCCGGCGAGGAGGGTTACCCCCATCAGGGTAAAGTGGATTTCCTTGATAATCAGCTCACGCCGAGTACCGGTACGATCCGCATGCGCGCGCTGCTGGATAACGCGCAGCGTCAGTTCACGCCGGGACTCTTTGCCCGCGTGCGCCTGCCGGGCAGCGCGGAATTCCAGGCCATGCTTATTGACGACAAAGCGGTACTGACTGACCAGGATCGCAAGTATGTCTATATCGTGGATAAAGAGGGTAAAGCGCAGCGTCGCGATATTACGCCGGGGCGTCTGGCCGACGGTTTACGCATCGTGCAGCAGGGGCTGAAACCTGGCGATAAGGTCATCGTTGACGGTCTACAGAAAGTGTTCATGCCGGGTATGCCGGTGAACGCGAAAACCGTCGCCATGACCGCCAGCACCGCCCTCAACTGATCACTTGACCTGAGAATCCTTCCCATGGACTTTTCCCGCTTTTTCATCGACAGGCCGATTTTCGCTGCCGTACTGTCGATTCTGATTTTTATCACAGGATTAATCGCCATCCCGCTTCTGCCGGTGAGTGAATATCCTGACGTCGTACCGCCAAGCGTGCAGGTGCGCGCGGAGTATCCGGGCGCCAACCCGAAAGTGATTGCCGAGACCGTGGCGACGCCGCTGGAAGAGGCGATCAACGGCGTCGAGAACATGATGTACATGAAATCCGTTGCCGGCTCGGACGGCGTGCTGGTTACTACCGTCACGTTCCGTCCGGGTACCGATCCGGATCAGGCGCAGGTGCAGGTGCAAAACCGCGTAGCGCAGGCTGAGGCGCGTCTGCCGGAAGACGTGCGGCGCCTGGGCATCACGACGCAGAAGCAGTCGCCAACGCTGACGCTGGTGGTTCATCTGTTCTCGCCCAACGGCAAGTACGATTCACTGTACATGCGCAACTACGCCACGCTGAAGGTGAAGGACGAGCTGGCGCGTCTGCCCGGCGTCGGCCAGATTCAGATTTTCGGCTCCGGTGAATACGCGATGCGCATCTGGCTGGATCCGAACAAGGTCGCGGCCCGCGGGCTGACCGCCTCGGACGTGGTCACGGCAATGCAGGAGCAGAACGTGCAGGTCTCCGCGGGCCAGCTTGGCGCCGAGCCGCTGCCGAAAGAGAGCGATTTCCTGATCTCCATTAACGCCCAGGGTCGTCTGCATACCGAAGAAGAGTTTGGCAACATTGTCCTGAAAACGTCGGAGGACGGTTCGGTCGTCCGCCTGCGCGACGTGGCGCGTATCGAAATGGGTTCCGGCAGCTATGCGCTGCGTTCCCAGCTTAACAATAAAGACGCGGTCGGGATTGGTATCTTCCAGTCACCGGGGGCGAACGCCATCGATTTGTCTAACGCGGTGCGCGCCAAAATGGACGAGCTGTCTACCCGTTTCCCGGAAGATATGAAGTGGGCGGCACCTTACGATCCGACGGTTTTCGTGCGCGACTCCATCCGTGCGGTGGTGCAAACCCTGCTGGAAGCGGTGGTGCTGGTTGTACTGGTGGTGATCCTGTTCCTGCAAACCTGGCGCGCGTCGATCATTCCGCTGATCGCGGTGCCGGTGTCGGTGGTGGGGACGTTCAGCATTCTCTATCTGCTGGGCTTTTCGCTTAACACCCTGAGTTTATTCGGGCTGGTGCTGGCGATTGGTATCGTGGTGGACGATGCCATCGTGGTGGTGGAAAACGTCGAGCGAAACATTGAAGAGGGGCTTGCGCCGCTTGCGGCGGCGCATCAGGCGATGCGTGAAGTTTCCGGGCCCATTATCGCGATTGCGCTGGTGCTGTGCGCGGTGTTCGTGCCGATGGCGTTCCTCTCCGGCGTAACCGGTCAGTTCTACAAGCAGTTTGCGGTGACGATAGCGATTTCCACGGTGATCTCCGCCATCAACTCGCTAACGCTCTCTCCGGCGCTGGCCGCGCTGCTGTTAAAACCGCACGGCGCGCCGAAAGACTTCCCGACCCGGCTTATCGATCGCCTGTTTGGCTGGATTTTCCGTCCGTTTAACCGCTTTTTCCATCGTAGCTCTAACGGCTATCAGGGGCTGGTGGGCAAAACGCTTGGCCGACGCGGCGCGGTGTTTGTGGTGTATCTGCTGCTGCTGTGTGCCGCGGGCGTCATGTTTAAAGCGGTACCCGGCGGGTTTATTCCGACACAGGATAAGCTCTACCTGATTGGCGGCGTGAAGATGCCGGAAGGCTCGTCGCTGGCGCGCACCGACGCGGTGATCCGCAAAATGAGCGAAATCGGCATGAATACCGAAGGCGTGGACTACGCGGTGGCTTTCCCGGGGCTGAACGCGCTGCAGTTTACCAACACGCCGAATACCGGGACGGTGTTTTTTGGCCTGAAGCCGTTTGACCAGCGCAAGCACTCTGCGGCGGAAATTAACGCGGAGATCAACGCGAAAATCGCGCAAATCCAGCAGGGCTTTGGTTTCTCCATTCTGCCGCCGCCGATTCTGGGGCTGGGTCAGGGGTCTGGCTACTCGCTGTATATTCAGGATCGCGCGGGTCTGGGCTATGGCGCGCTGCAAAACGCGGTGAACACCATGTCCGGTGCGATTATGCAGACGCCGGGAATGCACTTCCCGATCTCAACCTATCAGGCTAACGTTCCGCAGCTGGACGTGCAGGTTGACCGCGATAAGGCGAAAGCGCAGGGCGTGTCGCTGACCGATCTGTTCGGTACGCTGCAAACCTATCTGGGCTCGTCGTACGTGAACGACTTCAACCAGTTCGGGCGCACCTGGCGCGTGATGGCGCAGGCAGACGGGCAATTCCGCGACAGCGTGGAAGATATTGCGAATTTACGCACCCGGAATAGCCAGGGCGAAATGGTGCCGATTGGCAGTATGGTGAAAATCACGACCACCTACGGACCGGATCCGGTGATCCGCTACAATGGCTACCCGGCGGCGGATCTGATTGGCGATGCCGACCCGCGCGTGCTCTCGTCCGCGCAGGCGATGACGCAGCTGGACGCGATGTCTAAGCAGATCCTGCCGAACGGAATGAACATTGAATGGACGGATCTGAGCTTCCAGCAGGCCACGCAGGGCAATACGGCGCTGATCGTCTTCCCGGTCGCGGTACTGCTGGCGTTCCTGGTGCTGGCGGCGCTGTATGAAAGCTGGACGCTGCCGCTGGCGGTGATCCTCATCGTTCCGATGACCATGCTTTCCGCGCTGTTTGGCGTCTGGCTGACCGGGGGCGATAACAACGTCTTCGTGCAGGTGGGGCTGGTGGTGCTGATGGGGCTGGCCTGTAAAAACGCGATTCTTATCGTGGAGTTTGCCCGCGAGCTGGAAATTCAGGGGAAAGGCATCATGGAAGCAGCGCTGGAAGCGTGCCGCCTGCGTTTACGTCCGATTGTGATGACATCCATCGCCTTTATCGCCGGGACCATTCCGCTGATCCTCGGCCATGGCGCGGGCGCAGAAGTGCGCGGCGTCACCGGGATTACGGTCTTCTCCGGGATGCTGGGCGTGACGCTGTTTGGTCTGTTCCTGACGCCGGTCTTTTACGTGACGCTGCGTAAGTTCGTGACGCGCGGCAAAGTGGAAAGAGAGGTTCTGCCTGCGTAGGGATATCGCAGATAACAAAAAACCGCACTCACTATGAGGGCGGTTTTTTTTTGCGTAAATTACTGGGCTTTTTTGTACTGGGCAATCAGTTCAGGTAAAGGATCGCACCCGCTGGTATCGGCTTTTTTGACCTCGTCCAGCGCGCTTGCCACGGTGTGGCGCGCTAATACCGCGAGCGAAGCCTGCTCTGCTTCTTCGGAAATAGATTTGAAGTACCAGCAGGCGTTCGCGCTGACCACGCAGCGGGCCGGCACGTCCGGGCGCGACGCCCAGAGTTTTTTATCTTCGGTAACTGAAAGGTAGATATCGCGCAGGGTAATCTCTTCCGGCGGACGTCCAAGATGAATTGAGCCGTTGCGGCCAAGCGTTGAGACGATAATGCCGTCACGCGTGAGTGGAACCATCAATTTGCGGATAAAGCTCGGGTTGGCTTCCAGGCCGTAGGCCAGAATCGCACTCGTCGAACGTTCACCTAGTTGCTCCGCCATCGCTACGCTGAGAACCATCTGCAAAGCTGTCGGGAAGCGGTAATCTAACATTTCTCTTTCCTGGGTTGCGGTGAATCTTGTTCTTTTTGGCACCGCAGAGGTGAATAAGCAATAAACAACAATATAACAAATACGGTAATTTTTTTGAAGCAATCTGCGGCATTTGCGATCAAACACCCTGTTCTGGTTTAGCTATACGTGCGGTTCGGGAAGTCAACCGTCACCAGGAGGCCACCTTCTGCGGAAGTACTCAGGTTTACGCTGCTGCCGTGCTGCTGTGCAACGGCTTTGACAATGGCAAGCCCCAGTCCGCTCCCGCTTTGCAGCTGATTGGGATCGCGGAAAAACCGGTCGAATACGCGCTCGCGCAATTCAACCGGGATACCCGGCCCCCGATCGGAGACGCGTAGCTGGGCTGATGTATCTGCTGAGCGTACCTCCACCTGAATCCGCCCGCCCTCAGGACTGTACTTCACGGCGTTTTCAATGAGATTGTCGATCAGCGACATCAGACGCTCCCTGACGCCAGCGATCCAGATTTCATCCTCAGCGAAGAATTCCAGCTCAATCTTGCGCCCGGACGCTAGCGGCTCCAGCGCAGCCATCCGCTCTTGTATGAGCGAGGTTAGCGGCACGGGCTCCATCGCGGTGTCAATGCGCGCTTCACTATGCATCATCAGCAGCAGCTGGTTGACAAGACGGGCCGCCCGGCTATTGCTGCGCACAATCCCTGCAAGCAGCTGCCGCTGGCTCTCGCTGCTCACCCAGGACTGCAGCGCCTCCACGTTGATGCGCATCGCGGCCAGCGGCGTACGCAGCTCGTGCGCGGCGTCCGCAATGAAAACCCGTTCGCGTTCAGCGCTTTCCCGCACTCTGGCAAGAAAATCATTTATCGCGTCCACCATCTGGCGGAGTTCCTTATGCCCGGGAACAGCCTTTAAAGGGGAGAGATCGTCAGGCGAACGTAATGAGATCTCATTAACCACCTTGCTCCAGGGGCGCATCGCAATGCGGATTGACAGCCACGCAGGAAACAGAAGAAAAGGAATACATACCAGCAGCGGCATAATGTAGTAGCCCCGCGAGTTCAGGTAGATAAAGAAGTTCCAGCTTCCGGCAGGGGTGAAAAGGGTAACCTCCACGTCGGAGTGGGGGGATTTAAGCGTGCGGCTCGTCCAGGCGTGGCCTTCACTCTGAACGCGCTGCAATTCGCCCAGTCTGGTGTTTTTTACCCCCGTAGGTGCACCATCAGAAGAGAAAATAACCTCGTTGTTTTTGCGAACGATCAGGTTAATCGAAAGCTCCGGATCTTCACCGCCGCCATAGCCTTCCCGCAACGCTTTGCTGAATGCTTCCAGGACATCATTACGATCCTGCGGGCGCTCGTCACTGAGATCAACCAGAGTAAAAATGGTTTCGTAAGTCTTACTTCCCGTGAGTATCGGAGGGCTACGCAGGTCTTCCAATAAAATAAAGGTTAAAAAAAGACACCACAGCAGGGTAAGCAGCAGCATCTGGGCGATGATAATTCGCCGTACCAGCGTTGGGCGCCTCAGTTGGTGCCAGACATTTCGCATTAATCTGTCACCTTCTGGATAGCGACGGTATCAATGACATACCCGACGCCCCGCACCGTTCGTACATAGCCGTCACCAATTTTTCGCCGCAAATTCCCCATATGCACGTCGAGCGCATTGCTGAGATTTTCCTTCGCGCCAAATATCCTCTCTTCCAGGAACCGCCGCGTGATCACCCGGTCAGCGCGCAGCATCAACGTTTCAAGCAGCGCATATTCACTGGCCGTCAACTCAACGTGACGCGCGTTCACCGTTACGCGACGCGTCGGGATATGAAGCGATAAGCTCCTGATTTCTATCGCTTCATTTTCAAAACCGTAGCTGCGTCGCGCAAGGGCTCTGACTCGCGCCAGCAGTTCGGCGAGAACGAAGGGTTTGACAAGATAGTCGTCTGCGCCAGCATCCAGCCCGCACAGGCGATCCTGCAGGGTGCCTCGCGCCGTCAGGATAATGACGGGGATCCCCTTAAGCTGCTGGCGCAAACGCGTCATCAGGCTCATGCCGTCGCCGTCGGGCAGCCCCAGGTCGAGCAGAATAAGTTCCGGCACGCCGACCTCAAGCTGATGCAGCGCATCCTCTTTACGGCGAACCCATATGACATCAAATCCTTGATCTGAAAGGGCGATACGTACGCCATTGCCGAGATCCAGGTCGTCTTCGATTAGTAAGATTTTCACATTGGTAACTGTATCAACAGTGAATGAAGAACAACTTAAGAAAAAAACGGTAGCAGGAAATCCGTCCGGTTGACAGCGCCCGCACGCGCTTCAGCGTTTCTTCATTTTCGGCTCATAAGAACCTCAGGGTGAGTATTCAGAATGAGTGCTCTGGCGTGTAAACCGCTTGCATTGCAATCATTTGAATCCAAAGGACTTCTTCAATGAGTAACATCGAACTGCGTCATACTTTCCCCTATTTACTTCCGAGCCGCAGACTGAAAAACATCGTGCCGGGCGTTATTCTGGCGTTACTGGCTACCCCGGTACTGGCGGCAGAGCAGAAACAGGGCAATGTCTTAACCCTGGGGGGAGGCGTGGAGGTCGCGCCACGCTACTCGGGTTCGGATAAAAGCCGGGTCTCGGCAGCTCAGGTAGTAGATTATTCCATGGCAAATGGTTTCTTTATCAGCACCACGCGGGGTATCGGTTACGGAAACAACATTGGCAACCTGGATTACAACGCCGCAGTGAGCTACCGAACAGGCCGTAAAGATAAAGACGTGAGCAGTGATTCGATCAGCTCCGGCAGCGACTATCTGCGGGGGATGGGCGATATCAAAGGTTCCGCTATCGTGGTGCCGGGGCTGGGGTATAAGGTGACCGACTGGCTCAATCTGCAGCTGCAGGCTGAGATCCCGGTTTCTGAGAGAGACAACGGTGAGGCGGTGCATTTCGGAATTTCCAGCCCGCTCTACACATCGTCGAAAAATGCGGTGACGCTGGGGCTGACGGGCAGCTGGGGTTCCGGCAAGTACATGCAAACGTACTACGGGGTTAATGCTGCCCAGTCCGCCGCATCGGGATTTGCCCGACATGACGCCGGAGCGGGGATTTACGCCTGGTCGATGAACCTTGACTGGACCTACAGGCTCACCTCGCGCTGGAGCGTTCTCACCTCCGCGGGCGTAACGCAGCTGACGGGGGATGCGGGTGATAGCCCGATCGTGCAACGTAAAACGTCGCCAACGGGAAGCCTGAAGGTGACGTACAGTTTCTGATTGCAGGTTGCTTATAAATATGAGCGCACAATAGCGACGAATTTGAACCGCCCCGGAAAGATGATGGGGCGGTAGTTTTTAAATGATGTTTAACAGCAGTCAGAATAATGAGTTGACTGACGCTTTATCAAAAACTGAGAGGCATCGACCTGACTCCGGAGCATTTGGAAACCATAACCTCACTGAGAAGTGTGCCAATATGACGTGGCTATCATCCCTGTCCGGAGAATAAAGTGCTCGGAAAATTATTGTTAAAGTACATGCCAGGGTTACAAAATTTGTTAGCCTACGATAAAAGCTGGCTAAAACATGATGTTAAAGCTGGATTATCCGTTGCGGCTGTAGCGCTACCCGTTGCTATTGCTTATGCTGAATTGGCGGGTGTTGGGGCAATAGTGGGGCTCTATTCCTGCGTTTTACCGATGATAACTTATGCACTGTTTGGTTCTTCACGTCAGCTTATTGTTGGCCCTGATGCAACGACCTGCGCCGTGATTGCAGCCGTCGTGTTTCCTCTTTCTGCAGGCAATCCTGAACTGCACTGGCAACTGACGATCGTCATGACATTGATGATGGGCGGGTGGTGCCTGCTTGCCAGTAAATTTCACCTGGGTGCACTTGCCGATCTCCTTTCTCATCCCATTCTTACAGGGTTGCTTAATGGCGTAGCCGTGACGATTATTGTCGGGCAATTAGGCAAGGTTTTAGGGATCAAGCTCGATGAAGCGCAGGTTATTGAGAAAATACTGGCCTTGCCAGGCCGACTTTTAGATAGCCATGTATTAACAATAGGGATATCACTTTTAACGTTAATTATTTTAATGGTTATCAAAACGTATCGCAGCCACTGGCCAGCACCTCTGATTGCCATTGTGATAACAACGATACTGGTATGGGGAATATCTGCGCAACAGTATGGTATTGCCACGATTGGGGGGGATGGCTTCCAGCCTGGTTTACCCGTCGTTAACTGGGGGGCGTTCCAGCCCGGTCCGATGCGAGAATTAGTGATCCCGGCGCTGAACCTGGCTTTAGTGAGTTTTGTCAGTCTGATGCTGACCGCCCGCAGTTTCGCCGCGAAAAATGACTATGAAATTAATGCTGATGCAGAGTTCCGGGCACTGGGTATTGCGAACATTATGTCTGGGCTATCTCAGGGATTTGCCATCAGTGGAGCCGATTCCCGGACCGCGGTTAATGATTCCGTTGGGGGGAAAAGTCAGCTGGTTTCCATAGTCGCAGCCTTACTGATAGGTTTAGTGGTGGTATTTTTCACGCAGCCATTACAATTTATTCCGGTATCTGCATTAGGTATTGTTCTAATGTATGCATCGTGGTCATTAATTGATTTACGTGGGTTATGGAACCTGAGGCGAAGAAATAAACAGGCATTTCGCCTGGCCTTTTTCACGTTTGGCTGTGTTTTAATCATCGGTGTAATTCAGGGGATCGGCCTTGCGGTGTTGCTTGGCCTGTTACAGTTCCTGCGTACGGTATTTCGTCCCTCTGAGCACTTACTGGGGACTGACGAAAATGGAATGATCCACTCATTAGGGAATACAACCGATATTAAAATGGTCCCGGGCGTGCTGATGTATCGATTTAACTCACCGTTGACCTATTTTAATGTGGCTTATTTTAAACGTCGGGTATTGAACCTGGTTGATGGTGCAGCATTACAACCTAAATGGGTGGTTATTGATGCCGTGGCTTGCTTCACCTATTCAGATATCAGTGTCCTGGCAACCATTAATGAGTTAAAGCGTGACCTGAAAGCCCGACAGATTATGTTAATCCTTGCGGGCAGGAAAACGGAATTAACACGTTGGTTTAAAGAAAGTCGGCCAACGATGAATGATGATGACATGATTCTGGCGCCAGACCTCTATTTGGCACTCCGGTTCATTCAAAGCAAAGAAAGTGTGAGTGAATCAGGTGGTGATGCACAACCAAACCCTGGTTAAAGGCTTGCTCGCCACCCGCGAGCAAGCCATATCCCTTAGCGGTACAGCGTCTTTTCCGCAACCGGAACAACCAACGCCGATCGCCAGTCCGCCAGCGTCAGCTGCGCAAGCCTGCCGAGCGCGATATAGAACGGATGCCCGGCGTTGTCGACAAACACCGACAGAAAGCGGGTGCTCCACGGCAGCAGATGCCACGCCAGAAGCCGATCGCACTCCGACTCGCGGCCATTCTCGGCCAGCCATGCCGCCAGCAGCAGCAGGGTGCCGAAATGATCTTCCGGTTCATTTTGCTGCATCTGAAACGCGATATTGTTTTCCCGCATCCACTGGCGCAGCGCGAGGGTCGAATCGCCAAACAGCACGGATTCACGGTCCAGCCAGACGGAACCCCACGGCGGAGCGGGCAGGGCATAAGGACCAATAAACAGCCGTTGCCAGGCATCCGTCAGCGGCTCATCGGAAGATGAGGCAAAGGTTTCGGCAACGGGCAGCAGCGTTTCCGGCGGCAGGGGCCAGTCCTCTATCCATTCGCCAGCGGTAAGTGCCTGCACCAGCGGGGCTGTCTGCTCGCTGTCAGGCGCGAAGTAAAACAGCGCGCCCAGTACGCGGGCGCTGAACGCGAACGAGTCACGGTGTGAGACGTCTTTCATTAAACCTTCCTTGTTCGCGCGGTTATGTCCGCGCGACGTGATTAACCATTAATACAGACCAAAGCATAAACCAGGGTCATAGAATTCACCCCTTACACCTTCTCAATCTGCACCAGATTGGTGTGCTGCGGGTTACCTTTTGCCAGCGGTGACGGGCGGTGCGTGGTCAGGGTGTTGATACACGAGCCGTGGTCGATACGATCGCCATTCATATTGGCATCGTGCCAGGCTCCCTGGCCCATGGCGCTTACGCCTGGCATGATGCGCGGCGTGACTTTGGCTTCTATTCTCACCTCACCGCGATCATTAAAGACGCGCACCGTATCGCCGTTCTTAATGCCACGTTTCGCGGCATCAACGGGATTCAGCCAGACCTCCTGGCGGCAGGCCGCTTGCAGCACGTCGACGTTACCGTAGCTCGAGTGGGTGCGGGCTTTAAAATGGAAGCCAAACAGCTGCAGCGGGAACTGCGCGCGCTCGGGCGCATCCCAGCCGTCAAAGGTAGATGTGTAGACGGGCAGCGGGCTGATGGTCTCATCTTTTGCCAGCTCCCAGGTCGCCGCAATATCCGCCAGCTTGCTGGAATAAATTTCAATCTTGCCTGAGGGCGTTTTCAGCGGGTTGGCTTCCGGGTTCTCGCGGAATTTTTTATAGGCCACAAAGTGTCCGTTCGGATCTTTGCGCTTATAGATGCCCATTTTTTTCAGCTCGTCATAGGACGGCAGCGTGGGATCTTTTGCGAGCATTTTGGCATACAGATACTGCAGCCACTCTTCCTGCGTTCGCCCTTCGGTAAATTTCTGATGGATATCCGGTCCGAGGCGTTTCGCCACTTCGCTCATGATCCAGTAGATAGGCTTGCGCTCGAACTTCGGCGCGGTCACGGGCTGGAGAAAAATCAGGTAACCCATGTTCCCGGCGTAATCGTTAGGGATAATGTCTTCCTGCTCGACGGTCATTAAATCTGGCAGCAGGATATCGGCGTATTTCGCCGATGAGGTCATAAAGTTGTCGATCACCACGATGGTTTCGCACTTGCTTTCGTCCTGCAGAATATCGTGGGTTTTATTGATATCGGAGTGCTGGTTAATAATGGTGTTGCCCGCGTAGTTCCAGATGAACTTAATTGGCACGTCCAGCTTATCTTTACCGCGTACCCCGTCGCGCAGAGCGGTCATTTCCGGGCCACGGGCGATGGCGTCCGTCCAGCTGAAGCAGGAAATTTGCGTTTTGACCGGGTTTTCCGGCAGCGGCATACGTTCGATAGTGATGGTGTAGGTCGACTCACGGGCGCCGCTGTTGCCGCCGTTGATCCCCACGTTGCCGGTCAGAATCGGCAGCATCGCGATGGCGCGGGAGGTCAGTTCACCGTTCGCCTGACGCTGTGGTCCCCAGCCCTGGCAGATATAGGCCGGCTTCGCGGATCCAATCTCGCGGGCCAGTTTAATGATGCGGTCTGCAGGAATGCCGGTGATGCGCGAGGCCCACTCCGGCGTTTTCGCCGTGTTGTCCTCACCCTGGCCGAGAATGTACGCTTTGTAGTGACCGTTAGCGGGGGCACCTTCCGGCAGCGTTTTTTCGTCGTAGCCAACGCAGTATTTGTCCAGGAACGGCTGGTCAACCAGGTTTTCGTCGATCAATACCCAGGCAATCCCCGCCACCAGGGCGGCATCGGTACCCGGACGGATTGGGATCCACTCGTCTTCGCGTCCGGCTGCCGTATCGGTGTAGCGCGGGTCGATGACAATCATACGTGCGTTAGAACGCTCGCGGGCCTGCTCCAGATAGTAAGTAATCCCGCCGCCGCTCATGCGCGTTTCCGCCGGGTTATTGCCGAACATCACCACCAGTTTGGTATTTTCGATATCCGAGGTGCTGTTACCGTCGTTGCTGCCGTAGGTATAAGGCATCGCGCAGGCGATTTGCGCCGTGCTGTAGGTGCCGTAGTGGCTCAGGAAACCGCCGTAGCAGTTCATCAGGCGCGCCACCAGCGAAGCGTAAGGGGAGGAGCGGGTGATATTGCCGCCGACAATCCCGGAGGAGTAATTAATATACACCGCTTCGTTGCCGTACTTGCTGACCACGTCTTTCAGGCTGGTGGTGATGACGTTCAGCGCTTCGTCCCAGCTGATGCGCTCGAACTTGCCTTCACCCCGCTTACCCACGCGTTTCATCGGGTAGTTCAGACGGTCAGGGTGGTTGATGCGGCGGCGAATGGAGCGCCCGCGCAGGCAGGCCCGGACCTGGTGATTGCCGTAGATATCCTCACCGGTGTTATCCGTTTCGACCCAGTACACTTCGTCATCGCGGACGTGCAGACGCAGCGCACAGCGACTGCCGCAGTTGACCGAACAAGCGCCCCAGACCACTTTATCTTCTGCCGGTTTCATTGCATTTTGTACCGCGGCTGCGGCGCTTTTCAGTCCAAAAGGCAACGAAATTCCGCCAGCGGCAAGCGCCAGAGAACCTATCGCCGTAGATTTCACGAGTGTTCGACGGCTAATCCCGCCGTGATGTTCGATATCGGACATGGCTCACCCCACCATTGTGATTACATATTATTTTTCCCGAAATGATAACCGGGCTAATGATGGGGTGAGTGTTACTTATTTGGAGGTATTAAATATTAATCCTTGTCAAATCAAAGGGGATTGACGGTGATTTACTGAGGTTCAGCCGGCGCATTATCCTGATTGCCGGACGCCGCCCCGCTGCCCGTACGGGTGTACAAAATTTTAAAGGTGTCGTTGGCACAGTGGCCCACCACCTGAGCGTCCGGCTGGTCAGCCTGATCGTTCGGCACAATGTTCAGCGTAAAACCTGACTCCGGCACGCCGTTGTTGATGATCTTCTGCTGAATGTCGCTTTTCACGCGCTCGCAGGAGTCCGGTGCCGCCAGCGCGGCCGTTGAGGCACTCATTAACAGCAGGGCGGTAATCCAGGGTAACCGTTTCATCTGTAGCTCCTTTTCTCTGTGTAGAGATTAATTTTAGCAGGCTTCGTGTAAACAACTGTATTTGCTAATATGATTGGGAATAATCTCTCTGTATTGGTAAAGAATGTGAAGAAATATGCAGCGATAACGCTCCTGGCAGCTACTCTCGCAGGGTGTGATAACAACTCCGCGCCGCTGTCGTTTACGCCCGAGATGGCGAGTTTTTCGAACGAATTTGATTTCGACCCTCTTCGCGGCCCGGTCAAGGATTTTACCCAGACGCTGTTCAACGAGAAGGGTGAAGTGTCCAAACGGGTCACCGGCACCGTGTCGGCGGAAGGGTGTTTCGATACGCTGGAGCTGCACGACCTGGAGGCTAACACGGGCGTAGCGCTGGTGCTGGATGCAAACTACTACATCGATGCAGAAACCCAGCAGCGTAAGGTGAAGCTGCAGGGCAAATGCCAGCTGGCCGAACTGCCGTCAGCTGGGGTGACGTGGGATACCGACGACAACGGCTTCGTGGTGGCCGCACATGGTAAAGAGATGGAGGTGAAGTACCGCTACGATGCGGATGGCTACCCGCTGGGCAAAACCACCGTCTCCGGGGATCAGCATCTATCGGTACAGTCGACGCCGTCTAAGGATCTGCGCAAAAGAATGGATTACTCGGCCGTGAGCCTGTTAAACGATAAGCCGCTGGGCAACGTGACGCAGAGCTGCGACTACGATCGCCACAATAACCCGGTGAGCTGCGATCTGACGATCACGGACGACAGCGTCAAACCCGCCGTTGAGCGCAAGTACACCATCAAAAACACGATTGAGTATTACTGAGAATGAAACCGCGCAGGCTACTGCGCGGTTGGTTTCAGCAGGCTGGCACCTGACGGCTTGTGACCGGCCAGATGCTGATGCTGGAAAATGCACATGCGGATGGTATTCCGGTATTCACCGTTGATAAAGAACTCATGAATCAGCTCGCCTTCTACCATAAAGCCCAGCTTGCGGTAGATATGGATCGCTTTTTCGTTCTCTTTATCCACGATCAGATAAAGCTTGTAGAGATTCAGTACGTTGAATCCGTAATCCATCGCCAGCTTCGCCGCCCGGGAGGCCAGGCCTTTCCCCTGGTGCTCCGGCGAAATAATGATCTGGAACTCCGCCCGGCGGTGAACGTGGTTGATCTCAACCAGCTCCACCAGCCCGGCTTTGTCGCCTTCACACTCCACCACAAAACGACGCTCGCTCTGATCGTGAATGTGCTTGTCGTAAAGATCCGACAGCTCGACAAAGGCTTCGTACGGCTCTTCGAACCAGTAGCGCATCACGCTGGCGTTATTGTCGAGCTGGTGGACAAAGCGCAGGTCTTCACGCTCCAGCGGCCGGAGTTTTACGTCACAGGGCGCCGACATTATGGGGCTACCGTACGACCAGTGCGGCGATCCAGGCAGCGCAGGGTGTTCGGCTCCCAGTAGGCATTGACGTTCGCACTTTGCTGACACTTATCGCGTGCGTCAAAGGCGACATCTTCTTTGTCCCACTCTTTTTCAGCACGTTTGTTGACCTTCTGACGAAGGCTGCGGGTGTCATTCCATTGTTCTTTGTCCATCGCGGCGTTCTGGCGGCTTTGCGCGCTGTCACCAGACTCAATAATGAGCTTGCTGGTTTCCGCTGTCGCAGAGGCGGCAAAGGCGAACGATGACAGCGCCAGCAGGGCTGTCAGACAAAGGCGTTTGCTTAATGTAGTCATAGCGTTTCCTTTTAAATGGGTGCAGATGAGCAAGTTTCCCCGTTCAGATTCTACACCAAAGAGCAATAACGGCATACCCGCGGAGCAAGTATGGAAAAGTAAAGGGCATCATCAGGTATGATGGTTAAATAAATCCTCACCTGACGTGAAATATGCTCAAAACGACGCTGCTTTTTTTTGCCACCGCGCTATGCGAAATCATCGGTTGCTTCCTGCCCTGGCTCTGGCTGAAGAAGGGGGGAAGCGCACTGCTGCTGATCCCGGCGGGCGTCGCGCTGGCTCTGTTTGTCTGGCTGTTAACGCTGCATCCGGCGGCCAGTGGGCGCGTTTACGCGGCTTACGGCGGCGTCTATGTCTGCACGGCGCTGCTGTGGCTGCGCGTGGTGGACGGCGTCAAACTCAGCGCATATGACTGGGCCGGGGCGCTGATTGCCCTGTGCGGTATGCTGATTATTGTGGCGGGATGGGGCCGTGCTTGAGCCCCCCGGGTTTTGTGATCGTTAGCTGATTTTATGATCATTATGCTTGTATGGTAGTAGGTTTGATGGGTAAATTTCCAGCATCACAACGAACGATGTAAGGAAAGGAATTATGAAGATTGTCGCGGCTGACGTGTTTGTTACCTGCCCGGGGCGGAACTTTGTCACCCTTAAAATCACTACCGATGAAGGGATCGTTGGCCTCGGTGACGCCACGCTGAACGGGCGTGAGCTCTCCGTTGCTTCCTACCTGAAAGATCACCTCTGCCCGCAGCTGATTGGCCGCGACGCGCACCGTATCGAAGATATCTGGCAATTCTTCTATAAGGGCGCCTACTGGCGCCGCGGGCCGGTCACCATGTCGGCAATTTCCGCCGTGGATATGGCGCTCTGGGACATCAAAGCCAAAGCGGCCAATATGCCGCTCTACCAGCTGCTGGGCGGCGCATCCCGTGAGGGCGTAATGGTCTACTGCCACACCACCGGGCACACCATTGACGACGTGCTGGAAGATTACGCCCGCCATAAGGAGATGGGCTTTAAGGCGATCCGCGTCCAGTGCGGCGTGCCGGGTATGAAAACCACCTACGGCATGGCTAAAGGGAAGGGGTTGGCCTACGAGCCCGCCACCAAAGGCGACTGGCCGGAAGAGCAGCTTTGGTCCACCGAGAAATACCTCGATTTCACGCCAAAACTGTTTGACGCGGTGCGCAGTAAATTTGGCTTCAATGAGCATCTCCTGCACGACATGCACCACCGTCTGACGCCCATCGAAGCGGCGCGCTTCGGCAAGAGTATCGAAGCGTTCCGCATGTTCTGGATGGAAGACCCAACGCCTGCGGAAAACCAGGAGTGCTTCCGCCTGATCCGCCAGCATACCGTCACGCCAATTGCGGTGGGCGAGGTGTTTAACAGCATCTGGGACTGCAAGCAGCTTATTGAAGAGCAGCTTATCGACTATATCCGCACCACTATTACCCATGCAGGGGGGATCACCGGGATGCGCCGCATCGCGGACTTCGCGTCGCTCTATCAGGTGCGTACCGGCTCGCACGGCCCGTCCGACCTGTCGCCGATCTGCCACGCAGCCGCGCTGCATTTCGACCTGTGGGTGCCGAACTTCGGCGTGCAGGAATATATGGGATACTCCGAACAGATGCTGGAAGTCTTCCCGCACAGCTGGCGCTTTGATAACGGCTATATGCACCCGGGCGAGAAGCCGGGGCTGGGCATTGAGTTTGATGAAAAGCTGGCGGCGAAATACCCGTACGATCCGGCCTATCTGCCGGTGGCCCGTCTCGAAGACGGCACGCTGTGGAACTGGTAACCGAGGAGCGAACGATGAAAAGCGTAGTGATTCAACAGCCGAACCAGCTGGTGATTGAAGAGCGTCCGCGCCCGGAGCCAGGCGCAGGGGAAGTCCGCGTCAAAATCAAGCTGGCCGGGATCTGCGGGTCAGACAGCCACATCTACCGCGGGCATAATCCGTTTGCAAAATATCCGCGCGTGATTGGCCACGAGTTTTTTGGCACGATCGACGCCGTGGGCGAGGGCGTAGAACCGTCCCGGTTAGGGGAGCGCGTTTCGGTGGATCCGGTGATCAACTGCGGGCACTGCTACCCGTGTTCCGTCGGCAAGCCTAACGTCTGCACCTCGCTGGTGGTGCTGGGCGTCCACCGCGACGGCGGATTCAGCGAATATGCCGCCGTGCCCGCTAAAAATGCCTGGCGCATCCCGGATGCGATCCCGGATAAACACGCCGTGATGGTTGAACCTTTCACCATTGCCGCCAACGTGACGGGGCAGGCTAGCCCTACCGAACAGGACGTTGCGCTTATCTACGGCGCAGGGCCGATGGGACTGGTCACCGTACAGGCGCTAAAGGGCGTCTACAACGTGAAGCAGGTTATCGTCGTCGACAGAATCAATGAGCGTCTGGCCATGGCCCAGCGCAGCGGCGCGGACTGGGTCTTTAATAACGGCGAAAAGTCGCTGCAGGCCGCGCTGGACGAAAAAGGTATCAAGCCGACGCTGATTATTGATGCCGCCTGTCATCCGTCGATTTTGCAGGAGGCGGTCACCCTGGCTTCCCCGGCGGCGCGCATCGTGCTGATGGGCTTCTCCAGCGAGCCGAGCCAGATAGTCCAGCAGTGGATTACCGGTAAAGAGCTGGCGATCTTCTCCTCGCGCCTCAATGCCAATAAATTCCCGGTCGTCATCGACTGGCTTGAAAAAGGGCTGATCGACCCGGAAAAACTGATCACCCATACCTTTGACTATCACCATGTAACAGACGCCATCGAACTGTTTGAAAAAGACCAGCGGCAGTGCTGCAAGGTTTTACTGACGTTCGGGCAATAACCCTACACGCGGTTAAGAGCCCGCGAAGACGGGCTCTCAGTGGTACGCATCTTACCTTTAGAGATAGCCATTATGACGCAAGCACAACCTCAAAGAACCACCTCAGATCTGGTGAAAGCCGCCGTCTCCGGCTGGCTGGGCACCGCGCTGGAGTTTATGGATTTCCAGCTCTACTCGCTGGGGGCGGCGCTGGTATTTCATGAAATCTTCTTCCCGGAACAGTCGGCCGCGATGGCGCTGATTCTGGCGATGGGAACCTACGGCGCGGGCTACATCGCGCGTATCGTCGGGGCATTTATCTTCGGCAGAATGGGTGACAGCATTGGTCGTAAAAAGGTGCTGTTTATCACCATCACCATGATGGGGATCTGCACCACGCTGATTGGCGTGCTGCCGACCTACGCGCAGATCGGCATTTTTGCGCCCGTACTGCTGGTGACGCTGCGTATCATTCAGGGGCTGGGCGCCGGGGCGGAGATCTCCGGGGCCGGGACCATGCTGGCGGAGTACGCCCCGAAAGGGAAACGCGGCATCATCTCCTCGCTGGTGGCGATGGGGACTAACTGCGGGACGCTGAGCGCCACGGCGATCTGGGCCATTATGTTCTTCGCCCTCGATCGTGAACAGCTGCTCGCCTGGGGCTGGCGCGTGCCGTTCCTTGCCAGCGTCGTGGTGATGATCTTTGCCATCTGGCTGCGAATGAACCTCAAGGAGAGCCCGGTCTTTGAGAAAGTAAACGATGCAGAAACCGTGCAGCCGGACACCTCGCTGGGTTCAATGGTGAAAAGTAAATCCTTCTGGCTGGCGACCGGCCTGCGCTTCGGTCAGGCGGGCAACTCGGGGCTGATCCAGACCTTCCTCGCGGGCTATCTGGTCCAGACGCTGCTGTTCGATAAAGCGATTCCCACCGACGCGCTGATGATAAGTTCTATTCTCGGGTTTATCTCCATCCCGCTGCTGGGCTGGCTTTCCGACAAAGTGGGGCGCAGGCTGCCGTACATTATCCTCAATATCTCCGCCATTATTCTGGCGTACCCGATGCTGTCGATTATCGTCGATAAGAGCTATGCGCCGGGGACAATCATGCTCTCGATCATCGTTATCCATAACTTCGCCGTGCTGGGGCTGTTTGCGCTGGAAAATATCACCATGGCGGAGATGTTTGGCTCGCGAAATCGCTTTACCCGTATGGCTATCTCCAAGGAGGCGGGCGGTCTGGTGGCGGTGGGCTTTGGCCCGGTACTGGCGGGGATTTTCTGCAATATGACGGGTTCCTGGTGGCCGATTGTAGCCATGCTGGTGGCCTATTCCGTAATTGGGCTGGTTTCGGCGTTCCTGATGCCGGAAGTCCGCGACCGCGACCTCAGCGCGGCTGAAGATGCCGCCGAGGCCGCGCCGAAAGAGCGCGTGGGTTACGGCGCGGTCTCCACGCGACGCTAGCGGTTTACATCTTTCGTGACTTATCACACAACTTTTTGTTTATGTCACACCACCTGAGCAAAAGTTAATATAAATCAAAAACTCAAACGGCAGTATCAGTATGGTTGATGGCAGTAATTTTTTACCCATACTGCCATTCTAGTTGGTGTAGTCAGCAGGCGCTGCCGCTCTGGACTGGGGGCGGCAGCGATCCACAGCTTTCTAATTAGCGAGTCTTAATCATGGAAAACACCTTATTACAGGCCAACGCGACGCTGCCTAAGTACGATCGCGACAGCCTTAAAGCACGCATTGTACATTTAGGCTTCGGCGCATTTCACCGCGCGCATCAGGCGGTGTATGCGGACATCCTCGCGGCTGAACACGGCAGCGACTGGGGCTACTGTGAGGTTAACCTGATTGGCGGCGAGCAGCAGATTGCCGACCTGAAGGCGCAGGATAACCTCTACACCGTAGCGGAAATGTCTGCCGATGCCTGGACGTCCCGCGTGGTTGGCGTAGTCAAAAAGGCCCTGCACGCGCAGGTCGACGGGCTGGAAAGCGTGCTGGCGGCAATGTGTGAACCGCAGGTGGCGATTGTCTCGCTGACCATCACCGAAAAAGGCTACTGCCACTCTCCGGCAACCGGGCAACTGATGCTCGATCATCCTTTCATCGTTGCCGACCTGCAAAACCCGCATCAGCCTAAATCCGCGCCGGGCGTGGTGGTGGAAGCGCTGGCGCGCCGTAAAGCGGCGGGGCTGCCCGCGTTTAGCGTGATGTCCTGCGACAACATGCCGGAGAACGGTCACGTGATGCGCAACGTAACCTGCGCGTACGCCCGGGCGGTAGACGGCGAGCTGGCGGACTGGATCGAGGCTAACGTTACCTTCCCGTCAACCATGGTGGACCGCATCGTACCGGCGGTCACACCCGATACGCTGGATAAAATCGCGCAGCTGACCGGCGTACGCGATCCGGCGGCGGTGGCCTGCGAGCCGTTCCGCCAGTGGGTTATCGAGGATAACTTTGTGGCCGGGCGTCCGGAATGGGAAAAAGCCGGAGCCGAACTGGTTTCAGACGTGATCCCGTTTGAAGAGATGAAGCTGCGCATGCTCAACGGCAGCCACTCTTTCCTGGCCTACCTGGGCTATCTGGCCGGTTATCAGCACATCAATGAGTGTATGGAAGACGAACACTATCGCGTCGCCGCGCACGCGCTGATGCTCAACGAGCAGGCGCCGACCCTGAAAGTGAAGGGCGTCGATTTAGAACGCTACGCTGACCTGCTGATCGCCCGTTACAGTAACCCGGCCCTGCGCCACCGTACCTGGCAAATTGCGATGGACGGCAGCCAGAAGCTTCCGCAGCGGATGCTGGATCCCGCGCGCTGGCACCTGGTGCACCAGACGCCTTTCCCACTGCTGGCGCTGGGCGTGGCTGGGTGGATGCGCTATGTCGGCGGCGTGGACGAGCAGGGTAACGCCATCGACGTGAGCGATCCGCAGCTGGCGGTGATTCAGGCGGCGGTGAAGGGAAGTGCCGAAGGCGAAAGCCGGGTTAACGCGCTGCTCGGCATTGAGGCCATTTTTGGGAAAGAGTTGCCGCGAGAAAAAACCTTCACAGATGCCGTGATGAGCGCGTATCAGACGCTGCTGCAGAAGGGGGCTAAGACCACGGTGGCGGAGTACGTGTCGCATTTGTAATTCAACACATGCCGCCGTTCGCGGCGGCATGTCGGCGCACAATTTAGTGCATGCCCAGACGAATCAGTTCAATTGGTTCGAACTTACCTTCGCATCCTTCCACTTCCACCGTTTTGCCACGGCGCACCTGCGCGGCATCCAGCCCGTCGCTGTGGATCGCCTTAATCACGCCGGTTTTGCCGGTGCCGCTAATCATGACGCGGCTGCCGGTGGTGATTGCATTGCGGTTACGGTCGTATGTCATCATGGTATTTTCTCCTCTCTAAACTATCCGTTACGGCGCTATTTCAGGTTTTGCCGTTCACGGGGCACTATAAATACGCCTGTCTGCCAGTCATGTTTTTGTTTTTGATCAAACTCACACTTTTTTCTTTATTACATGGGGCGTTGACGCTTCACGACGGCAATTTACAAAGCAGACCGTTATTTTCACTCATTGATAGTTTCTACGGGGAAGCGTTGAGGATTGGTTTATATTCCCGATGCCATTCTGGTTGCAGGAAATAACCCTTCATCGGAATAAGGAGTCAGGCTTATGTATAAGAAGATTTTGATGCCTGTTGACGTGTTTGAAATGGATTTAAGCGACAAAGCGGTTCGCCATGCGGCTAACCTCGCGAAGGCCGAGGGCGCGTCGATTACCCTGGTCAATATTCTGCCTGCCAGCAGCCGGTCTCTGCTGCGCGGATTCAACGCCGATATTAAAAAGTTTGAAGAGTATATGAGCGCAGAATCCGGGAAGAAAATGAACGAGTTAAAACGACTGTTCGATATCTCCCTGGAGAATATTCACACTCTGGTTCGTTTTGGCAGCGTCCGCGATGAAATTATCAAGCTGAGCAAAGAAGGGGAATATGACGTGATTGTCATCGGGTCAAAAAATCCGGGCATCACCACCCATCTGTTGGGGTCAAATGCGGAGTCTATTCTGCGCTACGCCACAATTCCGGTGTTAGTCGTTCGTTAATTACGGCGCCGCCCGCGAAAAGGGCGGCAAATATCACTCTTCGCTAAACCACTCGCTATTTTCCTGACGAATAAGCTGCACGGATTCACCAATCTCCTGCAGATGCAGGGTCATCGCTTTTTCCACGCCGTCCGGGTCGCGTTTTTCCAGCGCGCTGAAAATATCGTGATGCTGGCGGAGCAGCATTTCCGGCGGGGAGACGTGATCGAGGCTCATGTAGCGCACCCGGTCAATGGTGGCCTTGATGTTCTCAATGGTATCCCAGGCCAGCTGGCAGTCTGCAATTTGCGCCAGCTTCTGGTGAAACTCATCATCAAGCTGGAAGAAATCGTTGAGCTGTTTACGGTCAATCGCAATGCGCTGCTGATGCAGGTTTTGCTCCAGCAGGTAACACTGGTTGTCATTAATGAGCGTCGCGGCACGGCGCGCCACCGCGCATTCAATTGCCTGGCGTACGAAACAGCCGTTGCGCACCTGTGAGAGTGAAATTTTGTTCACGTAGCTGCCGCGCTGCGGGCGGATCTGAATCAGGCCGTTCTCCGCAAGCTTAATAAACGCTTCACGCACCGGCTGACGGGACACGTCAAAACGCACGGAGACCTCTTTTTCAGAAAGCGGCGTTCCCGGTGGGATCAGGCAATGGACAATATCACGTCGCAAAATGCGATAGATTTGCTGGTTTACAGGCTGGGTGGGATTGAGTTGCGATTCAGCGGCCATGAGTTGTCATTTCTCAGAGAGTTAGCCCGAACATACTACCATTCTTTTATGACCCGAAACAGACCCGGCCCGCGGGCCGGGAAGGGCTTATTTAGCCACGATGGACGCTAAGTCCGGCAAAACTCTGGCTGACCGGCATCATTTCCACGGTATTGATGTTGACGTGTTTTGGCAGCGTTGCGACCCACCAGACCGTTTCGGTGACGTCTTCCGGCGTCAGGGCGTTGGCGTTTTCGTAGGTTTTATCCGCTTTCGCGTCATCGCCCTTGAAGCGCACGTTGGAGAATTCGGTGCCGCCTACCAGCCCCGGCTCGATATCGGTGACGCGAATGGCGGTGCCGTGCAGGTCGGTGCGCAGGTTCAGGCTGAACTGGCGCACAAACGCTTTGGTCGCGCCGTAGACATTACCGCCCGCGTAAGGCCAGCTCCCGGCGGTAGAACCGATGTTGATAATGTGGCCGCGGTTGCGATCGACCATGCCCGGCAGCACCGCGCGGGTCATGTACACCAGCCCTTTGTTGTTGGTGTCGATCATGTTTTCCCAGTCTTCAACGCTGGCTTTGTGGGCAGGCTCCATGCCCAGCGCCAGACCGGCGTTGTTGACCAGCACGTCGATGGCGCGCCACTCTGCCGGCAGGCTGGCAATCATCTCTTCAATGGCCGCACGGTTACGCACGTCCAACTGCGCGGTCAGGATGCTGTCACCTAAATCGTCCTTCAGCTCCTGCAGGCGCTCCTGACGACGGCCCGTTGCAATCACCTTATGCCCGTTGGCGACGAAGCGACGCGTGATGCTTTCACCAAAACCTGCCGTTGCCCCGGTAACTAAAATAATCATCTCACTGTTCCTCAACGCTTTTTGTGTGGTACTAACATAGCACGCCCGCAGAGGGTGCGTTAAGGCAACATTTGTATGACGGCGTTGCAGGCGATAGCGGCCTGGCCTACTCTGGGAAGATATTCGTTCGGAGGAGTGAAAGATGACGGCCACCAACCCCTTTTTTGACATTAGCCTGCTGCCTTACCAGGCCCCCCATTTTGATACCATCAAAGACGAGCATTATCGTCCGGCCTTCGATGAAGCGCTTCGCCAGAAGCGGGCGGACATAGAGGCGATAGTCTCTCACACCGCTGCGCCAGACTTCACTAACACCGTGCTGGCGCTGGAGAAAAGCGGCGTCATGCTTGCGCGCGTCAGCAGTGTTTTCTTCGCCATGACCTCCGCGCACACCAATGCGTACCTGCAGGAACTGGAGGAGCAGCTCTCCACCGAACTTGCCGCGCTGGCGAACGACATCTGGCTGAACGACACTCTTTTCGCCCGCGTCGAGAGCGTCTGGCAGGACCGCGCCGCGCTGGATGCCGAATCCCGTCGGCTGGTCGAGGAGACGTACCAGCGCTTTATTCTGGCCGGCGCGCGCCTGAATGAAGCGGAAAAAGCCGAGCTGAAGGCGCTGAATACCGAGGCCGCGTCCCTGACCAGCCAGTTTAACCAGCGCCTGCTGGCCGCTAACAACGCGGGCGGGCTGGTGGTGGATTACGCGCACCAGCTTGAAGGCCTGAGCGCCGAAGAGATTGCCGCTGCGGCGCAGGCTGCCGCGGAAAAAGGGCTTAACGACCGCTGGCTGATCCCGCTCCTGAATACGACACAGCAGCCTGCGCTAGCCGCGCTGCGCAATCGGCAGACGCGCGAAAACCTGTTCAACGCCGGCTGGACGCGCACCCAGAAAGGGGATGAAAACGACACCCGCACGCTGATCCTGCGCCTTACGGCGCTGCGGGCGCGCCAGGCCCGTCTGCTCGGCTTTGAGGATTACGCCAGCTGGAGCATTGCCGACCAGATGGCGAAAACCCCGGCCGCCGCGCTGGAATTTATGCGCGGCATTGTGCCTGCCGCCCGCGCCCGCGCGGAACGCGAGCAGGCCGATATTCAGAAGGTCATCGACGACGAGCAGGGTGGCTTCACCGTGCAGGCCTGGGACTGGGCCTTTTATGCCGAGCGCGTGCGCCAGGCGAAATATGCCCTCGATGAATCGCAGATTCGACCCTATTTTGCGCTCAATACCGTATTGCAGGATGGCGTATTCTGGGCGGCCAGCCAGCTGTTTGGCATTCGTTTTGTGGAGCGTTTCGACATTCCGGTTTATCACCCTGACGTCCGCGTATGGGAAATTTTTGACCATACCGGTGAGGGCATGGCGCTGTTTTACGGCGACTTCTTCGCCCGCGATTCCAAGCAGGGCGGGGCCTGGATGGGCAATTTCATCGAGCAGTCCTTTGAGTTTGCTGCCCGCCCGGTGATCTACAACGTCTGCAACTACCAAAAGCCGGGTAACGGCGGCGTCGCGCTTCTCTCCTGGGATGACGTGATAACCCTGTTCCACGAGTTTGGCCATACCCTGCACGGTCTGTTTGCCAGCCAGCGCTTCGCCACGCTGTCCGGTACCAATACGCCGCGTGATTTCGTTGAATTCCCGTCGCAAATCAATGAGCACTGGGCCAGCCATCCTGAGGTGTTTAGCCACTATGCCCGTCATTACGAAACCGGTGACCCCATGCCGGACGCGCTGCGGGAAAGCATGCTCAACGCGACCCACTTCAACAAGGGCTATGACATGACGGAGCTGCTGAGTGCGGCGCTGCTGGACATGAACTGGCACGGCATCAGCGAGGCCGTGTCGAGCGTTGAAGAGTTTGAAGCCGCGGCGTTGAAAAAAGAGGGGCTGGATCTGCCCGCTGTACCGCCGCGCTATCGCAGCAGCTACTTTGCCCATATCTTCGGCGGTGGCTACGCGGCGGGATATTACGCCTACCTGTGGACGCAAATGCTGGCGGACGATGGCTATCAGTGGTTCGTGGAACAGGGTGGATTGACGCGTGAAAACGGACAGAAATTCCGTGAGGCGATTTTGTCTCGCGGCAACAGCGCTGACTTAGCCGAACTTTATCGAAACTGGCGCGGACACGATCCGAAGATTGAACCGATGCTGGAGAATCGCGGGTTGAGCGCATAAAGCCACTTTTAGCTAAGAAGATAACCGGGCCCCGCGCCCGGTTTTTTTATAGGTCTGAAAGCTCGAAAATGGTCAAAAAAAGAACTGAAATTTACATTTATTAATAGTTTGAAATATATTTATATTAAATGTGCTTAAATTTAGGCGCTTTTACCAATCTCAATTTTATAATGCTCGCAAGTTTATTTAATTATTTATGCTGACTGGTACATGGCCGTTTATTGCATATAAGAATCATCGCAAAAAGATGATTATTATATTTTTACCTTAGCCTAAAGTATTAATTTTCTCTGCCGATTAGCATGGGTGTGGTCGTGGTGGAAACCCATTTCCATTAACCACAAAAAATAAGCCGTTATTAAAATTCATCTCCAGAAGATGAACCTATGCTAATTATTAAGGAAGAGTCATGTTTAAAAATCTCAACATCGGCACCCGGCTTACCATAGCATTTGGCGCAATTGTGGTTTTAATGTCAGTCGTCTGCGGGCTGCTCTATTTGAGCTTTGACAGAGTGACTGCCGTCAGCAAGCTCAACGTTCATAGCTATAAAGTGGTCGATAACCTTCGCTCCGTAACCGAAAACCTGATCAACATGGAAACCGGCATTCGCGGTTTTGCGCTCACCGGCAATCAGGACGTTCTTCAACCCTTCACGCAGGGGGATGAGAGGTTTAAAAGCAAAGTTGACGAAATTGCAGGGCTTACGCGTGATAACCCGTCGCAGCAGCAAAAATTAACCACCCTCTCCAGGCTTGAAGAAGAATGGAAAAGGTCATTTGCGCTGCCGTTAATCCAGCGAAGAGAGAGTGTATCCCGCGGGGGCGAAGAGATGGATGCGTTCATCAGTAGCCTGGAGCGTAATACCGGAAAAGAGCAAATGGACGCCATGCGGGGCGTTATTCAGCAAGCGCTGAACGACGAATACCGCATTATGGCTGAACGTCAAACCCGACTGGCTGAAGAACGCTTCCGTACGCGCATGATGATAATCCTGGGAATGATTGCGGCGGTTGTCACCGCGCTGCTGACGGGCATTTTGCTGTCGCGCAGTATTCTCCGACCGCTAAAGCAGGCCGTGAATACGGCGAACACCATTGCCGCCGGCGATCTCACCTCAACCATACGTATTACCCGGATGGATGAAACCGGCACGCTGCTTGCGGCTCTGGACAACATGCAGACCCAGTTGAAAACCCTTGTCACTGAAATCAAAGAGGCCGCGACGTCGGTGGATCTGGCTGCCGGTGAGATCGAGCAGGGCAATATGGAGTTATCGTCTCGTACCGAGGAGCAGGCGGCGGCGTTGCAGCAGACTGCCGCCAGCATGGAACAGCTGACGATGACCGTTCGGAACAATACCGAGGTCGCGGAGCATACGGCAACGTCAGCAAGAAAGACGGAAGCACTGGCACGTGAAGGTGAGTCTGCCGTGGGCGAAATGAGCGAAACGATGCAGAATATCTCGGCTAACGCCCTGAAGATAAAGGAAATCACCAGCGTTATAGAAGGGATTGCTTTCCAGACTAATATTCTGGCGCTGAATGCGGCGGTCGAGGCGGCACGTGCCGGTGAGCATGGTCGTGGCTTCGCCGTGGTGGCGACGGAAGTCAGAAATCTCGCTCAGCGCAGCGCAAAGGCGTCCAAAGAAATTGGGGCGCTGATTGAGCATGCCGTTGAGGATGTCGATAACGGTGTGTCGGTGGCATCCAGAACGGCAGAGACGATTTTGCGGGCTGCGAGCAACGTGGCTACGCTTGCTGAAACTATGGACAGTCTTTCAATGGCCTCGGTTGAGCAAATGCAGGGCATCATGCAAATCAGCGCTGCTGTCACCCAGATGGATGGCGTGACGCAGGGTAATGCGGCGCTCGTTGAGCAGTCCGCAGCGGCATCGCAGGCGCTGACCGAGCAGTCCAGGGCACTGAAGCAGATGACGGAAAACTTTGCTATTTGAGCAGCAAAAGCATAATCAAAAGGTAAGGCTCCGGCGTTTTAAACGCGAATTTTAATCAAACCAGCAACGGGGACGCTAATAAAAAGGGGCGTCCCCGTGAATAATGAAGAAAATAGCCGAGCGTCAGTGACAATTTAAAAATACTGACTACGATTTCGTAAAACGAAAATTTAAAAGGAGTTTCTGATGGCGATTGCTGTGGTGACAGTTTTACTCTTCCTGTTGATGTTTCCGGCGGCTATTCACATTTTGCTACAGCTCGTTGGAGGCTGGTGTGACGAGTAGCCTCCCCGGTTAATCCGGTCTTTTGGGCCGTCATCTGATTTTCAGTAAGCAGCGCTACGCTACATTTTTAATTTTATTGTACGATCGTCTGGACGCGGGTCATCGCGAAACGCGAGCCGGATAATTTACAGGCAGGAAGTATGTCTCTTCGTTCGCTGCGGGCGTTATGCCTGACAAGTTTTTTCATTGCGGATGTCCGTGATGGCCTTGGTCCTTTTCTCGGTATCTTTCTGACAGAACGCCACTGGAGCCCCGATGATATCGGCATCCTGATGACTGCCGGTGGGCTGGCGGGATTGCTGGCTACGCTCCCGGCGGGGGTAATTACTGACACTTCGCGGAACAAACGCGCCGTACTGGCGCTGCTCTGCACTTTGATCACATTCAGCACGCTGCTGCTCTGGTTTAGCCAGCAGACCAGCGTTGTTGCCGTCTCACAAATGGTCACCGGCATCTGCGCGGCGTTTGTCGGACCGCTCATCGCCGGGATTACGCTGGGCCTGACCGGCCAGCGCGGGTTCAGCGCGCAGATGGGCAAAAATGAGGCGTTCAATCACGGCGGCAATTTTGTCACCGCAGTGATGGCAGGCGGCATTGCCTGGTACTGGGGCGTCGGGGGGATTTTCCTGCTGATGACCTGCACGACGCTGCTGACGCTCTGCGCGCTGCTTGCCATCCGCAATGGGGACATTGATAACGATGCGGCGCGAGGGCTTTCATCCTCAGGTAGCGTTCCTGTCCCCGGCTTCGCGGTGCTGATTAAAAACCGGGCGCTGTTTGTGACCGGGCTGACGCTACTGCTGTTCCACCTGGCGAATGCCGCACTGCTGCCGATGCTGAGCATGAGGGTGGCCGCGGCACCCGCCTCGATCAATCCTGGCCTGTACGCGGCAGGCACCGTCATCATCTCGCAGGCGGTGATGATCCCCGTTGCCATCTGGGTTGCAGGCCGAATAGAACGCTACGGCTACTGGCGCTTGATTATGCTGGCGCTGCTGGTTATGCCGGTGCGTGCGGCGCTGGCGGCATCGACAGACGCGCCGTTAATGATGATCCCGGTACAAATTCTCGACGGTCTCGCCGCCGGGATCCTGGGTGTCGTCGTACCGTCGTTTATTGTGGTGCTGCTGCGCGGAAGCGGGCACGTTAATGCCGGGCAGAGTGTGGTGATGCTGATGCAGGGAGTGGGGGCAGCCGTGAGCCCTGCGTTAACCGGGACGATCGCCGGTCATTACTCGTTTGCGACGGCATTCAGTGTCCTGAGCGCGATTGCGCTGGCCGCCGTCCTGCTCTGGTGGCGCGTTGCTCACCGAAGCTGGGAAACAAACGCGCCGGATGAAGCTTAGCCTCACCCGGCGTAGCATTTAAGCCAGTTCGTTAGGGCACGGTTCACCCTTTTCTAACTGCTGAAGATTCCCCAGCGTGGTTTCCGAAATGCTGATCAGCGCTTCGGCAGTCAAAAACGCCTGGTGGCCGGTAAACAGGACGTTATGGCAGGCAGACAGACGGCGGAACACGTCGTCCTGGATCACATCGTTGGACTTGTCTTCAAAGAACAGATCGCGCTCGTTCTCATACACGTCCATCCCCAGCGCGCCAATTTTCTGGGTTTTCAGCGCTTCGATAGCAGCCTGAGAGTCAACCAGACCGCCGCGGCTGGTGTTGATGATCATCACGCCGTCTTTCATCTGGTCAAACGCCGCCTGGTTAAGCAGGTGGTAGTTTTCCGGCGTCAGCGGGCAGTGCAGGGAGATCACGTCGGACTGCGAGAATAGCGTCGGCAGGTCGACGTACTCCACGCCCAGATCCAGCGCTGCGGCGCTCGGGTACGGATCGAATGCCAGCAGACGCATGCCGAAGCCTTTCAGAATGCGCAGGGCAGCCACGCCAATTTTACCGGTGCCGATCACGCCCGCGGTTTTGCCGTACATGGTAAAGCCGGTCAGCCCTTCCAGCGAGAAGTTGGCGTCACGCGTACGCTGATAAGCGCGGTGAATACGACGGTTGAGCGACATCATCATGCCAATAGCATGTTCTGCTACCGCTTCCGGGGAGTACGCCGGGACGCGAACCACCTTCAGACCCAGCTCTTTTGCCGCGTCGAGATCCACGTTGTTAAAGCCGGCGCAGCGCAGGGCGATATACTTCACTCCCTGCTTTTTCAACTCTTCCAGCACCGGACGACTGCCGTCATCGTTAACAAAAATGCAGACGCATTCACAGCGGTGCGCCGTTTTGGCGGTTTTTTCGGACAGCAGAAAGTCGAAAAATTCAAGCTCAAACCCGTAAGCTTCGTTAACATGTTGCAGATACTTTTTGTCGTACTGCTTTGTGCTATATACCGCGAGTTTCATAAGACTTTCTCCAGTGATTTTGCATTCACGTTAGCATGATTAAAATTATCTTACAATTTCTAAAATATTATTGAATTCAATAAGTTCTATCAATTATTCTAGAGCATATATACACCCTAACTCCATGATATTCATATCCAACGCTTTCTTAAGTGCGAGTTATACAAAAGACATGCCTGTTAGTTTCAATTTTCAGGAACGCAAGGGTTACCAAAGCCTGAAAAAGTGGCTAAGCTTAGTTGTTGATATGACGTAGCTCTTTGAATGTATTAACATCAAAGGTAGTATTAGCATTATCGTTTAAAAATGACAGGGAGACCGAATGTACAACCATAATCGGGATAAAAGTCATTTCGAAGGGAAAGTAGTTGAGATTGAAAATCTCGCGCAACGTATTGCCACAAAGCATTTGCTTTATGGTACTTCAGGCATGTTTTTTGAAACTCAACAACTTGTTGATCATCTGAAACGAGAGATCGAATTGCATTGCCTGACGTGGTCAGGTGGGATTCAAATACTTGATGAACAGATTCATCATCTCAAGGATCAGGATGATTTACTTACCTTCAACAAGGCTAAGCTCTACATCGTTGTTGAAAAAAATCGGACCACAACGACGACCTTAGCCCTCAAACAAATTGGTTTCGTTGCGGGTGGGGCGCAAGTGTATGGCGGCGCTAGTTTATGCGTCGGATCGCTGGGACTGGCCTGCGCCGCATATGGTGCACCTATGATTACTCATGGGTTAAACAATATGTATGAGAATGGATACTATCTTCTTTATCGGGAAGATCGGTCAGGCACGCTAAGAGATGCTTATCGTTTCGCGGCAGCGAAGCTCGGCTATGGGAATAACGAAGCTGATATTGTTTATGGCGTTGTTGATATATCATTATCAGCCTACGGTGCTGGCAGGAGAGTTCTGGCTCCCAGAGAAAAATCATGGAGTTTGTTTCGCAACATTGAATCTGATTATATCAGAGGATGGCAGGAAGCGTCTAAAACAGCGATGGCTCTGGATTTGACCAGTGGGAGCGTCACAGGTTGGCAGATGTACCAGATAGCTAAAGAGAATTAATTATGTCGCAACAGTTTGAGTTGTCATTAACTCCCCCCATTCTACCTGCTTTATGCTATTTCATTGTTTCTATTTTAATTTTTTTCTTGTTGTACGTTGGAAAACTCAAGGTCAATAGGCTCCGTAAATATCCATTGTTCATTGCCTATACGCTGTTTGTGATAGCGATTGCAGCCATCCAGATTAATGTTTTTGCCAACGGCTATGAGTTTGTTCGCGGTTTTTTACATATCGATTTTGATCCATGGCGGTACGATTCAGTGTATTGGGGGTCGTTGATATTCGCCATGCTCTACCTATTGGCAATGCCCAGGAACAAGTATTAGTTACGCAGTGTTTTCCCGTTTTTACGTCTGAGATAATGCGTAACCCACTGAATCTACAATGTGTTCTGTAGGTTACGCATAGCAAAAAGTTTTCTCATACTCTTTACAGCATCTATCCTTTATCTTGGGGTCAACTTCAACTCAACCGCCAAATATGCGACAATATTCGGCATTGCCGGCTTAATTCTTTCGAAAAATCAGGACATTAACTGCCCATGAAGGGTAAATACAAAGCCGCCATTGCGGTTTTACTGCTGTTGATTTTGGTGCCGCTGACGCTGCTGATGACGCTCGCCCAGTGGGTGCCGACGCTCGCCGGGATCTGGCTCCCCGTCGGGACGCGCATTGCTTTCGAAGAAAGCCCAAAACTGACTCGCCACGCGCTGGTGATCCCCGTTCTTCGCTATCTGGTGGAAGAGTGCGAAATTGCCCGTATCGAAAACGTGACGCTGTCACATCCCAGCCGCTGGAAGCTCGATATCGGCGCGCTGGATCTTAATTCCATCTGCCTGAGCAAAATCCCCGAGTCTGCGCCCTCAACGGTCGCCCCGAAAACGCTGGCCCAGTGGCAGGCGGTGTTACCCAATACCTGGCTCACAATCCACCGTCTGACGCTCTCGCCGTGGCAGCAGTGGCAGGGGGAGCTTCACGCGTCGCTGACCCCGTCCAGCCAGGAGATCGCCTATAAAGGCGAGCAGATCAGCATTAAAGGCACGCTTCGCGGCCAGACACTCTCCGTCAGCCAGTTCGATGTTCAGCTCCCTGACCAGGCGCAGCCGATTAAGCTGGTGGGCGAGTTCACTTTGCCGCTGGTGCCGGACGGCGTGCCGGTGAAAGGCCATGCGGTCGCGACCTTTAACGTGCCACAGTTAACGTCTCTGGTCGATGCCGATCTCGACTGGGAAGACAATCAGGGACAGCTGGTGGTGATGGTGCGGGATAACCCCGATCCGCTTCTCGACCTGCCGTGGCAGATCACGGCGGAACAGCTGAACATCAGCGACGGGCGTTGGAACTGGGATCTTTCGGGTATGCCGTTGAGCGGACGTGTGTCCCTTCGCGCCGACAACTGGCAGCAGGGGCTGGAGAAAGCCACCCTGACCGGACGACTGAACGTATTGACGCAAGGCGATGCGGGTAAAGGTAACGCGGTACTGAACATTGGGCCCGGCAGGCTCAGCATGGAAAACAGCAACATGCCGCTGCATCTGAGCGGCGAGGCGAAGCAAAACGATCTCATTCTTTACGCCAAATTGCCCGCCACACTGACCGGCAGCCTGTATGAACCGCAGCTTGCTTTTGAGCCCGGCGCGCTGCTCCGCTCGCGCGGGCGCATTATTGACTCACTCGATATCGATGAAATCCGCTGGCCGCTGGCGGGCGTGAAGCTCACCCAGAAGGGCGTGGACGGGCGTCTGCAGGCTATTCTGCGTGCCCATGAAAACGAGATGGGCGGTTTTGAACTCCACCTGGACGGTCAGGCCAACGACTTTTTACCTGATAACGGCCTGTGGCAGTGGCGCTACTGGGGAAAAGGCGGCTTTACGCCGATGCATGCCCGCTGGGATGTCGCCGGGAAAGGCGAGTGGCGCGACAACCTTATTGAACTGACGGCGCTCTCCACCGGTTTTGACAAGCTTCAGTACGGCACCATGGAGGTCAGCAAGCCGCGTCTGGTGCTGGATCGGCCTGTACGCTGGCTGCGCGATGCCGAAAAACCCGCATTCAGCGGCGCGCTGTCGCTGAATGCCGGGCAAACCCGGTTCTCCGGCGGCAGCGTATTGCCGCCCTCGGTCCTGACCTTCAGCGTCGACGGTACCGACCCGACTGTTTTTCAGTTTAAGGGCGACCTCCATGCGGACAACATCGGCCCGGTACAGGTGAACGGACGCTGGGATGGCGTGCGCCTTCGCGGGCAGGCCTGGTGGCCGAAACAGTCGCTCACCGTCTTCCAGCCGCTGGTCCCGCCGGACTGGAAAATGACGCTGCGTGACGGTGAACTCTATGCGCAGGTTGCCTTCTCGGCGGCCCCCGATCAGGGCTTTGAGGCGGGCGGACACGGCGTGCTGAAATCCGGCAGCGCCTGGATGCCGGACAACCAGATCAACGGCGTCGATTTTGTGCTGCCGTTCCGCTTCAGCGAGGGGACCTGGTCCCTGGGCACGCGCGGCCCGGTCACGTTGCGGATTGGCGAAGTGGAAAATCTGGTGACCGCGCGCAACATTACCGCGGACCTGCAGGGGAATTACCCCTGGACGGAGGACAACCCGCTGCTGCTCACCAACGTTAAGGTAGAAACGCTCGGCGGGAAGATCACCATGCAGCAACTGCGGATGCCGCAGCACGATCCGGCCCTGCTGCGCGTGGACAATATCTCCTCAAGCGAGCTGATCAGCGCCGTCAACCCGAAGCAGTTTACCCTGTCGGGCCCGGTGAGCGGGGCGCTGCCGTTCTGGCTGGACAATGAAAAATGGATCATTAAAGATGGCTGGCTGACCAACCCGGGGCCAATGACGCTGCGCATCGACAAAGATACGGCAGACGCCATCGTGAAGGATAATATGGTCGCGGGCGCAGCGATTAACTGGCTCCGCTACATGGAAATTTCGCAGTCGTGGACGAGAATCAATTTAGATAACCTGGGTGAATTAACCATGCAGGCGACCATCAAGGGGACCAGCCGCGTGGACGGCAAAAGCAGCTCCGTCAATCTGAACTACACCCATGACGAGAATGTCTTTACCCTGTGGCGCAGCCTGCGTTTTGGCGACAACCTGCAAACCTGGTTTGAGCAACACGCGGCGATTCCCGGTCTCCGCAGTTCGACTGGCAAGGAAAGTGAGGAACAACAATGAAAAAGATGGCTGGTGCGCTCACCGTTGCCGCGCTACTGACCGGCTGTACGCCGCGCATTGAAGTCGCTGCGCCAAAGGAGCCGATTACCATCAATATGAATGTCAAAATCGAACACGAGATCCACATCAAGGTCGATAAAGACGTTGAAGCCCTGCTGAAATCGCGCAGCGATCTGTTCTGAGGATGCCATGAAACGATTAGCGTTGATTTTACTGGCCCTGAGTATAAACGTGCAGGCGGCTGCGCTGACCTTAAACGATGCCCGCGCGCAGGGGCGCGTGGGGGAAACCCTGAGCGGCTATCTTGCTCCGATCCAACAGGATGCCGAAACGCTGGAGCTGGTGAATCGCATTAACGCAGCGCGCACGGAGAGCTATCAGAAGCTGGCCGACAGCAATAATTTGCCGGTTGATGAAGTGGCGAAAATGGCGGGGCAAAAGCTGGTGGCCCGCGCGCAGCCGGGCGAGTACGTGAAGGGCATTAACGGTAAGTGGCTGAAAAAATAGCTAACGGTAGCGCTTGCGGTATTCACCCGGCGAGACGCCAAAACGCTGCTTAAAGGCCGTTGAAAAGTGGCTATGGTCGGTGAATCCCCAGCTGTAGCCAATGCCTGCCAGCTTTTCATCGTCGCCGGTTGACTGCAATTCCTGAGCGCAGAGATCCAGACGACGGTTTTTAATGTACTGCGCCACCACCAGCCCCTTCTCGGCAAACATGCGGTAGAGGCTGCGCACGGACATTCCGCTCTCAGCGGCAATCCATTCCGGACGCAGCGATTCAGACTGAATATGGTTGTCAATCAGCGCCACAACGTGCTGGAACTGGCGCTCCTTGCGCGGCTGAATCACGTCGCGCTGCTGGAACGCGGGGCGCAGCAGGCAGACCATCGCCTCAAGCGCCGCTTCACTCTCCCGGTCACTCAGGTCGCGGTTGTTCATACTTTCCATCAGCAGGCGATGGCTCAGCTGTACCGTGGGTAAGGTGCGGGAAAGGGCGAGCGCGCAGCTTATCTCCTGAAAGCGGCACTGCTGCTCGATAATCTGACGGGGAACCAGGAGCGAAATCTGGCGGGACTTTTCCTGCCAGTTGATCGAGCACGGGCGTGAGGCATCAATCAGCGTAATATCACCGGTTCTGAGTACCGCGCGATGGTCATCCTGCTCAATTTCCGCACTCCCTTCGAGCTGAAACACGGTATAGAACCAGGCATCGTTACTCTGCTTAATCTCATGACGGGAGCGGAACAGGTTAACGCCGCCTGCGGTGACGGTACTGAGCTTCAGGCTGCGCGCATAGCTGGTCTCCAGCTCGCCGTAGAACTTTCCCTCGGTGGGCTGCGCGTTAAAACGCCCGCAAACCTGGTTAATCTGCGCCAGCCACTGCTGATACTGTTCCTGCTCGCTTGCACACGCCATCGTTTCTCTCGCTGCACCGTCAACGTTTTCGCATTGTTGCATTTGTGTTGCATTTTGTCAGAGCTATGAGGCTGACTATAGGAAAGAACACTCACCGGTAACAGCGATATAAGCGGCGATTATCGCGATTTGCGGCACCTGTCACAGGTGGCAAAGCGAATGTCACAGAGACAAAAGCGAGAATGCAAAACCCCACATAGACTGGATGAACACCCTGCGAAGAATAACGAAGGAGTATCCTATGTCTGAATCACTGGTGGCTATTCAGCCTGCCGTGCAGCAATTTTTAGACCGACAACATGGCCTGTGGATTGAAGGGCGTCAGGCCGCGTCGGACAGTGAAAAGCGGCTGAACGTCTACAACCCGGCCACGGGCGAGGTGATTGCCTCGACCGCCGATGCCAGCGTCGATGACGTTGACCGGGCCGTTATGTCCGGCTGGCGCGCGTTTGTCGCCCGTAGCTGGGCCGGAAAATTACCGGCGGAGCGCGAGCGGATCCTGCTCCATTTCGCCGATCTGGTGGAACAGCACGGCGAGGAGCTGGCCCAGCTTGAAACGCTGGAGCAGGGCAAATCAATTAACATCTCCCGGGCTTTTGAAGTGGGCTGCACCCTCAACTGGATGCGCTATACCGCCGGGCTGACCACCAAAATTGCGGGCAAAACACTCGATCTTTCCATCCCGCTGCCGCAGGGTGCGCGCTACCAGGCGTGGACGCGTAAGGAGCCGGTTGGTGTGGTGGCCGGGATTGTGCCCTGGAACTTCCCGCTGATGATCGGGATGTGGAAAGTGATGCCAGCGCTGGCCGCGGGCTGCTCTATCGTCATTAAGCCGTCTGAAACCACGCCGCTAACCATGCTGCGCGTGGCGGAGCTGGCCAGCGAAGCGGGCATCCCTGACGGGGTGTTCAACGTGGTAACCGGGAGCGGCGCGGTGTGTGGCGCAGCGCTGACCTCGCACCCGCATATTGCAAAGGTGAGCTTTACCGGCTCGACGGCAACGGGTAAGCAAATTGCCCGCGCGGCGGCGGACACGCTAACCGGAGTGACCCTGGAGCTGGGCGGGAAAAACCCGGCAATTGTACTCAAGGATGCGGACCCGGCGTGGGTGATCGAAGGACTGATGACCGGCAGCTTCCTGAACCAGGGGCAGGTGTGCGCGGCGAGCTCGCGCATCTACATTGAAGCGCCGCTGTTTGACACGCTGGTGAGCGGGTTCGAACAGGCGGTGAAATCCCTGAGCGTCGGGCCGGGCATGTCGCCGGAGGCGTTTATCAACCCGCTGGTGTCGCGCGCCCACTGCGATAAGGTGCAGACGTTCCTCGACGAGGCGACGTCGCGCAATGCGGAGCTGATCGTCGGTAACCGCGGTCCGGAGGGCAAAGGCTATTACGTGTCGCCTACGCTGGTGGTGAACCCGGATGCCGCGCTGCGGTTAACCCGAGAAGAGGTGTTTGGTCCGGTGGTCAACCTGGTGCGAGTATCCGACGGAGAAGAGGCGCTCCAGCTGTCAAACGACACCGAATATGGCCTGACGGCCAGCGTCTGGACGCAGAATATCAGCAAGGCGCTGGAGTACACCGATCGGCTGCAGGCGGGCACCGTGTGGGTGAACAGCCATACGCTGATTGACGCCAACCTGCCGTTCGGTGGCATGAAGCAGTCCGGCACCGGACGTGATTTTGGCCCGGACTGGCTGGACGGCTGGTGCGAAACCAAGTCGGTTTGCGTGCGGTATTAAAAAACAAGCCGGGTAAAGCGTAGCCGCCACCCGGCTTTATTTACAGCGACCACCGATCCCGCCCGGCCTCTTTCGCCCGGTACAGCGCCGCATCGGCGCGGGCAATAATCTCGGTACCCGCAAGCCCCTCGACCATGCCCGCAATCCCCATACTCACGGTGACACGATCGCTGACGGATGACGCGCTGTGCGGTATCGACTCCGCGCGCAGGCCGTCCTGAATGCGTACCGCAACTTTTTCCGCGATATTTTCCGGGCAGTTAAACAGGATCACCACAAACTCCTCGCCGCCGTAACGTGACACCACATCGTCGGGCGTTCGCACTGACTGCTTCAGCACCCGCGCCACGCGCGTCAGACAGTCGTCACCCGCCTGGTGACCGTAGGTGTCGTTGTAGCGTTTGAAATAGTCAATATCCAGCATAATCAGCGAGAACGGTTTCTTCTGCTCAACCGCGTTCTCCAGCACCACTTCCATCTTCCGGCGGTTGGCGGTTGTGGTTAACGGATCCTGATGCGCCAGCGCATCCAGTCGTGAGATCAGCAGCTGGTTTTGCTGGTTACGTCGCCAGGCCTCATCAAACCAGCTTAAGAGGATGAATCGCCCGCAGATCAGGATCAGCGAAAAGACGCTCCAGATGATAACGAAGTGAAGATTAAGGCCATCATTCAGTACCCAGCTTGCAATCGGCAAGGTTATCCAGAGCGGGAGCACGAAGGCGAGCAACCCCACAGGGTAAAAGTAGAGGGCCGTTAACCCAGCGAGTAATAAAATAACGCACAGCGGCCAGACGTGGGGCAGCAGTAAATCAGTGATGAACCAGAAGCATGATATCGACCAGATAGCACTACAGATACACAGCACTACGCTGATACCGGCGATGCGCCGCCAGCCCATAAGGATCAGTGCAGCCGAGAGGATAATAATGCCGAGCATCGAAGCGTCGACCATTTTCATCATATGCGGCAAGTGGGGATAAAGGGGATCGCTGGCGTTAAGCAGAACATGGCGCAGCAGAATCATCACGGCGAAGCTGATGTTGACGAAAGCCAGCCAGGGCAGGTTCATCGCCAGCCCGTGCATGACCATGGCGTGGCGCGTCGGCCAGGTTGCTCGTTCCAGCGTCGGTTTTTTTCTTTTTTCCATAAAGCCCTTTCCCGTCCGGGGGAAAAATCATGCAGGTGATATATCAGTAACTATAAGCAAGCGAGGGCGATCATCAAACGTCAGGGTAAAAAAAACCGGGCAATTGCCCGGCGGGTGGTTATTTTTCGTCTTTTTTCTTCCCGAGCGTCGGCGTCTCGTCGAAGAAGTTCCACGGTTTAAGCAGGGTATGCACCCATTCCGTCGGCATGATCGGCCACTCTTCCGCGCGCGCCACGTGGGTGGTGCCGGTGGTCATCCAGACCACGTCATCCTGATCGTTGAGCGACTCGTTATCCTTGCTGTACTGGCCCAGACCCGTATCGTGGATGGAGCGGTTCGGGAATTTCCCTTCCGGATACAGCTCGTCCGGGTGGTAACGCGTCACCCACAGCTGTTTATCCATAAAGCTCAGACGATGGTAGATCCACTCGTCCGGCGCAAATTTCGCGCCGGTCGCCACCGGATGGGTACCGCCCGCGTAAGGGATAATCTGGTACGAGACCGGGTTGCCCATGCGGTTCTCCTTGCTGGTGTTGCTCAGCAATCGGATGGTGCCCGGGTCAAACTTCTGTGCCGCCTGCTGTTCGGTATCAATGTCATACTGGTTCACCTGCATGGTGCTGGTGCGCGGGCCGCCGGCGGTATTCGGCTTCACTTCCGGGTCCATCGCCACCAGCTTGTTGTTGATGCCGTCCACGTCCATATCAAGACGGAAGTTATAGATGTGCTGGTGCGTGGTGCCCACGATATTATGATCGATCAGCGTGCCGTACTTTGTGTCGTCTTTGGCGGTGGCATCATGCATGGTTTTTGCCTGAACGCCTTTCACCGCCTCGATACCCGTAGCACCGGCGTCAATGCCGATAGTGCCGTTTTCGTGGAACACCCAGTCGAAGATGTAATCGTAGTTGCCCACGGTACTCACCCAGCGCACCACCAGCTCGCGGCGTTCGGCGCTGACGTTCGGCTTGCCCATCTCCTGATGTTTATATTCTGGCCCCGCGTAGCGTTCGAAAATGGCGATCGCGCGCGGGATCTCCATCGGCGTGCCGGTGTAGTCCGGGATGGTTTCGTTGAGCATCACGGCGTTGGACGGCACGTCTTTACCGCGCACCAGCGGCGAGGTCAGGGTGCCCATGCCGTAGTCGCCGGAGTCGAGATAGGCCTTGAAGTACCAGCCCACGTCCGGATCGCCGTAAGGGACAATCATGCCGCCGAGCGATCCCTGATACATCACCTGACGCTTTTTCCCGTTGTCGTTGTAAGTGACGGTCGAAATCATCGGGCCGACGCGGGAATCCAGGCTCAGGTGGAAATCCCAGTTCTGCCAGTGCACCATGTCGCCGGTAATGGTGTAGTTCTTGCCTTCCGGCTCAATGATGTCGAGCGGCTTTTTCGGCGTCTCGACACGGTCGCGGCCGTCATAGGGGCGCGGAGTCATCGGAACCGGCACAACGGCACCTTCTTCGATCTTCTGAATTTTTTTCTGCTCAAGATCGACCACGGCCACGAGGTTCTCGATCGGGTGGGCCCAGTAGTTGCCGTCGCCGACGTCCAGATAGCTCACCACCTTAAGCAGGCGGTCTTCCTGCTTCAGGCCGTCTTTACCGTCGAAGTAGCCGACGGTAAGCGGCGTGGTGATCACTTTTTTCGGGTCGGTGATGCCGTGTTTTTTAAGCACCTCGGCAAACTCCGGGCTCTCGTTAATGATCTGCTGAACCGCGGTGAAATCATCCAGCAGCACCATGCCGTGCGCGTCCTTCACCGGCTCCCAGCGCAGGATTTTTTTATCCTTCAGGTCCACTACGCTTTCGATAACGTGCTTGCCGTCGAGCATGACGATCTTCGCCTGGCGAGGGGCGTCCACTGCCGTACCGTTGAGCACAAAGTCCCACACTTTGGCTTTCTCTGGTTGCGCAAGGGCGATCTGGGTAAAGCGGGTATTGGGTTTAAAATCCGCCGAGGCTTTCACAATCCCGACAGCCTGCTTAATTTCGTCCGCCGTGAGCGCGTTTAGCGGGTGAGGACGTTTTTCAACCTGGAAGGTCTGGTCAAGACCAGACTGGAAAACATCGTTGATGAAGGTCTCTGAGATAAAGGCTTTTTTGTCCTTCATCACTACCGGCACTTCAAGATTGAGGGGGTGACCGTTGACGATGGCCGTCTTTGCGCCCGGTTTGACCTTCACGAAGGCGCCGTCTTTCGCAATGGTGAACATCTGTGCGTAATCATCCCACTGAACGTCCGCGCCAAAATCCTGCAGTGTTTTGTCCATCGGGACCATATGCGCCTCGCTGCCGTGGGCGAATGCAGGGGATTGCCAGGCGCAACACAGCGCAACGGCCATGGCCAGTGCCGTTCTACGGGCAGAAAAAGAAGAATTGCTTCCCATCGTAGACCTCATCTTGTTGTGTTTTTAGGGTTTATTGTGTTGTGACAGCCTTATCCTGACAGGCGCCTGAGAAAAGCGTTTGCCTGCATCTGCCAGGTTATTTGTTGGTCTTGCCAGGTTAAAAAAGGCGCTGAGATAAATCACAGGTCGTGCAGAGCAATCTCCTCTCCCCGTTGGGGAGAGGGGCAGGATGAGGGCGAACGTTAGCTGAAATCACCCCGCTGGCGCGCCACCAGCGTCAGAATGGAGTAGAGCGCCACGGCCTGCTGGTGCTGGTTGAAAATCTCTACCGCCCATTCCACCACGCCGGTCGGTTTTTCCTCGGCGGTACGCTGTTTCTTCAGCGTTTTGCGCTTGCAGGTCAGACGCACCTGGATGGTGTCGCCCGGCTTGACCGGCTCGATAAAGCGCAGGTTTTCCATGCCGTAGTTGGCAATCACCGGCCCGACGCCTGCATCAACGAACAGTCCCGCCGCGGCGGAGATCAGGAAGTAGCCGTGAACCACGCGCTCGCCAAAGATCGACTCTGCCGCCCCGATCTTGTCCATATGGGCGTAGAAGTGGTCACCGCTCAGGCAGGCAAAATTGACGATGTCCGCCTCCGTCAGCGTGCGGCGCGGCGTCAGCAGGCTGTCGCCCGGCTGCAGTTCCTCAAAGTATTTACGGAACGGATGGACGCGATCTTCCTGCACCGCTGCGCCACGCACCCACTGCTTGCCGATGGCGGCCAGCATCGTCGGGCTGCCCTGAATCGCGGTGCGCTGCAGGTAGTGCTTCACCGCGCGCAGGCCGCCCAGCTCTTCGCCGCCGCCCGCGCGGCCAGGGCCGCCGTGCATTAGCTGAGGAAGCGGGGAGCCGTGGCCGGTAGACTCTTTTGATGATTCTTCGTTAAGGATCTGAATACGCCCGTGGGCGCGCGCCGCGCCGGCAATAAACTGGCGGGCAATGTTCAGGTCTGCGGTGACAAGCGTCCCCGCCAGGCTGCCGCCGCCCGCGCGGGCAAGCTGCATGGCGTGCTCTGCACTGCGATACGGCATCAGCGTGGCGACCGGGCCGAAGGCTTCGGTATCGTGCACCGCCGGGGTTTCATCCGGCTGCGGGCAGAACAGCAGGGTCGGCGGGAAGAACGCCCCCGCGGCCTGCAAATCCGCTTTGCCACCCAGACGGATCTGGCAGCCTGAGGCGACCAGCCGATCCACTTTCTCCTGCACGTCTGCGCGCTGTTCAGCGTTGACCAGTGCTCCCATCTTCACCCCTTCCTGCGCCGGGTCGCCCATCACCACCTTTTCCAGACGGGCAATCAGCGCCTGGCTGACGGCATCAACCTGGCTTTGCGGGACGATAATCCGGCGAATGGCGGTACATTTCTGCCCGGCCTTGGCGGTCATTTCGCGGACCACCTCCCGAATGAACAGGGCAAACTCCGGCTGCTCCGGCGTGACGTCTTCACCCAACACGCAGCAGTTCAGGGAGTCGGCTTCCATGGTGAACGGAATCGAATTCGCCACAATATTCGGGTGCACGCGCAGGCTTTGCCCGGTGCTGGCGGAGCCGGTAAAGGTCACCACGTCCTGGCTGTCGAGCTGGTCGAGCAGATCGCCCGCGCCGCCGCAAATCAGGCTGATGGCGCCGTCCGGCACCAGTCCGCTGTCCACGATGGATTTGACCATCGCCTGCGTCACCTGCGCGGTAGCGGTGGCGGGCTTGATGATGGCGGGCATCCCGGCAAGCCAGGTCGGCGCGAGTTTTTCCAGCATTCCCCAGCAGGGGAAGTTGAAGGCGTTGATGTGTACCGCCACGCCGGATTTCGAGGTCAGAACGTGGCGTGCCGCAAAGCCGCCTTCTTTCGACAGGGTGATTAGCTCATCTTCCGGCCACAGCGTGTCGTCCGGCAGCTCGCGGCTGCCCAGGCTGGCGTAAGTGAAGAGGGTGCCGATGCCGCCTTCAATATCGACCCAGCTGTCCGCCTTCGTCGCGCCCGTCTGGGCGGACAGGGCATAAAACGCCTCTTTTTCGCCGAGCAGGTGTTTCGCCACCGCTTTCAGCATGACGGCACGTTCAATAAAGGTCATGGCGCGCAATGCCTCGCCCCCATGCTCAATGGCATAGCGACGGGCGGCCGCCATGTCCAGCCCTTCGCTGGTCACTTCCCAGAGTGCTTCGCCGCTGATGGCGTGATGAATCGCGCGTTCGCGGCCCCGGCCAGACTGCCAGGTACCGGACAAGAAGCTGGCTAACTGCTGCATCGCTTATCTCCAAATGTTTCGTGATTTCACTATTAATAGTTTGATCGCGAATCATAAAAATCAAGCTGTGTTTTTAATGAATTGTTAACGTTGTGATCTGGCTGGATGAATCGCGTCGCGTAAAGGCGCTTTGTAAAAGGCATGGCGTAAAAGCCTTGCGAGCAGCATCACAAAACCGGGAAACAATTCTTGGGGTTATATTTAACCTTTGTGTAACTTTTAAAAAACAAAGTGATTCAACATTTCGCTTTAATTTGCAAACTAACGAATCATAAAGGTGATGACGTGACGCAAGAACAACGGTTTGAGCAGCGCATAGCGCAGGAGACGGCGATTGAGCCTCAGGACTGGATGCCGGAAGCCTACCGTAAAACGCTGATCCGCCAGATTGGTCAGCACGCGCACTCCGAAATTGTCGGCATGCTCCCGGAAGGGAACTGGATAGCCCGCGCGCCGACGCTGCGCCGAAAAGCGATCCTGCTGGCGAAAGTGCAGGACGAAGCCGGACACGGGCTTTACCTCTACAGCGCGGCGGAAACGCTGGGCTGCGCGCGGGAAGACATCTACCAGAAGATGCTCGACGGCAAGATGAAATACTCCTCCATCTTCAACTATCCGACCCTGAGCTGGGCTGATATCGGCGTGATCGGCTGGCTGGTGGACGGCGCGGCCATCGTCAACCAGGTGGCGCTGTGCCGAACCTCCTACGGCCCGTATGCCCGGGCGATGGTGAAAATCTGTAAAGAAGAGAGCTTCCACCAGCGTCAGGGCTTTGAAGCCTGCATGGCGCTGGCGCAGGGCAGTGAGGATCAGCGTCAGATGCTGCAGGACGCCATCAACCGCTTCTGGTGGCCGGCGCTGATGATGTTCGGGCCGAACGACGATAACTCGCCGAACAGCGCCCGCAGCCTGGCCTGGAAAATCAAACGCTTTGGCAACGACGAGCTGCGCCAGCGCTTTGTCGACAACACGGTGCCGCAGGTGGAGATGCTCGGCATGACGGTGCCGGATCCGGACCTGCGTTTCGATGAAGAGAGCGGTCACTACCGCTTCGGCGAGATCGACTGGCAGGAGTTTGACGAGGTCATTAACGGGCGCGGCATCTGTAACCACGAACGTCTGGCCGCGAAACGCAAAGCCTGGGACGACGGGGCGTGGGTGCGGGAAGCCGCGCTGGCGCACGCCGAAAAACAACGTACCCGTCAGGCCGCATAAGAGGAAATAACCATGAGCAATGTCTACTGGCCGCTGTACGAAGTGTTCGTACGCAGCAAACAAGGGTTATCGCACCGTCACGTGGGCAGCCTGCATGCCGCCGACGATCGCATGGCGCTGGAAAATGCCCGTGATGCCTACACCCGCCGCAGCGAAGGGTGTTCTATCTGGGTGGTGAAGGCGAGTGAAATTGTGGCCTCCCAGCCAGAAGAGAGCGGCGATTTCTTCGACCCGGCGGAAAGCAAGGTTTACCGCCATCCGACGTTCTACACCATCCCTGACGGCATCGAGCATATGTGAGGCAAAGAATGAACTCAGTGACTGCCTATGCCCTGCGCCTGGGCGACAACGGTCTGGTGCTCTCCCAGCGTCTCGGCGCCTGGTGCGGCCACGCGCCTGAACTGGAAATTGACCTCGCGCTCGCCAATATCGGCCTCGACCTGCTGGGGCAGGCGCGCAATTTTCTGACCTATGCCGCGGAATTAGAAGGCCCGGGCGATGAAGACACGCTGGCGTTTGGCCGCGACGAGCGCCAGTTCCGCAACGTCCTGCTGGTGGAGCAGCCGAACGGCAGCTTCGCCGACACGATTGCACGCCAGTACCTGATGGATGCCTGGAACGTGGCGCTGTACGAACGCCTGACACAGAGCAGCGACGGCCAGCTTGCTGCCATCGCCGCCAAAGCGATCAAAGAGGCGCGCTACCACCTGCGCTTCAGCCGCGGCTGGCTGGTGCGGCTGGGCGACGGGACCGAAACCTCCGCGCAAAAAATGCAGCAGGCCATCGACAGCCTGTGGCGTTTTACGGCGGAGCTGTTTGACGCCGATGAGGTCGAGCTTGAGCTGATTGACGCTGGCGTGGCGGTGGATCCGCGAACCCTGCGCCAGCCGTGGGAAAGCGAAGTGTTTGCTGGTCTGAAAGAAGCCTGTCTGCAGGTTCCCGCAGAGGTGGCGTACCGCACCGGGGGCAAGAAGGGGCTTCATACCGAACATCTGGGTCCGATGCTGGCGGAAATGCAGTATCTCCAGCGCGCGTATCCCGGTCAGCAGTGGTAAAGGAGAACGCTATGCAACGCCTCGTCGACATCGCGCCTGCGCAAATTCCGCAGATCTGGTCGCTGTTAAGCCAGATCCCCGATCCGGAAGTGCCGGTGTTAACCATCACCGATTTAGGCATGGTGCGCAGCGTGAAGGCGCAGGGGGAAGGCTGGGTGATTGGCTTCACGCCAACCTACTCGGGCTGCCCGGCAACGGAACACCTGCTGGGGGCGATCCGCGAGGCGATGACCGCGCACGGCTTCACCCCCGTGCACATCGTGCTCCAGCTTGAACCTGCCTGGACCACCGACTGGATGACCGCCGACGCGCGCGAGCGCCTGCGGGCGTACGGCATCAGCCCACCGGTGGGGCATAGCTGCCACGCGCACGCCCCGGCAGAGGTGAGCTGCCCGCGCTGCGCCAGCACCGACACCTCCCTTATCAGTGAATTTGGCTCGACGGCCTGCAAAGCGCTCTACCGCTGCAATACCTGCCGCGAACCCTTCGACTATTTCAAATGTATTTGAGGCTGCCATGACAACGTTTCATTCATTAACAGTGGCAAAAGTGGAACCCGAAACCCGCGACGCGGTAACCATCACCTTCGCGGTGCCGCAGGCGTTGCAGGAGGCCTACCGCTTCCGCCCCGGCCAGCACCTGACCCTGAAAACGACGCTGGGCGAAGACGAGCTGCGCCGCTGCTACTCCATCTGCCGCAGCACCGCGCCGGGTGAGATCAGCGTGGCGGTCAAAGCCATCGACGGTGGGCGCTTTTCCCGCTATGCCCGGGATGAGATCAAAGCGGGCATGGCGCTGGAGGTGATGGTTCCTCAAGGGCAGTTTGGCTACCAGCCGCAGGCTGAACGCGAAGGCCACTACCTGGCAATTGCCGCAGGCTCCGGGATCACCCCGATGCTGGCGATTATCTCCGCCACGCTTTCAACCGAACCCAACAGCCATTTCAGCTTGATCTACGGCAACCGCAGCAGCCAGAGCATGATGTTCCGCCAGGCGCTGGCGGACCTGAAGGACAAATACCCGCAGCGGCTGCAGCTGGTCTCCATCTTCAGCCAGGAGCGGCTGGACAGCGACCTGCTCTATGGCCGCATCGACGGGGAAAAGCTGCAGGCGCTGGCGAAAACCCTGATCAACTTCCGCCAGTATGACGAGGCCTTTATCTGCGGCCCGTCGGCGATGATGGACGACGCCGAAGCGACGCTGAAAGCGCTGGGGATGCCGGAAAAATCCATTCACCTTGAGCGCTTTAACACCTCCGGAATCCCCGTTAAGCGCGCGGTGCACGTGCAGGCGGAGGGTCAAAAAGTGACCGTGCGCCAGGACGGGCGCGACCGTGAAATCACCCTGACGGCGGACGACGAAAGCATTCTTGATGCTGCCCTGCGTCAGGGAGCGGATCTGCCGTATGCCTGCAAGGGCGGCGTGTGCGCCACCTGCAAATGCAAAGTGCTGCGCGGCAAGGTGGACATGGCAACCAACTACAGCCTGGAGCCGGACGAGCTGGCCGCCGGGTACGTACTGAGCTGTCAGTCGCTGCCGTTAACCGCCGACGTGATTGTCGACTTTGACGCGAAGGGGATGGCATGAGCGAACTGATTGTTACCCGTCATGGCCGCGTGCTGCAGCTGACTCTGAACCGTCCGGAGGCGCGCAATGCCCTTAACAATGCGCTGCTGGCGCAGCTTGCGGAACAGCTTGAGGCTGCCGCCGTGGATGCCGACATCGCCGTCTGCGTGATTTACGGCAGCGAGCGCTGCTTTGCCGCCGGGGCCGATCTCAACGAAATGGCGGAGAAGGACCTGCCCGCCACCCTGAACGATATCCGCCCGCAGCTATGGGCGCGCATTAACGCGTTTAACAAACCGCTGATTGCTGCCGTGAACGGCTTCGCGCTGGGCGCAGGCTGCGAGCTGGCGCTGCTGTGCGACGTGATCATTGCTGGCGATAACGCCCGTTTCGGCCTGCCGGAAATCACGCTGGGCATCATGCCCGGCGCGGGCGGCACCCAGCGTCTTATCCGCAGCGTCGGTAAATCCCTGGCCAGCAAAATGGTGCTGACCGGCGAGAGCATTACCGCAGAGCAGGCGCTGGGCACCGGGCTGGTGAGCGATATCTTCCCGGCGTCTCTGACACTGGAGTACGCCCTGAAGCAGGCGGCGCTGATGGCGCGACACTCTCCGCTGGCGCTGCAGGCGGCGAAGCAGGCGCTGCGGCAGTCGCAGGAGGTGCCGCTACAGGCCGGTCTGGCCCAGGAGCGCCAGCTGTTTACGCTGCTTTCCGCCACCGAAGACCGCCGGGAAGGTATCGACGCCTTCTTACAAAAACGCACCCCCGACTTTAAAGGACGCTAATTGTGGAATTTATTCTCAGTCACGTAGAACAGGGCGTAATGACCATTACGCTGAACCGTCCGGAGCGTCTGAACAGCTTTAACGACGTGATGCACCAGCAGCTTGCCGAGTGCCTGAAGCAGGCCGAGCGCGATGACACCATCCGCTGCCTGCTGATCACCGGGGCAGGACGCGGGTTCTGCGCCGGTCAGGATCTGAATGACCGTAACGTCGACCCCAACGGCCCGGCGCCGGATCTGGGAATGTCTGTCGAAACCTTCTACAACCCGCTGGTGCGCCGCCTGGCAAAGCTGCCGAAGCCGGTCATCTGCGCGGTTAACGGGGTGGCGGCTGGCGCGGGAGCTACGCTGGCGCTCGGCTGCGACACGGTGATTGCCGCCCGGTCGGCCAACTTCGTGATGGCCTTCAGCAAGCTCGGCCTGGTGCCGGACTGCGGCGGCACGTGGCTGCTGCCGCGCGTGGCCGGACGCGCCCGCGCCATGGGGCTGGCGCTGCTCGGGGACAAACTCAGCGCCGAGCAGGCGCAGGCGTGGGGGATGATCTGGCAGGTGGTGGACGACGACCAGCTCTCCGCCACGGCGCAGCAGATGGCGCTGCACTTTGCCTCGCAGCCGACCTTCGGCCTGGGCCTGATCAAGCAGGCGATCAATGCTGCGGAAACCAACACCCTCGACGCGCAGCTTGACCTGGAGCGCGACTATCAGCGTCTGGCCGGTCGCAGCGACGACTACCGCGAGGGCGTCAGCGCTTTCCTCGCGAAGCGCGCGCCTAACTTTACGGGGAAATAAGATGCTCAACATACGGACTGTCGCCGTGATTGGCAGCGGCACGATGGGCGCGGGGATTGCAGAAGTGGCGGCCAGCCACGGGCATCAGGTGCTGCTCTACGATATTTCCAGCGATGCGATATCCCGCGCTATCGAGGGGATCCGCCAGCGTCTGGCCTCCCGGGTGACGCGCGGAAAACTCTCCGCCGATGCCGGGAGCCAGATCCTCGCCCGGCTGCTTCCCGTCACGGATATCGACGCGCTCTCCGCGGCCGAACTGGTGATTGAAGCGGCCTCGGAACGGCTGGAGGTTAAAAAGGCGCTGTTTTCGCAGCTGGCGGAAATCTGCCCGCCGCAGACGGTGCTGACAAGCAATACCTCTTCGATCTCCGTCACGGCGATTGCGGCGGACATCCACCATCCGGAGCGCGTCGCCGGGCTGCATTTCTTCAACCCGGCGCCGGTCATGAAGCTGGTGGAGGTGGTGAGCGGGCTGGCAACCTCCCCGGAAGTGGCCGACGCGCTGTGCGAGCTGGCGCTGAACTGGGGCAAGCAGCCCGTGCGCTGCCAGTCAACGCCGGGGTTCATCGTCAACCGCGTCGCGCGTCCGTTCTATTCCGAGGCCTGGCGCGCGCTGGAAGAGCAGGTGGCCGCGCCGGAGGTGATTGACGCCGCCCTGCGCGAAGGCGGTGGCTTCCCGATGGGCCCGCTGGAGCTGACCGACATGATTGGTCAGGACGTGAACTTCGCGGTGACCTGCTCGGTATTTAACGCCTTCTGGCAGGAGCGTCGTTTTCTGCCCTCGCTGGTCCAGCAGGAGCTGGTGCTGGCTGGCAGGCTGGGCAAAAAAAGCGGGAAGGGCGTTTATGACTGGCAGGGCGACAGGCCCGGGGTGCGCTGGGCTGATACCGTGAACGACAGCTACAGCCCGATGCGCGTGGAAAGAAAGCGTGACAGTGTCACAGAAATTGATGATGTGTACTTGATTGAAACGCAGGGCGAAACCGCGCAGGCGCTGGCGCTGCGGCTCAACGGACCGGTGGTTGTAGTAGACCGCATCGAGCGCGACGTCGCGGTCATCGCCGCAGCCGCCAGCAACCCGCATACGGCGACGCAAAAGGCCATCCGCTACCTGCAGCAGCAGGGGCTTCGGGTGGTGCAGATTGCCGATTATCCCGGCCTGCTGGTCTGGCGCACGGTGGCGATGATTGCCAACGAAGCGCTGGATGCTCTGCAAAAAGGGGTCGCCAGCGAGAAGGACATCGATACCGCCATGCGCCTGGGCGTCAACTACCCGAGCGGGCCGATCGCCTGGGGTGAGCGTCTGGGCTGGCAGCGCCTGCTGACGCTGCTGGAGAACCTGCAGCGTCATTACGGCGAAGAACGCTATCGCCCCTGTTCCCTGCTGCGCCAGCGCGCGCTTCTGGAGAGTAGCTATGAGTCATAACGCCTGGCACAACGCCCGCGCCATGTATGAACGAGACGCCTGCGCGCAGGCGATGGGGATGGACATTGTCGATATGGACGACGGCTACGCGGTGGTGTCCATGACCATCACACCGCAGATGCTCAACGGCCACCAAACCTGCCACGGCGGACAGCTGTTTTCGCTGGCAGACACCGCCTTTGCCTACGCCTGCAACAGTCAGGGGCTGGCGGCGGTGGCCTCCGGCTGTTCGATTGACTTTCTGCGTCCGGGCTTTGCCGGGGACACGCTTACCGCCACCGCGCGGGTGAAGCATCAGGGCAGGCTGACCGGCGTGTACGACATTGAAATTCAGAACCAGCAACAGAAAACCGTCGCCCTTTTTCGCGGAAAATCTCACCGCATCGGCGGCAATGTGACAGGAGAGGCCTGATGCGTGACGCATTTATTTGTGATGGCGTTCGAACCCCGGTGGGGCGCTACGGCGGGGCGCTTTCCGCCGTTCGGACTGACGATCTCGGCGCCGTGCCGCTGCGCGCGCTGCTGGCCCGCTATCCGCAGCTCGATCTGGAGCGAATTGACGACGTGATCTTCGGCTGCGCGAACCAGGCGGGTGAAGATAACCGCAACGTGGCGCGTATGTCGTCGCTGCTGGCAGGGCTGCCGCAGACGGTGTCCGGAACCACCATTAACCGCCTGTGCGGGTCGGGGCTGGACGCGATTGGTTTTGCCGCACGCGCCATTAAGGCGGGCGACGGCGACCTGCTGATTGCGGGCGGCGTGGAATCCATGTCCCGCGCGCCGTTTGTGATGGGCAAAGCCACTGCCGCGTTCCAGCGACAGGCGGAGATCTTTGATACCACCATCGGCTGGCGATTTGTGAATCCGCTCATGCATCAGCAATTCGGAACTGACAGCATGCCGGAAACGGCAGAGAATGTAGCGGAATTGTTAAATATCAGCCGTGCCGATCAGGACGCGTTCGCGCTGCGCAGCCAGCAGCGTACCGCGCAGGCGCAGCAGAACGGCATTCTGGCGCAGGAGATTGTGTCGGTGCAGGTGCCGGGGAAAAAAGGGGCGGTCAACGAGTTCAGCGAGGATGAACATCCCCGCGCGGACACCACGCTTGAGCAGCTTGCCGGGCTAAAAACGCCGTTCCGCAGGAATGGGGTGGTCACGGCGGGAAATGCCTCCGGCGTCAACGATGGCGCAGCGGCGCTGATCGTCGCCAGCGAGCAGATGGCGCTGGCGCAGGGGCTGGTCCCGCGCACGCGGATCGTGGCGATGGCGACGGCAGGCGTGGAGCCACGTCTGATGGGACTCGGCCCGGTACCGGCCACGCGCAAGGTGCTGGAGCTCGCCGGACTCAGCATTAACGAGATGGACGTGATCGAGCTCAACGAAGCTTTCGCCGCGCAGGCGCTGGGCGTGCTGCGTCAGTTGGGATTGCCGGATGATGCCGCGCACGTCAACCCGAACGGTGGCGCGATAGCGATTGGTCACCCGCTGGGGATGAGCGGCGCCAGACTGGCGCTGGCCGCGAGTAATGAACTGCACCGACGCGGCGGGCGCTACGCGCTGTGTACGATGTGCATCGGTGTGGGTCAGGGCATTGCCATGATCCTTGAGCGTGTTTGAGCATAAAAACAATGTGAGTACCCTACAATGACAAATACAACAAAGCTTGATCCGATTGAAACGGCCTCCCTTGACGAACTGCAGGCGCTGCAGACCGCGCGTCTGAAATGGACGCTGCACCACGCCTATAACAACGTGCCGATGTACAAACGCAAGTTTGATGCTGCGGGCGTTCACCCTGATGATTTCAACGAGCTGGCGGATATCCGTAAGTTCCCGTGCACCACCAAGCAGGACCTGCGGGATAACTACCCCTTTGATACCTTTGCCGTGCCGATGGAGCAGGTGGTGCGCATTCACGCGTCATCCGGCACCACCGGCAAACCGACGGTTGTCGGCTACACGCAGGGCGACATCGATAACTGGGCCAACCTGGTGGCGCGCTCCCTACGCGCGGCGGGCGGCAGCGCGAAGGACAAAATTCACGTGGCCTATGGCTATGGCCTGTTTACCGGCGGGCTGGGCGCACACTACGGCGCCGAGCGTTTGGGGGCGACGGTGATCCCGATGTCCGGCGGCCAGACAGAGAAACAGGCGCAGCTGATCCGTGATTTCCAGCCGGACATGATCATGGTGACGCCGTCCTACTGCCTCAACCTGATTGAGGAGCTGGAGCGCCAGATGGGCGGCGACGCCAGCGCCTGCTCACTGCGCGTTGGCGTTTTCGGCGCGGAGCCGTGGACGCAGGCCATGCGTCGCGAAATCGAAAAACGCTTAGGCATTACGGCGCTGGATATTTATGGCCTCTCCGAGGTGATGGGGCCGGGCGTGGCGATGGAGTGTATCGAAACCGCCGACGGCCCAACCATCTGGGAAGATCATTTCTACCCGGAGATCGTCAACCCGAACGACGGCACGCCGCTGGATGACGGCCAGCAGGGCGAACTGCTGTTCACCACGCTGACCAAAGAGGCGCTGCCGGTGATCCGCTACCGCACCCGCGACCTGACGCGCCTGCTACCGGCAACCGCGCGCAGCATGCGCCGTATGGACCGGATCGGCGGACGCAGCGACGATATGCTGATCATCCGCGGCGTCAACGTTTTCCCGTCGCAGCTGGAAGAGGAGATCGTGAAGTTCGAACACCTTTCTCCGCACTATCAGCTGGAGGTGAATCGTCGTGGGCATCTTGATTCACTTTCCGTGAAGGTGGAGCTGAAAGAGAGCAGCTTAACGCTGACGCACGAGCAGCGTTGCCAGGTGTGCCACCAGCTGCGCCACCGCATAAAGTCGATGGTCGGGATTTCCACCGACGTGATGATTGTGAACTGCGGCAGCATCCCGCGCTCGGAGGGGAAAGCCTGCCGGGTGTTTGATCTGCGTAAAGTTGCGGCTAACGGTTAAAACACCTGGCCATCTCCCCTTTGGGGAGAGGGCCAGGGTGAGGGACTTATGCTATGATTCATCCAGGACAAAAATAACAACAGAATGAATCACATGAATAAACTCGATGCCTTTATCCAGCACGCGGTCAGCTCGGTTCCCGTCAGCGGAACGTCGCTTATCTCCTCGTTATACGGTGACGCGCTTTCCCACCGCGGCGGCGAGATTTGGCTCGGCAGCCTGGCCGCCTTACTGGAAGGCATGGGATTTGGCGAGCGCTTCGTGCGCACCGCGCTGTTTCGCCTCAACAAAGAGGGCTGGCTGGACGTCTCCCGCATCGGGCGACGCAGCTTTTACCGCCTGAGCGATAAGGGGCTGCGGCTGACGCGTCGCGCGGAGAATAAGATTTATCGCGCAGAGCTGCCCGCCTGGGACGGCAAATGGCTGCTGCTGCTTTCCGAAGGGCTGGATAAAACTACGCTCGCGGATGTGAAAAAACAGCTCATCTGGCAAGGATTTGGCACGCTGGCACCGAGCCTGATGGCCTCGCCGTCCCAGCATCTGGCGGACGTGCAGTCCCTGCTTCATGATGCCGGCGTGGCGGAAAACGTGATCTTCTTCGAAGCCCACTCGCCGCTGGCGCTCTCCCGCGCCGCGCTGCGTTCGCGGGTGGAAGAGTGCTGGCAGTTAACCGAGCAAAACGCGATGTACGAGTCGTTTATCAACTCGTTCCGCCCGCTGCTGCCTCTGCTGAAGGAGGCCGCGCCGGAGGAGCTGACGCCGGAGCGTTGCTTCCAGATCCAGCTGCTGCTGATTCACTTTTATCGCCGCGTGGTGCTGAAAGACCCACTGTTGCCGGAGGAGTTACTGCCCGCGCACTGGGCGGGGCAAAGCGCCCGACAGCTCTGCATTAATATCTATCAGCGTGTCGCGCCGGGGGCGCTGGCGTTTGTCAGCGAGAAGGGCGAAACCTCCGTGGGTGAACTGCCCGTGCCCGGCACGCTCTACTATCAACGCTTTGGTGGTCTTACAAGCGCATAAGGAGTGAAGATGCCAGTTTATCAAATTGACGGTCTGACGCCGGTGGTACCTGACGAAAGCTATGTTCACCCAACGGCGGTGCTGATTGGCGACGTAATTCTGGGTAAAGGCGTTTATGTTGGCCCTAATGCCAGCCTGCGCGGTGATTTTGGCCGTATCGTGGTGAAAGATGGCGCGAACATTCAGGATAATTGCGTGATGCACGGTTTCCCGGAGCAGGACACGGTGGTGGAGGAAGAGGGGCATATCGGCCACAGCGCCATCCTGCACGGCTGCATCATCCGCCGCAACGCGCTGGTGGGTATGAACGCGGTGGTGATGGATGGGGCAGTGATTGGTGAAAACAGCATCGTCGGCGCGGCGGCGTTCGTGAAGGCGAAAGCGGAGATGCCTGCCAACCACTTGATTATTGGCAGCCCGGCGAAAGCGATTCGCGAGCTGAGCGAGCAGGAGATGGCGTGGAAGCGGCAGGGCACGCGGGAGTATCAGGTGCTGGTGGAGCGCTGCAAGCTAACTATGCACCAGGTTGAGCCGCTGCGCGAGGCTGAGCCTGACCGGAAACGGCTGGCGTTTGACGAGAACTTAAGGCCGAAGTCGGCGATGTAGCGGTAAGGCCGTCTTTTTTCGCCATATCCATCAGTAGCGCGATGCCAATATAGTTGCTCCAGTTAAAGATATTTTGCAGCACCACCACCGCATTGCCTTTCTCTTTGTCATAGCCGATGAAGCTGGAGTAGCCGCCGATATAGCCGACCTGATAGGTGATTTTTTCCAGACCGATAAAGTCGGTGGTCCAGGCAATGCCCTGCACCCCGTCGGGGCGTTGAATATCGGTATTTCTGACTTCGTCAAAGACGCTGTCCAGCAAGGGATTGTGGGTCGTAGAGACGTGATAGCGGGCATAGGCCGCCAGATCTTCGGCGTTACTGTACAGGCTTGCTGCCGCCACCATGTTGTTGGAAAAATGCCAGTCTGGCGTCAGCTGCCCGCGCGGGATGAATTTTGGCTGATCGCCCGCGTGGCCGAGCGCCCGCTGGGGGTATCCTTTGAGCTTCTGGGGCGTAAAGCTGCTGTTAACCATGTGCAGCGGACGGAAAATATAGCGTGACGCTAAACTCTGAATATCTTCGCCGGTTTTGTGCTTCAGGATATAGCCAATCAGGGCGTAGCCGGTATTCGAGTATTGCGGCGTTTTATCTCTCGGCGCGCGCCAGTTCGCCAGATAACGCAGCACGTTATCGCTGTCCAGTTCACCGTAGAAATTATCACCCGTGCCTAAGTAGCGGATGAATTTTCCGAGCATCGGAACATCCATATTCTGGCGCGGAAGGCCGGAGGTGTGGGTTACCAGCTCCAGCAGGGTGATTTTTTGTGCATCCTTACTTAGCGGCGTTCCCGGCGGTAGCAATGTCGCCAGGCTGTCGTTCCAGTTCAGTTGCCCCTCACTCACCAGACAGGCCACCACTTCCGCCGTGATCCCTTTGCTGAGCGAGCCGAGCGCAAACAGGGTATCGGGCCTGACCGGGTAGCGGTTGACCGCATCGGTAACGCCCCAGGTGTAAAACTGAGGTGAGCCGTGATTATGGATTACCGCGACCGTCATTCCTGGAACCGACTTTTGTGCCATGTAGTGACGCACCACGCTGTCAACGTCGCCATCCAGCGATTCATGGGTGAGGAGTTCCTGGGTATCTTCCGGGGAGGACATTTGCGAGAGCGTGCCACAACCGCTGAGGAATGGGATAGCAAGCAGAAGCCAGCGAATTTTTTTTGTGATGTTCTGCATACCTGATAGCGAGTGTGGTGGTCATTGGCGCGGCGGGAATGTATCACACTTAGCCTGTTTGAATGTAAACTTTCTGTACGGAGGCCGCCGCGTGGGTGGTCATAGCGGCTTTTCGGCCTGCTTTGAGGATTTCAGCATGACACGCTTTCATCAGCTTACCGCCACCCGCCTGGATGGCAGTCTTATCTCAATGGCCGACTATGCGGGGAAGGTGGTTTTGGTCGTCAATACCGCCAGCCAGTGCGGCTTTACGCCCCAGTATGCGGGTCTCGAAGCGCTATACAAGAAATACGCCGAACAAGGGTTAGTGGTGCTGGGCTTCCCCTGCAACCAGTTCGGTAAGCAGGAACCCGGCGACGCCGATGAAATCTCAAAGACCTGTTACATTAACTACGGCGTCAGTTTTCCCATGTTCGGGAAAGTTGAGGTCAATGGCGCTGAAGCACATCCGATGTTTCGTTATCTGAAAAGCGAATTGCCTGGCGTGCTGGGTGGGCGGATCAAGTGGAACTTTACCAAGTTCCTGGTCGGACGCGACGGAAAGCCGCTCAAGCGTTTTGCACCGATGACGACGCCAGAGAAAATGGAGGGGGCAATTGTTGCGGCACTGGGAAGGTGAGTGTTTTTGTCGCCAGAGCCATCCATTTGCCGGGTATAGCCGAAATTCATTATGTCCGCTCTGTGCCAGGAGCGGACGTTGGTACAGGTAGCCCAGTAGTCGCCGCGATGGATGGGTTTACTGGAGCAGCATCGCCAGTAGCACCAGGCACAGCAGTATTACATAGATTCGTGCGTGCCATATGTCAGGTAAAGCAGGTATAACCCGACGGCTAAAAACTATTCCAGCCCAGCCCGTCAGTACCAACAGGCCTAAAATTTTCAGGCTGATAAAACCGAGAAATCCGCTCACCGGAATATTTTGCCAACCAATGACCGCATACGTCACGGCACCACACAGCGCGACAGGCAGAGAAAGCGGGTTAGAAGCGCTAATACATTCACCCATCGCATAGCCGTGTCGCCGTAATAATGGCACTGTCATCACGCTGCCACCCACGCCCAGCAATGCGGCTATCATGCCGATGATCACTCCGCCGCCCGTTACCACTGAAAGTGACAAGCGACGCGGGGAACTGCAGCTAAAAAAACCTTTGCGCAACAAACAATCGCCAATGGTTACCAGCATATAAAGAATGAACAGTGCGCGAACAATATTCTCGCTGAAGACTCCCGCCAGACAGGAACCCACGACAGCCCCGATAGCGATAAACCATAATAATGGGAACAATGTCTGCGCTGAAAGTTTGCCGGCGCGCCAGTTTCGGTAGCTGACCCAGCCCGCGTTAAAAATCATCACCGCCGTTGAGGTAGCAACCGCGATATGCATGGCGTTTCCTGCCAGCTCAGACTGCCGCAGCATCAGTTGATAAACAAATGGCACCACGACAAAACCGCCCCCAAAACCAAAGAGCACCGTGGTGATACCGGTAGTAAAGCCTGCCAGTGCAATAATTGCGATATCGTTCAAGAGAATATCCCCGACCTGAAAATGAGCGAGCAGCTTATACCGGTAGCATCCTGCTTCCCATTTGCGCAGCGCTCAATTACCTTTGTAAATCGTTCAGACGGAGACCGGTGTGCGCAACGTAAAAATTGAAGATGTCGATAAGCTCGATCGTGAAGTGGTGGCGTTAGGCAATGACTATGCGCAGGGATTTATACTGCCACAACACCAACATCGCCGCGCGCAGCTGCTGTATGGTGCAACGGGTCTCATGTACGTCTCAACCTGTAACGGAGAGTGGGTTGTTCCCCCACAACATGCAGTATGGATCCCACCCGAAACCCCTCACGCTGTCCGGTTTGTAGGTGTGACCACGCGTAGCTTATATATTGAACCAACATGCGTGACGGGATCGATTAAGTATCGACACTGTAAGGTGATCAGCGTATCGCCATTGTTACGTCAGTTGTTGCTTGATGCCGTGGATTTGCCGCTGATGTATGACAGCGCACGCGACCGTGCGCTGGTAAATCTGCTGTTACTGGAACTGGCGGAAATGCCGGTTCGCGAATTCGATATTCCGCTGCCACAACATCCGGCTCTGTTGGCTCTTTGTCAGGCGTTTTTACTCAACCCCTCAATCCATGATCCTGCTGAGCGCTGGGCCAGTACGCTGTTTATGAGCGCCAGTACCTTTCGTCGACTTTTCTTACGGCAAACCGGCATGTCATTTTCTGCATGGCGACAGCGAGCCTGTGTCGTCAGTGCGCTGACGTTGCTGATAACAGGTAAACCGGTGAATGAAGTGGCACTCACTCTCGGATACGACAATGCATCATCTTTCGCCACGATGTTCCGCCGTGTCACGGGACAGCCGCCTTCGTATTATCGGCTTGATTTCAAAAGCTTCACAGGGCACCGTTCATAACATCAGTTATGTGACCACAGCGGACGTTCTGAGCTGTGTTAGCGTTAATCAGGTTATCTTGTGCTGAGTGCAAGTTTAGCTGCAAAGCACAAAAACAATCCTCCTGTAGCTCTGTCCATTCCCCTGATAACACTGCTTTTCTTCAGTATGGCTGATGCAAAGTGCGTGGATAAAATGAGCGTGACTGACCACATTGTCCCTATTGCGACATGAATGCTGACAAGTATAAAAGTCCATACAAAGGGGGAATGTCCGGCAGGTATGAATTGAGGTAAAAAAGAGACATAGAAAATACCCATTTTAGGATTGAGTACATTTCCCAGCATTCCTTTTATAAACCAGTTCCCCGCTGAAGGATTAACGCCATCGCCGTGATTGAAAGATGAACGTGGCCGCCTCAGCAGTTGTAAACCCAGCCAGCAAAGGTAAGTCGCACCACAAATTTTCAGCATGGTATAAGCGAGCTCTGACACCGCCAGCAGCGCTCCCAGTCCCAGCGCAACAAGTGCGCCCCAGATAAAACAGCCAGTATCAATTCCAAGAGCTGCCTGAAAAGCCTTCTTTCCACCTTCAGCACATGCCGTTCGTAGAATGAGTGCCGTATCCAGGCCCGGAGTGAGGGTGAGCAGTAGTGCCGCGAGAGAGAAGGCAAGGAGAGAATCAGTAACAGACATTTTCTTTATCCGAAAGAGTGGATGTTACCCCCTTACTTTGCGCCAATCAATTAGACAAAGGCAGTTATGTGAATAAATTGTAAATTGCTTTAATGAGAAAAGCCCTGCTGGCATACCGGGCTACAACTCAGGACGCTTTCTCATGCACTGTCATGATGAATACCAATGGGTCCTTCTCCCGGTTTTCATAGAAATGAGGAACGTCCGTTCTGGCAGTTGCCGAACAGCCAGTTTTTACCTGATACACGTGATCCTGTACGCCGAGTGTGAGCGTGCCCGACTGAACATAAAACAGTTCTAGCGTTCCTTCCGCGTGGCCGGGTGACGCAAACTTTTCCCCGGGCTGCATTTCCCACATCCAGAGCTCGGTCATATCAGGGCCGCCCGATCCTGCGAGCAATCTTGCTCTCCCGCCTGTTTCACCTTGCCACAATTCTGGGATCTCATCTTCAGCAATGAGATGCACGGTCGGTTTGGCACTGACATCCACAAAATCAGCCACCGAAACCCCCATCGCGGCAGCCAGGCGACATAACAGGGCAATGCTGGGATTCGCCCGGCATCCCTCTATCTCAACCAACGCTCCCTTACTTACACCCGCCTGACGCGAGAGTTCATCAAGGGAGATTTTCTTTTGCTTACGATACAGTTTAATTCGCTGCGATACGGCTTCATTCACGGAGCTGGCGATCGAATTTGCATCGGTCATTAAATTGACTTTTTTGGTCATTGGTCATTATCATGGAATAAATTGGTCATTACAGGATTATCACGTGTTAACAGTATCTCCGTCAATTTCTCCTGAAATTTATCGTATTGCTCCCGGTTTTCGGGCGCTCAGTATCTGCATAAAAGCTGCACCAGTGCTTAATCCCGGCACTGGAGAAACGGCGCTGCGAGAAGCCTGTGAGGCGGTTCTGGCCGGTGAGCCTGCCTGGGCGGATTCTCATCTGGCGGCATGGGCCGACGTTTTTCAAAAATTTGGGGCTAAACCTAAACGCACCCCTTGCTCAGCGGATGCGTTACGCAAGCGCGTCTTACGTGACGGAACGATGCCAGCGCTCGATCCTGTCGTTGATCTTTATAATGCCGTCAGTCTCCGCTATGCCGTTCCGGTTGGTGGAGAGGATCTCTCTGCCTATCAGGGGGCGCCGCGTCTGACTGTGGCCAAAGGAACAGAACCTTTTGATACGGTCAAAGAGGGAGAGACCACCGTTGAGTATCCTTCACAAGGCGAGGTTATCTGGTGTGATGATATCGGCGTGACCTGCCGTCGCTGGAACTGGCGACAGGGGATCAGAACCCGCTTAGGCGTGGAAGCGCAGCAAATGTGGTTCATTCTGGAGAGTCTCCCGCAGATGCCGCTGGAGATGCTTCACGAAGCCGGAAAAATGCTGACCGACGGCCTGGAAAAAATGATGCCCGGTCTGTGGTTTGACGTTGCTCTCATCGAAGAACCACAGCAGTAATATCCTTCAGGAGAAACATGTATGTTTACCGGCTTGTCGGCATTTCCATTAACCCCAGTCACCGCCAGCGGCGTGGATGAAAAGGGTTTCAGCCATATCCTTTCCCGTCTTACAGACGCTCGGGTTGATTCAATGGGCATCCTGGGGTCAACCGGAAGCTACGCCTATCTCACCCGGGAGCAGCGCAAGCGCGTAGCAACGCTGGCCAAACAGCATGCAGGGAACATCCCCGTGATGGTGTGTGTGGGAGCGGTCAGTACCGATGCCATTCTGCATCTGGCAGATGATGCACAGGCCGCTGGTGCAAATGCGCTGTTACTCCCGGCGGTCAGCTACCAGCCACTCCGTGACGAAGAAGTCTTCTCACTCTTTGAGACCGTTACCCGGCACGTGTCTGTACCGGTGTGTATCTATGATAATCCGGGCACGACGCATTTTACCTTTACGGATGAACTCCACGGTCGTCTCTCATCACTTGAGGGTGTTCGCTCGGTCAAGATCCCTGGCGTCCCGAATAGCCCCGCTGCAGCAACTGAGCGGGTGAAGGCGTTACGTCAACATCTGCATCCTGGCGTAACAATCGGTATCAGTGGCGACGCTTATGCGGGACTGGGATTAAACGCCGGTTGTGAAGTGTGGTATTCCGTGTGTGGCGGTCTGTTCCCTGAGATGGCGAAACAAATCACTGAAGCCGCGGCGGCAAACGATCGTCAACGCGTTACAGCCCTGACAACCCGCCTTGAGCCATTGTGGTTGCTGTTCCGTAAACATGGCGGAAGTATTCGCGTTATTGCCGCTGCGGCTGGCGTGCTTGGTCTTACCGACATGGATTGCCTGCCTCGACCTCTGCAACCATTGTCAGCTGGCGACATCGCGGATATTGCCCATGTGATAAGCACGCTGGAGCTGAAGTGATCTCCGCAGGACTGGGTGTCTACCGGTCCTTACAGCAAAATTTTATTATTGAAGTGACTCTTCTTCGCCTGATAGCTTATCTGCATCAGGAGAATAATGCTGGCAAACGCACGCCAGTTTATGCCCGTCAGGATCGCGCAGATAGGCAACATAAAAGTCGGGGCCGTAGGCGGTTCGTATACCGGGTACGCCTTCATTTTTCCCACCCGCACGGAGGCCCGCTGCATGGAAGCGTCTGACAATGTCCGCGTTATCTGCTCTGAAAGCGAACATTGTCCCGTTTCCCGCCGTCGCGGGTTGCTGGTCAAAAGGAGGACAAATGCAGAAGCTAAATTCGTCATCCGGATGATTTTCGTTTCCCCACATTGCCCAGCTATCAGTCCAGGCGGGCAGACGTGTATAGCCCAGCACGTTAAAAATAGCGTCATAAAAGTTCACGGCGCGCTGAAAGTCATTTGTCCCTATCGTGATATAAGCCAGCACTTAAAACATCCTCTTTTCTGTTAGTCTGAACAGAGATTATCGCAAAGTAGCTATCTTCATCACCACCCAGGCCAGGATCATCGGCATACCTCAGCTGGACGCCTCGGCGATAAAAAATGTTGGCTGACGTCGCCGTGTGCCGATAATACAAAAACTGTATGATTACACCTTCCAAAAAGGGAATGTATGTCTTTACCGCCACTGTATGCGCTGCGCGCGTTCGAAGTTGCCGCACGGCTGAACTCGTTCAGCAAAGCGGCTGAAGTCCTGAATATCACGCCGGGGGCGGTCAGCAGGCATGTCCGCACGCTTGAGATGTGGTTCGACTGCGAGCTGTTTAAACGGCAGGGACCGAGAGTGGAAGTCAGCGACGCCGGGCGTATTCTGGCCGGGCAGCTTAGCGAAAGTTTCTCGAATATTGAGTGGGCCTGTCGCGCATTCAAAAGTGAAAACCATCTTCTGCGCCTCAAGGCCCCCAGCACCCTGACGATGCGATGGCTTCTCAATGTGCTTAAATCCTTTCGGGAGAATCATGCGAAGCCGAAAATCGAAATCGCCAGCGTCTGGATGGACTTCGACACCGTTGACTTCAGCCGCGAGCCCTACGATTGTGCGATCCTCCTCGGTAACGGCTATTTCGGCGAATCAACGGAGAGCAGGCTGCTGTTCAGCGAATGGCTTATTCCGGTTTGTACGCCGTCTTTGCTCGAGCCTGCCCGGCATCAGCTTCCTGAGTGCGATCTTATTCATCCGTCACCGGACCGACGGGACTGGAAGCGCTGGCTGAAAAGGACGGGCTTATTCCCCGGCCTCGACATGAGCGGTGGGATCGTGTTCGACACCCTGGAGCAGGGAAGCCTTGCGGCCATGCACGGACACGGCGTGGCGATGGCCGATCTCCGGCTCACGCTCGACGCGCTGAAAAGCGGCCTGCTCGCGCTGCCCTTCCGGGAGGCGATAGCAACAGGGGACGGTTACTATCTTGTCTGGCCGAAAAATTCGCTCAGAGGACAGAGTATTGAACGGTTGCTGGCCTGGCTTAACCTCAATTCGCCGGTCGTTCCTTCGCTGGATATCGTCTGTCTTGAGTATAATGAAAAGCGGCTGTCTTAAATTAAACAGGATATTCCTTACGGACTATCCTGTTTAATAAGTTTACGCGTAGGGTATATTCGCCATCTTTTTATATCTTTCCGGCAGTGCGCTATTCAGGTTAAGTAATTTATCCAGAATATAAAGCGCTGGCGTCCCCTTTGCGCGCTCTTCGTCGATCAGCGAAGAACGTAGCACATTGGCAGCCGAGGTCATTTTACGAAAATACTCTTCTGATTCCGGCGTCTGTATTTCACCGGACTCGGCGTAACGCACCCGCGGCCAGTCCGCGAAGTCAGGCTGGGGTAAGAGTCCGACGTCTTTTGTAATATGTGCTGAGAGTAGCTCCTCGGCATTGCCAGGAGTGTTCTGGGCAAATGAGAGCAGGTGCAGTCGATGTATAAATGGCGAAAGCGCTTCTGAACGATGACTTTCTGAGGAAAGTAAGGTGATTAGCGCAGGTATTTTTTCATCAGCGGTGCTTTTTTCTGGTGAGAGGGTTTTCAATAAATGGAATAAAACATCGAGTGTCATAGGTGCTCCATATCCGCACATTATTATTTATTGTTTTTACGTCGCTATCTGTTTTTGACAGCGGTATACCAGGGGTAAATGGATGGTATTTCAGTGCGGTTATGTTTGAAAAACGATAAATAGTTGGCATTAATGTGAGTTTTACTCAATGTGGCGCTCTGGGCTCCAACATTTCAGATCCTCTCACGGCAGCGTTTTGTTTCACAAATGCCTTAGCTTATCGGCTTTTCAGGATGGTATAACGTCGTGCAGCAATCGGCTTGCCGTTAATCGCCACATTCTCAAAGGCTTATATGAAACAAATTACTTTTAGTGACCTGCAGCAGCAAAGCGAGCAGGCCGCACATTCTCCTCGCTTACGCGCACACCGTAATTTACACCCTGACCTGAGCGACCCGGTGCAGCGCCTGGCCATTGCAATGGAACCCGGTACCTATGTCCGCCCCCATCGCCATCCGCACACGTTTGAACTGCTGACGGCGCTGAGCGGTCGCTTTCTGGTGCTGAATTTTGACGACAGCGGAAACGTGACCCGGCGCGTGGTGTTAGGCGAAGAGTGTAAAGTCCTGGAGATGGATGCCGGAACCTGGCATGCCGTGCTGTCGCTGGATAAAGGCGGCGTCATTTTTGAGGTAAAACACGGGGCGTATCAGCCCGTGCCTGAGCACGATACCGCCCCGTGGTCGCCTGCTGAGAACGCGCCAGGTACTGTAGAGTTGATGAAATGGTACGCCCAGGCGCAGGTGGGTGATAGGCGTTTTACCCTGTAATTTTCCTGTAGTGTTCCCGGCGCGCAGAAAGCGCGCCAGAACCGTATGGTTTACTGGATGCCGCCGAGTCTTTGCAGGAATTCCTCAACCTGCTCGGGCGTAGCCGTGTCTGCCTGGTAAAGGATTTCGAGCTTAACGTTCTTCAACCCGCAGAAGCCAAATACCCCTTCGATTATCTGCGTCTGAATCGCCGTCGAATAGCCGTGTTTGTCGAAGCCGGTAAGATCGCTACCGCCGGTGGCAATCAGGCGGACGGGAACATCACGTAAGTTGCCCACAATCCGGCCGTCGTCGGCCACCTTATACGCCCAGTTCAGGGTTAACACGCGATCGAACCAGCCTTTCAACAGCGCGGGAACCGACCACCAGTACACCGGGAAGACGAATACCAGCATATCCGCGCGCTCGACGCGCTTTTGCTCGCGCAGAATATCGTCGGTGAGGGCGCTCGGATCGCCGTGATACAAATCGAGATCGGCGCGGGTCATCGCCGGATTAAACCCTTCAGCATGCAGATCGGCGATCTCAATCTGCGTACCTTCCTCGCGTAATATCCCGGCAATACGAGCTGCCAGCGTATTGGATAACGAATTGTCGATCGGGTGTGCCGTCACGATCAGCGCGTTTTTAATGGCATGGGTTGCAGACATAGCGACCTCCAGATGGGGGAGAAGTGATACCTATATTACTATTGGTAACTTAGGTGTCAATCCGCCCCCGGCGATCATTTTGTGCTATTCGCGTAGGTCTCAAGCACCCCGGTCATGACGCCGCAGAGCATATCTTCTGCCACATTCCGGGCGAGCACGCCGTTGCCCGCCGAGGTGCTGAGCGCCTCCGCCGCACCAATGATGGCCGTCAGCGCCGCTTCTCCCTGAACGCCTTTCAGCACGAGGAACGGGGACAGCGCGGTACGCAGACAGTCGGCACATTCAGCCACGCACGCCTCGCGGAACGTCTGCAATGCGCGGGAGCCGGACAGCGCCGCCGCAATCGGCCCGGTTTCCGGCCCGGCGGTAATGGCGCAGTCGATATAGGCGGCGCTGAAAAAGCGGATCGTCTTGTCCAGGGTTTTGCTGTCTACCGCCAGCGTCTCCCTGAATTTCGCCAGCTGCCGATCGCTATAGTCTTGATACAGTGCCATCAGCAGCCCCTCACGATCGCCAAAGTGGTCGTAGGGGATAGGCTTGGTCACGTTGGCCCGTTCTGCCAGATAGCCAAGGGTCAACGCCTCCGTGCCTTGCTGACGCACGATCCCTCGCGCAACCTCCAGCAGCTGCACGCGGCGATCCTCTTTTCTTAAGCGCTTAACAACCATGCTTTCCTCGGTTTTGTTATCTACTCATGGTAGTTTACACGTTTTCGGCAGGCTGCTGCACCCGTTGTTCCACAGAGCGGATCCGGCACTTTATAGCCCCAGATCGCTCAGAGAAGGGTGATCGTCCGGGCGTCTGCCCAGCGGCCAGTGGAACAGGCGTTCAGATTCTTTTATCGGCATGTCGTTTACGCAGGCAAAACGACGCTTCATCAGTCCGTCCGCTTCGAACTCCCAGTTTTCATTGCCGTACGAGCGGAACCAGTTGCCGGAATCATCATGCCATTCATAGGCATAGCGCACCGCGATCCGGTTGTCCGTAAATGCCCAGAGCTCTTTAATCAGGCGGTAATCCAGCTCTTTTTTCCATTTCCGCGCCAGAAACGCCTGGGCTTCCTCGCGGTTGGTGGCGAACTCCGCGCGGTTTCGCCACTGGGTGTCCAGCGTGTAGGCCAGCGCGACTTTTGCCGGGTCGCGACTGTTCCAGCCATCTTCGGCCAGTCTGACTTTTTCGATGGCGCTTTCGCGAGTGAAGGGCGGTAATGGAGGACGAGTGTTCATAGCGATAACCTCAGTGTTATATGATGTAGACAGGTCTGTCTACTTACGCTAATCTATGCCTGAAAAATAACGCTGTCAACATCCGTTTTGAGGCTACCGAAAAGTGAAAACCGAGCACGCAGGCAACGAAGCAAAAATCAGCGTCAGGGATAAAATATTACTGACGGCGCACGATCTGTTTTATTCTAATGGCTTCAGGGCGACGGGGGTGGATACGCTGATTAAAGAGGCGAAGGTGACCAAGGTGACGTTTTATCGCCATTTTCCGAGTAAAAGTTTACTTATTCTCGCCTACCTGCACTATCGACATGAAATATGGATTAACTGGTTTGAGACCACGCTGCGTCGACATCTTGATGAAGGCGAAATACCTTCTGATGCGATATCTGCAACCCTTTATGAATGGTTTATTTCGCCCGAGTTCCACGGCTGCGCGTTTATTAATGCCAGCGCAGAAGCCAAATCCGAGGATATAGAAAGCGAAATAAAAGCGATATGCCGCGATCATAAAATCGAAACTAAAAATATGATTGCGTCGCTGACGAAGATCGCTGATGAGCGCGTCGTCAATGAAATCACGCTGCTTATTGACGGCGCCATTATTCATGCACAAATGGGCATGGATTCAGAGACGGTAATAAATGTGTTAAAAAGTGGGTTAGAGGCGTTGACCGGTCAGAAATAAGTCCTGAATCTGCCGCAAGCGGCGTGGAGCAAGTATTACGGTAGCTGGAATATCGACTCACCGAATCGGTAAGCTATTTATGCAAAGGAAACGAAAAATATGAGAACGCAGAAACGATGCCTGGGATGCGTGGCTATCGTGGTTGATGACTACGATCGCGCCATTGAATACTACACCGACAGGCTGGGTTTTACCCTCGTAGAGGATACGCCCCAACCGGGGAAACGCTGGGTAGTCGTCTCACCCAACCCGGAAAGCGACTGCAATATCCTGCTGGCTCGTGCCTCTAACGAAAGGCAGGAAGGTTTTATCGGTAATCAAAGCGGTGGCAGAGTTTTCCTGTTCCTTCAGACGGATGACTTTTGGCGCGATTACCATGCCATGAAAGCAAAAGGCGTTCATTTCTGCGAAGAACCGCGTGAGGAAGAGTACGGTACGGTGGTGGTGTTTGAAGATATTTACGGCAACCGCTGGGATCTTTATCAGAATGCGCAACCGTGAATATCACCATAAATGATGTGTCATTCGCCTTTCGTCGTGCACGCTTCCCAGCAGAGCGTACTCAACATTATGGGGACGTCTGGCTCTCGTCCCGCTGTGCCAGCGACAGCGCGCTGGCGCTGGCAGGATCGAACAGCGAGATGCTCTCAATCTGATTAAGCAAAATCACCTTGCGGAATGACATGGCGCTGCGGGGTTCAGAGTCGAGCGTAATATCATGTTCCGCATACCACCTGCTGTAATTATTCTCGATACGCAGATTCATCGTCTTCGCATCCCGGTACCCGCTCAACATTGGGATCAGCACGATATTGGCCGTTTTTTCATATTCCAGCGTCGCGGTGTGGATCATGCCGACGTAAATCCGCCGCGACCGGAGTGTGACCTGCGCCAGCTCGCCTTGCTCCATACACTGATAGAGCAGTTGTTCAATCCCGCTCGCCTGCGCAAGCCGTTTGTAGAGCTTTTTCCGGCTCTCGCCGTCCAGCCTGGCGCTCCCTGCCCAGTTAGAGCGGTAGAGGCAAAACAGAATGGCAAACGCCAGCATTACGACCACCGGCGCCTGAATGCCTAAAAAGCTCCAGTTCATAAAGTCGATTTGCCAGTCGGTGTATTTCGGTGAGGCAAAGTGAAAAGCGTTGTTGGCGGCGGAAAGGGCGAACAGCAGCAGCCAGAGCAATCCCGTGGCGATTACGCCCTGCAAAACGAAAATACAGCCGTAAAGCGCGACGAGAAAATAGACGTCCCAGCCAAAGGAACGCTTGATTTTAAAGCGGGTCGACAGGTCGCGGCTGGTGTACCAGTACCCGCAGACCATCAGCACCATAAATATCGCCGTTCCCATATCAGGCCCTCTTCAGCGTGTTGACGTGACGCAGAAAGTCCTGCCGCACCTCGTTGCTCTTGTAGTTAACCGAGGCGTTCCCGTCCTGGTCGATAATGATGCGATCGCCATCTTCCACGGCTTCAATAATTTCCTGCTGACTCATCACCTGCAGTAAGGATTCCGGGCTTGAGAATAGGGAGAGAAAGAAACGTTTCATGTCAGGCATCCTTATGAATAAAAAGGATAAGCCTGGAAGATGACGGCTGAATTTGCCTTAAGGATAACCTGAAAGTGAAAGCCGGGTGGCGGCTACACCTTACCCGGCTTATAAAAGCGTCAAATGATCGAGTTTTCAAATTGTTGATATTTATGGGTAATAAAAAATAAACTTGCACAAACTTGGACAAATAACGTTAATTGTGTAAGTTTTAATTATGCGATTACGCCACGTTGTTTACAGCCAGGATGTGACCCATGAGCACTTTGCCCTCTGTCGTGAGTCGGTTTATTGAGTACTACGCCGCACTGGATAGCCAGCCGCCGACCGCGCTGGTCGGGCTTTACCATTCGAATGCCACTCTTATCGATCCGTTCGGCGAGCACAACGGTATTTTCGCGCTTCAGCGCTATTTCACCCATCTGCTGGCAAACGTCGAGAAATGCCGTTTTGTCATCGATCCGCCACTGTGCAGCGGGAACCGGTTTGTTGTCACCTGGGTAATGCACTGGTCGCATCCGCGCATTGCCGGAGGCGAGCCGCTTGAACTACCCGGATGTTCGGTGGTGGACACCGAAAACAATCTCATCACGCGTCAGCGGGACTTCTACGATGCGGGAGAGATGATCTACGAACACCTCCCTCTGCTGGGCTGGGCGGTACGCGGCGTGAAGCGGAGGGTCAAATCATGAAGACGGTGCTGGTTACCGGCGCAAGCTCTGGCATCGGCGCGGGGCTGGCGAAGTCCTTTGCCGCTGACGGCTACCACGTGATTGCCTGCGGGCGCGATCCGGCGCGGCTTGAAGCGCTACATCAGACCTGCCCCAATCTCACCGTTCACCCGTTCGATATGACAGACAGGGACGCCTGTCGCCAGGCGCTGAGCGGCGTTTACGCCGATCTGGTTATTCTATGCGCCGGTACCTGCGAATATCTCGACGGCGGCGTGGTGGATGCGGCGCTGGTGGAGCGGGTCATGACCACCAATTTTCTCGGGCCAGTGAACTGCCTGGCCGCGCTGCAGCCGCAGCTGGTTGCCGGTAACCGCGTGGTGCTGGTGAGCTCGATGGCTCACTGGCTTCCCTTCCCGCGGGCAGAGGCCTACGGCGCGTCCAAAGCGGCGCTGAGCTGGTTTGCCGACAGTCTGCGTCTGGACTGGGAGCCAAAGGGGATTGCCGTGACGGTCGTCTCTCCGGGATTTGTCGATACCCCACTGACGCGCAAAAACGATTTTGCCATGCCGGGTAGGGTGAGCGTTGACGAAGCGGTAAAGGCGATCCGTACCGGGCTGGCAAAGGGCAAAATGCATATCGCGTTTCCGGCCGGGTTTGGCCTTATTTTGCGGCTGCTCTCCGGGCTGCCCGCATTTTTGCAGCGCACGCTGCTGCGCAGGATGGTGCGCTCATGAACATTGCAATTATCGGCAGCGGCATCGCCGGGTTGACCTGCGCCTGGCGGCTGGCAGGGCATCATCAGGTAACCCTGTTTGAAGCGGGCACCACGCCCGGCGGCCATACCGCGACGGTTGACGTCTCAACGCCCCAGGGCACATACGCGATCGATACCGGGTTTATTGTCTACAACGACCGCACCTATCCGCGCTTTATGGGTCTGCTCAGCGAGCTCGGCATCAGCGGGCAAAAAACGCAGATGAGCTTTTCAGTACACAACCCCGAGACGGGGCTTGAGTACAACGGCCACACGCTGACGTCGCTGTTTGCCCAGCGCCGAAACCTGGTAAATCCGGCATTCTGGCGGCTGCTCGGTGACATCGTCCGCTTTAACCGCCTGGCGAAACAGGCGCTTGAAGGGGAGGTCGATCCGAACGCAACGCTGCAGACGTTTCTGGACCAGCACGGCTTCACGCCGTTTTTTGCGCGCCACTACATTCTGCCGATGGGGGCTGCGATCTGGTCGTCGTCACTGCAGGAGATGAAGCGTTTCCCGCTGCCGCTCTTCCTGCGCTTCTTTCATCACCACGGCCTGCTGGATATCACCCAGCGTCCGCAGTGGTACGTGGTGCCGGGCGGCTCGCGGGAGTATATCCGCGCCATGCTGCAAAAACTGGGCGACCGCCTGACGCTGCACCTGAACACGCCTGTTCTGCGGGTGAGCCGCCACGCGCGCGGGGTCACGCTCCAGCTTGAAAACGGCAGCCACACCTTCGACCAGGTGATATTTGCCTGCCACTCCGCCCAGGCGCTGGCCATGCTTGAGGATCCTACGCCCGCGGAGCGCGAAGTGCTGGGCGATATCGGCTGGCAGCGCAACGAGGTTGTTTTGCACAGCGATCCGCGCTGGCTGCCGGTGCGGCAGCGCGCCTGGGCCAGCTGGAACTACCGACTGAGCGCGCAGGAGCAGGCCAGCGCCTGCGTCACCTACAACATGAACATTCTGCAGGGTCTGCCTGCGGGCAGCCCACTGTTCTGCGTCACCCTGAACCCGGACGAGCCGGTGGATGAACGCTTCGTCCTGCAACGCTTTGTCTATGAGCATCCGCTGTTTAACCCGCAAAGCTGGCGTGCGCAGGCGCGCCGTGGGGAGATCAACGGTCATCACCGGAGCTGGTTCTGCGGCGCTTATTGGTACAACGGTTTTCATGAAGACGGCGTGCGCAGCGCGCTGGACGTTGTCAATGAAATAGCCGCCGGGGAGGGGAACTGACATGAACAGCTGCCTCTATCACGGCGTATTGCGCCACCGCCGCCTTCAGCCGAAAACGCATGAATTCAGCTACGGCGTTTTTATGGCCTGGCTGGATCTTGATGAACTGCCGCTGCTGGCGTCCGTCGGCGTGCGGCGCAACCGCTTTGCCGCCGCCGCGTTCCATGACGCGGACTATCCGCTCGGCACGCCGCTTAAAGAGAACGTGCTGAACAGGCTGGAGAGCCTGACCGGGGAACGTCCCGCAGGGCGGGTCATGCTTCTGACGCAGCTGCGCTACTTCGGGTTTCATTTCAATCCGGTCAATTTTTACTACTGCTATGACCAGGAAAACACGCTTCGCTGGGTGTTGGCGGAGGTGCGCAACACGCCGTGGAACGAGCGCCATTATTACGCGGTCGACGGGCAACATGCCCGGCCCACGGAAAAAGCGTTTCACGTTTCCCCCTTCAACCCGATGGACATGGTCTACCACTGGCGCTTCAACAACCCGGACAACACGTTGCATATGCACATTGAAAATCATCAGGAGGCGAAGGTCTTTGACGCCACGCTGGCCCTGCGCCGGGAGCCTCTGACCCGCCCGGCGCTGCGCGCGCTGCTGCTGCGCATCCCGCTGATGACTCTGAAAACCGTTTTCGCCATTTACTGGCAGGCGCTGAGGCTGTGGCTCAAGCGCGTGCCGCTGTATAACCATCCCGTCAGCAGGAGTGAACGCTCATGACCGATCCCGTCTTTGCGCTAGAACCCGATATCCCGCGCAACGTCCGCATCGCGCGATGGCTGCTGTTTCGTCTGTTAAGCGGCATTCGCGGCGGCTCACTCACCCTGCGTGAAGGGGCGCAGACCTTCCATTTTGGCGAGACATCCTCCGCGCTGCACGCCGACGTGCAGATCCTCACGCCCGGCGTCTACTGGCGCGTCTTAACGGGCGGTAGCCTTGCCGCCGCAGAAGCCTGGATGGACGGCGAATGGGAGACCGCGCAGCTTACGCCGCTTCTGCAAATCCTGGCCCTCAACGGCGAGGTGCTTGGTCGTCTGGAGAACGGGTTCCGGCTGCTTGGCCGACCGCTGGAGCGGCTGCGCCACTGGACGCGGCGCAACTCTCGTGCCCAGGCCCGCGAAAATATTGCCGCCCATTACGATCTGGGCAACGCTTTCTATGCCCATTTTCTGGATAAGGAACTGCTTTACTCCAGCGCGCTGTTTACCGCGGACGAGCAGGATCTGACGGCGGCTCAGCAGGCCAAAATGGCTCGCCTGTGCGAGCAGCTGGCGCTAAACCCGGGTGATCACCTGCTGGAAATTGGCACCGGCTGGGGGGCGATGGCGGAATACGCTGCCCGTCACTACGGCTGTCGGGTGACCACTACCACGCTGTCGCAGGAACAATATATCTGGGCGACCGAGCGCATTGCCCGCGCCGGGCTGCAGGATCGGGTTGAGGTACTGTTCTGCGACTATCGCGACCTCACCGGGCAGTACGACAAGCTGGTCTCGATAGAGATGATTGAAGCCGTCGGGCAACGCTATCTGCCCACGTTCTTCCGTACCTGTCAGGCGCGGCTGCGCCCCGGTGGACGGATGGCGATTCAGGCCATCACCATCCAGGACCAGCGCTACCGCGACTACAGCAAAAGCGTCGATTTTATCCAGCGCTATATTTTCCCCGGCGGCTTCCTGCCGAGCATTACGGCGATGAACGAGCTGATGACGCGCCACACCGATTTTGTGGTGCGCAATCTCTTCGACATGGGGCCGGACTACGCCCGCACACTGGCCCACTGGCGGCAGCGCTTTGTCCACGCCTGGCAGGAGATTGAAAAGCTTGGCTTTGATGAACGGTTCCGCCGCATGTGGCTGTACTACTTCGGCTACTGCGAAGCCGGGTTTAACGCCCGCACCATCAGCGTGGTGCAGCTGACCGCCGAGCGCGTATGAGACGCTACCTTCAGGTCTTTCTGCTGGCCGTCGCGTTCGATCTCTACTGGGCGCTGGTAGTGCTGTTTCGCGAACAGGGCCTGATTATCTGGCTCGGGCTGGCGATCCTGGCGTGCTTGCTCTTGCCGTCAGCATACCGTCTTTACGCCATTGTGCTGGCCGCGGCGGGCAGCCTGCTGGATGCGCTCTGGGCGCTGACGGGGCTGATTGCCTTCACGGGCGACTCCCTGATGCCGCTATGGATGGTGGCATTGTGGCTGATGTTCGCCGTGGTCTGGACGCAGCTTGCGCGTACCACCACATTACCCGGCTGGCTGCTGACCCTGCTGGCGGCCGTGGGAGGCCCGGTGGCCTACCTGATTGGCGAGCGGTTGGGCGCCATCACGTTTCTGGAGCCAACCTTTATCGTCGTCAGCTGGATGGCGCCGGGCTGGCTGGTGCTGATGCTGTTTTTCCACCTGCTAATGGGGAGACAAAAATGAGGGCTGCGGTTCTGCTGTTTTGGCTCATGCTGGTTGTTCCTGGTGCTCAGGCCGCCGACTGGCTGGCCTGGCGCAAGGTGGGCGACGCCACGCTGACCTGGGGGCCGTTCACGGTCTATACCTCTCAGCTCCGCACGCCGGATGGCCGTTACAGCCGGGACGATCAGGATCAGGCGCTGATTATTACCTACGCGCGCGACATAGATCGCGATGAACTGGTTGAGGCGACCCGCGACCAGTGGCAGGCGCAGGGGATCCTGACGCAGGAACCGCAAAGTGAAGCCTGGCTAAGGATGCTCCAGTCCCTGTGGCCGGATGTCCGACCGGGTTCACAGCTGGCGTTTGTTCTCAACGATAAGCAGGGGCAGTTCTGGTACCGCGCGTCGTCGGCGCAAAAATCTTTTATTCCGCTCGGTCCGCGCCAGTCAGAAGCGTTCAGCACCCGCTTTCTGGCCATCTGGCTCGATCCCCGCACGCAATATCCTGAGCTGCGTCAGCAGCTAATCAGAGGCAAAAAATGAAACGAATCCTGACGCTGGCGCTGGCATTCACGATGCTGCTGGCCGGCTGCAGTACGGAGGTGTCCGAGTATCGTCAGCAGCAGCCGCGGCTTGATATCTTCCACTACTTCCAGGGCAAAACCGAAGCGTGGGGCATGGTGCAGGATCGCAGCGGCAAGCAGATCCGCCGCTTTCACGTTGAGATTGCCGGGGACGTCATCGGCGATACGCTGACGCTGAACGAGCGCTTCGTTTACGACGACGGCGAGAAGCAGCAGCGGGTCTGGCACATTCGCCGCGTGGGGAACGACCGCTACGAGGGAACGGCAGGTGATATTGAAGGGGTTGCCACCGGGCAGGCCGCAGGCAACGCCTTTAACTGGCATTACAGCATGAACGTGAAGGCCAACGGCAAAACGTGGCTGCTGAACTTTGATGACTGGATGTACCTGCAGGATGAGACGCATCTGTTCAATAAAACCGAGATGAAGAAATTTGGCGTCACCGTCGCCACGGTGACGCTGTTCTTTACCCGGAATACGGAAGCTTAGTCGCGAACATCGCCGGTTTTGCTGCTGGAGTAAATGAAGTACAGGGCAATCCCCAGGCACACCACCGCGCCCAGACGGCTCGGTGAAAACGGAATAGCGGGATTGTTCAACCAGCCAAAGTTATCTATCAGCATGCTCATGGCGAGCTGGCCGAATATCACCGCCACCGTGGCGACGGCGGTGCCGATGCGCTGCACGGCGAGCACCATGATCACAATGTAGGGCACGCCGAACATCGCCCCGAGGAGCTGCCATTTCGGCACGTCCAGCAGCGTGACCGTCTGCTTAGGCTCAAAGAAGAAAATGAGCAGGGCGGTCACCAGCGCGCCGACGGAAAACGTCAGAAACGCGCTCTTGAAAACGCCCACGCTGCTGCCGAGCTGTCCATTAATTGCGGCCTGTATGCTCAGCGTCGCGCCGCCGCAGATGGCCAGAATTATCATCATCAGTGTCATGTGTTTACCCCTTTGCGACCAGTACCAGTGCGGCAATAATAAAAACCAGCGCCACGATGCGTCTTGCGTTTATCTTCCTGTGCGGCGTACCCAGCAGGCCAAAGTGGTCAATGATCAGGCTCTTAAAAACCTGACCTGCCAGAATGCCGATCATCGTCAGAGCGATGCCGATAGCGGGGGTGGCGATAGTCAGAATGACAACGTAAACAGGACCCAGCACGCCGCCAAGCAGCTGCCAGCCGGGCTGTGCGAAAAACGACGGACCGTTGCGCGGGCTGAAAAACAGCATCAGCAGAAAGGTCAGCGCGGCGCCGACCCCGAAAATGCTGAACGTGGCCCATAAATCGCCTACTTCTCCCCCTAACGGCCCCAGCAAACCCGCCTCGACGGAGAGGCCCATCCCGCCGGCAATCACCAGTAAAATCAATACAAACTGCATTATGCTTCCTCCATTTTCAGGCGAAGAAGATTACGTCGGTAGACATGTGAGAAAAATGCCATAATGCAGGAAACACCTTTGCAGGAAATGCATTAATGTCAGATGCCGGAAGCATGAACCTTCGCTCACTGCTGCTGTTTATTGCCGTCTATGAAACGCAGAACTTTTCCGTCGTTGCGCGACGGGAGGGAATTTCTGCCTCGCAGGTGTCGCGGATTATTCATCAGCTTGAGGACGCGCTCGGCCAGCAGCTGTTCTATCGCAATACCCGGGCGGTGATCCCCACGGAAAACGGGCATCTTTTTCTCCGCTATGCCCGGGCGATGGTCGATAACTTCGAAGAGGCGCGTCGGGAGCTGGATGAACGTTCGACCGAACCCTCCGGCACGGTACGCATTAACGGGCCGGTATTTTTTGGACAGAGGCATGTTGCACCCGGCCTGGCAGGCCTGGCCGAGCGTTATCCACGGTTAACCATAGAGCTGACGCTGACCGATGACTTTATCGACCCGCACCGGGATGCCGCCGACCTCATTTTTCGCATCGGCACGCTGACGGACTCGACGTTCCACGCCCGCATCTTGGGGCAGCAGCGCTACCATCTTGCCGCGTCGCCCGCGTATCTGCGTCAACACGGCGTACCGGCCGACCCGGCCGAGCTGAGCCAGCATAAATGCCTGGTGTATCGCGGTTCGTCTGGCCCTAATCGCTGGCTTGTGCGACGCAAGGGGGAGAATTGGGTGCACTATCCCGTCGCGCCGCTGATGACGTCCAATAATGCGGAGTCGCTGCTCATTGCCGCGCTGGGTGGAATGGGGCTCGTCCTGTTTCCGGACTGGCTGATTGGCGACAGGCTGCAGCGGGGGGAGCTGGTCGCTCTTATGCCGGAAATGGCGTGCGCTATCAATACGGAGCCGCTGAATATTGCGGCGATCTATCCTCACGCACGTCATCCGCCCCTGAACGTCAGGGCGGTGATTGATTATTACGTGGCGTTTTTCGGCTCGCCGCCGTACTGGCAAACGTAAGGCAATTACGCGCCGAGCTCCTTGCGGATAATTTCTGCGCCGGCGCTGAGCGCTTTCAGCTTACCGTTAGCCACCTGACGGGAGAGGGGAGCCATGCCGCAGTTGGTTGAGGGGTAAAGCTTGTCGGCGTCGACGAACTGCAGCGCTTTACGCAGGGTGTCGGCGACCTCTTCTGGCGTTTCGACGGTGTTGGTTGCCACGTCAATCGCCCCAACCATCACCTTTTTACCGCGAATCAGCTCCAGCAGATCCATCGGAACGCGGGAGTTGTGGCACTCCAGGGAGATGATGTCGATGTTAGAGGTTTGCAGCTTAGGGAAGGCCTCTTCATACTGGCGCCATTCTGAGCCGAGCGTCTTTTTCCAGTCGGTATTGGCCTTGATGCCGTAGCCGTAGCAGATGTGTACCGCGGTTTCGCATTTCAGACCCTCAATGGCGCGCTCGAGCGCGGCGATACCCCAGTCGTTGACCTCATCAAAAAAGACGTTAAACGCCGGCTCGTCGAACTGGATAATATCCACGCCCGCGGCTTCTAATTCGCGCGCTTCCTGGTTGAGGATTTTGGCGAATTCCCAGGCCAGCTTTTCGCGGCTTTTATAATGCGCGTCGTAAAGGGTGTCGATCATGGTCATTGGCCCAGGCAGGGCCCATTTGATCGGCTTGTCCGTGAGCTGGCGCAGGTATTTTGCATCGTCCACGAATACCGGCTTCTGACGCGCAACGGCAGAAACCACGGTAGGCACGCTGGCGTCGTAGCGGTTACGAATGCGCACGGTTTGGCGATTTTCAAAATCGACGCCGCTCAGGTGTTCAATAAAGGTGGTGACGAAGTGCTGACGGGTCTGTTCCCCGTCGCTGACAATATCGATTCCCGCACGGATCTGCTCGTCAAGAGACAGGCGCAGTGCATCCTGTTTACCCGCCAGTAATTCCTGATCCTCCAGTTTCCACGGAGACCAGAGCGTTTCAGGTTGCGCAAGCCAGGTCGGCTTAGGCAGGCTGCCAGCCGTAGACGTCGGGAGCAATGTTTTCATAATAAAAGACCTTTTTTGATGAATTAAAGCGTGTAGTTATCAGACCACTGCTCGAGAATGTGTTTATAAGGCTTAATGAAATATTCTTCGGTAAATCGACCCTGTTCAATCGCCAACCGGCTTCGCTCTTCGCGGTCGTAAACAATTTTGGTTAATGAATGATCCTGCTGGTTCAGGTCCGGGCGATAAAACAGTCCCGCCGCCGAGTTCGCGTTATAAATTTCCGGGCGATAGATTTTCTGGAATGTCTCCATCGTGCTGATGGTGCCGATCAGTTCCAGATCGGTGTAATCGCTCAGCAAGTCTCCGGTAAAGAAGAACGCGAAAGGTGCCACGCTGTTCTCCGGCATGAAGTAGCGGACCTTCAGGCCCATTTTGGCGAAGTACAGTTCCGTTAACGACTCGCCATCCGGCGCGTACTCAATACCCAGAACAGGGTGCTGGTTACCGGTGCGGCGATAGGTGTCTTTGCTCGAGACGCTCAGGCAGATCACCGGGCCCTTTCTGAAGTTCTCTTTGTATTCCGGCGAGTTCACAAAATGGCGGAAAATATTGCCGTGCAGTTCGCCAAACTTTTCCGGAATACTGAAGTGCTGCTGGTTCTTGTTGTGCTCCAGCAGCAGGACGCTGAAATCATAATCCCGCACGTAAGAGGAGAAGTTATTCCCGACAATGCCTGCGATACGCTGGTTATTTTTTTTGTCGACAATATACGTCTGCAAAATCTCAATGGCCGGGAACGGCTTTTCCGCGCCAATGTTCAAATCGACAGAGATGATTTCAAGCTCAACCGCGTAGCGATCGGCGGTCGGGTTATCCCAGCGCGCCAGGGCGTTAAAGCGGTTGTTGATCATCACCAGCGTATTGCGCAGGTTTTCTTGACGTTTTTCCCCACGCGCCAGGTTGGCAAAGTTGGTGGTCGTACGCGTATTTTCTGACGGATTGTAATTCTCATCGAAGCAACTGCGCTTAAGGGTATATGTGAAAGCTTTGCTCATTGTGGTTATGCATCCTAAGTTCATGTTGCTAATAAGTTACTAATGCATAATTTATGCCTGAGCCCGCGGCGCAGGGGAAGTGACTTAATTTCAATGCAACATGAGGGAAGTTCATGAACAGGGAGACGCTGAGTGGAAACTTCAGATTGCTTCAGGCATGGAAGTGAAAGAGTAAGGGGCATCGGGCCCCTTTGGGCTATGCTGTAGGACGTTCGTCCCAGGCGTCGCTGTGCATGATGTTCCCAGCGGCGATGCGCCAGGTAATTATTTCATACTGCAGGCTTACGCTTTCAAACACGCTTTATTCGGGGCGAACCAACCGCGTTTTGAGGGTGCCAGGAATGAAATAACTCTTTAGCTGAGCGGGTAGCAAAGCAGGCATTGCTATTGTTCTTCCTTCCTCGTCGCAAAATTCGACAAGATAGCCCAGTGTCGGGGTATCGAAAACCATAACAATCGTACCAACAGCCCCTTTTACCAGTCCTTCATTAGGTAAATCCTCGTCTAAAACCACAACGTCTAATTCGGCTCTTTTCATTTTTGTTTTCTCATTTAACGAATAGGGTTGTCAGGCGAGGAACTAGCGCGTCAGTTTCATACATCCAGCCTGTACGCACGATCGCTGTTTCACCGTTGACGCCTAAAATGGGCATATCGACAGCCATTGTTTGACCGTAATTGTTGGCCTGCAACACTTTTGCTGGGACCGATAATACGCCTTCCTGAATTCTTGCTGCTAAAACATCTGCATTAGTTGGGTTGTATCCCAGCGCTGACTCAAACACCCTGGCTTTGTGCCCACCTGTAGGATGTGTTGAATCTAAAGCATAGGTGGCGAGCTTTTTCGGATCGATAATGGCGTGTTCAGCGTTCACTAACGTACCGCTTTCAGATGTGAAACCTTTTACATATGGGCTTTCAAACGTTGGTATTTTACTGAGACCCGATATTTCATCTATCTCGCTTAGAGGATTCAACCTGCCCATTGTTAATCCTGCTGCAATAGAGGCACCCGTAATAATTAACCCTTTGTTATTCATCACTTGATCGTAACCCGCTGGAGCATCACCGCCAAGCTGCTGCGCGGTTTCATGAAACCCTTCAATGTTGCCGTTATATACACCGCCAGCGGCCAGCAGGCGGCCAACGGTTTTACTGTTCAGCGTTTTCCCCGATCGTGCAGTTGTTGGTCCGTAATAATCATAATGTATCCGTTGAGTGGGGGCAGGCTTCCTGCCTTGCCGATCGGCAATAACGTGCCGGTAGGCACTCATGATTTCGTCCTTATACCATGCATGCCAGGATGAGGCTGTTGGAGTAAACATCAGATCGCCGTTGTCGTCGATGTAAAATGGATTCCGGTCGCTGCTCCAGCGCCTGGAGGTATCTACACCAACAAGCCAGCCAATTTGCAGCTCTTGCTCAACTTCATCATAAATCGGATCTGCGTAGCCGCGACCTTTTCGCTCATACGGCCTTTTATATGGGAACACGCTGTATATTTTTTTGGGAAGACCAAAAGAGAGGCTTTGACCGTTCGCTTCATAAGACAGATCATAATGTATACATGCCTCTTTCAGCGAACCTGCTGGCGTGAGAATGTATTGAAAATCTCCAGGGCTTAATTGCCGTGTTAAATCATGTGACCGGTAGAGTCGGAACATGCCGAATCCTTATCGTTAAGCAACATTGTTTCTTTCAAGGGCATATTTTTTCATTCTTTAATAAGAAAAAGCAGCCTACGCCTGAAGCGAACACAGATATTCAACCCACATCAAATTTATGAACTGCTCATTTTTTTTAAGAAAATAACCTGGCAATTTTTAACCATTTTTTTAGGCGTTAGCGTGAGTATATGTTGAATCAATAATGAACCAGATTCAGGCAGCTAAACGCCATATCTGCTTCTCTGGTACACCATCCCCAATTCCCGCTATAATCCCCAAAATTTCCAACCGGTTTAGAAACGATCATGACAAAACTCACCTTACAAGAGCAGATGCTGAAAGCGGGCCTGGTCAGCAGCAAGAAAGCGGCGAAAGTGCAGCGCACGGCAAAGAAATCACGCGTTCAGGCACGTGAGGCTCGGGAAGCGGTAGAAGAGAATAAGAAGGCGCAGATCGAGCGTGACAAGCTGCTGAGCGAGCAGCAGAAGCAGGCCGTACTCGCTAAAGAGTTTAAAGCGCAGGTGAAGCAGCTGATCGAGATGAACCGCATCACCGTGGCGAAGGGCAACATCACCTTTAACTTCACCGACGGTAATCTGATCAAAAAAATTGAGGTCGACAAGCAGACGCAAACCCAGCTGATCAACGGCCGTCTGGCCATTGCGCGCCTGGTGCTCAATGCAAACGGCGATTGTGAATACGCGATCATTCCGGCGGTGGTGGCTGATAAAATTGCCCAGCGCGATGCCGACAGCATCGTGTTAAACAGCGCGCTCAGTCAGGAAGAGCTGGACGAAGACGATCCGTACGCGGACTTCAAAATTCCTGACGATTTGATGTGGTAAACCGCGTTCAAAACGGGGCGGCGTGGCGGGCGTTAACCGGCTCTCCGCTCACGGGATGAATAAAATTCAGCTCGCTGGCATGCAGCATCAGCCGGGGCGTTTCCTTAGCCCCCGGCGCGTCAAGACCGCCATACAGATCGCAGCCCAGAATAGGGTGCCCGAGCTGTTGGCAGTGGATGCGCAGCTGGTGGGTTCGCCCGGTTTCCGGCGTCAGTTCCACCCGCGTTAACGGCACTCCTGTCCCCCGAAAAAAACGTTCCACCACCCGATAGCGGGAACGGGCGGGTTTACCGTTGATGGCGCAGATCGACATCAGCGGGAACAGCGCCGGGTCTTTGGCAATGGGCGCGTCTATTATTCCCTCGTCGTTTTCCAGATGCCCATAAAGCAGGGCGCTGTAGACTTTCTCCACGCTGCGCTGGCTGAACTGCTGGCAAAGCGCCGCGTTGATGGCCTTATTGCGCGCAACCACCATCAGCCCGGACGTGCCGAAATCCAGACGGTGTACCAGCGTGCAGCCGGGGAACGTCTGGACCAGACGATAATGGACAGAATCGAGGTTTTGCGGGTTTTTGCCCGAGAGGCTGAGCAGGCCAGAAGGCTTATTAATCACCAGCAGATGATCATCCTGCCAGAGGATCTCAATGTCGTCGTGACACGGTGGGGCAATAAAAGAATCGATAATCGCAGACATCAGGCCGCCCGGCTGGAGAGTGGATGCGGATGATAGCGAAATGCGGGGAAAAGAAAAACCCTCCCACCGGGCGGTGAGAGGGGGAAATCTTACGCGGCTACCAGGCTGTCGATGGCGGCTTTCGCGTCGGTCTGCGCTTTGGTCGCCACTTCAGGACCGTAAGCGATGCCTTCCGCGAACACGAAGTTCACGTCAGTGATGCCGATGAAGCCCAGGAACAGGCTCAGGTACGGCGCAACCAGGTCAGTTGGGGTATCTTTATGAATACCGCCACGGCTGGTCAGGACGATCGCACGCTTGCCTTTTACCAGACCTTCCGGGCCGTTCTCGGTGTAGCGGAAGGTTACGCCAGCGCGCGCCACCAGGTCGAAGTAGTTCTTCAGCTGGGTAGGAATGTTGAAGTTGTACATTGGGGCGTTGATGACGATAACGTCGTGCGCCTGCAGCTCAGCAATCAGCTCGTCGGACAGGGCCAGGGCTTCCTGCTGACGCGGGGACAGTGGCGCATCGCTTGGGCGCAGCGCGCCAACCAACTCGCCGTCCAGCACAGGAATAGGGTTTGCTGCAAGGTCACGCACGGTGATTTCGTCTGCAGAATGCTGTTCACGCCACTGTTCAACGAAGTAATCAGACAGCTGACCAGACTGAGAGTACCCTGCCAGAATACTGGATTTCAAAACTAATACTTTGCTCATGGGTGATTCCTGTTGTTGCATTTGATTGAAGGGGGGTGCCCCGTTGCTTGTTGACACTTTATTCACAATCCTGCCACAGAGATAGCGCAATATATCGAAGTCTATGTTCGAATTTTTTGAATAAGGCGCTAAAAGCGTCAATGTGGTACTCTATAGCAATCATTAAAAAGAGATTTTATCCGGCAGAGCACTGCCCGTTAACGCTATGACAGAACAACAAAAATTCACCTTCCCGATGCTCCTGCAACAGCTCGATTCTCTGACGCTGCGCGATAAACAGCGCTTCGCCCGCCGTCTGCACGGCGTGAAGAAGGTTAAAAATCCTGATGCACAACAGGCCATTTACCAGGAGATGGCCAAAGAGATTGAACAGGCGGCAGGGAAGGTTGTGCTGCGCGAAGCTGCGCGCCCGGTGATTACCTACCCGGAAAACCTGCCCGTCAGCCAGAAGAAACAGGACATCCTTGAGGCCGTCCGCGATCACCAGGTGGTGATTGTCGCGGGGGAAACCGGTTCGGGAAAAACCACCCAGCTGCCGAAAATCTGTATGGAGCTGGGCCGCGGGGTGAAGGGGCTGATTGGCCACACCCAGCCGCGTCGTCTGGCGGCGCGCACCGTGGCGAACCGTATTGCCGAAGAGCTGCAGACGGAGCCGGGCGGCTGCATCGGCTACAAGGTGCGATTCAGCGACCACGTCAGCGACAACACCATGGTCAAGCTGATGACGGACGGTATCCTGCTGGCGGAAATACAGCAGGACCGCCTGCTGATGCAGTACGACACCATCATCATCGATGAAGCGCACGAGCGCAGCCTGAACATCGACTTCCTGCTTGGCTATCTTAAAGAGCTGCTGCCGCGTCGCCCTGATCTGAAAATCATCATCACCTCCGCGACCATCGACCCGGAGCGCTTCTCAAAACACTTCAACAATGCGCCAATTATTGAAGTGTCGGGCCGCACCTATCCGGTGGAAGTGCGCTATCGCCCGATTGTGGAAGAGGCGGACGATACCGAACGCGATCAGCTGCAGGCCATCTTCGACGCCGTTGACGAGCTGGGCAACGAGAGCGCGGGCGACATCCTGATCTTCATGAGCGGCGAGCGCGAAATTCGCGATACTGCCGATGCGCTCAGCAAGCGCGACCTGCGCCACACCGAGATCCTGCCGCTGTACGCGCGCCTGTCGAACAGCGAGCAAAACCGCGTCTTCCAGCCACACAGCGGACGCCGCATCGTGCTGGCGACCAACGTGGCGGAGACCTCGCTGACCGTACCGGGGATTAAATACGTGATCGACCCGGGCACGGCGCGCATCAGCCGCTACAGCTACCGCACCAAGGTTCAGCGGCTGCCGATTGAGCCCGTCTCCCAGGCGTCTGCTAACCAGCGTAAGGGCCGCTGTGGCCGCGTGTCGGAAGGGATCTGTATTCGCCTCTATTCCGAAGACGATTTCCTGTCGCGTCCGGAATTTACCGACCCGGAAATTCTGCGCACCAACCTGGCGTCCGTAATCCTGCAGATGACGGCCCTGGGGCTGGGCGACATCGCGGCGTTTCCGTTTGTCGAAGCGCCGGATAAGCGCAACATTCAGGACGGCGTGCGTCTGCTGGAAGAGCTCGGGGCGATTACCACCGACGAGCAGGCAACGGTCTATAAGCTGACGCCGCTGGGCCGCCAGCTCAGCCAGCTTCCGGTCGACCCGCGTCTGGCGCGCATGGTGCTGGAAGCGCAAAAGCACGGCTGCGTGCGCGAGGCGATGATCATTACCTCGGCGCTCTCTATTCAGGATCCGCGCGAGCGGCCGATGGACAAACAGCAGGCGTCGGACGAAAAGCATCGCCGCTTCCACGACAAAGAGTCCGATTTCCTCGCCTTCGTGAACCTGTGGAACTACCTCGGCGAGCAGCAGAAGGCGCTCTCTTCGAACCAGTTCCGCCGCCAGTGCCGCGTGGATTTCCTCAACTACCTGCGCGTGCGCGAGTGGCAGGATATCTACACCCAGCTTCGCCAGGTGGTGAAAGAGCTGGGCATTCCGGTGAACAGCGAGCCGGCAGAGTACCGCGAAATCCATATCGCGCTGCTGACCGGCCTGCTGTCCCACATTGGGATGAAGGACGCCGAGAAGCAGGAGTATACCGGCGCGCGTAACGCCCGTTTCTCCATCTTTCCCGGCTCCGGCCTGTTCAAAAAGCCGCCAAAGTGGACCATGGTCGCGGAGCTGGTGGAAACCAGCCGCCTGTGGGGACGCATTGCCGCTCGTATCGATCCGGAATGGGTGGAGCCGGTGGCGCAGCATCTGCTTAAGCGCTCGTACAGCGAGCCGCACTGGGAGCGCGCGCAGGGCGCGGTGATGGCGACCGAAAAAGTGACCGTTTACGGCCTGCCGGTGGTCGCCGCGCGTAAGGTCAACTACAGCCAGATCGATCCGGCGCTGTGCCGCGAGCTGTTTATCCGCCACGCGCTGGTGGAGGGCGACTGGCAGACGCGCCACGCCTTCTTCCGTGAAAACCTGAAGCTGCGCGCCGAGGTGGAAGAGCTTGAGCACAAGTCCCGACGCCGCGACATTCTGGTGGACGATGAGGCGCTGTTTGAGTTTTACGACCAGCGCATCAGCCATGATGTTATCTCCGCCCGCCACTTTGACAGCTGGTGGAAGAAGGCCAGCAAAGCGACGCCGGACCTGCTCAACTTCGAAAAGAGCATGCTGATTAAAGAGGGGGCGGAGTCGGTCAGCAAGCTCGACTACCCGAACTTCTGGCATCAGGGCAACCTCAAGCTGCGTCTGACCTACCAGTTTGAACCGGGCACCGACGCGGACGGCGTAACCGTCCACATTCCGCTGCCGCTGTTAAACCAGGTCGACGAGAGCGGGTTTGAGTGGCAAATTCCCGGCCTGCGCCGCGAGCTGGTGATTGCGCTGATCAAATCCCTGCCGAAACCGGTGCGGCGCAATTTTGTGCCAGCGCCAAATTATGCGGAAGCGTTTCTGGGCCGCGTCACGCCGCTGGAACTGCCGCTGCTGGACGCGCTGGAGCGTGAATTCCGCCGCATGACCGGGACGACCATCGACCGCGACGACTGGAACTGGGATCAGGTGCCCGATCACCTGAAAATCAGCTTCCGCGTGGTGGACGATAAAAACAAAAAGCTGCTGGAAGGGCGTTCCCTCAGCGAGCTGAAAGAGGCGCTGAAAGGCAAAGTTCAGGAGACGCTCTCTGCGGTGGCCGACGACGGCATCGAGCAGAGCGGGCTGCATATCTGGAGCTTTGGCCAGCTTCCGGAAAGCTACGAGCAGAAGCGCGGCAACTATAAGGTTAAAGCCTGGCCGGCGCTCGTGGACGAGCGCGACAGCGTGGCGATCAAGCTGTTTGATAACCCGCAGGAACAGCAGCAGATGATGTGGCGCGGGCTGCGCCGCCTGCTGCTGCTCAACATCCCGTCGCCGATCAAGTATCTGCACGAGAAGCTGCCGAACAAAGCCAAGCTGGGGCTCTACTTTAACCCGTACGGCAAAGTGCTGGATCTGATTGACGACTGCATCTCCTGCGGCGTGGACAAGCTGATCCACGAGGCGGGCGGCCCGGTCTGGACGGAAGAAGGTTTTGCGAAGCTGCATGACAAGGTTCGCGCCGAGCTGAACGACACCGTGGTGGAGATTGCCAAACAGGTCGAGCAGATCCTCACCGCCGTGTTCAACATCAACAAGCGCCTGAAGGGGCGCGTGGATATGACCATGGCGCTGGGGCTGTCGGACGTGAAGGCGCAGATGGCGGGGCTGGTGTACCGCGGCTTTGTCACCGGCAACGGCTTTAAGCGTCTGGGCGATACGCTGCGCTATCTGCAGGCGATTGAAAAACGTCTGGAGAAAATGGCGATCGATCCGCACCGCGATCGCGCGCAGATGCTGAAGGTCGAAAGCGTGCAGCAGGCGTGGCAGCAGTGGTTAAACAAGCTGCCGCCGGCGCGCCGCGACGATGAAGATGTGCAGGAGATCCGCTGGATGATCGAGGAGCTGCGCGTCAGCTTCTTTGCCCAGCAGCTCGGTACGCCGTATCCGATTTCGGATAAACGTATATTGCAGGCGATGGAGCAGATTTCCGCTTAACGTCCTTGCCCGGTTTTCTCCCTCTCCCACAGGGTGTACGGTCCGGGGACATAGTGAACACTTGTTCGGGGACATGGTAGACACTTACAACTGAGGCATAAGAACCCGT